>NZ_JALHMP010000023.1 GCF_022843985.1 Phreatobacter sp. | reverse complement strand
ACCGCCGCCGCCGTGCCAGCCTGGGCCGTGGCCAGGACGGCCACCGCCGCCGCCGTGCCAGCCGGGGCGCGGCCCGAAGCCCGGGCGATCATAGCGATAGGGCGGACGCCAGCCGGGCCGATAGGACGGGTAGAAGGGCGGGTCGGCGTAGAAGGGCGGCTCGACATAGATGCGCGGCCGGACATAGACGGGCGGTTCGACATAAATCCGGCGCGGAGGCGCGACGACGACGCTATCCTCGTCGAGGAGGTTTCGCGACACGAAGCCGGTGATGCCGCGATAGACGACGCGGCACCAGGCGCCGCTGCAACTGGTGATGTCGACGCCGGCGCCGGCGGGCAGGGTGGTCACGCGCGGAAACTGCGTTCCGGGGCCGGCGCGCAGATTGACGGCGCCGGTGGTGACGGCGTCCTGCGCCAGGGCCGCGCCGACGGTGAAGGTGGAGATGATGAGCGATCCGGCCAGCGGCAGGAGCCGTCCCAAGTCGAAAGCCATGGTGGCAGTACCTTTCTCACGCGTCCCTTTGCGGCGGCATGCGTGAACGGGAGTCTCAACGCGGGCGCACCCTGCTCACGGGGCCATGAACCTGTCATGAACCGGCTGTCCGTGCGAATGTTCCAAGATGTCGCGGGGCGGTTTCTCCGGGCGGGCAGGCCGTTTCCCTGCCGTCGGAGACGCGGTATCAAGTGCTTCGGGCGACAGGCCCAGACAGGCGAGATGCACCATGTCCTTTCTCAAGTCATTGTTCGGTTGGGGCAAGGCCGACGCCACGGAAACCGAAGGCACGGCGAGCGCACCCGCCGTCGAGCACAAGGGCTTCGCCATCACGGCCGCCCCGTTCCGTAACGAGGGCCAGTTCCAGACGGCCGGCACCATCACCAAGATGGTCGATGGCGCGATGAAGGAGCACAAGTTCATTCGTGCCGACCGGCATGCCTCGCTGGAGGATGCGGTGACCTTCTCGATCGCCAAGGGCCGGCAGATCGTCGATGAGCGGGGCGAGCGGCTGTTCACCTGATCGGGGTGCGGGGCAGGTCCACCGCCGCGTCACGAAAAAAGGGCCCGCGCGGGCCCTTTGTCGTCACGGTTGGTCCGGAGGGCCGGGGGCGCGCCGCGCTTCAGCGCGTGCCGTTATCGGCAGCCGGCGGAGCTGCCAGCGGGCCTGATCCGGCGCCGAACTTCGGCTTGCGGTCGGGACGCGGCTTCGGCTTGGGGGCGGCGATGAGGCCATCACGCTGGGCCTGCTTGCGGGCAGCCTTGCGGGCCCGTCGAATGGCCTCGGCCTTCTCGCGGTTCTTCCGCTCCGACGGCTTCTCGAACGATTTCCGCTGCTTCATTTCGCGGAAAATGCCCTCGCGCTGCATCTTTTTCTTCAGAACGCGCAAAGCCTGGTCGACATTGTTGTCGCGGACGAGAACCTGCATATCTTCTCCGGGTCGGATCGTTGGTTGAAAGGGCTCAGGCCGTCTTGGCCGGAGCATCCTTCTTGCGCCACAGCTGGAAGCCGAATTCGGCAATGCCGTTCTCGATGGCTTCGCGCTTCAGGCCATGGGGTGGTTTCTGGTCACCGCGGATCACGCCGATACTGGTCCACGGGGCGAATTTGTCGGGCAGCTTGCCGCCCGTATGGTCGGAGGCGAAGCCATAGAGCTTCTCGTTGCTTCCCGACTTGAACATGAAGAGTCTCGGGCGTTCGGAATTCATGACACGTCCTCGATCGCCGCGGCGCCGACGAGAATGCCGGCCAAGAAACGGGTACGGAGCCGCGCGATCCGGGGAACGGTGCGGCTCCGCATTTTCAAACAGTCAACGGGTCCTGCCGGGCGCCATGGCACCCGCGGGTTGATTCTCGCTTGGGGGCGCCGCCGAGATGTCCACGGCGACGCGCACGAGCGATGCGAGAAATCAGTCGACAGCCTTCAGGTTGTCGGCCGACGACTTGCCCGAGCGGCGGTCGGCGACGACTTCGAAGGAAATCTTCTGGCCTTCGTTGAGGCCGTAGAGGCCAGCGCGCTCGACGGCGCTGATGTGGACGAACACGTCAGTGCCGCCACCGTCCGGCTGAATGAAGCCGAAGCCCTTCTGGGAGTTGAACCATTTCACGGTTCCGGTCTGCATGGGGTATCCTTTCGCGAAGCGAGCAGAGATCGACGACTCGCGTCACGCACGAGTAGTTCGGGTCACGTTTTCGAAGATTTTTTGTCAGCGATGCGCCGAATTGTCGGCGCGGGGCCAAAAAAGAACGGCCGAAACGTCGGCATGAGATACGCCGTTCGGTGGGCAATTGCAACAAGGAACTTTGTCGCGGGCTTCTGCGGCGCCGCGAGTGCGACCAGAACAGCGGAATTGCTCGGCTTTCCTTTGAGCCTGGTGACCGATTTCCTCGGCTGCTCCTGGTCGTGCCGATCGCTCCGCTGGAGTTGTGCCACCCGGCGAAGGCTGGCTCAATGGATCTCGGTCCCTTCAGACGGAATCATCCATGCCTCGTCAACTCCGGTCGATCGAAGCCACGCCGCGCGGCCAGCTGACGGTGCGCATCAGTGCCATGCCCGCCGACACCAATGCCAATGGCGACATTTTCGGCGGCTGGGTGATGGCGCGGATGGACCAGGCCGGCGGCATCGCCGGTGTCGAGCGGGCGCAGGGGCGTGTGGTGACGATCGCCGTCGAGGCCATGACCTTCATCCGCCCGGTGCGCGTCGGCGACGTGCTGGAGGTCTATACGGAGGTGTTTCATGTCGGCCGGACCTCGATGAATATCCATGTCGAGGCCTGGGCGCAGCGCTTCCGCACGACGGAGCGGGAGAAGGTCACCGAGGCGACCTTCGCCTTCGTCGCGATTGACGAGGAGGGTCGTCCGCGGCCGGTGCCAGAGGCCTGAGGCCCGGGACGGTCAGCCCCACCGATAGTTGAAGCTGACGGAGATGCGCTCCTCGGCGCTGTGGTTCACCGGCACCTCGTGGCGCACGAAGCTCTCCCAGAGCAGCACGTCGCCGGGCGACGTCGCCACGGAGACGAAGGTCTTGAGCTCACGGGGCGCGGCGCTTTTGCGCGGCGGATGGGCCATCATGCGGCCGCTGCGGGGATCCTCGAGCTTCAGTGCCGCCGCGCCTTTCGGCATGGCGATGTAGAGCGTGCCCGAGATGACGCTGTGCGGGTGGATGTGGGAGGCGTGGGCGCCGCCCTCGGGCAGGACGTTCACCCAGAGCGAATCGAGCACGAGCTTGCGGCCGCCGAGGTCGAGGGCAAGGTCCCTGGCGAAGGCGGCGACATGCCGGTCGAGCTGGCGCGCCAGCGCCTTGAAGATGGGGAAACGCCAGGGCAGGTCGTTCAGCGAGGCGTAGCTCGTATAGCCGGGATAGCCGTTCTTGCGGCACCAGCGGATGCCGGCGGCATCGTCCACCGCCAGAGAGCGGCAGGCCTGGTCGATCTCGTCCAGCAGACCGTCCTCGGGGCCGATCTCTCCGCGGTAGAGCCGTGTGACGAAGAGGTTTTCGATGGTCGCCATGGGGCTGTCTTGGCATTGAAGGCGGCCCCTCGCAAGCCGCCGCCTGCCCTGACTGGCCAACTGCCGGGCGCTTGCCTTGGTCTCGCCCCCGAAACCTGTTATTGGACCGACAAGAACGCTGCGAGTCGCGCGCACCATGAGGCCTTTCCGCCTGTTTTCGACATTCCAGTCCCAGCGCGGCCAGACGCTGAAACGCCTCGTGGGGGAGAGTCTGCGGGCCTATGCGCCGCGCTATGCGCTGGCCTTCGTGTTCATGGCCATCGTCGCGGCCTGCACGGCTTTCAGCGCCTGGATCATGCGGGACCTGATCAACGGCGTGTTCCAGAACCGCGACTTCACCCTCGCGGTGTGGTTCGGCGTGACGGTCTTCTCGATCTTCCTGGTCAAGGGCCTGGCGTCCTATGCCTCCAACGTCATCCTGTCGCGCATCGGCAATGCCATCGTCGCGGCGCAGCAGACGCGCATCTTTAACCACCTGCTCTCCCAGGGCGTCGACTTCTACCAGCAGCACGCCTCCGCCGACCTCGTGACGCGGGTGACGCACAATGCCCAGGCGGCGCGGGACGTGCTGCAGAACATCGTCACGACTGTCGGTCGCGATCTGCTGACGGTTGCCGGCCTCCTGGTCGTGATGATCATCACCGACCCGCTGATGTTCATCGTCTCCGGCGCCGTCATGCCGGTGGCGGTCTATGGCGTGAACCGGCTGCGCCGGCGGGTGCGACGGCTGGCGCAGAGCGAGTTCACCTCGCTCTCCTCCATGGTCGGTGTCGTCCAGGAGACCGTCCAGGGCGTGCGTATCGTCAAGTCCTTCGGCATGGAGGACCGGATGCAGGCGCGCATGGACGAGACCATTGCGGCCGTGCGCCAGCGCGCCGACAAGATCGCGACGCTCGGCGCGCGCACGGCGCCGCTGATGGAAACGCTCGGCGGTCTGGCCATTTCGGCGGCCATCATCTACGGCGCCTGGCGCGTCATCCACCAGGGCGTCGATGCCGGTGCCTTTTTCGCCTTCGTGACGGCGCTGCTGCTCGCCTATGACCCGGCCAAGCGCCTCGCCCGGCTCGGCGTCGAGGTGGAGAAGGGACTGGTCGGCGTCCGGCTGATGTACGAACTCCTCGACACCGAGCCGACGCTGAAGGAAAAGCCGGCGGCCCCGCCGCTCGCCATCAGCGACGGCGCTGTCGTCTTCGACCGGGTCACCTTCGGCTATCACGCGGAAGAGCCGGTGCTGCGCGACCTGTCCTTCGTCGCCATGGGGGGCAAGACGACGGCGCTGGTGGGTCCCTCCGGCGGCGGCAAGTCGACCATCATCTCCCTCGTCCAGCGCTTCTTCGACGTGCGCGGCGGTGCCATCACCGTCGACGGCCAGGATGTGCGCGACGTCACCTTCGCCTCGCTGCGCGGCGCCATGGCCTTCGTCAGCCAGGACGTCTTCCTGTTCCAGGGCACGGTGCGCGAGAACATCGCGGTCGGCCGTCCCGGCGCCACGGAAGCCGAGATCCATGCTGCGGCGAAGGCCGCCCATGCCCATGACTTCATCCTCGGCCTCCCGGAGGGCTACCAGACCCTGATCGGTGAACACGGGCAGGGCCTGTCAGGCGGCCAGCGCCAGCGCGTCGCCATCGCCCGCGCCATCCTCAAGGATGCGCCGATCATGCTGCTGGACGAGGCGACCTCGGCCCTCGATTCGGAAAGTGAGTTCGAGGTGCAGCGGGCGCTCGACCAGTTGCTCAGCGGCCGCACCTCGATCGTCATCGCCCACCGTCTCTCGACCATCATGCGTGCCGACAAGATCCTGGTGATCGAGGGCGGACGCGTGGCCGAGTCCGGCACCCATGCCGAACTCATCGCGCGCAACGGTCTCTATGCCCATTACGTCGCGATCCAGTTCGGCGAGCGCGACGACGCGGCCGAATAGGCCGCACCGCTTCCGGCCTCAGTCAACCAGTTCCCACACCACCGCGACGGACAGGCGGAAGGTCTGGTCGCCCCGCGCCACGGGCGTCGGCGCGGCGGCCGACAGGGCACGCGCCGACGTGGCGCGCTCCATCGGCGGCGGCACCGGCCCGCCGCGCTCGGTGATCGAGATGACCTTGCCGAGCCGCGCTCCGGCGGCGGCGGCGAGCGCCTCCGCCTTGCGGCGGGCATCGGCGACGGCCGCGACGCGGGCCTCGTCCATCTTCGCCGATATGTCGGAGACGGTGAGCTCCAGCCCGTCGATCTGGTTGGCGCCGGCGGCCACCATGCGGTCGAGCACGTCGCCGAGCGTGGCGAGGTCGCGGATGCGCACCTCGAGCCGGTGGCCGGCGGTGTAGCCGGTGACGCGGGGACGGTTGCCCTGCGCATAGTCGACGACCGGCCGGAGGGTGAGGGCGGAGGTCGTGACGTCGCGCTCGGCGATGCCTGCCTGCTTCAGCGCCTGCTGGACCTGACGCATGGCGGCGGAATTGCCCTCCATGGCCTCGCGGGCGGTGCGGGCCTGGACCTGCGTCCCGCTGCCGATCACCGCCTCGTTGGGGGCGGCGCTGGCCGTGCCCTCGCCCTGGATGGCAATCTGACGCTGGAGTGGCGCGGCGGGCTGGGCGAGGGCAGGCGCTGCGGCGGCGAAGGCGGCAAGCGCGACGGCGGCGAGGGACAGGCGGCGGGAGGGGCCGGACAGGCTGCGGGCAGAGAGGCGCATGGCGATCCTGAGGGTTGCGCGCGGCCGATGATTGACGCCGCGGGACGAGGATGCCATCACCGTTTCGTGCCGCCCCGAGGGTTTCTTTGCAGCCTTTTCGCGGCACGCCGCGCGCCAGAGGCGCCCGGCCGGTGGGCCTGTAGCTCAATGGTTAGAGCCGGCGGCTCATAACCGCTTGGTTGGGGGTTCGAGTCCCTCCGGGCCCACCATTTTTGTCGCCTCTCAACGGGATATCGGGCTGTTGGATGCGGACATTCAGAGCACCCGAGCGTCATTCGCCGTCTTCGATATGAGGGATTGGACCTAACCTATGCGATCACCAGCGGCAAGAGGACGGCGGCGAAAGGGATGATCGTTCCGTCCCTGGGCTCGATTATACTTAGGAGCCTGATCGATTCGGGGTATAACGCCAGCCGTAACATGAGTAACGTGTCCGCAGAAGCGAGAAGGGCGAGGCATGTTTATTCTAGAAAATAAGGATGGGGAGGCCATTCTTGCTGAACTCGCGGTGGCGACCGACCGCTCGGCTGCGATACTTGGCGCTTCTATTGTAGACGTCGAGCTCACAGCAATGATCCGCCGATTCTTGCGGGATGATCCGAAGCTTTTTGCCGAGGCAATAAATGGGAATGGCTTTTTAAGCAGCTTTAGTGCGCGCATAAATATCGCGTATATGATAAATATCTATGGGAATACAGCCTACGCGGATCTCAATTTAATCCGCAAGGTGCGAAATGATTTCGCCCATGATCTCCGCAAGGGTGACTTTGAGGAGGGATCAATCCGCGGCCGTTGTGCCGCTTTGAAAGCACCGGATGACTATACATTTGAGTACGGGGGCGACCTAAAGCACGCCGATGGGCGGCCTCAAGTTGCAATCAAGGGGCTCGCGGGTGCATTGACGACACCACGCGGCAGGTACCTAGTCGCCTGCGAAGTGTACGGGGCGGTATTTCGCCACTGGAATCCACTGGTCGCGAAATTTTTCGAGGCACCGCCGTCGATTGGCAAGGGCGAAAGGTAGCTGGCTCGATAGGGATTTGCTGTCGGCACCCGCCCATACCCCGCCGGGCTGTCGCGTTAACTCCAACCCCTCCACCCCTACCGTCCCGCCCTCATCCTTCTCGCCGCCATCTCGCCGATCATCACACAGGTGAAGTGCAGGTTGGCGCGGCAGTCGGTGGGCATGATGGCGGCGTCGGCGACCCGCAGGCCGTCGAGGCCATGGACCTTGAGGTCGGGATCGACCACGGCGGCGGGGTCGCCGGCGGGTCCCATGCGGCAGGTGCCGGCTGCGTGCTGGATGTCGGAGGCCTCTGCCAGCATCAGCGCGTCGAGCTCGGCGTCGGGGAGGGCGGCGGCCGCGGCGAAGGCCATCCCGCTCTCGCCGAAGGTGATGGCGGAGGCGATGCCGGCGACGGCGGGATGGGCCGTGAGGGCGGCGAGCCGGCGGATGCCGTCGCGCATGCGCAGCCGGTCGCGTTCGTCGTCCAGCATGTTCTCCTCGACCACGGGGTTGGCGTCGGGGTCGGCAGAGACGAGGCGCACCTCGCCGCGGGAGAAGGCGTCGTAGAGGGCGATGCCGATGGCGCCCTGGGGGGCGGGGCGACCGTCGCCGAGGCCGCGGTGGTTGAAGCCGATCAGGATCATGTCGCGCTCGCCGCCACCGGCGAGACCGGAGGAATAGGTGACGCAGCAATTGGTGTGGCGGGCATCGGGGTGCTGCGCTGCCGCCGCGGGGGTGAGGGCGAGGCTGGCGCGCAGGATCGGATGGTCCATGAAGCCGCGCCCGACCGGGAGATCGGCGAGGACGGCGATGCCGAGGGCGGCGAGGTCGCCCGCCGGCCCGATGCCGGAGCGCATGAGGATGGCGGGGCTGTGGATGGCGCCCGCCGACAGCACCACCTCGTGCGCCATGATGTCTTCGCTCGAGCCGTCGTCGAAACGGACGCGCACGCCGGTGGCGCGGCGGCCGTCGAACAGCACGCGGTCGACCAGCGCGCCGCCGCGGATCATGAGGTTCGGGCGGCCGCGGGCAGGCTCGAGATAGCCGTCATTGGTGGTGACGCGCCGGCCGTCGCGGCTGTTGATCGGGTAGCAGGAGACGCCCTCGCCTGCGGGGGCGTTGAGGTCATCCTTCCAGGGATGGCCACCCGCGAGGGCGGCGGCGCGCAGCGCCCGGTCGACGCTGCCCCACTCCTCGAAGGGGGTGCGGTGGACGGGGAGCGGCCCGCCGCGGCGGGCGCCGGGGCCCGTGCCGGTGACGGGGTCGTCCTCGATGGCGTCGAAGAGCGGCATGACGTCCGCCGCCGACCAGCCGGTGCAGCCGAGCGCCGCCCAGGTGTCGAAGGCCTCCGGCACGCCGCGGATGGCGATCTGCGCATTGACCGTGGAACTGCCGCCCATGGCCTTGCCGCGCCAGTAGAATTTCGGCTCCTGGGCGCGCGTGCGGCGGGTCATGAGGCCCGGCCATTGCCATTCCGCCTGGTGTCGCGGGTCGTGCATGAAGGGGATGATGTTGGCGCTGCGCAGGGCATGCGGCGCCTCGGCCGTCCGCCAGTCGCGGCCGGCCTCAAGCAGCAGGACGCGCCGGGCCGGGTCCTCCGAAAGCCGTGCCGCGAGGGCGGCGCCCGCCGACCCCGCACCCACCACGATGACGTCGACCATGCTGTGACCTCCACCTGATCCTCGTCATAGAGCCTCGCCGTCATCTCGGCTATCGAGGGAGACGCGGGGCGGGGCTTCGGAGGCAGCGGGCATGATGGACAAGGGCGCGATGGCGGGAGGCGATGCGACTGCAGAGGTCCTCGCCTTCCTGTCCCGCTCGGCCGGTACCGGGGCGGTGCAGGTGACGACACATATCTCGCACGTGGTGATCGGCCGGGACGTGGTCTTCAAGCTGAAGAAGCCGGTGCGGCTGCCCTATCTCGACTTCTCGACGCCCGAGCGGCGGCTCGCCTTCTGCGCCCGCGAGGTCGCGCTCAACCGGCGCACGGACCCCGAAGGGCTGATCTACCTGGGCGTCAGCCGCATCACCCGCGCGGCCGATGGCGGCCTCGCCTTCGATGGCCCGGGCGTGCTGGTGGATGCGGTGGTGCGCATGCGCCCCTTCGACCAGGCGGGCCTGCTCGACCGGCTGGCGGGCGAGGGGCTGCTCACGGTCGCCCTCGTGGAGGATCTCGCCGCCGGAATCGCCGCGCTGCACGGCTCCGCGGCGGTGTCCTCCGACCGCGACGGCGCCCGGCGTATGGGGCGCGTGCTCGACGTCAATGCCGCCGCCTTCTTCGCCAGCGGCCTGATGGACCAGGACGCCGCCGAGGCCTTCGACCGGCAGTTCCGGACGGCGCTGTCCCGGCACGCGGCCCTCCTCGACAGCCGCGCCGCGGCGGGCCTCGTCCGGCGCTGCCATGGCGACCTGCACCTGCGCAACATCTGCCTGATCGACGGGCGCCCGGTGATCTTCGACTGCCTTGAGTTCGACGAGGATCTCGCCACCACCGACGTGCTCTACGATCTCGCCTTCCTGATCATGGATCTCTGGCACCTGGAGCAGAGGGCGGCGGCAAACCGGCTGATGAACCGCTATTGCGATGCGACCGGTGAGGCCGCAGGCCTGGCCCTGATCCCCTTCCTCGTGGCCGTCAGGGCGGCGGTGCGGGCCCATGTGACGGCTTCGGCGGGCGATGCCGCGGAGGCGGCGAGCTATCTGGCGCTCGCCCGCGCCGCGCTGGCTCCCGGTCCGGCGGTCCTCGTCGGCATCGGCGGCCTCAGCGGATCCGGCAAGTCGACGCTGGCGGCACTGGTGGCGCCCTGGATCGGCCCGCTGCCAGGCGCCCGCATCCTTGCGAGCGACCGGCTGCGCAAGGCGCGGTTCGGCGTGGCGGCGACGGAGCGGCTCGCCCCCGAGGCCTATCGGCCGGAGGTCTCCACCGCCGTCTACGCAGAGATGCGGGGGGCCGCGGCAGCCGTACTCGCCGCCGGCCTTGCCGTCGTCGCCGATGCCGTCCATGCCCGCCCGGGCGAACGCGAGGTGCTAGCGGCGGTGGCGCAGGCCGCAGGCTGCGTCTTCACCGGCATCTGGCTCGACGTGCCGCCCGAGCGGCTGAAGGCGCGGGTGGCGGCGCGCCGCGGCGATCCCTCCGACGCGACGGTCGCGACCGTCGAGGCGCAGCTCGGCTACGACCTCGGGGCCGTCGGCTGGCACAGGTTCGATGCGGCGCGGCCGCAGGATGAACTGGCGGCAGCAATCGTGACCCTGGCTCAGGCGTAGCGGCGGCGGATCAAGAGGCTGGACGCGACGGTGAGGATGAGCGTCGCCGTCATCAGGATGAAGGAGACCGCGCCGCCGAAGGGCCAGTTGTTCTGCTGGGCGAAGGTGGAGAAGACCAGCGGTCCCATGGTCTGGAATTTCGGGCCGCCGAGCAGGACGGGCGTGGCATAGGCGTTCATCGCCAGGATGAAGGTGAGGATCACGCCGGCGAGGATGCCGGGGAGGGCGAGCGGGAAGAGCACCCGCGTCGCCATGGTCATGGGCGGGGCGCCGAGCGAGAAGGCGGCTTCCTCGACATTGCGGTCAATGCCCTCGATGACGCTCTGCAGGGTCAGCACCATGAAGGGCAGGTTGACCGCGATGATGCCGATGACCACGGCGAGCTCGGTATACATGATCTCGATGGGCTGGGAGATCACTCCCATCGCCATCAGCGTCGAGTTCACGAAGCCCTTGGAGCCGAAGGCCACCATCCAGCCGGCGGCGCGGACGGCATTGCCGACGAAGAGCGGCAGGACGATCGCCATGACCAGCAGGTTCTTGTAGGGCGACTGCGTCCGCGCCAGCACATAGGCCAGCGGGAAGCCGAAGAGCAAGCAGAAGACTGTGCAGGCGATGGCGACCCGTACCGTGCGCCAGAGCACCTGCAGGTAGAACGGGTCGGTGAAGAACTTGACGTAATTGTCGATGGTCAGGGCGTCGACCATCAACTGGCCCGGCACGAAGGCGTTCAGGCTGTAGCGGAAGAGGATCGCGATCGGCACCAGGAGGCCGATCGCGACGAAGATGGTGGCGGGCACGAGGAGGCCCGCCGCCGTGAGATTGCCGGGCTCGCCGACCGGACGCGATGAAACTGTCGCCATGGCGAGCCGTGCCTCCGATCAGGCCTTGAAGACCTTGTCCCACCACTCCTTCATCGCCGCGTCGTTCTTGGCGAGGAATTCGTAGTTGAGGTCGCGCATCTTCTTGTTCTCCTCCTCGGTGAAGCCGATACGCTTCTGCAGATCGGGAGCGACAACGGCGTTGGTCACCGTCGGGCCGAAGCCCATGTCGATGGCGAAGTTCTCCTGGGCGGCCTTTTCCAGCATGGCGTCCATGTAGGCATAGGCGCCAGCCTTGTTCGGGGCGTTCTTCGGGATCATGAAGCCGGAGACATAGGCCAGGGTTCCCTCGCTGGGCGCCGCCGCCTCGACGGTGATGCCGGCATTCTGCCACTGCACCGCACGGGCCTTCCACATCATGCCGATGGAGATCTCCTCGGTCTTGAGCGCCTGGGCGAAGGCCTCGTTGGTCGGATAGATGCGGGCCCCACCACGCTTGGCGGCGAGGAGAAGCTCCTTGCCCTTTTCCAGCGCGGTCATGTCACCGGCGGCGGCGAGGCCGGCGGCGAGCATCACGAACTGGTACTGGATGTCGATGAAGCCGAGCTTGTTGCCGTATTTCGGATCGAAGCAATCCTTGTAGGCGGTCGGCGCCGGGGTCACCATCTTGGGATTGTAGACGATGACCTTGCCCGAAATGATGTGGCCGACGCCGTAAGGATACCTGGCGATCGGAATGAGGTTTCCGGCATTCTTCAGCCTGGAGTAATCGATCGGGTCGGCGACGCCGGCCGCGTTCATCTCGAACATCTGTGCGGCGGAGAGGCCCTGGATGTCCGTCGTGCCGCGCGGCAGGCGGCGCTCGGCCACCATCTTGGCGCGGCGCGGAGCGTCGGAGGCCTGGTCCTGGATGACCTCGAAGCCCTTCGACTTGAGGAAGGGTTCCTCGACGTTCTTGGCGAGGAGCCGCGCATAGTCGCCGCCCCAGGTGCCGACGACGATGCGGCCGGCGGCCTGTGCCGAGGTCGGGGTGGAGACGGCGCCCGGCAGGAGGCTGCCGGCGGCGGCAAGGCCGAGGCCCTTCAGCGTGGTGCGGCGGTCAATGCCTTTGGTAAACTTTGACATGTCGACTTCTCCCTTCTGGATTTCCCAGTTGGCGGCGGTGTGCCGCGTGGTTCAGGCAGCCTCGCGCGGAAAGACGAGGCAGGCCGAGGCCGGCCAGCCGACCTCGATCGTGTCGCCGACGGCCGGCACATGGCCGTCGGAGCGGTTGGGAATCTGGACGACGACATGGTCGGTGTCATTGAGGCGCACATGTACGTCCAGCAAGGCGCCAAGATAGGAGACGAATGTCACCATTCCCGTCGCGTGGTTGGCGAGGCCCTGCGCCGCTGCACCGAGTGTCAGGCGCTCCGGCCTCAGGGCAATGGTGGCGGGGCCCGCGGCCGCCGACGGCTGGCAGGACAGCGACAGGCCGCCGTCGGAGCGGAAGGCGCCGGGCGCCGTGACGGCGCCGGAGATCATGGTCGAGCGGCCGACGAAATCGGCGACGAAGAGGTCGGCGGGGCGCTCGTAGAGATCGGACTGGGTCCCGACCTGGCGCACGGCGCCGTCCGACATGACGACGAGGCGGTCGGCCATGGTGAGCGCCTCCTCCTGGTCGTGCGTAACCATGACCGTGGTCAGCCCGAGTTGCTGCTGCAGCGCGCGGATCTCCAGACGCACCTCGAGACGGAGCTTGGCGTCAAGGTTGGAGAGCGGCTCGTCGAGCAGGAGCACGTCGGGCCGGATGACGAGGGCGCGGGCCAGCGCCACGCGCTGCTGCTGCCCGCCGGAGAGCTGGCGCGGATAGCGCTCGCCATAACCTTCGAGGCGGACGAGGCGCAGCGCCTCGGCAACACGGCTCGTGATCTCGGCCCGATCGACCTTGCGCATGTCGAGGCCGAAGCCGACGTTCTCATTGACGGTCATGTGCGGGAACAACGCATAGCTCTGGAACACGAGCCCGGCATTGCGTTTCCAAGGCGGCAGGGTGGTGATGTCCTTGTCGCCGATCCGCATCGACCCGCCGCTCGGTGGCACGAAACCGGCGATCATCCGCAGGGTCGTGGTCTTGCCGCAGCCGGACGGGCCGAGCAGGACCAGGAATTCGCCGTCCCGGATGTCGAGCGAGACCGATTTGACGACGACATTGTCGCCATAGCGCTTGGTCAGGGCGTCGAGTGTGAGGGAGGCCATGGATCAGACGACTCGGGCAAGCTTGACGTAGCGGTCGGTGATGATCATGGCGACCGCGATGAGCAGGATCTGCAGGACGGAGACGGCGGCGACCGTCGGGTCGATCTTCCATTCCAGATACTGGAGAATGGCGATCGGCAGGGTGACGCGCCCGGGGCCGACGAGGAAGAGGCTCATCTCCAGATTGCCGAAGGAGGTGACGAAGCCGAACAGGGCACCTGCCACGACGCCTGGCCGGATGGCCGGCAGGGTGACCCGGAAGAAGGTGGTCCACTGGTTGGCGCCGAGGCTCTGGGCGGCCTCTTCAGCGGCCCGATCGAGGCCGGTCAGGCTTGCGGTGACGAGCCGCACCGTCCAGGGAATGACCAGCAGGGTGTGACCGGCGACAAGGCCGCCAAGTGAGCCGAGAATGGGCAGGCCAGTGGCAATCTCGGTCTCGATCTGGAAGACATAGATCGAGGTGCCCATGACGACGCCCGGCACCACCAGCGGCAAGAGCAGGAACTGGTTGAGCACGGCGCTGCCGGCGAATTGCCGGCGGGCGAGAATAAGGCTCGCCGGAACCGCGATCAGCAGCCCGATCAGCGTCGCCGCAACGGCCACCTGCAGGCTCGTGGTGAAGCCGGTGACGAAGTTGCGATTGCCGGCGATGGCGCCGAACCATTTCAGCGAATAGCCCTCCGGCGGAAAGGAGGGGATCTCCTGGGCGAAGAAGGCGAGCCAGGTGACGAAGACCAGCGGCATCAGGATGAAGGCGAGCGTGAGCCAGGCGACTCCGTAGAGTGCCACCCGCCCCAGCAGCCGCCCGTCCGCCATCATGCCGCCTGCTCCGTCATCATGCCCGCCGTTCAGGAGAGCTGGTTCTTGTGCATCCGCCCGCCCTGCATGATCAGGGCCAGATGCGCGCCCTGCCTGGTGAGCAGCGACAGGTCCTTCAGCGGGTTGCCGTCGACGAGTACGGCGTCTGCATAGGCGCCGGCCCGCAGCGTGCCGATCTTGCCTTCGCGCCGGCACAGTTTGGCGGCGTGCATGGTGGTCGAGCGGATCACCTCGATCGCCGGCAGGACGCGGCCGCGGATGACGAATTCCTCGGACTGGTGGCGGTGCATCTCGCCGAGGAGATCAGAACCATAGGCCATGGTGAGCTTGGCCTTGTGCATGATCTCGAGCGACTTCATCCCGGCGACCTTCACCGTGTCGACCTTGCTGACGGAGATCGGATCGAGACCGAGAGCCGGGCCCTCGACCCCGAGATATTCATAGGTGACCAGAGTCGGGCAGGCGATGGCGCCATTTTCGGCAGCGAACTTCGCGGTCTTGGACTGGATCAGGTTGCAATGTTCGAGGCTGTGGACACCGCACTCGACGGCCCGGCGGATGGCCTCGTCGGTGTAGAGGTGGGCGGCGACATAGGTGCCGGCATTGCTCGCCTCCTCGACCGCCGCGAGGATCTCGTCGCGTGAATAGCCAAGGAAGTGGATCGGGTCATTCGGCGAGGCGACGCCGCCATTGGCCATGATCTTGATGAAATGGGCGCCCTGCTTGATCTCCTCGCGGCAGGCCTGGCGCACGGCGTCGACGCCGTCGGCGAGGCGGCCGAGGGAGCCGAGGGTGCGCGTCCAGGTCTCGGGGTCGCGACGGTCGTAGCGCGAGCGCGAGTCGCCGTGGCCCCCGGTCTGCGACAGGGCCTTGCCGGGAATGATGAGTCGGGGTGCCTCGATCAGGCCCTGCTCCTGGGCCTCGACCAGGGGATAGGTGGCGCCGCCGAGGTCGCGGACCGTGGTGAATCCGCGGTCGAGCATGCCCTTCATGATGCGGGCGGCGCGATAGGCGATCAGGGCGTCAGGCACCAGTGCGTTCTGCCCGATATTGACCATGGTGGCGATGACATGGACGTGGCAGTCGATGAGGCCGGGCATCATGGTGCGCTTGCCGCAGTTCACGACATCGGCCTTGGAGGCCTTGATCGGCTTGTCGGAGAGTTCCTTGACCTTGTCGCCCTCGACGAGCATCTCGTAGCCCTCGACGAGGTCGTCGGCGATCGCTGGATCGAGAAGGCGGAAGTTGCGGAACAAGGTCAGGCTCATGGTGCGGTCCTCACGCGGCGGTCGGTTCGTGGGCCGTACCAGTCCGCAGGTGCAATCTCTGCTGCCTGCGGCGGGATCGACCGGCTTATCCTAGTTTCAGCCAGTGCCGCAGCACCAGCATTCTCTCGGGACGCATCGGCGCATATTTTATACACCGATGCAAGATGGCGTCACGGAATGACCGCAACGCATTCGATCTCGATGTTGAACGGCGCTGGCCAGGGATTGATGCCGGCGCTGGTGCGGGCCGGGAATCCCGCGGGAAAGCGCTCGCGATAGATCGCATTGACCGTGCCCATCAGGGCGGGGTCGGTGATAAAGACCGTGGTCTTCACCGCTAGGGCGAGGGAGGAGCCGGCAAAGGCGAGGGTGGCCTCGAGGGCATCGAGCGCGGCATGCGTCTGGGTGGCGATATCACCCTGGACGATGTCGCCGGTCCGGATGTCGACGGGCGGCATGCCGCAGGTGAAGAGCAGGTCCCCGGCGCGCACCAGGGCGGAGGTCGGGGCGCCGAGGCGGCGGATCGCCTCGGAAATGACGGGGACCTCGATGACCTGACGCTGCATGGCAATTGTCCGAACCCTGGAACAGGCAGAGAAGCCCCGGCCGGCTCTCTTGGCAAGCGCAACGGTTCAGATGATGCGCACCTTGCGGTCGCCCCAGTAGCGGTCACGCAACGCCTTCTTGTAGAGCTTGCCCGTCGGCAGCCGCGGCAGCGCATCCATGAAATCGATGGAGCGCGGGCATTTCTGCGCCGAGAGGTGGTCGCGGCAGAAGCCCATGAGCTCGGCGGCGAGCGTCTCGCCGGGCTCGTGGCCTGGCATCGGCTGGATCACCGCCTTCACCTCCTCGCCGAAATCCTCGTTGGGCACGCCGAAGACGGCGGCATCGGCGACCTTGGGATGGGTGATGAGCAGGTTCTCGCATTCCTGCGGATAGATGTTCACTCCGCCCGAAATGATCATGAAGGTCGAGCGGTCGGTGAGGTAGAGATACCCCTCGTCGTCGACATAGCCGACGTCCCCGACGGTGGACATGGTGCCGTCGGGCGAGCGCGAGGCGGCGGTGCGCCCGGGATCGTTGAAATAGACGAAGGGATTGGCCGTCTTGAACCAGATCTCGCCCGGCTCGCCCTTCGGCGCCGGGTTCATGTCGGCATCGAGGATGTGGAGGTCGCCGAGGAGCACTTTGCCGACCGTGCCGCGATGGCTCAGCCATTGGGCGCTGTCACAGGCGGTGAAGCCCATGGCCTCGGTCGCCCCGTAATATTCGTGGATGATCGGCCCCCACCAGCCGATCATCTCCTCCTTCACCTGCGGCGGGCAGGGAGCGGCGGCATGAACGGCGATCTCCAGCGAGGAGAGATCGTAGCGGGCGCGCACCGCGATCGGCAGTTTCAGCATGCGCGAGAACATGGTTGGCACGAGCTGGCTGTGCGTGACGCGGTATTTCTCGACCAGCGCCAGATAGGCCTCCGGATCGAAATGTTCCATGACGATGACCGTACCGCCGCGGCGGATGGCGAGGCCGACGGCAGCCTGGGGCGCGGAGTGATAAAGCGGGGCCGGCGACAGGTAGATCATGCCGTCGCGGTAGCGCCAGAGCTTGTCGAGGAAGGTGTAGAGCGGCAGCGGTTCGGAGGGCAGGTTCTCGGGCAGCGGGCGCAGGATGCCCTTGGGCCGGCCGGTGGTGCCGGAGGAGTAGAGCATGGGCGTTCCGAGCCATTCGTCGGCGATCGGCGTTGCGGGATGATGCGCCACGGCGCTGGCGAAGTCGGAATGGGCCTTATCCGCGGGGTCGCCGTCGACGATGAGGCAGAGCGTCACGTTCGGACACTGTTTCAGCGCCTGCAGCGCGACGTCCTTCTTGGCGCGGGAGGTGATCAGCAGCTTCGATTCGCTGTTGTTCAGGATGTAGGCGAGTTCGTCTGCCAGCAGGTAGGAATTGATACAGGTGTAATAGAGACCGGCCCTTTCGCCCGCACTGCAGGCCTCAAGATAGCGGGCGTTGTTCTCCATGAAGATGGCGTAGTGGTCGAGGCGCTGCAGGCCGTGGGCGCGGAACAGATGGGCGAGGCGGTTGGCCCGCTCCTCGAACGCGCGGTAGGTGACGCTCTCGCCGGAGCCGGCCATGACGAAGGCGGCGCGCTCCGGGTGGGCCTTGGCATGATGCCCGGGATACATCTGTTCGCTCTCTGGCAGGGGGCTGATCGACGGGGGAAGAGGCGGCGCGGTGACCCGCGCCGCCAGGTCTCTCCTCAGGAGGTGCTCTCGTTGGACAGCACGCTGCCGAAGAGCTCGAAGCTCTCGCCCTTGACCCGGGCGAGCTGCACCGACTGGATCGGATAGAAGTCGGTCGGGCTGGTGTTGACCTTGATGCCGGGCAGCAGCAGCGGCGATTCGAAAGCCCTGAGGTTGGCGGCTTCCTTCATGACGTTCTCGCGCGTCAGGTTGTCGCCGGCCTGCTTCAGCGTCTGCAGCAGCGTATGGGCGACGGAGAATCCGAAGTTGTGGCCATCGTCGCGGATGTCGGCATTGGGCATGTACTTGGCCATGAAGGCCTTCCAGGCGACGACATCAGGCGAGTTCGCCCATTGCGGGTCATTGGCGTCCTTGCGGTAGAGAGCGACCATGATGCCCTGGGCATTGTCGATGCCGGCCGGCTTGAGGACCGAGCCGAAGGACGAGGAGACGTTGTTGAGATAGTGGACCGGCTTCCAGGCGATTTCGGCAGCCTTCTTGATCGCCTGCGCCGCGAATTTCGGCGTGGTGATGTTGAAGAACACGTCGGCGCCGGAATTCTTCAGCTGGATCATCTGGCTGTCGATGGTCGGGTCGGTGACCTCATAGGTCGAGAGCTGGACGATCCGTCGCTCGTTGGCGGGGCCGAGGCCCTGCTTGAAGCCGTTGAAGTAGTCCTTCCCGTAGTCGTCGTTCTGCATCAGAACGCCGATCTTGGCGTCGGGCTTGGTCGACAGGATGTGCTTGGCATAGATGGCGCCCTCGGTGACATAGTCCGGCTGCCAGCCCATGGTCCAGGGGAACTGGCGCGGATTGCCCCATTTGGAGGCGCCGGTGGCGACGAAGAGCTGGGGCACCTTGCGCTGGTTGAGATAGCGCTGGATCGCCGTGTTGGAGGGGGTGCCGAGCGGGTTGAAGACGAGCAGGACCTTGTCCTCTTCGACCAGCTTGCGGACCATCTCCACCGCTTTTGGCGGCGAATAGCCGTCGTCATAGGTGATGAAGGTGACCTTGCGGCCGTTGAGGCCGCCGGCGTCGTTGACCATCTTCATGACGGCTTCGGAGGTGCGGCCGATGACGCCATAGGCGGACGCATTGCCCGAATAGGGCATGATGTTGCCGATCTTGATCTCGCGATCATTGGCGCCCTCGTCGTAGCGTTTCTGGGCGATGGCGGGGGCGAAAACCGGCGTGACGGCGAGGGCGCCGAGGCCGGCGATGACCGTTCTGCGTTTCAACTCAGTCATGGGTTAGTCCTCCGGTGATTGCGCGGTCTTCTGGGCCGCTTGGCTTGGACAGCGTCTGCGAATGCACTGCGGTGGGATCAGGGCGGGGGTCACCCGCCCTTGTGTCGTCTGAGCCGCGCCCACAGGGCAGCGAGGCCTCCGGCAATGCCGCCGGGCATGACGTAGATCAGGACGATGAGGGTGATGCCGTAGAGCGTCCACGGCTGCAGCTCGAGCGGCAGGTGGATGGCCTGCGTCAGCTTCTTCGTCATGGCATCGGCATATTTTTCGATGAACTGGACGAAGATCCCGCCGATGACGGCTCCGGGAAGGGAGGCGACGCCGCCCACCACCGCGCCGACGAGGATGGCGATGGACAGTTCGAAGCGGAAACTGTCGGGCGACACGAACTCGAAGATGATGGCGTGCAGGGCGCCGGCGACGCCGACATAGAGGGCCGAGATGCCGAAGACCGTCGCCTTGTAGCGCGACGTGTCGATGCCCATCGTGCCGGCGGCGAGCGTATGGTCGCGGATCGCCACCATGGCCCGGCCGGGCCGCGAGTTCAGCAGGTTGCGGGCCATCCAGAACATGGCGACGGCGACGACCAGCACCACCAGATACATCCACTGGTCGCCCGACAATGGCAGCCCGAAAGGCGCGTCCGGCTTCAGCAGGTTGATGCCCATGACGCCGTTGGTCAGCGGCTCGAGGTGCTTGTATTTCAGCATCTGCGGCACGGCGATGGCGAGGCCGAAGGTCGCCAGCGCCAGATAATGGCCCTCGAGCCTGAGGGCCGGCAGGCCGAAGAGATAGCCGATCACGAAACAGATCAGCGCCGCCGCGGGCAGGGTCAGCCAGTAATTGACGCCGTAATGCTCGATCAGGATCGCCGCCGTATAGGCCCCGACGGCAAAGAAGGCGCCGTGGCCGAGGGAGATCTGGCCGTTGAAGCCGGTCAGCAGGTTCAGGCCGAGCACGGCGATCGCATAGACGATCATCAGACTGAGCTGCAGGAAGGTGAAGTTCGAGATGAAGCCGGACTTGCCGACCAGGAAGGGCAGGGCGGCGGCAACCAGCAGGAGACCGATGAGCAGGGTGCGCGTCAGGTTGCGGGAGGTCTCCGCGGCGACGGGCGCGGCCGTGGTGATGGCGGTCATGGCTACACCCTCCTGACGGTGGTGCGGCCGAACAGGCCGGCTGGCTTCAGGGTGAGGATGGTGATGACGATGATCAGCGCCACCGTGAGCTTCTCGCCATTGCCGACGATGTAGATGCCGAAGGTCTTCTCGGTGAGGTTGCCGAAATAGGCGACGAGGTTTTCGAGTACGCCGACAAGGAACCCGCCGAAGACCGCGCCGGCCGGATTGGAGATGCCGCCGACCAGCGCGCCGGCGAAGCCGTAGAGCAGGATGGAGGCCATCATGTTGGGCTCGAGATAGACGACCGGGGCGACCATGGCGCCGGCCACGGCGCCGACCGCCGCGGCCAGGCCCCAGCCCAGCGCCAGCATCCAGTCCACCTTGACGCCGACGAGCCGGGCCGAGACCGGGTTCTGCGCCGCCGCGCGCATGGCAAGGCCGAGGGGCGTGAAGCGGAAGAAGGCGAAGAGGGCGAAGAGCATCAGCAGCGAGACGAGGATCATCCCGATCTGGTGGGCGCCGATATAGCCGGAACCGGCAAAGGTCACGTTCGGGAAGGGCGAGGGGAAGTTCTTGATCGTGTGGCTCCAGATGCCGCCGGCCAGGGAATGGAAGATGGCCAGGAGGCCGATGAAGACGACGACGATGGAGAGCACCGAGGCATTGTGCAGCGGCCGCAGGATGACGCGTTCGATGGCGACGCCAAGCAGGAAGGAGAAGAGGATGGTGAAGCCGAGGGCCGGCCAGAACGGGAAGCCCCACTGGATGAACTGCCAGCAGATATAGGTCGAGAACATCGCCATCTCGCCCTGGGCGAAGTTCAGGTGATCCGTCGCAGTGAAGATCATCACCAGGGCCAGGGCGACGAGCGCGTAGATGGCGCCTGATGCGAGCCCCGATGCGATCTGCTGGATCAACTGTTCCATGCGTCGTCCTCTGTGCCTTCCAGCGCCTGGCTCAGTAGCCGAGATAGGATTTGCGGATGCCCTCGTCGTTCTTCAGTTCGGCCGAGGGTCCCGCCATCACGACAGTGCCGGTTTCCAGCACGTAGGCGTTCTCGGCGAGGTTCAGCGCCAGTGCCGCGTTCTGCTCGACGAGCAGCATGGAGACGCCGGCCTCCTCGTTGATCCGCCGCATGATCTGGAAGATTTCCTGGACGATGAGCGGGGCGAGGCCGAAGGAGGGTTCGTCCAGCAGCATCAGGCGCGGGCCCAGCATCAGGGCGCGGGAGATGGCGAGCATCTGCTGCTCGCCCCCCGACAGGGTGCCGGCCTGCTGGGCGATGCGTTCCTTCAGGCGGGGAAAGTAAGTGAAGACGAGGTCGAGATCGCGCCTGACCCCGGACTTGTCGCGCCGGCCGTAGCTGGCAATCTTGAGGTTTTCCTCGACGGACAGGCCGACGAAGGTGCCGCGCCCCTCGGGGACATGGGCGACGCCGAGGCGGGTGATGTCCTCGGTCGCCATCTTGTCGATGGGGCGGCCGTCGAAGACGATGCTCCCCTCGCGGCGGACGAGACCGCTGATCGCCCGCAGCGTCGTCGTCTTGCCGGCGCCATTGGCGCCGAGCAGGGTGGTGATGCCGCCCTGAGCGATAGAAAAGCTCAGCCCGTGCAGGGCTTCCGTCGCTCCGTAGTAGGCCCTGAGGCTGCTGATCTCGAGGAGGGGTGCCATGGGTCAGGCCCCCGTGCCGAGATAGGCGCGGATGACCTCGGGATCGCGCTGCACCTCGGCCGGCGTCCCGTCGGCGATCTTCTTGCCGAAGTCGATGGCCACCACCTTGTCGGAGACCGACATGACCAGGCTCATGTGATGCTCGACCAGCAGCGTGGTGACCTTCTGGATCTCGACGACGCGGCGGATCTGTTGCTTGAGGACCTCGATCTCCTCGTGGTTGAGGCCGGCGGCCGGTTCATCGAGGAGCAGAAGCTTGGGCCTAGCCGCGAGAGCGCGTGCGAGTTCGACGCGCTTGCGGATGGGAAAGGGCAAGGGGCCGGCCGGCAAGGCGGCGAAGGGCTCGAGGCCCATGAAGGCGACCAGTTCACGGGCGCGGTCCTCGATCGCCTTCTCCTCGGCCGCGACGCCGCTTACCCGCAACACGGAGCGCAGGAAGCCCGCATGGGTCTGGCTGTGGCAACCGACCTTGACGTTGTCGAGCACCGACATTCGGTCGAACAGCGCCACATTCTGGAAGGTGCGTCCCATGCCGATCGCTGCGATGGCGTGGCGCGGGGACTTCATGATCGAACGCCCCTGGAAGAGGATGTCGCCCTCGTTGGGGATGTAGAGGCGGCTCAGGCAGTTGAAGAGCGTCGTCTTGCCGGCGCCGTTCGGGCCGATGAGACCGACCACATGGCCGGCCTCCACGTCGAACGAGATGCCGTTCAGGGCGATGATGCCGCCGAAGCGGACGGAAATGTCACGGACGGCCAGAAGTGGCGTCCTGATGGAATCCGGATGGGCGTCGGCAAAGCCAACGGATGTCATGGGCCGCGATCCTCCCTGGAAGCCCTGCGCTTTTTGCGCTGCCGTTTTCGGCGGGACCCTGATCGTCGAAGCCAGTGTGGTCAGATATGCGCCGGGGCTGCAATGCCTGGCGCGGCACTTTGTCGCCTTACCTTGACGCAAAATGCAGCATTGCATTGCAAGGCAACGTAATGCCGCATCTGCAAAAACCTGAAAAATCATTCCGCTAGAGGACACCCAACGATCGGGGCGAGACGTCGACCTCTTCCCAAAGACGGAGGCGAATCCGCGGTGCGGCACAGGCCGAAGGTGGTCCGGCCTCAGCCGTCGGCGGCGAGAATCCGGTTGCGCAGGGTGCCGAGCCCTGCCACCGACAGTTCGATGACATCACCGTCGGCAAGGAACCGATCGTGTTCGAGGCCGCAGCCGCCGTTCACCGTTCCCGAGCCGAAGACCTCGCCCGGCCGCAGCGTTTCCGAGCGCGAGACATAGGTGATCATGTCCTCGAAGGAATGCAGCATCCCGGCCGTGCTGCTGTCGGTCCAGAGGGCACCGTTCACCCGCGCTGTGGCGGCGAGGCTGTAGGGGTCGGCGACCTCGTCGGCAGTGAGGATATAGGGGCCGAGGGCGTTGCCGGCGTCGAAGCTCTTGCCTTTGGCGGGGCCGAGCATGCCGGCCATTTCGGCGAGCTGCGCGTCGCGGGCCGAGAAGTCGTTGAAGATCGTGTAGCCGAAAATGTGCCCGCTGGCTTCGGCGACCGGGATATTGGAGCCACCGCCCCACAGGATCGCCGCGAATTCCAGCTCGTAGTCCATGAGCGTCGAATAGTCTGGCCAGTGGATGTCGGTGTCCGGGCCGACGATCGAGAACCGGTTGGTGAAATAATAGATCGGCCGCTCGCGATAGACCTTCGGCACCTCCGCATCGGGCTTCAGCGCCTTTGCGGCGGCCTCGTCGCCCCTCGCGCGCGCGATGATGCGGCGCATTCCCACCGGCGCGTCGAGAATGTGGCGGGGGAAGACGGAGAAGTCGCGCACCTGCGGCGGCACGGGGACCGGCGCCAGCAGGCGCACCCGCGACAGCGGCCGGGCGATGTCCTCGTCGATCTTGTGTGTCGCGGCGAGATGGCGCGCCTTGTCGAGAGCGCGCGGCCCCGCCTCGATCAGCGCCAGCATGGAGCGGAAGGCGGTGGCCGGGACGTGGTCGCGGTGGGCTGCCGTGGCGAGGTCGAGCACGTGCTCGTCGCCCTCGGGCCCGATGATGGCGCCGAGGCGTTCGCGGCCATGGGAACCGACGAAGGTGACGAGCTTCATGGGGTTTCAGTCCTCGAAGATGGCGACGGCCCGGCAGAATCCGGCCGAAGCCTTGTGGATCTTGAACGGGAAGCAGGCGATGGTGAAGCCGGTCGCCGGCAGACGATCGAGATTGGTCATCTTCTCGATATGGCCGTAGGCACGCACCATGCCGGCCCGGTGGCCTTCCCAGATGAGGCCGGCATCGCCCGTCTCGGCATATTTGCGCGCCGTGTGGACGAAGGGCGCGTCCCAGCTCCAGGCGTCGGTGCCGGTGATCCTGACGCCGCGTTCGGTCAGCCAGAGCGTCGCCTCGCGGCCCATGCCGCAGCCGCGGCCGACATAGTCCGGCTCGCCGTAGCGGGCGCCTGCGGCGGTGTTCACCACCACGATGTCGAGGGGCTGCAGCGTCACGCCGGTGCGGGTCAGTTCCTGTTCGACATCGTCGGCACTGGCCACATAGCCGTCGGGAAAGTGGCGGAAGTCGAGCTTCACGCCGCGCTGGAAACACCAGTCCAACGGCATTTCGTCGATGGTCCAGGCGGGTTTGCCACCGTCGGTGGTGGAGTGGAAATGGTAGGGTGCGTCGAGATGGGTGCCGTTATGTGTGGAGACGTTCAACTGCTCGACCGCCCAGCCTTCGCCGTCCGGCAGGTCGTCCCGGGTCAGGCCGGGAAAGAAGGGCAGGATCTGCGCGACCGACTGCCTGTGGTCGATATAGGTGATGGCAGGCAGGGCCGAGGGCGGGTCGGAGGCGATATCGGCGCGCAGGGCCACCGAGAGGTCGATGATGCGGCGGGGCAAGGTGAAATTCCTCCAGGGCTGGTCGTTCGGTCAATGGGAGTGGCCGTGCTCTGCGGCGGTGTCGGCTGCAAGGGCGCGCAGGCCCGCCGCGGCGAAGATGACGGCCCGCGCCAGCATGGCGTCGCTGTCGACGTCGCTGGCTGCGCCCGCCGACAGGCGGTCGGCGCGCCCGGTCGGCGCCATCTGGGTCAGGGCGGCGCCGACGATGAAGAGATAGCCCCAGGTGGCATTGGCGCGGTCGAGACCGGGCAGGGCGCCCATCAGCGCATCGATGAATCGTTCCGCCATGGGGTCGTAGCTGCGGGCGACGAGGCCCTTCTGCCACTCGCCCTCGGCCGTGCTGACCGCGAGGATGAGGCTGGCGAACCGTCCTCCGCCAC
The DNA here is from genome assembly GCF_022843985.1 of Phreatobacter sp. Lineage (GTDB taxonomy): Bacteria > Pseudomonadota > Alphaproteobacteria > Rhizobiales > Phreatobacteraceae > Phreatobacter. The sequence goes on along the minus strand of NZ_JALHMP010000023.1, from coordinate 46,989 downwards.
CGCTCGGATCATGCCCGGCCTCGATGGTCGGGCGCAGCAGGGCCTCGACGATGTCCTCGACGCTCGGGCGCCCGCGTGCCGACATCACATCGAGGCGGGCGAGACGAATCCGGTTGATGGCGCCCGAGCGGCGCAGGAACATGGCCTCGAACAGGCCTTCCTTCGTCCTGTAATGGTAGTGGAGCAGCGCCTGGGCGACGCCAGCCGCCTCGGCGATGGCTCGCATCGAGGCGCCCTCGAAGCCGCGGGCCGCGAACAGGGTCTCGGCGGCGTCGAGGATCTCCTCCTTGGTCGTCACCTTGCCGGCCCCGATGGCGCGCGCGGCCATGTGCCCTCCCGCTGATCGCGCGATCAGTGAAGGCGATCCGGTCTTCCTGCTCAAGATCGGCCGAACAGGGGAGAGGAACCTCAACCCGTCTCGGCGTTGCGCTTGCGGGTTGCCGCAGCCTTTTTCGCGGATGCGGAGCGCTCGTCGGGGCTCCTGGAGGCGCTCCCCTTTGCGCCCTTGCTGCCGCCGCGCTTGGCGGAGACCTTGGTGTCGGCCTTGCCCCGGCCGGAGCCGGACCTGTTGCCGCCGCCGCTCTCCTTGTTGACCGTGGCCCAGGCGATGGCCTCCGCCCGCTTCTCCGAAGCGCCACGCTCCCGGTAGCTCGCCTCGATATGCTCGGCCTTGCGCTTCTGCTTGTCGGTATAGGCGGACTTGTCGCCCTGGGGCATCGACGCCTCCTGTTCGGGGGAATGTTCAAGGGCCAACCGCTGGGGCAGGCTCAAGGTTCCGCACATCTCCGGAGGCCCCATGTTCGCGACGGATGACACGCCGATCCCGCTGAGGATGGTCAAGGCCAACGGCATCGCCATGCGCATCGCCGAACTCGGCGAAGGCCCGCTCGTCCTGTTCTGTCATGGCTGGCCGGAGGGATGGGCCTCCTGGCGCCACCAGATGCGGGCGGTGGCGGCGGCCGGCTACCGGGCGGTGGCACCCGACATGCGCGGCTACGGCCATACCGCCGCGCCTCCGGAGATCGAGCGCTATTCTCTTCTCGACCTCGTCGCAGATCAGGTGGACCTGGTGAAGGTGCTGGGCGCGGACAGCGCGGTGATTGTCGGCCATGACTGGGGCGCGCCTGTCGCCTGGCACGCGGCGCTGCTGCGCCCCGACCTGTTCCGGGCCGTCGTCGGCATGAGCGTGCCGTGGACGCCGCCGGGCTATACGGACCTGCTCACCGCGTTGGAGAAACTCGGCATCCGCGATTTCTACATGCAGTATTTCCAGGCGCCGGGCGTTGCCGAGGCCGAGCTTGATCGTGACCCGGAGGACAGCCTCAAGCGCATCTATTTCGACGGGTTCGGCGAGCGCGCCGGCCGCCGCAAGTCGATGATCCGGCTGAAGACGCCCGGCGGCCTTATCGCCAATACCGATGCGCCGGGGGACCTGCCGGACTGGCTGCCGTCCTCGCACATGGCCTATATGGCCGGCCAGTTTGCCCATTCCGGCTTTCGCGGTGGTCTCAACTGGTACCGCAACCTCAAGCGCAACGCGGCGCTGACGGCGCCGTGGCGCGGACAGCCGATCCGGCAGCCGTCGCTGTTCATCGCCGGAACGAATGACGGGGTCATGCATTTTCCGGCGTCGAAGGCGCAGATCGAGTCCTATCCGTCGACCCTTCCGGGCTGCCGCGGCGTCCATCTCATCGAGGGCGCGGGCCACTGGATCCAGCAGGAGCGGGCCGACGCAGTCAGTGCGCTGCTGACGGGTTTCCTGAACGGGCTTAAGGACTGAGTATCCGCCGTCTCCAGAGGCCCTTTCACATCCGGGGTGACGCGCTCGACGAAGGATCGCCTTCCGTCGCCGTCATGCCCAGCACAAGGCCGGGCAGGACGTCATGCGGGCAGCCCGAGCAACACGAAGCCGCGGAAACCGCAGTCCATTACCGCGCCGGCACCAGCCGTTCCTTGCCGACGCCTTCCTGGCCGGCGATGGTCCAGGTGCCGTCGAGGGTGCCGTCGTCGTTGATCCGGTAAACGACGAGCCCGACGGATTCGCCGAGTTTGTAGGCAGCGGAAAGCACGTTGCCCTGGCGCATGCAGAAGCCTTCGGTGGGGGGCGTGTTGGCGATGGTCCAGCGGATGCCGCAATTGCCACCTGCCGTGCCACTGATCACAGCGACGCCGCTGTAGCGGCTGCCGTCGCCGTTGTCGCCGATGACCTGGTAGCGCCCGGTCAGTGGTTGCGCGGCGGCGGCGCCCAGCGTTGCCATCATGATTGCCGCGGTAGCGGCCAGCGTCTTTGTCAGCATCGTCACTCCCCAAGAATGGTCCGGCTTTCGCCAAAACGAGGGTATCAAGAGCATGATTGCCGGATCATGTCACAGGGGAGCGAGCGGATTTTTCGGCGTCTGCGGCTTGCGGCTTTCCCCGCCGCCCGCTATCTCGCGCTGATCACGCGACATCCATTTCGACGCGGCGCGGCACCGCCGGTGCACGCGGCACTCCAGGGACGCCCCACGCCATGGCTCGCCAGTTCGCCTACCACATGTCCGGCCTGACCAAGGCCTATCCGAACGGCAAGAAGGTCCTGGAGAACGTCCACCTGTCCTTCTACCCGGACGCCAAGATCGGCGTGCTGGGCGTCAACGGCGCCGGCAAGTCGACCCTGCTGCGCATCATGGCCGGCATGGACAAGGAATATACCGGCGAGGCCTGGGCCGCCGAGGGTGTCCGCGTCGGCTACCTGCCGCAGGAGCCGCAGCTCGATACCAGCCTCACCGTGCGCGAGAACGTCATGCTCGGCGTCGCCAAGAAGAAGGCGATCCTCGACCGCTACAACGAACTCGCCATGAATTATTCCGACGAGAGCGCCGACGAGATGGCGAGGCTCCAGGACGAGATCGAGGCGCAGGGCCTGTGGGACCTCGACAGCCAGGTCGACCAGGCCATGGATGCGCTGATCTGTCCGCCGGACGACTGGGCGGTGGACAAGCTGTCGGGCGGCGAGAAGCGCCGCGTCGCGCTCTGCCGCCTGCTGCTCGACCAGCCCGAAGTGCTGCTGCTCGACGAGCCCACGAACCATCTCGACGCGGAAACGACCGCCTGGCTGGAGGGCCACCTGCGCAGCTATCCCGGCGCCATCCTGATCGTCACCCACGACCGCTACTTCCTCGACAATGTCACCGGCTGGATCCTCGAACTCGACCGTGGCAAGGGCATTCCCTACGAGGGTAACTACTCGTCATGGCTGCAGCAAAAGCAGAAGCGCCTGGTCCAGGAGGGCCGCGAGGAGGAAACGCGGCTGAAGGCCTTGCAGCGTGAAGCCGAATGGATGGGCTCGTCGCCGAAGGCGCGGCAGGCCAAGAACAAGGCCCGCATCCAGCGCTACGACGAATTGGTCAAGAGGGCCGCGGAGGCCGGCCCGACCACGGCGCAGATCATCATTCCGATCGCCGAGCGGCTCGGTAACAATGTCATCGAGTTCAAGGAGCTATCGAAGGCCTTCGGCGACAAGCTGCTGATCGACAACCTGTCGTTCCGCCTGCCGCCGGGCGGCATCGTCGGTGTCATCGGCCCCAACGGCGCCGGCAAGACCACGCTGTTCCGCATGATCGCCGGTCAGGAGACGCCGGATGGCGGCGAGATCGTCGTCGCCGACAACGTCAAGCTCGGCTATGTCGACCAGTCGCGCGACGCGCTTGCCGACGGCAAGACGGTCTATGAGGAAATCTCCGGCGGCAACGAGATCCTCTATCTCGGCAAGCGCGAGATCAATGCCCGCGCCTATTGCGGCGCCTTCAACTTCAAGGGCGGCGACCAGCAGAAGAAGGTCGGCCAGTTGTCCGGCGGTGAGCGCAACCGCGTCCACCTCGCCAAGATCCTGCAGCGCGGCGCCAATGTCCTGCTGCTCGACGAGCCCACCAACGACCTTGATGTCGACACGCTCAGGGCGCTGGAGGAGGCGCTTGAGGACTATGCCGGCTGCGCCGTCATCATCAGCCATGACCGCATGTTCCTCGACCGCATCGCCACCCATATCCTCGCCTTCGAAGGCGACAGCCATGTCGAGTGGTTCGAGGGCAATTTCCAGGACTACGAGGAAGACAAGAAGCGCCGCCTCGGCACGGATTCGACCATTCCCAAGCGCATCCAGTACAAGAAGTTCGCGCGCTGATTGCCGCGCCTCAACGCCCGGTCTGTCCTTGGCCGCCCACACCTGACCCCTCGCACGACCAGCAGGGTCGGGGATCATGGGCAGCCCGGGGGCAGGGGGCCAGCTTTCACTCCGCCGCCAGATCCGCAGCGCCGATCCAGAACACCTCGCCCTCGCTCTCGGCCGAATCGAGCCAGAGGAAGGGCAGGTCGTATTCAGCCTCGAGGATGTCGCGCCCCGTGCCGATCTCGCAGAGCAGGCCGCCCTCGGGCGTCAGGTGGTCGCCGGCCGCCGCCAGGATGCGGCGGACGATATCGAGCCCGTCGGCGCCGCCGAGATGGGCGATGATCGGCTCGGCCCGGTATTCGGCCGGGAAGGCGTCCACTTCCGCCTGCGCGACATAGGGCGGATTGGCGATGATGAGGTCATAGCGTCGGCCGGCGAGCGGCCTGAACAGGTCGCCGGCGACAAGGCGGACGCGGTCCTCCATCTCGTGGTCGGCGACGTTGAGCTGCGCCACCGCGAGCGCCTCCTTCGACAGATCGACCGCATCGACGGCGGCGTTCGGATAGGCCATGGCGGCGAGGATGGCGAGGCAGCCCGAGCCGGTGCACAGGTCTAGCACGCGGGTGACATCGAAAGGATCGGGGATTGGTCCGGCGCCGTCCTGGGTCAGGGCGCCGGTCATCATCATCTCGCCGAGATAGGAGCGCGGCACGATCACCCGCTCGTCCACCCGGAAGGGCACGCCCTGGATATAGGCGCGTCCGACGAGGTAGGGCGCCGGCTTGCGGGTGGCGATACGGGCCTCGATCAACCCGATCAGCCGCTCGCGCTCGGGCCGCGTCAGACGCGCATCGAGCCAGGGGCCGAGTTCGTCCACCGGCAGGGACAGGCCCTCGAGCATCATGAAGGCGGCCTCGTCCAGGGCCGTGGTCGTGCCATGGCCATAGGTCAGCCGCGCCTGGGAGAAGCGCGTCACCGCATAGCGCACGAGATCACGCAGCGTCAGGAGTTCGTCGGCGGGCGAGAGGGCCGGGGCGCTGGGCATGGGAGACGTTCCGCAACGGGCGACAGCCTCGCCCTGCCGCCCTGCTAAAGGCTCGCCGGTCCGGCTTCAAGCCTCGTCGCTCCCGTGACAGAGTGGCGCGCGGCGATCACGAAACCGCCATCTGCCTTCGCATCGCCCAAGTCCGGGAGGAGGGTGCCGTGTCAGGGACGAAGGTCTTCTTGCGGATCACCCGCTTCGGAGGCATTCTGCCGCGGTGCACCCCGACCCGACAGGCGCTGCTTGCGCGCGCGGCGCCGATCTTCCCCGAGGGATGACGAGAGAGCGATTGTGACGATCAAGACCCCTTTTCGCGTCCTCGCGCTGGCGGTTGCCATCGCCACCGCCGCTGTTTCCACGGGCCATGCCCAGGCGCGCAACCAGACCTTCGAACCGCTGGGGGCGACGCCGGCGTTCCGCGATGCCCTGCGGGTCTCGGTCTACGGCAACGTGCTTGCGGCGCGTCTCGCATCAAACGTCCGTGATACTGCGGCCGCTTCCGTCTTTTGGCGGGCCGCACTTCGGCAGGATCCCCGCAACACCGAGATTCTCGAACGCGCATTCGTCACGACGCTGGCCGACGGCAACGTCGATGAGGCCAGCCCGCTCGCCGAAAGGCTGATCCAGATCGATCGCGGCCACCGCCTGGCGCGGCTGACCCTCGCCATGCGGGCGCTCAAGGCCAAGCAGTTCCAGACGGCGCGGATGCATCTGACGGCGGCGCCGCGGGCCAATGCCGACCTGACCTCGGCGCTGCTCATCGGCTGGACCCATCTGGGATCGGGCGACGCGCAGGCCGGCGTCGCGGTGCTTGACCGCCTCACCGGCGCCGACTGGTACAACCTCTTCAAGAACTTCCATGCCGGCCTCATTCTCGATGCCGCCGGGCGCCGCGTGGAAGCGGGCCGGCGCCTGGAGGAGGCTTACAAGCAGGATCCGACCATCCTGCGGATCGTCGACGCCTATGGCCGCTGGGCGTCGCGCGCCAGGTCGGCGGACGAGGCGCGGCAAATCTTCGCCGCCTATGACAAGGTCATTCCCAACCACCCGATCATCGCCGCCGCCCAAGAGCGGCTGAACGCGCCGGGCGGCACCCTGCCCGTGCTCGTCCGCACCAGCCAGGCGGGCGCCGCCGAGGTTCTCTACGGTCTCGGCTCGGCCCTGTCGCGCCAGGGCGGCGAGGACCTCGCCCTGATCTATCTGCAACTCGCCCGCTGGCTGGAGCCGCAGCAGGACATGGCGATCCTGTCGCTGGCCGATCTCTACGAGTTCATGAAGCTCCCCCGCCGCGCCATCGCCGTGTTCGAGGCCATGCCGGAGAATTCGCCGCTCTACCGCAACGCCCAGATCCAGCGGGCGCTGAATCTTGAGCAGATCGATCGGACCGACGAGGCGCGCAAAGCGCTGTCCGAACTCATCGCCCGCAATCCGCAGGACCTCGAGGCGCTGCAGGCGCTCGGCAATATCCAGCGGTCGCGCAAAATGTTCGGTGAAGCGGCCGAGACCTATTCCCGTGCGCTGGCCCTGATCACCGATCCCGGCCCGCAGCACTGGATCTACTTCTATTTCCGCGGCATCGCCTATGAGCGCACCAAGCAATGGGCGAAGGCCGAGGCCGATCTCAAGCGGGCGCTCGCGCTGATTCCGGAAAACAATGTGCGTGGCCGCGCGCAGGTGCTGAATTACCTCGGCTATTCCTGGGTCGACCAGGGCATCAACCTCCAGGAGGGCCTCGAACTCGTCCGCAAGGCTGTCGAGCTGACGCCAGAGGACGGCTATATCGTCGACAGCCTCGGCTGGGCCTATTATCGCTTGGGTCGCTATGAGGAGGCGGTGGTCGAGCTGGAGCGGGCGATCGAGCTGAGGCCGGAAGACCCGGTGATCAACGATCATCTGGGCGATGCCTATTGGAAGGCGGGTCGACACCTCGAAGCGCGTTTCCAGTGGAATCATGCCCGCGATCTCAAGCCGGAGCCGGACGACCTGCCGCGCATCCTCGACAAGATCGCCAACGGCCTCACCGACAGCCCGTTGCAGACCAGCCGCAACACCGGCGAGGCGCCGGCCCCGAAGCCGAACTGACCCCACGGCGCCGGCGTCATGCCGACCGCCTTCGTCGCGCGCGCGCCCGCCAAGGTGAACCTGACGCTTGCGGTCAGGGCACGGCGGCTGGACGGCTATCACGACCTCGAAAGCCTGGTGGTCTTCGCCCGGACGGGCGATGAGCTCAGGTTCGCCCCCGGTGGAGAGGCTTTCGGCCTGGTGGTGCGCGGCAGGACGGCGCAGGCCGCGGGACCCGGGGCGGACAATCTCGTGCTGAAGGCAGCGCGGCTGCTCGCCGCGCGCGTCCCTGGCCTGCCGACCGGACGTTTCACGCTGATCAAGCGGCTGCCGGTCGCCGCCGGCCTCGGCGGTGGTTCGTCGGATGCCGCCGCCGCCCTGCGCCTCCTCGCCCGCGCCGCAGGGATCGGCCTCGATGATCCCCGTCTCCTGGAGGCAGCCCGGCTGACCGGCTCCGACGTGTCGGTCTGCCTCGCACCATCCGCTCGCTTCATGCGCGGTATCGGACACGATCTCGGCCCGCCGCTGGTCCTGCCGCGGCTTGCCGCCCTGCTCGTCAACCCGCAGGTGGCGGTCCCGACCCCCGCCGTCTTCGCCCGGCTCGGCCTCGCGCCGGGGGCGATTCAGGACGCGGATCCGGCGAGGGTCATCGAGACCGGCCTGCCACCGGAGAAATCGGCTCTGGTGGCTCTCCTCGCTGCATCGCGCAACGATCTGGAGGCGCCGGCCCTGGCGCTTTCGCCGGTGATCGGCAAGGCGCTGGCGCTGCTCGTGGCCGATCCAGCCTGCCGGCTGGCGCGCATGTCGGGGTCCGGTGCGACGGTGTTCGGGCTCTACGACACTTGCCGTGCCGCGGCGGCCGCCGGCAAGGCGATCAGCGCCGTCCATCCGGACTGGTGGGTGAAACCGACCATGCTGGGGTGAGGCGACGACGGTGCCCCTCACCCGTCCCGATAGCGTCGCCAGCCGGCGGCCCGGAGTTCGCAGGCCGGGCAGGTGCCGCAGCCATGGCCCCAGTCATGCATCTGCGAGCGGTCGCCGAGATAGCAGGAATGGGAGTCCGTCCGGATCAGTTCGACCAGTGGTGTCCCGCCCAGCCGGTCCGCCAGCCGCCACGTCTCGGCCTTGTCGATGAACATCAGCGGCGTGTGCAGCACGAAGCGCTTTTCCATGCCGAGGTTCAGCGCCACCTGCAGCGCCTTGATCGTGTCGTCGCGGCAATCGGGATAGCCGGAATAGTCGGTCTCGCAGACGCCGGTGACGATGTGCCGGAGGCCGCGGCGATAGGCGAGGGCTGCGGCGAAGGTGAGGAAGACGAGGTTGCGGCCGGGCACGAAGGTGTTGGGCAGGCCCTGGTCGGTCATGGCGATGGCGACCGATCGCGTCAGGGCGGTATCGGAGACCTCGCCGAGCGCCGCAAGGCCAAGGGTATGGTCCGGCCCGAGGCGCGCCGCCCAGGCGGCCTTCACCGCGGGGAGCCCGTCGCGGATCGTTGCGCGGCAGGCGAGCTCGATCTGGTGGCGCTGGCCATAGTCGAAGCCGAGCGTCTCGACATGGGCGAAGCGCTCGAGCGCCCAGGCGAGGCAGGTGGCCGAATCCTGTCCGCCGGAAAACAGGACGAGGGCGCCGTCGCCGGTCATGGGAGCGGGTTCGTCGGTGACCGCCATCAATGGGCGCGGGAGATGCAGAAGTCGACGGCCTGGACGAGGGCGTCCTTCATCGCGCTGTCGGGGAACAGGGCGAGGGCATCCTTGGCCATGTCGCCATAGTGCCGGGCGCGTTCGATCGTATCGGCCAGCGCGCCGTGGCGCGCCATGAAGCCGGTGGCGGTCTCAAGGTCGCCGTCGGCGATGTTGCCCTCCACCAGCACCTTCTTCCAGAAGGCCCGCTCCTGTTCGGAGCCGCGCCGGAAGGCGAGGACGACGGGCAGGGTGATCTTGCCCTCGCGGAAATCGTCGCCGGTGTTCTTGCCGAGTTTCTGCGCCTTGCCGCCATAGTCGAGGGCGTCGTCGACGAGTTGGAAGGCGATGCCGAGATTCATGCCATAGGCGCGGGCGGCGGCCTGCTCGGCCTTGGGCTTTCCGGCGATGACCGGTCCGACTTCGCAGGCCGCGGCGAAGAGCTCGGCCGTCTTGCCGCGGATGACGGCGAGATATTCGTCCTCGGTGGTCGAGGTGTTCTTGGCGGCGGCGAGTTGCATCACCTCACCCTCGGCGATGACGGCGGCGGCGGTTGACAGGATGTCGAGGGCGCGCAGCGAGCCGACCTCGACCATCATCTTGAAGGCCTGGCCAAGCAGGAAGTCGCCGACCAGCACCGAGGCTTCATTGCCCCAGACCATGCGTGCCGCCGGCCGGCCACGTCGCATGTCGCTCTCGTCGACGACGTCGTCGTGCAGGAGCGTCGCGGTATGCATGAACTCGACCGCGGCGGCGAGTTTGACATGGCCATCACCCTGGTAGCCGGCGAGGGCGGCGGTCGCGAGAGTCAGCATGGGCCTCAGGCGTTTGCCTCCCGAGGAAATCAGGTGGTTCGCCACTTCCGGGATCATGGTGACCTCGGAACCGGTCCGCGACAGGATCATCGCATTGACCCGTTCCATGTCCGCCCGCGTGGCGCCCACCAATGCCTCGATGGAGGCCCTGTCCTTTTCGAAGGGGACAACGACTGCCACGCCATGCTCCACTGCCGGCCCGCAGGATGCGGGCAATTTCGTGACGGACAATAGGGTCGCGGCGTGGTCTTCTCAAGCGGCGCCCCCTTCACGAAAAGTCGCACGCGGCGAAGCAGAGGCCATCTTGGAAGAAATCATCCGCACCGCCGATCCGGTTCTCGTCAGCGCCGTGGAAGCGCTGCTGGCGGGGGAGGGGATCACCGTCTTCGTCGCCGACCGCCATATCTCGGCGATCGAGGCGCGGATCGCCGCTTTCCCGCTGCGGATTCTCGTCCCTGCCGCAGATGTCGCCCGCGCCCGGACGGCCATTGCCCAGGCCGGCTGGGGCGAAACGTTGAGGCAGGGGAATCCGTAATCAAGGGCTGTCGGAGATGTTTTTATGCATAGCGCGCATCAGAATTGAAAGATTCTAATCAGCGCACGTGTATGCAATAAGGCGCATATGACACTGCTCGTCGATCCCCTCTTCGAACCTACGGCCGACCGGATCCTCGGCGGGCGCGTGGAGATCACGCAGCCGCGTGTCGGCCATCGGGCCGGGCATGACGCCGTCCTCCTGGCAGCCGCCGTGCCGGCCGTGCCGGGAGACCGTATCCTCGATCTCGGCGCCGGCGTGGGCGCTGCCGCCTTCTGCGTCGCCACCCGCGTGCCGCAATGCTTCCTCACCCTGGTGGAGATCGATCCGGCGCTGGCGGCCCTCGCCGAGCAGAATGCCGCGGCCAATGGCTTCGGCAACCGCTCCCGTGTCATTGTCATGGATGCGCTGGCACGCGGGGCGCCGCGCGAGAAGGCCGGGCTGCTCGTCGGCGAGATCGACCGGGTCATCACCAATCCGCCGTTCCACGACGCGCCGCGCCACCGCGCCTCGCCGGGCGCTGCCAAGCGACTTGCCCATTCCGGTGGCGACGAGGTGCTCGCGGGTTTCCTGCGCACCGCTGTGGCGGTGCTGCGTCCTGGCGGGACGGTAACGCTCATTCACCGCGCCGACCGTCCGGAGGCCTTGCTGGCCGCCCTGAAGGGGCGGTTCGGCGGCATCACCATCCGGCCGATCCATCCCAAACCCGAAGCGCCCGCTGCCCGCCTCATCATCACCGGCACCAAGGGCTCGCGGGCGCCGGTCGCCATCCTGCCCGGGCTGGTGCTGCAGGACCGCTACGGACAGCCGACGGCGGAGGCCGAGGCGATCTTGCGGGAGGGACGAGGGCTTTAGGCGGGCTGCTGACGCGGCCTCCGCCGCACCCGGACAAAGCTCTTGCCAACACGCCGGCCTTGTTTCGGGCCTGCACGACGTGACCATTGCGCGTGACAGAATGCTTGCTGGCCCGGGGCGAGCCCGGGCACGACAAGCCGCTGCGGGGACGCCGGCCCGTCAGCCCTCGATCTTCGAGAAATCCGCGACGGTCGCCGTGGCGGCGCGCAGCTCCGCCAGGATCCTCAGCCGGTTCTCGCGCAGGGCGGGATCGGCGGCATTGACCGTCACCTTGTCGAAGAAGGCGTCGACCGCCGGGCGCAACTCGGCGAGGGCCTTCATCGCGCCTTCATAGTCCTCAAGCGCCACGTGGTCGCGGGCATGAGTGCTGGCGGACTGCAGGAGCGCGAAGAGTGCGCGCTCCTCGGGCTCGCCCTTGGCGTGGACGAGGGCGGCGTCGGGCGCGCCGTCATAGGCGCGGCCGTCCTTCTTCTCCTCGATGCGCAGGATGTTCATGGCCCGCTTGGTGCCGGCGAGGAGGTTTTTTCCGTCCTCGGTGCCGAGCAGGGCGGCGAGCGCCTCGACGCGGCGGACGACGAGCAGGAGGTCGTCATTGCCCTCGCCGGAGGCCAGCACGGCATCGACGAGGTCGTGGCGCTGGCCCTGGTCGCGGAGCAGAACCTTCAGGCGGTCGTGGAAGAAGGAGAGGAGGTCAGCAAGCTCGGTCGGGCCAATCTTGAGCACCTTGGAACGCTCGACAGCAGCTGTGGTCCCGAATTCGTCTGCTGCACCGGCCTCCAACGTCAACTCAATGGAGTGCCCCTCAGCAACGATCGCTTGGATCACGTGTTCAGGAGACGCGATGCCACTGGCTTGGACATCTCGAAGCGGCTTTCCCCCCAGCCGGTTGGTAAAGATCTGAGTCACTAACGTTAGGGCGGCTTCCTGCACAACCCGGCGGATTTTGAGGCTCGCGTTGTTCTCCGAGATCAACCTGATCACGCCCAGCGCTGCTCGGCGCAGCGCGAACGGATCCTTGCTCCCCGTCGGCTTCTCATCGATCGCCCAGAAGCCCACCAGCGTGTCCAACTTGTCGGCCAGCGCCACGGCGACGGCCACCTTGTCGGTCGGCACGCGGTCGGAAGGGCCCTGCGGCTTGTAGTGGTCCTCGATGGCGGCGGCGACGCTCTCGGGCTCGCCCTGCAGCAGCGCATATTTCCGGCCCATCAGGCCCTGCACCTCCGGGAATTCGCCGACCACCTCGGTCATGAGGTCGGCTTTCGCCAGTTCCGCCGCGCGCTCGGCAAGGTCGGGATCGGCGCCGACCAGCGGCGCGATGTGGCGGGCCAGCGCCTTGATGCGGTCGACGCGCTCGCCCTGCGTGCCCAGCTTCTCGTGGAAGACGACGTTCAGCGCGCGTAGCTTCGCCATGCGCTGGTCGAGCGGCTTGCCCTTGTCCTCGAAATCGGGGAGCGGCTTCCGGTCGGTCTGCCAGAAATAGAGCGCGTCGGAGAGGCGGGCGCGGATGACGCGCTCGTTGCCGGCGACGATGGCCTTTCCGCCGTCACTGGCCTCGAGATTGGCGGTGAGCACGAAGCGGTTGGCGAGGCGGCCCGTCCTGGGGTCGCGGACGACGAAGCACTTCTGGTTCGCCCGGATCGTGGCGCGGATGACCTCATCGGGGATCGCGAGGAAGCTCTCCTCGAAGGCCCCCATCAGCACCACCGGCCATTCGACGAGGCCGGCGACCTCGTTCAGCAGGCCCTCGTCCTCGACCAGTTCCAGCCCCTGGGCGAAGCAGAGATTGCGCGCGTCGGCGAGGATGCGGCGCTTGCGCTCCTCCGGGTCGGCGACGACGAAGGCCTTTTCCAGGCTCGTCAGATAATCGTCCATGCGCCGCACGCGGATGTCGCCGGGCGCCATGAAGCGATGGCCGCGCGTCACGTCGCCGGCGGTGATGCCGTCGATGGCGAAGCGGATGACCTCGGGGTCCTCCGTCTCCGGGCCGAAGGTGCAGAGGATGGATTGCAGCGGGCGCACCCAGCGCAGCGAGGACGAGGAGACCGACGCCGCGCCCCAGCGCATGGATTTCGGCCAGGGAAAGGCGCGGATGATCTCCGGCACGATGTCGGCGATCACCTCCGGCACCGGGCGGCCGGGCTTGGCGATGATGGCGATGTAGCTGTCGCCCTTCTTGGGATCGGACTGGATGGTCGCCTCATCGATCGAGGTGAGGCCGGCGCTCTTGAGGAAGCCCTGGATGGCGGCCTCGGGCGCGCCGACGCGCGGGCCCTTGCGCTCTTCCCGGACATCCGGTGAGGCGACGGGCAGGCCGTGGACGGAGAGCGCGATGCGGCGCGGCGTGACGATGACGCGTGCACCCTCGTAGAGACAGCCGCGTGCCACCAGCGCATCCGTCACCGCCTTCTTCAGATGCGCGGCGGCTTCGGCCTGCATGCGGGCGGGGATCTCTTCGGAGAGGAGTTCGAGGAGAAGGTCGGGCATGTCACTCACGCATCTGGAGAAGGCGCGACAGGACCCAGGGGATGTCGCCGCTCGCCCCCGAGACGTCGTCGATCAGCCAGCGGCCATTGTCATTCAGCATGTCGAAGGTGATGACCTGCGTCTCCGGCTGGTCAGCGAAGATCTTCAGCGTGACGGCAACCTTCGCCCGGCGCTCGTCGCGGCTGACGACCCGGTAGACGTTGCGGGTGTGGTAGTCGTCGTCGCTGTCCTGGCAGCCGCAGGCAAAGGCAAAGTCGAGGCCGGGCATGACCTCGTTCGCCCTGCGGCTGCGGGCCTGCTGCTCGGTGTAGAGGCGGCGCAGGCGCGGCGTCAGAAAGGGGTTCACCGAGGCGCGGCCGGGCTTGGCGTAGAAGGCGCGCAGCGCCGCGACGGGATCGGCGGGCGCGGGTGCCTGGGCCATGGCGGGCAGGGCCGACAGCACCAGGCCGGCGGCGAGCAGGCGGCGGTTCATCAGGATCATGCGGCGGCTCCACCCGCTTCGGTCTTCAACCAGGCGGCGCCGCAGGCCTTGGCCAGTTCGCGCACCCTCAGAATATAGCTCTGCCGCTCGGTGACCGAGATGACGCCGCGGGCGTCGAGCAGATTGAAGGCGTGGCCGGCCTTCAGGCACTGGTCATAGGCGGGCTGGACCATCAGGTGGCGCTCGCCGCTCTCGCCCTTGCCCAGCAGCACCCGGCATTCGGTCTCGGCCTCGGCGAAGCGGCGGAACAGGGCCGCGGTGTCGGCATGCTCGAAATTGTAGCGGGAATATTCCTGTTCGGCCTGCAGGAAGACCTCGCGGTAGGTGACCTTCTCGGCCCCTTCGCGGCCGTTGAAGTTCAGCTCCATGATGCTTTCGACGTTCTGCAGGTAGCAGGCGAGGCGTTCGAGACCGTAGGTGAGCTCGCCGGAGACGGGCGCGCATTCAATGCCGGCGACCTGCTGAAAGTAGGTGAACTGCGAGACCTCCATGCCGTCGCACCAGCATTCCCAACCGAGGCCCCAGGCGCCCAGAGTCGGGTTCTCCCAGTCGTCCTCGACGAAGCGGATGTCATGCAGCTTCGGGTCGAGGCCGATCGCCTCCAGCGAGCCGAGATAGAGCTCCTGCAGGTTGGCGGGGTTCGGCTTCAGGATCACCTGGAACTGGTAATAATGCTGCAGGCGGTTGGGGTTCTCGCCGTAGCGGCCGTCCTTGGGCCGGCGTGACGGCTGGACATAGGCGGCATTCCAGGGCCGGGGGCCGAGGGAGCGCAGCATGGTGCCGGGATGGGAGGTGCCGGCACCGACCTCCATGTCATAGGGCTGGAGAATGACGCAGCCCTTCTCCGCCCAGAAGGTCTGGAGCGCCAGAATCAGGCCCTGGAACGAGCGTTCGGGCCGCATGTGCGGAGGCAGGTGGGAAGAGGACATCGCGGTGCGGCCTGTCGGGACGAGCGGAGCCGACCCTTAATGACCGGGTGCGAGGGGGTCAACCGCCGTCAGAAGGGGCGGTATTCACCCGTGGCGGGATCGCGCCGCAGGCGGTGGCCCGGCTTCTGGGCGCGTACAGGCTTGAGCTGGGCCTGCAGGGACCTGCGCACGAGCACGTAGGTGGCGACCATGACGACCGCGACCGCGGCCCCCATCAGGACTGGCGGCATGATTCTCTCCCGCGGGCCTCAATGATGCGATGCACTATCACACAGGTCGATTCAGGCGGAATCGCGGCGACCATCGTGGCGTTCCTCAGTTGCAGGAGATCCGGCCGATGGTGACGCCCTCGAACAGTCCGCGGGCCTGGGGCGAAAGGTCCAGGCCGAAATCGGCCGGGGCCAGGGCGCCGCGTTCGGCCAGGGGGACGACTGCGCGGCGCAGGATGCTCGCCTCCGGCCGACGCCAGAAGGCGGGATCGGCGGCAGCGCCGGGGTCCACCGCCGTCCGCGACGGCATGAAGCCGGCGACGAAGAGGGTGATGTTGGCGGCGGCGAGATGGCGCAGGTGGCTGTCGCAGGGCGTATAGGCGAGCGCGCGCAGCTCGTTGGCGACCTTTGCCGCATGGTCGAGCACGGCCTGTCCGCTGCGGCGCGGGCCGATCGGCGGTGGCATCAGGCGCGCGCCGTCGACCTCGACATAGCCGTCGCGCTTGCGGAAGACGACCGGTCCGACAGGCGTGTAGGTGAGAGACACCGCGGCGGTGCCGATCAGCGGCATGCCCGTCGTCGCGGTGGTGGATTCGCGCACGCCCGGAACGAGTGACATGACGCGCGGTCCGGACTCCCCGGTCGCGACCGGGGCGGCAGGCAGCGGAGACCGCCACAGGGCCGAGACGGGGGGAAGGCCCGGCAGCGGTACCGTCCCCGAGCCGATGGCGAAGGCTATGAAGCCGAAGGCAGCTGCGCAGACCACCAGGAGCCATGTGGACACGCCGCCAGAGGCCTGCTCGGGCTCACGACCGGCAGGGCGCCCGCGATTCTTGCGGAAGTTCATTGCCACGTCGTCGGCCATGGACCCTCGCTTGGGGAGCGAAACAAACCGCATCGTTACCGACGAGGTGTGAGGGCTGGCTTAACGCCGGCGCGGCCTTTGACGAAAAAGCGTTCCGGTCCGGTTAACCGGCACGCAAGCATCGCAGCCAGGGCGGTCAGACCAGGGACCAGTCGAGCGTGATCTCGGTCTTGAGCAGTCTCGATATCGGGCAGCCCTCCTTGGCGCCCGTGGCGATGGCGGCGAAATCCTCCGGCGAGATGCCGGGGACATGGGCGGTGAGGGTCAGCGCGGATTTCGCCACCTTGAAGCCGGCACCGTCCTTTTCGAGCGACACAACGGCCTCGGTCTTCAGTTCCGTTGGCGTCAGGTCCTTGGCCTGCAGGGCGAAGGCGAGCGCCATGGTGAAGCAGCCGGCATGTGCCGCGGCGATGAGTTCCTCCGGGTTGGTCCCCTTCTCGTCGTCGAAACGGGTGGTGAAGGCATAGGCCGTGCTGTCCAGCACGCCCGACTGGGTGGTGAGCATGCCTTTGCCGTTGCGGCCCGTGCCGTGCCAGACGGCGCTTGCGGTTCGGTTCATCGGAAGCTCCTCGGGATCGACGGCGCAGCATGACGCATCGGGATGCAACCATCATGACGGCGGGCGGTTCCCTCGAGCCCCGGCGGCAGGCCGTCGCGGCGGGCGCGCTTCGGCGCTAGGATGGCGCCACGGATTCGCCGCAAGATGCGGCACACTGGACCCATGACCATGCGCGCTCTCCCCCTCGCCCTGACCGCCCTTCTGGCGATGCCGACCTTCGCGGCGGCCCAGGCGCCCGCTCAAGGCCAGCGCCTGCGCGGCGCCGACTTCGCCGGTTTCTGGGCGTCGCAGCCGGGCGGCCGTGCCGGCGTCGAGATCCGGGTCAGCGGCGCGACCATTGTCGCGCGCGAACTGTTCAACACCCAGGCTGCCGGGCGCTGCGGCACCGAGGGGCGCGGACGGTTGACCGGTTTTACGTCGCGGCTGAATTTCCGTGGCCGCTGCGCCGATGGCAGCCGGACCTCCGAGACCTGGTGCTCGGTGACGCTGGAGACCCGCGACCGCATCTCATCCCGCTGCGGCAACGGCCACCGGATGACGCTCCATCGGGTGAGGGGATAGCCTCCGCCGATCGGCCGGCCTCGCCAGAGGCGCGCGGCCGCTCTAGCCTCCGATGGCGCCGGGGCGCGACGCGGGGGAGAGGGTCATGCTGACGGGCGGATGCTATTGCGGCGCGCTGCGCTATGAGGCCGAGGGCGCACCGCTGTTCCGCGGCGAATGCCATTGCCGCGAATGCCAGACAATCTCCGGCGGGGCCGAGAACTATTTCATGGCGGTGCCGGTGGACGGCTATCGCTATGTGAAGGGGGAGCCGGCCCGCTTTGCCCGGCCGGACCTCGATAACCCCGTGACGCGCGAGTTCTGCGCCACCTGCGGGACGCATCTCGCCACGCGGTCGCCGCGCCGGAAGAACGCGGTGATCCTCAAGGTCGGCGGGCTGGACGATCCGTCCGTCTATGGCGGGCCGGAGGTGGTATTCTACACGTCCGAGGCGCCGCCCTTCCACCAGTTCCCCGAGGGGGTGCCGGCCTTCGAGAAGTTCCCGCCGCCGCGGTGAGGGGAGGCTCTGCGGCCGCACCCCGTCATGCCCGGGCTTGTCCCGGGCATCCACGAATTCTCACAGGGCGGTTTTCAAGTCGTGGATGGCCGGGACAAGCCCGGCCATGACGAGAGAGGGCGGAAAGCACCCGCGGTGGGTGCGCGAAGGAGGCGTCCTCACATTCCCGGATAGTTCGGACCGCCGCCGCCCTCGGGCGTCACCCAGTTGATGTTCTGGGCGGGGTCCTTGATGTCGCAGGTTTTGCAGTGGACGCAGTTCTGCGCGTTGATGACGAATTTCGGATCGGCCTTGGCCTCGGGGTCGGCATAGACCACTTCGTAGACGCCGGCCGGGCAGTAGAGCCGCGCCGGCTCGCCATATTTCGGCAGGTTCTGGGCGATCGGGATCGAGGCGTCCTTCAACGTCAGGTGGACCGGCTGGTCCTCCTCGTGATTGGTGTTCGAGATGAAGACGCTCGACAGCTTGTCGAAGGAGATGACGCCGTCGGGCTTGGGGTAGACGATGGGCTTGACCTGATCGATGGGCTTCAGCGTCTCGAAATCCGCCTTGCCGTGCTTCAGCGTGCCGAAGGGCGAGGTGCCGAAGATCGCGTTGATCCACATGTCGATGCCGCCGAGGACGACGCCGCCGATGGTGCCGAATTTCGACCAGAGCGGCTTGACGTTGCGGACGGTCCAGAGGTCCTTGCCGATGGCGCTGGAGCGCCAGCTTTCCTCGTAGGAGGCGAGTTCGTCATGGGCCCGGCCGGCCTTCAGTGCCTCGGTCAGGTGCTCGGCCGCCAGCATGCCGGAATGGATGGCGTTATGGGAGCCCTTGATGCGCGGCACGTTGACAAGGCCTGCCGCGCAGCCAATCAGCGCGCCGCCGGGGAAGGACAGTTTCGGCACCGACTGCCAGCCGCCCTCGGTGATGGCGCGGGCGCCGTAGGACAGGCGCTTGCCGCCTTCGAGGACCGGGCGGACCATCGGGTGCTGCTTGAAGCGCTGGAACTCGTCGAAGGGCGAGAGCGTCGGGTTCTCGTAGTTCAGGTGCACCACGAAGCCGACGTAAACCTGGTTGTCCTCGGCGTGATAGAGGAAGGAGCCGCCGCCGGTCTTCATGTCGAGCGGCCAGCCGAAAGAGTGCTGGACCATGCCGGGCTGGTGGTTCTCCGGCTTGACCTGCCAGATCTCCTTCAGGCCGATGCCGTATTTGCCGGGCTCGCGGCCTTCGTCGAGCTTGAAGCGCTTGATCAACTGCTTGGTCAGGTGGCCGCGGGCGCCCTCGGCAAAAAGCGTGTATTTGCCGCGCAGCTCCATGCCGCGGGTGAAACGGTCAGTGATCTCGCCATTGCGGGCGATCCCCATATCGCCGGTCGCGACGCCGGTCACCGCGCCCGTGTCGTCGAAGAGCACTTCGGCGGCGGCGAAGCCGGGATAGATCTCGACGCCCAGGGCCTCGGCCCGTGCCGCCAGCCACTTCGTCACATTGCCCAGCGAGCCGATGAAATTGCCGTGGTTGTTCATGAGCTTCGGCATGCCGAAATTCGGCAGGCGAAGGGCCCCGGCAGGGCCGAGGAAGTAGAACCGGTCGTCGGTGACCGGCTGCTTCAGCGGACGGTCGGGATCCTCGCGCCAGTCGGGCAGCAGGGCGTCGAGGCCGGCCGGGTCGATGACAGCGCCGGACAGGATATGGGCGCCGACCTCGGATCCCTTTTCCACGACGACGACGGCGCAGTTCTCGTCCAGTTGTTTGAGGCGAATGGCTGCCGAGAGGCCGGCCGGGCCGGCACCCACGATGACGACGTCATAGTCCATGCCCTCGCGCTCGGGCAGGTCCATCGCTTCGGCCATTGTGATCCCTCGTCATTCGGGGTCCGGGACGCCCCATGCAACTTTGGTCGATTTCTAAAGCACGGCTCACCGGCGATGACAACGCGTCGACCGGCCGAGGCGTGGCCGCCAGCGCCCCGCCGCCTTGGCCGTTAACCATTTGGTAACGTCCGTTAACGATGTCTTAACATCTCGCTTGAGCCGCAATCATTAACAGGAGATTAATGGCCCCGGGTCGCAGGGCAGTCATCGTTGGTTCAGGGGTTTCCACCCATGTTTCGCTTTGCGTCCTGGTTTTTGTTCGCAGCTCTCGGCATCGTCGGCCTGTCCGAAGGTGCCCTCGCCCAGCAGGGCGCCCGTCGCCTGGCATCGTTGCCGGCGGGGGCCGCCACGTCGGCGCCGATCGGATGGGTCCAGTTCTGCGGGGAAAACCCGTTGGAATGCGCCATGCGCTCACCGGCCGCCCGCACGGTCAATCTTACCTCCGCCGCCTTCGCGCAGCTCGCCCGGGTCAATCTCCAGGTCAACCGGGAGATCGAGCAGGTGACCGACATGGATCACTTCGGCGTCGAGGAATACTGGACCTATCCGGTCGCTGGCAAAGGCGACTGCGAGGATCTGGTTCTGGAGAAGAAGCGCCGCCTGACGGCCCTCGGGGTGCCGCGCGAGGCCATGCTGATCACCGTGGTGCGCGATCTCAACGGCGACGGCCACGCCATCCTCACCATCGTCACCGACCGCGGCGACTATGTGCTCGACAACTTCACCAACGAGGTGAAGCTGTGGCACGAGACCGGCTACCGCTTCATCAAGCGCCAGTCGCAGACCGATCCGAACCAGTGGGTTTCGCTGAATGGCGGCGCGGCCGGCCCGCAGCTGGTGGCCAATCCGCGCCGCTGAGCCTCTCCATCTCTTGGCGTCTCCCCGGCGGTCGCAGCGGGTGGAGACCGAAGGCCGGAGCGGGTCGCAGCGCTCCGGCCTTTCGCTTATGATGGGTCCATGACCCTGTCGCTGACCCCCGATGCCCTCGAGGCGCTGATCGTCTTCTACCGCGATGCGGGCGTCGACGTGGCCGTCGGCGAGGAGGCAGCCGACCGTTTCGCCGAGGCTGATGCCGAACTTGCGCGCCGCCGCGAAGCGCTTGCGGCGCGGCAGGAGGTGGTCCGGACGCCCGCCGTCGCGCGGCCGCAGACGGTCAGCGCCGCCGGGGCGCCACCCGCCCCGGATTCGGCCGTCGCCGCCGCCCGCGAGGCGGCCCGCTCGGCGGCAGGTCTCGATGAGCTGCGCGCCATCGTCGAGAGATTCGAGGGCTGCGCGCTGAAGGCGACGGCTTCGCGCACGGTCTTCGAGGACGGGGCGCGCGATGCCCGCGTCATGTTCGTCGGCGAGGCGCCGGGCCGCGAGGAGGACATGGAGGGCCGGCCCTTCGTCGGCAAGTCCGGCCAGTTGCTCGACCGCATGCTGGCCTCGGTCGGCCTCGACCGCCGGACCAATGCCTATATCGCCAACATCATCCCCTGGCGTCCTCCCGGCAACCGCACGCCGACGCCGCAGGAGATCGCCATCTGCGAGCCCTTCGTCCGCCGCCAGATCGAACTCAAGGCACCGGAGCTGCTGGTTTGCGTCGGCGCTCCCTCGACCGAGACGCTGCTCGGCCTCAAGGGCATCATGAAGGTGCGCGGCCGCCTGATGGGCTTCGAGGCCGGCGGCCGGACCATCCAGGCGATCGCCACGCTGCATCCGGCCTATCTGCTGCGCAGCCCCATCGCCAAGCGCCAAGCCTGGCGCGACATGCTGACCATCCGCCAGGCGCTTTGGCTTTGAACCGCCCGCCGGCATTGCGAGGACAGGGGGCCGCGCCTCGCACCGGCGCCGGACAAAGTCCAGCCCCCTGCCGCCGCCTCTGCACCATCCCCTGGCGGGGAACGGCACGCCCGGTCATTCCGCCGGCCTCTTGAGCGAACCGAAGGTCATGCGGTGATGAAGGCTGGGGCCATGGCGGGTGATCGCCTGGCGATGCGCTTTCGTGCCATAGCCCTTGTGGACCGCGAAGCCATAGGCCGGGTGGACGAGACCGACCTGGCGCATCAGCCGGTCGCGATGGACCTTGGCGAGAATGGAGGCCGCGGCGATCGACAGCACCAGCGCGTCACCGTCGACGATCGCCTCCCCCGAGACCCCGAGCGGCAGGGGTGGCACGTCGCGGCCGTCGACGAGGACGTGGCGCGCGGGAAGGGCGAGGGCGGCGACCGCCCGCGCCATGGCGTGCAGGGTCGCCTTGCGGATGTCGGTCGCATCGATACGTCCAGGTCCCGACGAGGCGATGGCGCAGGCGAGGGCGGAGGCGGTGATCGCCTCGTAGAGCGCTTCGCGGCGGTCTTCGTCGAGCACCTTGGAATCGGCGAGGCCGGTCGGGATGGAGTCCGGATCGAGGATCACTGCGGCAGCAACAACGGGGCCGGCTAGAGGACCGCGACCGGCCTCATCCACACCGGCGACAGGGGCAAATCCCTGCGCCAGCGCATGCGCCTCGAGGCGGAAGGAGGGAATCGGTCCGGCCATGAACCTGTCTTGCCAAATTGGCCGGCGGCGGCAAGCCACGGTGGCGGTCGGGGATGGTTCCGTGGCTTTTGTTCAGATTCAAGTCGATGGAAATATACGATTGATACCAAAGTGATAAGCGTGAGTTCTGAGGTTTGGATTCCGTCTGCGACAATCCGATTCAAGTCCTTCACGTGCCGATTCAGCACAACGGGAAGGCCGGCATCCCGGCGCTGCCGCGGGGGGAACGCGTCACGGCCGAATCCGCTATAAGCACCTTCTCAACCGGCGGACCTCACATGATCGGCAAGCTCAAGGGCACCATCGACAGCTACGGACCCGATTGGGTGATCGTCGACGTCCACGGCGTCGGCTATGTGGTTCATTGCTCGGCGCGCACCCTGCAGTCGCTGCCAGCGGCCGGCGAGGCTGCGGTGTTGTCCATCGAAACCATGGTGCGGGAGGACATGATCCGCCTCTACGGTTTCGCCAACGATCTCGAGCGCGAGTGGTTCCGCCTGCTGCTGGCCGTACAGGGGGTGGGCGCCAAGGTGGCGCTCTCGGTGCTCTCCACGCTCAAGGCCTCGGACCTCGCAACCGCCATCGCGCTGCGCGACAAGGCTGCGATCGGCCGGGCCAACGGCGTCGGCCCGAAGGTCGCCGAGCGCATCATCACCGAGCTCAAGGACAAGGCGCCGGGCTTCACCGACATCGACCCGACGCTGGCCAGGCTCGCCGGCGACGTTGACGAAAAGCGCGTCGCCGGCCCGGTCGCCGACGCCATCTCGGCGCTGACCAATCTCGGCTATGGTCCGCCGCAGGCTGCTGCCGCCATTGCCGCCGCGGCGAAGAAGGCGGGGGATGAGGCCAATACCCAGACGCTCATCCGCCTGGGCCTGAAGGAACTGAGTTCGTGAGCGATCCCGACCGCATCCTCTCGGCCGAGCGCCGCGACGACGATGCCGACACGCATCTGCGGCCGCAGCGGCTCGCCGAGTTCATCGGCCAGGCCCAGGCGCGCTCCAATCTCGAGGTCTTCATCTCGGCGGCCCGCTCGCGCGGCGAGGCGCTGGACCATGTCCTCTTCGTCGGTCCGCCGGGCCTCGGCAAGACGACGCTGGCGCAGATCCTGTCGAAGGAGCTCGGGGTGGGCTTTCGCGCCACCTCCGGCCCGGTCATCGCCAAGGCCGGCGACCTTGCGGCACAGCTGACCAATCTCGAAGAGCGCGACGTGCTGTTCATCGACGAGATCCACCGGCTCAATCCGGCGGTGGAGGAAATCCTCTATCCCGCCATGGAGGATTTCCAGCTCGACCTGATCATCGGCGAGGGACCGGCGGCGCGCTCGGTGAAGATCGACCTCGCCAAGTTCACCCTCGTCGGTGCAACCACACGCGCCGGCCTTCTCACCACGCCGCTGCGCGACCGCTTCGGCATCCCGATCCGCCTCGCCTTCTATACGGTGGAGGAGTTGGAACTGATCGTCACCCGCGGTGCCCGTGTGCTCGGTGTCGGCATGACCGCGGACGGGGCGAACGAGATCGCGCGGCGCGCGCGCGGGACGCCGCGCATCGCCGGCCGCCTGCTCCGGCGCGTGCGCGACTTCGCCATCTACCGGGATTCCGACACGATCACGCGGACCATCGCCGACGAGGCGCTGACCCGGCTCGAGGTGGACGATGCCGGGCTCGACGCCATGGACCGGCGCTATCTGAAGGCCATCGCGCTGAATTACGGTGGTGGGCCCGTCGGCATCGAGACCATGGCGGCGGCGCTCTCCGAGCCGCGCGACGCCATCGAGGAGATCATCGAGCCGTTTCTGATCCAGCAGGGCTTCCTGCAGCGCACGCCGCGCGGGCGCCTGCTCACCTCCGGCGCCTTCCGCCATCTCGGCCTCGCAGAGCCGGCCCGCGAAGGGGCACAATTCACGCTGTTCAAGGGGGACGAGGAGGTCTGACGTCTCGCTTCCGCCCTAACGGGCTCCCAGAGGGAGCCATGATCTGCGCAGAAAGGCATCCGGCATGACCGATGGCCACCATCTGGCCGGCCGCATCGACGGCGAGACCCATCACCTCGCTGTCCGCGTCTATTACGAGGACACCGATTTCTCCGGGGTCGTCTATCATGCGAGCTACCTGCGCTTCATGGAGCGCGGCCGCACCGATTTCCTGCGATTGCTCGGGGTGGCCCAGGGTGACCTGTTCGACCAGGCCAAGGAGGACGCCGGCGCCGGCTTCTTCTTCGTCGTCCGCTCGATGGGCATCGAGTTCCTGCGGCCGGCGCGGATCGACGACGTGCTGACCGTCGAGACCCGCACCGAGGTGGTGAAGGGGGCGACGCTCAATCTCGCGCAGCGGGTCCTGCGCGGAACCGAAGTGCTGGTGGAGGCGCAGGTGCGCGTCGCCTTTCTCGCCGGCGGCAGGCCGGTGCGCATTCCCGACGGGCTCCGCCGGGCGATGACGCCGAAGGCGAATGCCTGATGCGGCGCCGGCGGATCGAGAGCGGGTTCGCCCGTCGCCCCGGTGCGACTTTTGACCTCGCTGCCCCCGTCAAGGACTCCATCCTCGCCCGATCTTGCCGGAACCTCCGTGCCGATCACGTTCACGCCAGCGCGCTTGTTCCTGCCGATCGCGCGGGCTAAGCCCTCGCAGGCCGGTTCGACCGGCAGGTCAAGACCCACCCGCCGGCAGTCCGGCCTTGCCCTGATGCTGTGACGCTTCGTTTATGATGCAGTGCCGAAGATAACCTGACCTTAACCTTATCAATGGCTTGGTAGGCGACCACGCGGAAGCACGTTCCGCGCCACGGTCAAGACACATTCAGGGGCCATTTCGCCCCTCTACGGGTCGATTACGCGTCGATTGTTCGCAGTTGCCGCCGTCCATCCGGGTTTTCGACCAAGGCCGAAACGTTCGCGCGACCTCTAAGCCGCTCCGTCGCGAAAAAGGATCTGTGCCCATGACTCCCGCCGATGCCGCTGCGGTCGTCTCCCACGACGTTTCTCTCTGGGGCCTGTTCTGGGCCGCCCACTGGGTGGTCAAGGCCGTGATGCTCGGGCTCGTGGCCGCCTCCATCTGGGTGTGGGCGATCATCGTCGAGAAGATCATCATGTATCGCCGGACCAAGACGCAGATGGATCGTTTCGAGCAGGTCTTCTGGTCCGGCCAGAGCCTTGAGGAGCTGTATCGGTCCCTGTCGCAGCGCCCGACCACCGCGATGGCGGCGCTGTTCGTCGCAGCCATGCGCGAATGGAAGCGGAGCCACGAGACGGCGTCGCGGTCATTTGCCGGCCTGCAGCAGCGTCTCGACCGGGTGATGAACGTCACGATTCAGCGCGAGGTCGAGCGCCTCGAAGCGCGCCTCATGGTACTGGCCACCGTCGCCTCGGCCGGCCCGTTCATCGGCCTGTTCGGCACCGTCTGGGGCATCATGACGTCGTTCCAGGCCATCGCCGTGTCAAAGAACACCTCGCTTGCCGTCGTCGCCCCGGGCATTGCCGAAGCATTGTTCGCGACCGCCATCGGCCTCGTCGCCGCCATTCCCGCAACCATCGCCTATAACAAGCTCGCAGGCGAGGTGAACAAGATCGCCAGCCGCCTCGAGGGCTTCGCCGACGAGTTCTCCGCCATCCTGTCGCGTCAGATCGACCAGCAGGGCGGCGGCTACGACCAGCGCGCCGCGTAAGGAGCCAGCCATATGGGAGCCCAACTCGGAGGCGGCGGTGATGGACGTGGCGGCGGTCGTCGCCGGCGTCGCTCCCACGTCATGAACGAGATCAACATCACGCCCTTCGTGGACGTGATGCTGGTCCTCCTGGTGATCTTCATGATCGCAGCGCCGCTGATGACCGTATCGGTGCCGATCGACCTGCCACAGGCTTCGGCCCGCGCCATCCAGCAGGACAAGCCGCCAATTACCGTTTCGGTGCGCCAGAACGGCGAGATCTTCGTCGGCGACGACAAGGTCGATGCGGCCGGGCTGGTCGAGCGGGTCCGGACCCGCGCCCAGAACGGCGCCGAGGAGCGGATCTTCGTGCGCGGCGACGCGGCGGCCAACTACCAGGCCATCATGGACGTTCTGTCGCAGCTCAAGGGCGGCGGCTTCACCAGGGTGGCGCTGGTCGCCACCGAGCGCGCGTCGCGCTGAGGGCAGGGCAGGGACAGGCTGTGGCGCTCCACCCGCAGAAGGTCGGATACGGGATCTCGGTCGCGGGGCATGTGCTCCTCGTGGTCGCGGGTTTCGTCGGCTTCCTGACGTCGCCCACCAAGGTCGACGAGGGCGAGAGCGTGCCCGTCGAGATCGTCTCCGACGAGCCGGCCCAGTCGACGCGCGGCGACCGCCGCGGCGAGCAGACGCCGGTGCCGCAGCGCATCGTCGACCGCCAAGCCGCCGAGGAACGCCAGACACAGGATCCGGCGACGTTGCCGGTGGCGCGCGAGCGGGTGCAGAACACCGAATTGCCGCCGCCGCCGCCGCCCCGCCCGCCGATACCCGAGCCGAAGCCGGAAGAGGCTGCCGCGCCGCCCCCACCGCGCGCTGCCCAACTCGCGGCCGTCCAGCCCGCCATGCCCGTGCCGCCGCAGCCGATGCCGCGACCGACGCCGCCCGCTCCCGCCGCGGCGGAACAGCAGGAGGATGCCGCCGCCAGGGAGGCCGAACTCCAGGCCCAGCGCAAGCGCGAGGAGGACCAGCGCCGGCAGGAGCAGCAGCGCCAGGAGCAGGCGCGCCGCCAGCAGGAACAGCGGGAGCGTGAGCAGCGTGAGGCCCGCGAGCGGCAGGAACGCGAGCGCGTCGCCCGCGAAGCCCGCGAACGCCAGCAGCGGGAAGCCCGTGAGCGGGCCGAGCGCCAGCGCCAGGAACAGGCCAATGCGCGCCAGTTCGACGCCAATTCCATCGCCGCCCGGCTGGCCACCAGCCAGTCCCAGGAGAACGATCGCCGGCAGGCCTCCCGTACCGAGGCGACCGGCGCCACGGCGCCCGCCCGCACCGCCTCGCTCGGCACCGCGACGGGCGCCGCCTCGCGCATCACCGGCCGCGAGATCGATGCGATCCGCGCCTGGGCCGAGCGTTGCTGGGAAATTCCGATCGCGGCGCGCGAGGGCAACAGCCCCGCCGTGCGCCTGCGCGTCTCCTTCAATCCCGACGGGACCGTGACCGCGCGCCCCGAGGTGCAGAATCCGCGCGGCGATTCGAATTTCCAGGTGCTGGCCAATTCCGCCGTGCGCGCCGTCATGCGCTGCTCGGCGGAAGGTGGCGTGCGCCTGCCGCGCGAGCGCTACGACACGTGGCGCGAAGTCGTCCTCAATTTCGATCCCAAGGAAATGATGCGCTGACGGACGAGGCGCGCCGGGTTGTCGTCATGCTCTCGACCAACCGCCCTGCTAGCGCCATCTGAAGGCCCCAAGAGATCCGATCATGACCCTGCTTCTGAACCGCCGCACCATCCTTTCCGCCGGCACGGCGATCGCCGGGACGAGCCTGTTCTCGCCGTGGTCGCTGGCGCAGGGCGCGCCGCCGGTCATCGATATCCGGCGTGGCCAGGTGCAGCCCTTTCCCATTGTCGTTCCCAATCTCGGCGGCGACGGCGACATGGGCCGCAACATCTCCGGTGTGATCGAGAACAACCTGCGCCGGTCGGGCTTCTTCCGCATCATCGACAGGCAGGCCTACGGTAACGCCACACTCGATCCCGACCAGCCGCCCAACTTCGCGCAGTTCCGCCAGCTCGGAGCGGCGGCGGTCGTCACCGGCCGTGCCGGCCGCGGCGCCGACGGGCGCTCGCGCGTCGAGTTCCGCCTGTGGGACGTCGCTCAGGGCGGTCAGCTCCACGGCCAGCAATTCGCCACCCAGGAGGCCAACTGGCGGCGTATTGCCCATCTCGTTTCCGACCAGATCTTCGAACGCGTCACTGGCGAGAAGGGCCATTTCGACACCCGCATCGTCTTCGTCGACGAGACCGGTCCGAAGGACAGGCGGCAGAAGCGCCTCGCCATCATGGACCAGGACGGCGCCAATGTGCGCTATCTGACCCGTGGCGGTGACCTCGTTCTGACGCCGCGCTTTTCGCCGTCGAGCCAGGACATCACCTACATGGCCTATACCGGCGGCGAGCCGCGGGTCTATCTCCTCAATATCGAGACGGGCCAGCGCGAGCAGGTTGGCAATTTTCCCGGCATGACCTTCTCGCCGCGCTTTTCGCCGGACGGACAGCGCATCGCCCTGTCGCTGCAGCAGGGCTCGGGTTCCTCTCTCTACTCACTCGACCTGCGCTCGCGCGCGGCCGTGCGCCTGACCGACGGCGCGGCCATCGACACCTCTCCCTCCTATTCCCCGGACGGCCGGCAGATCGTCTTCGAAAGCGACCGTGGCGGCGGCCAGCAGCTCTATGTGATGGGCGCCGGCGGCGGCGCGGCCAACCGCATCTCCTTCGGCCAGGGCCGCTATTCCACTCCGGTCTGGTCGCCGCGCGGCGATTTCATCGCCTTCACCCGGCAGGGGGGTGGCCAGTTCGCCATCGGCGTCATCAAGCCGGACGGCACGGGCGAGCGCATCATCACCTCGGGCTTCCACAACGAGGGCCCGACCTTCTCGCCGAACGGCCTGTTCGTGATGTTCTTCCGTGAACAGGGGGCCGGCCCGCGGCTGTTCCAGGCCGACATCTTCGCGCGGTCCGAGGTCGTCGTGCCGACGCCGAGCTTCGCCTCGGATCCGGCCTGGAGCCCGACGCTGCGCTGAGCCCGCTGAACCTCAGCGCGGCCGCGGCGGGAAGCGATAGAGCGGCTGGCCGAGCGGCGCCTGCGGCCACAGGACGCCGCCACACATCTGGTCGAGCGCCACGAGCAGGGTGTGAGCCCGCTGGCGCGCCTCGTCGCCCGGCCCCATGCCCCTCAGGATATTGATCGCCGCGGCGTTGCGTCCGATCACGTGCAGCAGCTCCGCCTCGACACCGCGATAGCTCTCGGATGCCGGTTCCCCTTTACGGATCGCCTCTGCAACGTTGCGCCAGCCCGACCAGTCGAATCCTGCCGAGAGCAACGGCGGGCGGGACGGGTCCGGCTCGTCGCCCCGCGCGAAGCCGGCGAGGGTGTGCCGCACAAGGGCACGCTCGAGCGTCGCCAGCGCGGTTTCGGCGCCGACGGCCTCGGCCGGCCCGGCGAAGGACGCCAGGAGCACGCGGGCGCGATCGAGGCCAAGGATGCGGACCGTGCCGGCCAGGATGACGGCGCGGATCCGGTCCATGTCGGCGGCGGGGTCGATCCGCCGCTCGCGGATGCCCGCGACCAGCGGAGCGGCCACTTCGGCGGCGAGGCGAGGCTCGCCGGTCTGGTTGATCGCCGTGGCCAGGATCATGGCGCCGGGGGCGAGGCCGATCAGTTCGAGAACCTTGGCGAAATCTCCGGCTGTCTGCGGGCGCCCCCTGTCGATGAAATCAACGGCGGTCTGCAGATCCGCCGGAAGCGCATCGCGTTGGGGCCGCGGCATGCCGGGCAAGAGGCTGCCGCGCCAGACCGGAGCGAAAAGGTCAGCGAGAGCCCGCAGATCGGCGGGAGAATGCGGGGACCGGCGCAGCGTCGCGAGCCAGGCGTCCATGTCGCCCCTAATCGCCGTCAGGTCGAGCGCGAGGTGCCACAGGCCGTGGGCTTCAGCGCGGGCGGCGATGCGGATCTTGGCGGTGTCGTCGAGGTCTGACAGGGCGCTGGCGAGGGCGACCTGCAACTGCGGCATCGCCTGCGGCTGGGCCGAAGGCTCCGCGGCACGGCGCAAGATGTCGGCGAAGAGCCAGTCCTCGTCGCCGTCGACGACAAAGGCGCGCAACACCGACAGATGGGGCAGCGTCCGAAGGGCGGGCTGGGCGGAGGCTGCATAGGCGGCCCTGCGCTCCGCAGGCGGCAGCAGAGACAGGCGTAGTTCCGCGATGCGCTGTGGCGGTTTCGGCCGGGCCCCGAGGGCGTCGACCAGGCCGAGAGCAGCGCCCGGCGTGAGTTCGCCGTAACGGATCAGGAGATAGGCGGCGTCGTCGCTGAAACGGTCACGCCAGAAGCGACGCTCGCTCTTCGGATCGACGAGCAAGGCGTCGGCGGCGGCGACGATGTCGGGCGTGAAGCGGCAGGTGCGCGGATCAGCGGCGACCGCCGTCCCAGCCATGGCCAGGAACCCGACCAGAACGGACATGCGGGATAAGCGCCTCATGACCAGGGTCCTCCGGGCCGTGCTCCCCGGCAGCCTAGGCGCGTAGCGCGGGTGCCGGCAAGGGGAGCGACGTCCACTGGACTTGTCTGCATATGCAGATAAAATCATGCCATGGACCCTTCGGTACCGTTCCCGCCAGTCTTGTTGCCCTGCATCTGTTCCCGCGTTCGCCGGACGTCGCGGCGGGTGTCGCAGATCTACGACCATCATCTCGAACCCTTCGGCCTCACCATCAGCCAGTTCGGAATCCTCACGCAGATTCGCATCGCCGGTTCGCCGTCGATCGGTGACCTTGCCAAGCGGATGGTGATGGACCCGACGACCCTCACCCGCAGCGTGCGGCCGCTGCAGCAGCGCGGCCTCCTCTCCCTGACGCCCGATGCGCGGGATCGGCGGACGCGTCGCCTGTCGCTGACGGCAACGGGCTTCACCGCTCTGACTGTCGCCCTGCCGGGATGGGCTGCGGCGCAGGAAGAAGTCCGCGGAGCCCTCGGGGACGCGGCCAGCGCCTCCCTGGTGTCGCAACTCGACAAGGTGCTCGTCCGGCTGTCGCCACTGTGAGCCGCGGTTCGGCCGTCTCGAACCCTGCAGGAGCGGCTTCATGAGCGTCACCCCCACGCCAGCCGGCAATCCGATCCTCACTGCGCCGATCGTCACCACGATCCTCAGACTGTCGACCCCCAACATGATGGCGATGGTGGCGACTGCCGCCGTCGCCATCGCCGAGACCGCCTATGTGGGCCTGCTCGGAACGGCGGCCCTCGCCGGCATGGCCCTCGTCTTTCCCATGGTGATGCTGCAGCAGATGATGTCGGCCGGTGCCATGGGCGGCGGCGTGTCCTCGGCGGTCAGCCGGGCCCTGGGGGCAGGGGACGTCGTCCGCGCCCGTTCGCTCGCCTATCACACGGTGCTGATCGCGCTCGCCGGCGGACTTGGCATGAGCGCGCTGTTCCTGGCGATCGGCCCGGCGCTCTACCGGCTGCTCGGTGGGCGCGGCGCCGCGCTCGAGCAGGCGCTGGTCTATTCCAACGTCATCTTCGCAGGGATTCTCGCCGTCTGGCTGTGCAACCTTCTGGCCTCGGTGGTGCGCGGCATGGGCAACATGGCAGTGCCCTCGTCCACCCTCCTGGCCGTGGCGGCCATCCAGATCGTTGTCGGCGGGGGCCTCGGTCTCGGCCTCGGTCCGCTGCCGCGGCTCGGCATGGTCGGCGTCGGGCTCGGCCAGGTGATCGCCTATGGCCTCGGCGCGCTTTGGCTGCTGCGCTATCTGCGATCCGGCAAGGGACGTTTTGTCCTGCCGCTGTCGGGCCTGCCGGTGCGCTTCGACCACGCCGCCGACATTCTCAGGGTTGGCACGGTGGCGATGCTCGCGTCGTTCCAGTCGGTCCTGACCGTGCTCATCCTGACCCGGTTGGTGGCGACATTCGGCGAGGAGGCGCTGGCGGGCTACGGCATCGGGTCGCGGCTGGAATTCCTGCTCATCCCTGTGACCTTCGCCATCGGCGTGTCGCTGGTACCGATGGTCGGCATGGCAATCGGCTCGGGCAATGCGCCGAGGGCCCGCCGCGCCGCCTGGACCGGCGGTGCCATGGCCTTCGCGATCACCGGTACCGTCGGCTTCGCCGCCTGGCTGGTACCGGAGGCCTGGGCCCGGCTCTTCACCAGTGACCCCGCCGTGATCGCCGCGGCCCGTTCCTACCTGGTCTGGGCCGGGCCTGGCTTCGGCTTCTACGGCCTCGGCCTCTGCCTCTATTTCGCGGCGCAGGGCGCCGGCCGCGTCTTCGGCCCGGTGATGGCGGGAACGGCGCGGCTCGCCGTGATCGCCATCGGCGGATGGTGGCTCGCCGCGACGGGGCAGCCGGCCTGGACGATGTTCGCGCTCGTCGGCTTTGCCATGGTCGTCTACGGGCTTGTCACGATGGCGGTGATCTGGACGACCCGCTGGGGCCGCTGAGGCTGCAATCTGCGCGATGTGGCAATTCCGCCACATCCTCAGGGCACCTGCCCGCGGGGGGCAGGCTTCTCGCCAGCGCCACCCGCCTGCCACAGTCTCGTCACGCTCCGCCGCGATGCGGGAGAGATGCCGTCGCCGGTTCCGGCGTGCGGTGTCGGCGGCCAGCGTTCATTAACGGACGGTTGACCATCCCGGCGATTGGTCGGGCGGCGAGGCGTTAAGGCCTCACCGCCCGACCAATCGCTAATAAGCCTACCAATTCAGGATCATAACCGCCGGGACGTCGCACATGGAAAGGGTTAAGGTGAGCGCGATCACTCCATGGTCATCCTGTCCGGGAAGGTTCGCTTAACCGAATTCCTGATACAGGTTTGCGCACGTTTTAGGTCAAGGAGACCATCATGCTGACCATGGCTCTCGGCCGCAATCTGAAGTTTGCAGCCATCATGGCGTTCGGCCTCGCGCTCGGCGCCTGTGCCCAGAACCCCACCACCCAAGCTGGCGCCGGCGGCGCCGGTGCGGCCACCCCGGGCAGTGCCCAGGACTTCATCGTCAATGTCGGCGACCGCGTCTTCTTCGAGACCGATTCGTCCGAACTGACGCCCCAGGCCCGCGCCACGCTCGACAAGCAGTCGGTCTGGCTGAACCAGTACAGCCGCTATTCCTTCACGATCGAGGGTCATGCGGATGAGCGCGGCACCCGCGAGTACAATATTGCGCTCGGTGCCCGCCGGGCCCAGACCGTGCGCGACTATCTCGCCGCCCGCGGCATATCCTCGGCGCGCGTGCGCACGATCTCCTACGGCAAGGAGCGCCCGGTGGCGGTCTGCAACGATATCTCCTGCTGGTCGCAGAACCGCCGGTCGGTGACGGTCCTGTCCGGCGGCGCCGGTTCCTGATCGGCTCCCCTTCGGAACGCGGAGACGGCGCACGGGACCCCCGGGCGCCGTTTTTGCTTGAAATGGGCCCAGTTCTCGCCCAATTCCCCCCATGAACTCCCGCGTGCGAAGGGCTGAGGAACGGTATGATGATCGGACGGGTGAAAAAGACCTGGTTCCGCCTGGCAGGGGGAGCGGCGGCGGCCCTCGTGCTGGCACTTGCCGCGATGCCGGCGCAGGCCCAGACCGCGGCCGACCTGATGGACCGGATCCAGCGGCTCGAATCGCAGATCCGTTCGCTCAACGGGCAGCTTGAGCAGTCGCAGTTCCGCGTCCGCCAGATGGAAGACCAGCAACGGCGGATGCAGGCGGATATCGAATTCCGTCTCAATGAACTGGAAAATGCACGCGGTGGCGCCCGTCCGGCCCAGCCGCGGCCGCAACAGCAGCCGTCGCAGCAGCAACAGCCGCCGCAGCGGCGCAGCGACGTCTTCGATCCTGCCGAACAGCAGGGTGCCGCCGGCGCGCCCCGTGACCTGGGCGCGCTGCCACCCGGTGCCAATGCCGCGCCGCCGCGGACCGTGCAGGGGAGTGCGGCCGGAGGCGGTGCGGCACCGCTCGATCTCGGCCAGCTCGCCGGTCGGGCCGCGGCCGATCCTACGCTCGAACCGCCGCAGCCGCGCTCGACCATTCCGGGGGCCGTGGCCGCGCCCGGCACCGGCGCCACGCCGCCGGTCATCGCCGCCTCGCCGCGGGACGAGTACAATGCCGCCCTCGCGCTGCTGCAGCGGCGCGACTACGAGCAGGCCGAGATCGCCTTCCGCGGCTTTCTGCAGAACCATCCCCGCGACCGGCTGGTCGGTGACGCCACCCATCAGCTCGGGGAGGCGATGTTCCAGCGCCGCCAGTTCCGCGAGGCGGCCGAACAGTTCCTCAAGGTCTCGACCGACTATCCGCGCGCTGCGCGCGCGCCGTCGAGCCTGCTGCGCCTCGGCCAGTCGTTGAACGCGCTCGGCGAGCGCGAGGCCGCCTGTGCCGCCTATGCCGAGTTCAACCGCAAGTACCCGAACGCAAACGCCTCGACCAAGACGGCCGTCGTGAACGAGCAGCGCCGTGCCAACTGCTGAGTCCGAGGCGGCAGCGCCCCTCGACGACAACGAGATCCGCGACCTTCTCGGCCCCCTTTCAACCCAGACCGCCCTGCTGCTCGCCGTCTCGGGGGGGCCCGACTCGCTGGGGATGCTTGCCGCCTTCGTGCGCTGGCGCGATCTCGGCGGCGCGGTGCCGCCGCTCACTGTCGCCTGTGTCGATCACGGCCTGCGGCCGGAAGCCGCAGCCGAAGCGGCTGCCGTGGTGCGCGCCGCCGCGGGCGTCGGCCTGCCGGCGGTGGTCCTGCGCTGGGAGGGAGATAAGCCGGCCACCGGTCTGCAGGATGCGGCGCGGGAGGCCCGCTACCGGCTGCTTGGCGCCCATGCCCGCGGTTGCGGCGCCGACGCCGTGGTTGTCGCCCATCACCTGGAGGACCAGGCCGAGACCGTGCTGATGCGGCTCGTCCGGGGATCGGGCCCGCTCGGGATGAAGGGCATGGCGGCGGCCGGCGCCCGTGACGGGACCACGGTGCTGCGTCCCTTCCTGTGGGTACCCAAGGCGCGCCTCGCCGCGACCGCCCGGGCCGCGGGTCTCACGCCTGTCGATGATCCGTCCAACGGCGACAGGCACTTCGCCCGCGTGCGAATCCGGCAGATGATGCCGCTTCTGGCGGCAGAAGGGCTCGATTCGGAGCGTCTGGCGATTTTCGCGGGCCGGATGCGTATGATCGATGCGGCGCTCGCCCAGCATGCCGCGGCGCTCGACGCGGCCTCGCGCCAGCGCAGCGTCGTGCCGGGAACGGTCGTCTTCGACGGTGCCGGCTGGCTCGACAAGCCCTTCCTCGACGTCCAGCAAGTGATAGCGGCCGTGCTGCGGGAGGTCGCTCCCAAGGGCGCGCGCGAGCGGTTGGAGGCGCTCGAGGCGTTGACCGGCGCGGTGCTCGTGGCGATTGCGGAGGGCGGCCAGACGCGCCAGACGCTCCAGGGTGCCCTTGTGACCGTGACGGCCGGCGGGCGCGTCATTGTGGCACGGGAGCCGGCACGCCAGCCGCCCCGTAGGACAGGCTAAGGAAACGGTCGACCGCGACGGGGCACGGCTCGGTCAGCGTCACGCGTCGCGCCGGCTGCTCCTTGGCAAGACCCCCTCGCGCTCCTACATTGGGTCGGTAAGGGTTATGCCGCACCACGCATGAGCATGAGCATGGCTTGCGCGCCATTCGGCGCCTCGCGCGCGGCGAAACCCTAGGGATGGACACGCGATGAACTCCAATTTCCGCAATCTCGCCCTCTGGGTGATCATCGTCTTGTTGCTGCTCGCGCTGTTCACGCTGTTCCAGAGCCCGCAGCAACGGGTGGGTTCGTCCGACCTTCCCTTCTCGCAGTTCCTCAGTGAGGCCGATGCCGGCCGCGTCCGCGACGTGACCATCCAGGGACCGGAGCTGACCGGCCACTTCACCGATGGCCGGACCTTCCAGACCTATTCGCCGCCGTTCCCCGGCCTGACGCAGCGCCTGGTCGAGAAGGGCGTGCAGGTGCAGGCCCGCGCCCCGGGCGAGCAGGTGCCGTGGTTCGTGGCGCTGCTGGCCCAGTGGTTCCCGGTCCTTCTCCTGATCGGCCTGTGGATCTTCATGTCACGCCAGATCCAGGGCGCCGGAGGCAAGGCGATGGGCTTCGGCAAGTCGAAGGCCAAGCTCCTGACTGAGGCCCACGGCCGCGTCACCTTCGAGGATGTGGCGGGCATCGACGAGGCCAAGCAGGACCTGCAGGAGATCGTCGAGTTCCTGCGCGATCCGCAGAAGTTCCAGCGGCTCGGCGGCCGCATTCCGCGCGGCGTGCTGCTGGTCGGCCCGCCGGGCACGGGTAAGACCCTCACCGCCAAGGCGGTGGCGGGCGAAGCCAACGTGCCGTTCTTCACCATCTCCGGTTCGGACTTCGTCGAGATGTTCGTCGGCGTCGGCGCGAGCCGCGTCCGTGACATGTTCGAGCAGGCCAAGAAGAACGCGCCCTGCATCATCTTCATCGATGAGATCGACGCCGTCGGCCGCCATCGCGGCGCCGGCCTCGGCGGTGGCAATGACGAGCGGGAACAGACGCTCAACCAGTTGCTCGTCGAGATGGACGGCTTCGAGCCGAACGAGGGCATCATCATCATCGCGGCGACCAACCGCCCCGACGTGCTTGACCCGGCGCTGCTGCGTCCCGGCCGTTTCGACCGGCAGATTGTCGTCCCCAATCCGGACGTCAACGGCCGCGAGAAGATCCTGAAGGTTCATGCCCGCAAGGTGCCGCTGGCGCCGGACGTCGACCTGAAGATCATCGCCCGCGGCACGCCCGGCTTCTCCGGCGCCGACCTGATGAACCTCGTCAACGAGGGTGCCCTGCTGGCCGCTCGCCGCGGCAAGCGCATGGTCACCATGGCGGATCTGGAGGATGCCAAGGACAAGGTCATGATGGGCGCCGAGCGCCGGTCGATGGCGATGTCCGAGGAAGAGAAGAAGCTGACCGCCTATCACGAGGCCGGCCACGCCATCGTCGGCCTCAAGGTGCCGGCCGGCATGCCGGTGCACAAGGCGACGATCATCCCGCGCGGCCGTGCGCTCGGCATGGTCAAGTTCCTGCCCGAGGGCGACCGCTACTCGATGAAGTACAAGGAATACACCTCGCATCTCGCGGTCGCCATGGGCGGACGCGTGGCCGAGGAGCTAACCTTCGGCAAGGAAAACGTCACCTCCGGCGCCGTCGGCGACATCGACCAGGCGACCAAGATGGCGCGCGCCATGGTGACCCGCATGGGCTTCTCCGAGGAACTCGGCATGGTGGCCTATGGCGACAACCAGGAAGAGGTCTTCCTGGGCATGTCGATGGGTCGTCAGCAGAACATCTCCGAATCGACGGCCCAGAAGATCGACAAGGAAGTGAAGCGGCTCGTGCAGGAGGGTTACGAGGAGGCCAAGCGCATCCTCACCGAGAACCACGAGCAGTTCATCAAGGTCGCCGAGGCGCTGCTCGAATACGAGACGCTCTCCGGCGACGAGATCAAGGACCTGCTCGCCGGCAAGCCGCCGGTCCGAGACGCGGAGCCGGACAAGAACCAGACTCGCCATTCCGCCGTGCCTTCGGCCGGCAAGGGCCGCCGCCCGGCCAATGACGACGGGCTGGAGCCGCAGCCGCAGGCCTAAGGCCTTCGCACGGATCTGAACTGATGAAGGCGGGCAGCGATGCCCGCCTTCGTCGTTTCCGGGGTAGGCCACTCGTCGGGCGCTGGACTTCAAGGGCGCGATCGGAGGCCGAGTGGCCGGCACCTCCCCCCTCCGGCCGGCTTGAGCTTGGCGCCACCGCCACCCACACTGCCGCTCTCAACCGGGGCAGCCCATGACCATCACGCGCATCGAGCCCTTCATCCTGCACGTGCCGGTGACGGGCTCGTCGATCTCCGATTCGACCCATACGCTGTCCCACTGGGGCGTGGTCGGGTGCCGCATCCACACCCGGGACGGCCGCGTCGGCACCGGCTTCACGGGCACCCATGCCGACCTCGCCGGCGATCGCCTGATCGCCCGCTGCATCGGCACGTCCATCGCCGACCTCCTGGTGGGCGAGGACGAGCGCGACGTCACCCGGCTCTGGCAGAAAGTCGCGCGCCACCCGCCGCTGCAGTGGATCGGTCGCGCCGGCATCGCCCATCTCGCCCTCGGCGCCGTCGACGTGGCGCTCTGGGATCTCAAGGCCAGGGCCGCCGACATGCCGCTCTGGCGCCTGCTGGGCGGGGCCACATGCGAGCGACTGACCGCCTACAACACGGATATCGGCTGGCTTTCGCTCTCCGACGAGGACCTGCTCGCCGGGGCCCGCCGCGCCGTCGAGGAGGAGGGTTTCCGCGGCATCAAGGTCAAGGTCGGCTCGGACGAGGTCGGCCGCGACATCGACCGTCTCGCCGCCGTCCGCCGGGCCCTGGGCGGCCGCATCACTATTGCCACCGACGCCAATGGCCGCTGGGACCTGGCCACCTGCCTGCGCTTCACGCGGCGCGCCGCCGGCCTCGATCTCCTGTGGTTCGAGGAGCCGCTCTGGTACGACGACGTGGAGGGGCACGTGCGGCTGGCGGCTGACGGCGGCATTCCCGTGGCGCTGGGCGAGCAGCTCTATTCGGCGGAGGCCTTCTTCGACTTCATCCGCCGCGGCGCCATGCACTACGTTCAGCCGGACGTGGCGCGGCTGGCCGGCATCACCGAATATATCCGGGTCGCCGAGACCGCCCACGTTGCGAGACTGCCCGTCGTCGCCCATGCCGGCGATATGGGACAGGTCCATGCGCACCTGTCCTTCTGGCATCCGGCGACACAGTTCTTCGAGTATATTCCGTGGATCGCCGCCTGTTTTGAGGAGCCCGTGACCGTGCGGCACGGCGATCTCCTGCGGCCCGAAGCGCCGGGGGCTGGAACGGCCATCCGGCCGGAGGCCTTCGAGCGCCACGCGAAAACGCTGGACTAGCCGCCAAAACGTTATTCGAACGCTTGCTCCGCGCCGCGTCACCCGGCTAAGTCAGGGCTCGTGCATGTGAACGGGCGCCGCATTGGCGCCACAAGCGGGGCTCATGGCGTGACGCCTGTTCAAAAACCAGTGGTCACGACAAAGCCCCGTCCATCTCCCGTGAGCAAAACCCTCGCCCCTGTCCGCGCGCTCCTGGTGGCGCTGGTCTTCGCCTGCGGCCTGCCGTTCGCCGCAGGCGGGGCGCTGGCCGCCGAGTCCGTGGCCGTCACCGCGGGGTCGCCAGCGATCAATCTCGGCCGGGCCGTGACCTTTGTGCCGGGCGAGGGCGACCGCGTTTCGGTTCCGACGGCGCCGGGCAGCGACGGCATCGTCCGCCGCATGGAGGTCCGCCAGACTCGCACCGATTCGAGCGCAGTCTGGGCGGTGTTCACCCTCGCCAACGCCACCGACGAGCAGGTCGACCGGCTGATTGTCGTGCCGCATTACCGGCTGATCCGGTCCGGGCTCCTGCGGCCCGATCTCGGTGCCCAGCGGCTGGTGTCACTGACGCCGAGCCAGGGCTTCCGCCCCGAGCGGCAGACGGAAGTCGACCAGGACGTCTTCCTCATCACTCTCGATCCGGGAACGACGGTGACCTTCGTCGCCGAACTCCACGATCCCCGCATTCCGCAGATCACGCTGTGGCAGCCGGACGCCTTCAAGGAGCGCGAGAACTCCTTCACCCTCTATCGCGGCATCATTCTCGGGATATCCGGGCTGCTGGCGCTGTTCCTGACGATCCTTTTCGTCGTCAAGGGCTCGCTGATGTTCCCGGCCGCGGCCCTGCTCGCCTGGGCGGTGCTGGGCACGCTGGCGCTCGATTTCGGCTTCTGGACGCGGGTCATGGAACTGGGGCCGGCGGCGGTGGCCTTCTGGCGCGCGGTCGCGGAAGCGATCCTCTCCGCCACGCTGATGATCTTCCTTTTCGCCTATCTCGACCTCAACCGCTGGCATGTGCGCTACACGGTGCTGATGGCGGTGTGGCTCGCCTTCGCCGGCGGCATGGTGACGGTGGCCTGGTTCGATCCACCGATCGCCGCCGGCATCGCCCGGCTCGGCATCGGGGCGGTGACGATCCTCGGCACGATCATCCTCGTTTACCTGTCCTTCCTGCGCTACGACCGTGCCATCAACCTGCTGCCGACATGGGCCTTGTTCATGGTCTGGTCGGGCGCGGCGCTCCTGATGGTCTCCGGCCGCCTCAACAACGAGATCGCCGCGCCCGCCCTGCTCGGCGCGCTGGTCCTCCTCGTCATGCTGATCGGCTTCACCGTGATGCAGCACGCCTTTTCCGGTGCCGGCGTGCCGCGGGGCCTGGTCTCGGATACGGAGCGCAAGGCGCTGGCGCTCACCGGGGCCGGCGACATCATTTTCGACTGGGACGTCGGAACCAACCGCATCTGGGTCGGGCCGGAACTGGAGACGCAGCTCGGTCTGAAACGCGGGTCGCTGGAGGGCGCCGCCACCAAATTCGTCGAGGCGCTGCACCCCGCCGATCGCGACCGGATCCGCTCGACCCTCGATACGGTGGTGGAGCATCGCCGCGGCCGGCTGGTGGAGGAATTCCGCCTGCGCTCCGCCGACGGGCATTTCGTCTGGATCATGCTGCGCGCCCGTCCGGTGGTCGGCTCCGACGGCGAGGTGGTGCGCCTCGTCGGCACGCTCGCCGACATCACCGAATTCAAGGCGTCGGAAGAGCGGCTGCTGCACGACGCCGTCCATGACAATCTCACCGGCCTGCCCAACCGGGAGCTCTTCCTCGACCGGCTCGATGCCGCGCTGATGAGCAGCCACGGTGATGAGCCGCGCCGCCCGACCGTGCTCGTCCTCGACATCGACCGGTTCAAGCAGGTCAACGATTCCGTCGGGATCTCCGTCGGCGATTCGATCCTCCTCACCGTGTCGCGGCGCCTTGCCCGTCTGTTGAAACCCCAGGACACGCTGGCGCGACTCAACGGCGACCAGTTCGGCATCATCCTCGTCTCCGAACGCACGCCCGAGCGCATCACCGGATTCGCCGAGACCATCCGCAAGGCGCTGCGCGCGCCCATCGCCTTCAGCGAGCGTGAGATCTTCCTCACCGGCTCCATCGGCATCGCGCTCGCGGACGGCACGCAGCGGAAGCGCGATGACCTGCTGAAGGATGCCGAACTCGCCTCCTACCATGCGAAACGTCTCGGCGGTGACCGTATCGAAGTGTTCAAGCCGGCCCTGCGCGCTCACAAGAGCGACCGCCTGGCGCTGGAGAGCGACCTCAGGCGGGCGCTGGAGCGCGGCGAGATTGCCATCGTCTACCAGCCGGTCGTGCGCCTCGCCGACCGCACGCTGGCCGGGTTCGAGGCGCTGGTGCGCTGGGACCATCCGCGCCTCGGCCGCCTGCCGCCGGCCGATTTCATCGCCATCGCCGAGGAGACCGGCCTCATCGTCGAACTCGGGCTCTTTGTCATGGACCGGGCGGCGCGCCAGCTCGCCAACTGGCAGCAGCTCATGCCGCTGGAGCCGCCGCTCTTCACCGCCGTCAACGTCTCGAGCCGGCAATTGCTGCGCCATGACCTGCTGCAGGACCTCAAGGGCGTGCTCGCGCGCTCGACCGTGGCGCGCGGCTCTCTGAAGCTCGAACTGACCGAGAGCCTGGTCATGGAGAATCCCGAATATGCGGCGCAGATGCTGCACCGGATCCGCGAGCTCGGCGCCGGCCTGTCGCTCGACGATTTCGGCACCGGCTATTCCTCCCTCGCCTATCTGCAGCGCTTTCCCTTTGACACGATCAAGATCGACAAGAGCTTCGTGCGCGCCGACCAGCGCGGTATCCGGCCGGTGATCCTGCGCACCATCATCGCGCTCGGCCAGGATCTCGGCATGGAGGTTGTGGCGGAAGGGGCGGAGAGCGACGCCGACGCCGTGGAGCTGTTCCAGCTCGGCTGCGACTATGCGCAGGGCTTCGCCTTCGGTGAGCCGATGACCGCCGATCAGGCGACGAAGCTCCTGAAGGCGGCGCTGGCCCAGGCGGCGTGAGGGCCGAAAGGTCCTGCGGCGTTTCGCGGGGCCTCGCATGCAGGGGCGGTGGTTTCCTTTTGCCTGTGGTGGCGGCCTACTGTGCATCAGCCCAAACAGGAAACGCCCCATGACCTCGCGCAATCTCGGCCGCTCCGGCCTCAAGGTCTCGCCGATCTGTCTCGGCACCATGATGTTCGGCGGGCCGACGGACGAAAAGGATTCCGTTCGCATCATCGCCCGGGCCAAGGAGGCGGGTGTCAATTTCATCGATACGGCCGATGTCTATACCGAGGGCCGCTCGGAGGAGATCACCGGCCGCGCCATCAAGGCTGACCGTTCGCACTGGGTGCTGGCGACGAAGCTCGCCAACCCGACAGGACCCGGCCCCAACGACCGCGGCCTGTCGCGGCTCTACATGATGCGGGCGGTGGAGGCCTCGCTGAAGCGGCTCGGCACCGACGTCATCGACATCTACTACCTGCACAAGGAGGATCATTCGACGCCGCTGGAGGAAACCGTGCGGGCCATGGGCGACCTGATCCGGCAGGGCAAGATCCGCCACTACGGCGTCTCCAACCACCGCTCCTGGCGGATCGCCGAGATCTGCAACCTCGCCGACCGCATGGGCATCGACCGCCCCGTCGTCAGCCAGCCCTATTACAACGCCATGAACCGGATGCCCGAGGTGGAGCACCTGCCGGCCTGCGGCTTCTACGGCCTCGGCGTGGTGCCCTATTCGCCGCTCGCCCGCGGCATTCTCTCGGGCAAGTACGACCCCAAGGCACCGCCGCCCGAGGGCTCGCGCGCCGGGCGCGCCGATGCCCGCATGCTGCAGACGGAATGGCGCAAGGAATCGCTCGTCATCGCCCAGAAGCTGAAGGCCCATGCGGAGAAGCGCGGCATCACGCCGGGCCAGTTCGCCACCGCCTGGGTGCTGAACAATGCCTTCGTGACCGCCGCCATCGCCGGGCCGCGCACCATGGAGCAGTTCGAGGATTATCTCGGCGCGCCGGGATACGGGTTCACGAAGGCCGACGAGGCGCTGGTCGACCGGCTGGTGCCGGCGGGGCACCCCTCGACGCCCGGCTATACGGACCCGGCCTATCCGCTGGAGGGACGGGTGGCGCGGAGCGGGTGAGGGGTTCAGGCGAGGCCGAGGAAGACGGCGAGGGATCGGTTCACTGCTAGCAGCGTCTCGTCGTCCACACGTCCGAAGACCACTCCGAGCCGCTCCCGCCTGATTGTCATCGCCTTGTCGATCATGATCTGGGACGTCCGCGCGAGTCGGTTCGCAGCGTCGGGTTTGACGGTGACACGCAGGAGAGGTGCATCGACGAGAGTGGAAGAGACGAGGAGAACCGTCGCCGTCGCGACAGCATCGAATGCATCCGCCTGGATGACCAGAGCCGGCCGCGGTTTGCCAAAATCTCCAGCCAGCGCGACCGTCACCAGGTCACCGCGTCTCACTGTGCCCCCCGGTCCTCAAGGTCGGCAAGTGCCGCATCGAGGAACTCGTTCAACTGATGGTCGATTCCATCCGCCGCGGCGACCAGGGCGGCCTGGCGTCGGCACTCTGCGACAAAGTCTGGGCGGCGCGTGTCAGGGACCCAGATTTGAACCGGACGCAGACCTGCTGCGCGCATCGCGTCTCTGTGCTTGCGAACCCTCAAGCTGGTTGGTGTCACCACAGAGGTCCTTGTCAAGGTTGTTACATGTAACAATATGAGGCACGATGCCGTCCTGTCAACGGCGGGTGAGAGCCTCTAGCGCACCCCCGCGCTCACTCCGCAGCCCACCGGCGCCGTCTCGGGCGG
Source organism: Phreatobacter sp. (assembly GCF_022843985.1). Lineage (GTDB taxonomy): Bacteria > Pseudomonadota > Alphaproteobacteria > Rhizobiales > Phreatobacteraceae > Phreatobacter. The sequence goes on along the minus strand of NZ_JALHMP010000023.1, from coordinate 3,465 downwards.
CGGGCGGCGCTCCAGCCGGAAGGTGGTGCAGCCCTCGGCCTGGGTCACGCGGCCGGCGAGGACCGCCCCCGCACTGTCCAGCGTGCCGGTCAGCCCCACGGTCTCGTAGTCGCGCGGACGGACGATCCAGCGGCCACCGGCCAGCGTCAGGCGGCGGGTCGCCGGGTCATAGCGGCCGGTCTGGCTGAAACAGCCGGAGGGGACAGCGGGATTGCTCGGGTCGGCATAGAAATGGAACGTCGCCCGCACCTTCTCGGGGCTCGCCTCGTCAATGGTCAGCGTCAGGCCGGTGCGCCCCTGCAGGCAGGTATAGGTGCCGGTCCAGGTGCCGGTGATGTCGGCGGGCTGCCCGTCGGCCTGCTGCCCATTCGCGCCGGGCGGCGTATCGGCGCCGGTCTTGCCCTTGGTCTGGGCCAGCGCGTCCAAAGGGCCGGCGATCAGGCCGAGGCAGGCGAGGGCGAGGATGATCGGGCGCATCGCAACTCCGCAGGCTTGCCGGGTGGCCGGGGCTCGCACCGAGTTCGCCGCGATCGGTGCGCGCGGTCAAGCCCCGTCAGCCGGCCAGACGCATGCCGTCCTCGCGGGCGACGACGCGGTTGCGGCCGGTGCGCTTGGCCTCGTAGAGGCAGGCGTCGGCGCGGTCGATGAGGTGGTCGAGGTCGGCCCTGCCGCCGGCAATGGCCGAGATACCGATGCTGATGGAGACGTGAACCGTCTCGCCCGCGGCATGGATGGCGAGGCCGGCGATGCGGGCGCGCAGGCCCTCGGCGATGACAGCGGCGGATTGCAGGGTGGTGTTGGGAAGGAGGGCGGCGAATTCCTCGCCACCGATGCGTCCGAACGTGTCGGTGGGGCGCAGATGGGCGCGGATGGTCTCAGCCACCTTGACGAGGACCGCATCCCCGCCGGCATGGCCGACCGAGTCGTTGATGGACTTGAAGCGGTCGACGTCGATGACGAGCATGCACGCGGGCCAGTGGTCGCTCTCGCGCACCAGCCTGTCGGCCCGGTCCATGAAGGCTCGGCGGTTCGGCTGGCCGGTCAGAACGTCGGTCTCAGCGGCGCGGCGGTACCGTTCCTCGGCGCGGTCCTTGATCAGGGAGAGCTGCAGGAAGGAAATCAGCGTCACATGGACGAGGGATTCCACCATGATCAGCGTCACCAGCGGCGATGCGTTGATCTCGTTGGAGGCGGGAACCGTCGAGATCAGGGGCGGGATCATGCGGATGGTAAAGACGCAGCCATGGACCGTGAGCCAGAAAGCGGCGGGCTTGCGGGTGACGAGATGCTCGCCCTTCAATGTCCACAGCGCCGCGGCCGCTGCGAAAGAGGCGGCCGCGATGAAGCCGGAATTGACGATCAGCCGCCACTCGACACTCGAGATGAAGGCGGGCCAGAAGCTGAGTGCGAGCCACAGGACGGCCGGCGCCGCGACCAAGGCCCAGGCGATCTTGCGGCGGCAGAAGTCCATCGTGCCCTTGGCATTGAGACTGTAGGACAGGATAATCAGGGCATTGCCGATGACGACGGTGATCAGGTCCGGCACGAAGCCGCGCAGCGACACCATGGCCGTGCCGATGCCGCCCAGGATATTGGCGATACCCCAGGTCACCAAGCTACGGCTGTCGCCGTTCTGGCGCGACGACACCAAGAGCAGCGCCCCCGTCGTCAAGGCGATGATGACAATCGCCAAGGCAATGGTGCGAGGGCTGAGAAACTCGTGCACGGATGATCCTCGGGCGGCCACGGGTGAATGAGAGTGGTGCATCCGCCGGATGGGTTCAGATTGGCCCGGAATCCTTTGCGCCTTCGTTAAACCTTCGGGCCGATGGCGAGCGATCGACGCAGAAAGAAACGGGCTGGCCGAGGGGGCAGCCAGCCCGTCCTTCGCCGGCCTCTCCGTGTGGCTGGTTCAGTACCAGCGACACACGCGGAAGCCGCGACGGTTGATGAAACAGCGCCGGCGACGGCGGATCCACCGGCGCCGGCGACGGACCCAGGGGGGCGGACGGCGCCAGCGGCGACGCTGCATCTCCGCGGGCGCCGCGGCTTCCGCCGCGTCCTGCCGGAGCACCGACCTGACAGCGGCAAGGTGCGGACCTTCGGTCGACATGGCTGATGCAGCGCCGGCGAAACCGACGCTGGTGGTGGCGGTGACGGTGAGACCACCAACAAGGCCCATCAGGAAAACCCTGCGTTCCATCGCGCTTCCTCCGTGGTTGACTGGGGACCCCGCAGGTCAACACGGCGCCCGGCGATCGGTTCCTTCGGCGGTCGCCGATTTGTCGAACGGGCCGCCCTTGACGCTGCACCGCGCCGGCCCCACGACACGGCGATGACCAACCTCGCATCCCGGTTCGGCTCGCGCTTCTTCCGCCTGCTGCGGGACGAGATTGGACTCGTCATCGCCCTTGTGGTGATTGCCGGCGGGATCCTCGCCTTCCTTCGGCTGGCGGATGTCGTCGGTGAAGGGGAGAGTCAAGCCTTCGACAGGGCCCTGCTGCTGCTTTTTCGCGATCCTGCCAACCTCGCCCAGGGACCTGGGCCCGGCTGGCTGCCGGGAGTCATGCGGGACATCACCGCGCTCGGCGGGTTCGCTGTGCTTACCCTCATCGTCGTGGTGACGGCGGTCTATCTCGTGCTCGTCGGCAAGCGGGCGTCGGCGCTGTTCGTGGTGCTGGCTGTGATGGGCGGCACGCTGCTCAGCCACGGTTTGAAGATGTTCTTCGACCGGCCGCGCCCGGACCTCATCCCCCAGGCGCCGGTGGAACTTACCGCCAGCTTCCCAAGTGGCCATGCCATGATCTCGGCCGTGACCTATCTGACGCTCGGGGTGCTGCTGACGCGCCTCGACGCGCCGCGCCGTGTTCACGCCTATTTCCTGACCGTGGCGGTGTTGATGACGGTGATGATCGGCATCAGCCGCATCTATCTGGGCGTCCACTGGCCCACTGACGTCCTCGCCGGATGGTGCCTCGGCGCCGCGTGGGCCCTGTTCTGCTGGCTCGTAGCGCTCTGGCTGCAGCGGCGCGGGCAGATGGACAGGGCGAAAGATCGGGCGTGAGCGCCGGCCGAGGGGCGTCGGGCAGACAGGCTGACTGTCTGCAGCGGCGAATGGTAGGGCGCGCGCCTTTACACCGAGGACGTACCCGCCCGTTCACGGGTCGCCGATTTTGTGGCCGCGACAACCTGGTCCGGCTGGGTCTCGACGGCCTATGGGCGCCGAGGAGAAAGCCCGGCGCGAGGCCGGGCTTCCTGTTGCCAGGCGTGCTATCCTGGGAGCCTTTACCAGGCCGGACGGCGACAGACCCGCTCACCCCAGCGGTTGATAAAGCACCGGCGCGGCGGACCACCCCAGCCAGGGCCGCCCCAGCCCGGGCCGCCCCAGCCTCGGCGATAACCGCGGCCGGGCCTGAACCCGCCGCCACGGAACCCGCCGCGGAACCCGCCGCCGCCGCCGCGGAA
>NZ_JALHMP010000022.1 GCF_022843985.1 Phreatobacter sp. | reverse complement strand
GGCGGCTGCGGGCTCGGCCGGCGCCGCCACGGGGGCGACCGGCGCCTCGATGGCGCTCGGCACGGACTGCGCCCGGGCCTGGACCGGCAGGAGCGGAGCGGTGGCGCCGACAAGTGCGGCGAGGATCAGCCGGGGGGCGATGCGGTGGGTCATGAATCCGTTCGTCGTCAACACGATGGCCAGGGTCCATAGCGGAAATAAGGCAAGGTGTCGCAACGCGGGATTAACGGGCGCGCGCGATCGCCGCCGTGAGGCTGTCCGGCAACGCGATCGGCCGCCGGCTGGTGGCGTCGACATAGACATGGACGAAATGGCCATGGGCGAGGGTCGTCTCGCCGCCTTGCGCGAAGATGCCGATCTCGTAGCGCTGGCTCGACCGGCCGGCCTCGGCGAAGGAAAGGCCGGCCTCCAGCGGCGCCGGGTAGCTGGCCGGGGCGAAATAGGAGCAGCGCGTGTCGACGACCAGCCCCATCCATGGGCCGGTCACTGGCACCAGGCCGGCCTCGGCGATGAGGAAGGCGTTCACCACCGTGTCGAAATAGGAATAGTAGACGACGTTGTTGACGTGGCCGTACTGGTCGTTGTCCGACCATCGCGTCTGGATCGGCGAGAACCAGGTGAAGTCGCTGCGCGGGCGGGGAGTCGGGCGGGGCGGGATGACATTCATCGGCAGGGGCCTTCACGTGGGCGGCGTGGCATCGGCAGGCTAGGCGAGGAGCGCCGCGGGATCGAGGGGGCGGATGTCGGGCTCGACCCAGGCGAGCCGCGCTTGCGGCGACAGCAGGCGCTCCCGCGTCCAGAAGGTGAAGACGCCGTCCTTGGCGCCGAAGGGGCCCGCCACATAGGCGTTGACCCGGCCGGCGAGATCGGCCGGCGCGCCGGCCTCGAGGAAGCGGGCGGCGGACCAGACGAAATACAGCGTCACCGTCTCGTGGTAGCCGCGCATGGCGTCGTTGACCCTGCCGCCGGCGAGATTATAGGCCTTGATCCCCTCGCGGAGCATCTCGCACGCCGCCGTCTCGCCATGGGTGGCGACATGCCAGAGGCCGGTCGCCAGATGCGCCTGGTGCGTCCAGTCGGCAAAGGGCAGGGTGCGCGCCTGGAACGCCGCGACGATGGCGAGGATCGGTCCGTCCGAGGCGAAGGGCTGGAATGTACGGACCGGCGTGTCCATCGCCATGGCGCGGCTCCCTGCCTCTAGTGAGGGCGTTTCGGCCGGGAGAAGACGAAGATCCGCGCCATCGCGAAATTGGCGACGAAGGCGAGGCCGATGGGCACGATCGCGGCGAGCGACAGGGGGAGATAGCGCACCGCGAAGAGGAAGCTCGTGACCTCGATGGCAAGCCCCACCGTGCCGGAGGCGACGAAGCGCAGATAGGTCGGCCAGGTCAGGCGCCGGCCGCTCTCGGCGGAGAAGGTGAAGAGCGTGTTGAACAGGTAGGAATTCGACACCGCGACCGCCCAGCCCAGCGCCTTGGCGAGGCCGAGGGCCGGGTCGCTCGCGGCAAGGCCGAGGGGGGTGAGCGCCAGCACGGTCACGCCGACGGTGACCGCATAGTTGACGAAGCCGTTGCCGACCCCGATGACGCCGAAGGACAGCACCTTGCGGCCTTCGCGCATCAGGGCGGCGGTGCGGCCGGCGGGCCGGTTCTGTTGTCCGTCATTCATCACAGCGCCGTCGTCTACACGCTTTTGCACCATGAAACAGCCGGCACGCGGTGACCATGATCTGCAATCACCCTTCACGGCGGCGTGAACTCGGCTATCATGATCCCAGTTTCAGGAGCGGTCCCCGGGCCGTCGGCACATGATCATCAGCGACAGGCGCGTCATCGCCTTTCCCGGCAGCGAGACGCCGCCCTTCGGCCTCACCATCGTGGTGCCGGCCTATAACGAAGCCGAGGCTCTCCCGCACACCCACGCCAAGCTGACGGCCTTCGCCCGCAAGCTGAAGGAACAGCGTGGGCTTGCGGTCGAGATCCTCTATGTCGACGACGGCTCGCGCGACGGCACGCTGGCGGTGGCCGAGAGCCTGAGGCCCGATGGTGCCGATGTGCAGGTCATCGGTTTCTCGCGCAATTTCGGCAAGGAGGCGGCCCTGCTCGCCGGTCTCGACAATGCCCGCTACGGTGCCGTGATCTTCATGGATGCCGACGGCCAGCATCCGACCGCGGTGGCCGAGACGCTTGTGTCGCGCTGGCTCGACGAGGGCTATGACGTCGTCTTCACCTACAAGGCCCATCGCCGCGACGAGCCACGCCTGCGCACCCTCTTCGTCAATGCCTTCTACGGCCTGGTCAATGCCGGCGTCCGCCACAAGATTCCGGCCGATGCCGGCGATTTCCGCCTGCTGTCGCCACGGGCCGCGGCGGCCCTGCGCCGCCTGCCCGAGCGCGGCCGCTTCTTCAAGGGCCTGTCGAGCTGGGTCGGCTTCCGCCAGATCGGCATCCCCTACGAGCCGGACGCCCGCGAACAGGGCGAGGCCAAGTGGAGCTTCTGGGGTCTCCTCGCCTTTTCCATCGAGGGCCTGACCGCCTTCTCCATCGTCCCGCTGCGCCTCGCCAGCCTGCTCGGCGCGCTGCTGGCCGCGCTCGCCTTCTGCTACGGCCTGTTCATCGTCGGCGAGACCATCATCAACGGCCGCGGCGTGCCGGGCTATCCCTCGGTCTTCGCCGCCGTCACCTTCATCGGCGGCGTCCAGCTGCTGATGATCGGCGTCCTCGGCGAATATATCGGCAAGATCCTCTCCGAGCTGAAGGGACGGCCGGTCTATCTCGTCGCCGAGCAGAGCCTGAAACGCGCCGCCGACCAGGCCGCGACCACCGACGCTCCTGGCCCGCTCGCCCAGGGCGACTGAGCGCGGACCCGCCCGATGAAGCGCCTGATCCTCTGTGCCGACGACTATGCGCTGGCGCCGGGGGTCTCCCGGGCCATCCGCGAGCTGGCGGCCGCCGGGCGGCTCAACGCCACCTCGGTCATGACGCCGGGACCGGACCTCGCCGCCGAGGCTCGGAGGCTGATGGCGGTCGCGCCGCCCGGGTTCCAGATCGGCCTGCATGTGACGCTCACCGGAGGGCTGCCGCCTCTCACGGCGCCGCGCCTGGCGATGGCGGAGGGCATCGGTTCGCTCCTCATGCGGTCGCATCTGCGCCGGCTGGACCGCGCCGCCGTCGCCGCCGAAATCGCGGCGCAGATGCAGGCCTTCATCGCCGCCTTCGGCGCGCCGCCCGCCTTTGTCGATGGCCATCAGCACGCCCATCTCCTGCCGGGCATCCGCGACCTCGTCGTGGCGGCGGCGGAGCGCCATGCGCCGGGCGCCTGGATCCGCCAGTGCAGCGGGCCGGGCGGCGCCGGGACGGGCCTCAAGGGGCAGGTCATTGCCGGCCTGTCGCGGGGGCTGCGCCGCCTTCTCGTTCGTCACGGCATTGCGACGAATCCGGCCTTTTCCGGCGCTTATGATTTCCGCCGCGCCGCCGAATTCGCCGCCATCTTCCCGGCCTTCCTGGCGCGGTTGCCCGATGCCGGCCTCGTCATGGTCCATCCCGGTCATGTCGACGCGGCACTCCGGCGCGTCGATCCGGTCCTCGCGCCGCGCGCCCACGAATTTGCCTATCTCGCCGGCGACACCTTCCCGGCCGATCTGGCGACGGCCGGCTTCACGCTCGCCTGAATCTGTCCACGTCCCGGCGAATCTTGTTGCGAACGATTTGCAAAAAGGCCAAAGTGCTGTTACGAATCGCCACTGAGGGCTTGTCATGCTGCCGACCTTGCCGGTCGGACGGCGGAACCGGGCCCGGAGTGGGATCACAGGGGGCAGGACATGAATCGCATCGCCGTAGCGGCTGTCGCCGCATCGCTCTCCGCCATGCCGGCCATGGCGGCCGATGTCGGGCGCCCGCAGGCCGCCGCGCCGGCAACAGAGGCCGCAAGTCCCGACGATGCCTTTGGCTTTGTCGACGGCACCGGCGTCGGCAGCGCCGGAGACCGGGGGCTGACGGTCGAGACCACCGCCCGCTTCGGCAAGTTCGACGGCCGCTACACCGGCATCAACACCAAGCTCGAGGCCGGCTGGACGCCGGTCGAGCGCCTGCAGGTGTCGCTGGCGGTGTGGGCCGCCTATCACGACATCCGCAACAACATTGTGCCCGGCTATCCCAACCAGAATCGCTCGACCTTCGACGGTCTCGCCGGCCAGGTGCGTTACCAGTTGCGTGAGCGCGGCGCGGCACCCTTCGATCCCGGCCTCACCGTCGGTCTCGAACTGCGCTGGGGCCGCTATTCCGAAGGGCTCGGCATCGCCGCCGAGCGCTTCGCCGCCACCTTCAAGGTCGCCGCCGATGCCGCCCTGATCGGCGACCGGCTCTACGGCTCGGTCAACCTCAATATCGGTCCGGGCACCGAGCGCCCGCGCGGCGCCCCCGGCTATGCCAACGATTCCGGCCTCGAACTCGGCGGCGCCCTGGCCTGGCGCCTCGGCGAGGGCAGCAGCACCTTCGTCGGCGGCAACCTGCGCTATGTCGCCGCCTATGGGGGCGCCTTCCTCAACCAGTGGGCTGGCCATGCCGTGCTCGTCGGTCCGACCCTCTTCCACAAGATCGGCGATGTCGGCCCGCTGAAGGACACGTCCATTTCGCTCGCCTGGAACGCCCAGGTCTGGGGCCGGGCGGCGGGCGCCGCGACCGGCGGCCTCGACCTCGTCAATTTCGAGCGCCACCAGGTGCGGGTGAAGCTCGGCGGCGCCTTCTGACCGGCGGTCGCCCCGGTCGCCGTGCACAGCCGCGTGAGCGCGGCTGCCGGGTGCTTCCGTCTTCGCCATGGATCGGCCATAACTCGTGCTGACAAGGCATGGCCATGGCACGTTTCTTCTTCAACCGCAGGGCCCAGGATCCGGAAACGGCGGACGCGTCGCGCCGCCTGACGACCCTCGTCCGCACGATCCTCGCCCTCACCGAGGACGATGGCGTCACCGTCAGCGAGATCGCCTGTTCGCATCCCGAATGCGGCGACGCCGAAACCGTCATCCTCATCATGCGCGCCGGACGCCGCACCGAAGCGGTGAAGGTGCTGAAGGCCATGCGCCTCGTCACCGAGGAGGCGTTGCGCCAGGCCCTCGCCGGTGCGCCCTCCGATGCGCTGTCCTGACATGGCCCTTCCCATGCCGCGGGGCGTGTGATTCATGAGGATGCGCGCCGGGGATATCGTCCCACGCCCAGGGCCGCCGACCGTCCGCACCGCCCATCCCTTTCCGACACGTTCCGGGGTTCCCTCATGCTTCCCATCGCCCTAGCAGCAGGATCGGCCGGCCTCGCGCTGGCCGTGGCGAGGATCGTCGGATGGGTCGATCTGCCGCCCTATGTGTTCATCCTGACCCTGGTGGCCGCCGCCGTCGCCTGGCTGTCGCGGCCGACATCGACGCTCATCCGGGCGATCATCGCCTTCCTCGTTGTCTGGCACCTCCTCTCGCTGGCCATCCTGCTCGCCAACGAAACGGGCCTGATCTCCGAGGCGCTCGGCCCCTATCTGCCGACCCGGGCGAGCATCCTCCTGTCGGTCATCTTCGCCCTTGGCGTCTATGGCCTGAGCTTCGTCGGCACGATCCGCCAGATCACCAATCTCGCCGATCCCTTCTTCGAGACCCGCGACCAGGGCGTCGTGCAACTGCCCTTCGGCATCGCCTTCCGCCTGCAGGAGCGCTATGTCGCGCATGGCCTGCTCTACATCCTGCTCGTCATCAACATCGCCCAGGTGCTGGCGACGGTGCTGCTCAACCAGTGGAACAACCGCTTCTACACCGCACTCCAGCAGCGCGCCGAGGCGACCTTCTGGGTCGAACTGCAATATTTCACCATCGTCGCCTTCCTTTGGGTGATCCTCGCCGTTTACGAGCTCTATCTCACCCAGTTCACGCAGATGCGCTGGCGCCGCTGGATGACTGCCAAGCTGACGGGCCACTGGCTCGACGATGGCGGCCATTACCGCATGCGCCTGCAGGGCAGCCAGGCCGACAACCCCGACCAGCGCATCGCCGAGGACGTCAGGCTGTTCACCGACAACACGCTCGGCCTGATGATCCGCTTCTTCTCGGCGATCCTGTCGCTCTATGCCTTTGTACTCATCCTCTGGGGCCTGTCGGCGAGCTTCAAATACAACGTATTGGGCTTCGACCTCGAATCAATCCCAGGCTACCTCGTCTATGCCGCCCTCTTCGTCGCCATCTTCGGGACGGTCTGCGCCCATCTCATCGGTCGCAAGCTGATCGGCATCAATTTCCTGCGTCAGCGCTACGAGGCGGACTTCCGCTATGCGCTCGTGCGCGTGCGCGAGAACGACGAGCAGATCGCCCTCCTCAAGGGCGAGAATGCCGAGGCCCAGGGCCTCACCCGCCGCTTCACCAATGTCGTGTCGAACTGGTTCGACTACATGAAATACACCAAGCGGCTCACCTGGTTCACCAGCTTCGTCAACCAGGCCTCGGTGATCTTTCCCTTCATCCTGCTCGCGCCCGCCTATTTCTCCGGCGCGGTGCAACTCGGCGCCCTGACCCAGACAGCCGGCGCTTTCGGCCGGGTGGAATCGGCCCTTCTCATCTTCACCAACCTTTATGCCTCCCTGGCGGACTACAAGTCGGTGATCGATCGCCTCACCGGCTTCGAGAAGTCGGCCGACGGCGCCCGGGCGAAGCCGGCGACCGCCATCGACACCGTCCGCGACGGGGACCGTCTGCAGCTTGCCAACCTCGCCGTCACCCTGCCTGATGGTCAGCAGCTCGTCTCCGCCCCCGACCTCACCGTCAATGCCGGTGAACGCGTGCTGGTCACCGGCCCGTCGGGCTCGGGCAAGTCGACGCTTTTCCGCGCCATTGCCGGCATCTGGCCGCATGGGTCAGGGACCGTCGTCTCGCCCGCTGCTGCCGACATCATGCTGCTGCCGCAGCGGCCCTATTTCCCGGTGGCGACGCTGCGCGATGCGGTCACCTATCCGGCCGAGCGCGGCGCCTATTCCGATGCCGCGATCGTCGAGGCGCTGGAGGCGATGAACCTTGGGGCGCTGGCGAACCGCCTCGACGAGGAGGCCGCCTGGCACCAGATCCTGTCTGGCGGCGAGCAGCAGCGTCTGGCCCTCGCCCGCGCACTGCTGTGCAAACCCGACTGGCTGTTCCTCGACGAGGCGACGGCTGCCATCGACGAGACCGGCGAGGCCGCCCTCTACAAGGCGCTCTGCGATCGGCTGCCGAATTCCACGATCGTCTCGATCGGCCACCGCTCGACGCTGGTGAATTTCCACGACCGCCGCATCCACCTTGTCAAGGACGAGACCGGGCTTCACATCGCCGGCGACGCGCCGCTGATGGCCCTGGCCAAGGCCTGAGACGCGGTCAGAAGGCCGGTTCGAAGGTCACCGTGCCACGCAGGCCGGTAAAGGTCATCCCGCGCGCGCCGTGCGGGCGCCAGCGCGTCGCGCCCTGGATCGCCCAGAAGATGGCGCGCTCCTGCCGGTCGATCTCGCCGCCGCATTTCCGCTCGATGAAGTTCAGCGGCCCGAAGCGGATATCGCTCGGGCCGGCATTGCGGCGATAATCGGCGCTGACCGGGTTGCAGCCGCCGAAGCCGGTCATCCTCAGGCCCGGCGTGAAGGTGAAGGCCGGCCGGTCCGTCGCCACCGGGCGCCGGCCGTTGATCGACACCACCGCGAGCCGCACCCCGGCGGGGAAGCTGTGATAGAGCAAGACATCGGCGCGCGTCGGCGGACGCTGGCGCTGCGGCTCCTGCCGGCGCTGGGCTTCCGCCGTCGCCGAGGCGGTGATGAGGGCCGCCGCCGCCAGGGCCGCGACGGTCATGGGACGTGTTGAGGTCATGGACCCGGTTTAGGCAGGTGGGGCCGGCGGTTCAACCCCGCCCGTGTCTCAGCCCGCCTGCTGCAGCCCCTCGCGCGCCCAGCTCTCCCGCTTGCGGTAGATGGTGGACGGGCTGATCTCGAGGGCGGCGGCGGCCCGCGACAGGTTGCCGTCGAAGGCGGCGAGCGCCGTCTCGATGATCCGCTTCTCCTGCACCCAGAACGGCTCAACCGACGGCCTCAGATCGGCCACCGGCGCCAGCGCCGGTCTGCCGACCGTCGCCGCGGGCTGGGAACCATGGGCGAGCGCCAGCGGCAGCATCGGCGCGGTCACATGCGCGCCGTCATGCATGACGACGAGGCGACGGATGACGTTCTGCAACTGCCGGACATTGCCCGGCCAGGCATAGCCGGCGACGATCTGCGCCGCCGCCGTGTCAAAGCCGCGGAAATGCCGGCCCTCTTCGGCCGAGAAGCGCGCGAGGAAGGCCTCTGCCAGGGTCAGCACGTCGTCGCCGCGCCGGCGGAGCGGCGGCAGATGGATCGGCAGCACACAGAGGCGGTAATAGAGGTCCTCACGGAACCGTCCCGCGGTGACATCGGCCAGCGGGTCGCGGTTGGTGGCGCAGACGAAGCGCACGTCGACCGCGCGGGTGCGGGTGTCGCCGACGCGCCGCATCTCCCCGGTCTGGATGAAGCGCAGCAGCTTGGTCTGGAGGGCGAGGTCCATCTCGCAGATCTCGTCGAGGAACAGCGTCCCGCCATCGGCGAGTTCGGCGGCGCCGGCGCGGTCTTCCGTCGCCCCGGTGAAGGCCCCCTTCACATGGCCGAAAATCTCGCTTTCCATCAGGTCCTTGGGGATGGCGCCGCAGTTCAGCGCCACGAAGCGCGTGGCCGGTCGACCGGAATGGGTGTGGATCGCCTGGGCGGTGACCTCCTTGCCCGTGCCGCTCTCGCCGGTGACGAAGACCGGCGCCCTGGAGGGGCCGATGCGGCGGATCTGCTCGTAGACCTCGGTCATGGCCGGGGAGGCGCCGATGAAGCCCTCGAAGTCGGTGGCCTCGCGCCCGCCGGGCCGGAGCGGCCGCACCGGCGCGCGCTCGGCGGCGATCAGCTTGCCGACGCGCCGGACAAGGTCCGGCCCCGACAGCGGCTTGCCGGCGACGTCGCTGGCTCCAGCGCGCATCGCCTCGACGGCGAAGCCAAGAGAGACTCGGGCGCTGGTGGCCAGGATCGGGCCTTCATAGCCGGCGAAGCGGAGGGCCTCGATATCGCCGGCATGGGGGGCCGCGGCGCCGTCCGTCGACATGATCACGAGGTCGGGATCGCGCTGGTCGAGGATCTCAAGCCCGTGGTCGACGGTCTCCGCCACGCGGCAATCGATCTCGCCCGCCAGCGCCTGACCGGCCAGGCGCCGGAAGGCCGGATCGGCATCGATGATCAGGATGAGACGCCGGACAAGCCGGGGCGCGGGCTCTTCTGGGCCCTGGAAAGGCATCATGGCCGGGCGACCCCTCACGCGGACCGAACTGCAATGCGGCCACTCTCCATGATCAGGGTAAACGCCGCGTTTCCACTCCCTTGCCAAATCGGTCGAACAGCGTCCCGAAACGGAACGGGCCCGCGTCAGCGGGCCCGTCACAGATCGGCAGATCGGGCGATGTCAGAGGCGGCCGCCGTCGCCGCGGCCCGGGCCGCCGTGGTGGCGCTCCCAATGTCCACCACCACCATAGCCGCCGCCCCAGCCGCCACCATAGCCGCCGCCATGACCGCCGCGACCCTCGCGCCAGCCACCGCCGCCCATCATCATCCGGCCACCGCGCTGCATCATGCGGTCGACACGGCGCTTCTGGCCATCATCGAGCGAGGCATAGAGCGGTGCCGCCGCATCGGCGAGCTTGCGCATCGTCGCGGCATTCTCGCCCATGCGGTCGGCCATGGTGCGCAGGCGCTGCACCGGATCAGGGCGGGCTGCGGCGTCGCGGTTCTCGCGCATGTCGCGCCGGCGCTCCATGCGCTCGGCCATGCGCTGGCTGCGCTGGGTGGCCGCCTCGCGCATCGCGGTTTCCAGCGCGGGCCAGTGCCGCTCCTGCTCGCTGGTGAGGCGGAGCATCGCCTTGAAGCCGGCGATCCGTGCATCCGTCATGGCGGCGCGGTCCTCCGGGTTCATCTGCATCATGCGGCCCGGGCCACCGCGATAGCCTTCGGCACCGGGGCCGCGGGGACCCGCCTCCGCATGGGGGCCGCGCGGGCCACCCGGGCCCGGCTGGGCCATGGCGACGGCGCCGAGCGCCATGGTGGCTGCGAGGCCCGCGGCAATGATCATGGTCTTCATGGGAAAGTCTCCTCGTGGGTTGACCCCAGTTCGATGAGGAGAATTTACGCCGCCAGGGCCGATCGACCGAGTTAAACTTCGTTCATGTGGCCGGGGGCTTCGGTGCCCCTGTCGCGCCGAATTCGGCAAAGAGCTTTTCGAGCTGGCCCAGTTGCTGGTCCTGGACTTCGCGGCCAGCCTCGAACATGCGCCCCATCGTGGCGGTCCAGGTATCGGCCGCCTGCTGGCCGATCGTGCGCGGTCCGCTGGTCTCGGTCTGGGGCGCCTGCGGGTTCATGGCGGCGGCGAGCAGCGGATTGGCCGCCTGCATCTGGCGGGCGATCTCCATCATCTGCTCAAGGCCGGGCATGGCCGGCATCGCCGCCGGCTTCGGGGTGGCTGCGGGACCGAAGAAATTGGTGAACATGCCCATCATGCCACCCATCGGATCGGCCGCCGCCGTCGCCTGCGGCGGCATCATTCGCGTGATCATGGCGGTCATCATGTCGCCGAGCGGGTTCTGTCCACTCATCGCGCCCTTCATCAGGCCGCCCATCAGGAGCGAGGCCATCATTGGCATGACCTGTCGCATCGCCTCCTGCTGCATGCCGGTCGCCAGCGCGGTCTGCTGGGCGATGGCCTGGGTGAGTTCGGGCGTGCCGAAGATGCGGGTCAGGGCCTGCTGGCCCGCCGCGATCATCGTCTGGCCCGCCTGCAGGGGCTGTTCGAACATCTGGGCGTAATTGGTGCCGGTCGTGAACAGGCCGAAGAGATTGGCCATGTCCGCGGGCGACTGCGTCGCGCGGTTGAGACCCAGCGAAAAGGCCGGCAACAGCGCGTCCATCGCCGTCTTGACCTGCTGCGGCGCCATGCCGAACTGCGCGGCGAACTGGTCGAAGCCCTGTTTTTCCTGCGCCTGGGCGAGGATGTCGGCGAGGTTGAACATCGGATGGCTCTCCTTGGGTCGATGGCCGACCTGTTCGCCGGCCATCTAACCACGGCGCCCGGCCAGCGTCACGACCCCGCTGTGGCCCCCTTGCCCGAGGTGAACGGCGACAGCGCGCTGGCGGGCCCGGCGGCCGGCGGCGGATCGCCGGGCGGACGGGTTGCCAGCCGGTCGATGACCCTGAAACAGATGACCATGGACAGGATGCCGAACAGGATCCCACCGGCGGCCTGGCCGGCGATGATGCCCTGCGCGCCCATGTCCGGGCCGGCGATCCAGGCCCCCGCCATGGCGAAGGGGACGGTGCCCACTGTCGCGCGCGCCCAGTTCAGCGCCGTCGAATAGGTCGGGAAGCCGAGATTGTTGAAGGCGGCATTGCCGACGAAGACCGCGCCGTTGAAGGCCCATCCGAGCGAGGCATAGACGCAGAAGAAGGCGATGACCGCGGCGGAGGTCCCGGTGGCATCGAAGAGCCGGACGACATGGGGCGACAGCGCGAGCAGCGCCAGCCAGACGGCGACACCGTAGAGGCTGAGGAAGACCAGCGCGTCGACCAGGGTCTGCCGGACGCGGCCGAATTGCCGGGCGCCGACATTCTGCCCCATGATCGGCCCGACCGAACCGGACAGGGCGAAATAGGCGCCGAAGGCGACCGGTACCAGGCGGCCGAGCACCGCCCAGCCGGCGACCGCGCCGTCTCCATAGCGGGCGATCATCGCGGTGACGATGCCGTTGCCGACGGGCGTTGCGATATTGGTCAGCACCGCCGGAACGGCGATGGCAGCGATCGGCCGGATGTCGCCGACGACATCCGCGAGGACCGGCCGGGCGGTGAGCCGATGCACCAGCGTCACGCCGCGCAGGCCGACATAGGCCATGGCGCAGCGCGAGATGATCGAGGTGATCGCCGCCCCATCAACGCCGAGGCCGAGCGCGAAGATGAACACCGGATCGAGGATGGCCGTGACGATCCCGCCGGTCAGCGTCACCCACATCGCGCGCTTGGCATCGCCGATGGCCCGCAGGATCGCGGCATACATCATGCCGAGGCCGAGAAAGGCCGTGGCAGGCACCACCATCCAGAGGAAGCGGTCGGCGATGGCGAGCGTCCGGCCCGTCGCGCCGAGGGAGGTGAGCAGGAAACCGGATACGGGGAGCATCATCGCCGACAGGATGGCCATCGCGACGGCCATGCCGATCAGGCTGGAGGTGGCCAGCCGCCGCGCCTTCTCCCGGTCGCCGGCACCCAGCGCCCGCGACACCAGCGCCGTTCCGGCGATCGACAGGCCGATGGCGACGGAGGTCAGGAAGAACAGGACCGTGCCCGCATAGCCGATGGCGGCGGCCAGCTCCTGCTCGCCGAGCTGGGCGATGTAGAACAGGTTGAGGAGGTCGACCATGAAGACGGCCATCAGACCGACCGACCCGGTGAGGGTCATGACGATCACATGGCGCATGGTCGAGCCCTGCGTGAACTTTCCGGGCATGCGGGCCGGGGCGGCGGCTGTCATCCCGAGAACCTCGTCTCGTCCGCGAGAACGTCCTCGGCCTCCGGGTTGAGGGCCTTCGCCTTGCGGGCGGGCTCGACCAGCGGTGCGGGCGTCACGCGCTGCTGGTGCATGAGGTGGCGGCCGGCCTGGATGCCCTCGTGCATCTGCAGTTCCAGTCGCGCCGCATCCCGCTTGCGCAGGTCGGCCACCGTCTGGGCGGCGGTTTCGCGGTCGATGCCGAGCGCGACCAGCGCCTCGCGCCCGAAGACCAGCGCGCTCTCCAGCACCTCGCGGATCTCGTAGTCGACGCCCTCCTCTCGCAGCTTGATCGTGTGCTGCCGGTCGAAGGCGCGCACGAAGAGCTTGGCGAGGGGGAACTCGGCCTTGATCAGCTCGACGATCTTGTCGGAGGCCTCCTGCTTGTCGACGCAGACGCAGATGAGCCGGGCCGTGCCCGCGCCGGCGGCGCGCAGCACGTCGAGGCGGGTGCCGTCGCCGTAATAGATGCGGAAGCCGAAGGTGCCGGCCGCCTGGATCATCTGGACGTCGTTGTCGATGATGGTGACCTCCGCCCGCTCCGACAGCAGCGCCTGCGATGCCACCTGGCCGAAGCGGCCGAAGCCGATCATCAGCACCTCGCCGGTGAGGCCGTCGGCGACCTCCACGGCCTCAAGGGAGGGGGCCTTGGGCGCGGCGATAAGGAAGCGCAGGCCCATCAGCGCCAGCGGCGTCAGCACCATGGAGATGATGACGATGGCGGTCAGCGTGGCATTGGCGCGGCCGTCGATCAGCCCCGTGCTGGTGGCGGCCGCATAGAGGACGAAGGCGAACTCGCCGCCCTGCGCCATCATCAGGGTGCGCTCCATCGCCTCCCCGTGGCTGGAGCGCGTGAGCCGCGCG
Source organism: Phreatobacter sp. (assembly GCF_022843985.1). Lineage (GTDB taxonomy): Bacteria > Pseudomonadota > Alphaproteobacteria > Rhizobiales > Phreatobacteraceae > Phreatobacter. The sequence goes on along the minus strand of NZ_JALHMP010000022.1, from coordinate 67,193 downwards.
ACGGCATAGATGCCGATGCCCTTGGCCACCATATAGGCCACGACCGCGACGGCGATCAGCGCCCAGCTGGCCATCACCACCGACAGGTCGAGCGACATGCCGACCGCCATGAAGAACAGTCCGAGCAGGATGCCGCGGAACGGCTCGACATCGGCCTCCAGCTGGTGACGGAAGGTGGATTCCGACAGCAGCACGCCGGCGAGGAAGGCGCCCATGGCCATGGACAGGCCGCCGAGCTGCAGGGCGAGGGCCGATCCGAGCACGACGAGCAGGGCTGCCGCGGTCATCACCTCGCGGGCGCCATAGGCGGCGAGGAAGCGGAACAGCGGATTGAGGAGGAAGCGGCCGCCGACGATCAGCGCGGCGACGGCGCCGACGCCGATGGCGACCGCGATGAGCCGCGAGGTCAGGTTGCCGTCCTGGGCGCCGATGACGGTGGGGGCGAGGAAGGCGACCAGCGCCAGCAGCGGCACGATGGACAGGTCCTCGAGCAGCAGGATGGAGACCATCTTCTGCCCGGGCGGGGTGTTGAGCTCGCCGCGCTCCTCCAGCGTCTGCATGACGATGGCGGTCGAGGTGAGGACGAAGCCGGCGGCGGCGACGAAGGAGACGGCGAGGGGGAAGCCGCCGGCGAGCCCCATCGCGGTCAGCAGGGCGGTACAGACGCCGACCTGCAGCAGGCCAAGTCCGAAGATCTGCTTGCGCAGGCTCCACAGCCGCGCCGGCCGCATCTCGAGCCCGATGATGAAGAGGAACATCACGACGCCGAGTTCGGCGATGTGCAGGATCGATGCGGGGTCAGAGATCAGCCGCAGGCCGAAGGGGCCGATGGCCAGGCCTGCCGCGAGATAGCCGAGGATCGATCCCAGCCGCGCCCGGCGGAACAGCGGCACGGCGATCACCGCCGCGGCCAGCAGCGTGACGGCGGGAATCACGAAAGCGGTGGGGGAATGGGCGTCGGCCATGCGCTCGCGGGGAAAGGACGGGGAACTGGACAATACCGTCTGTCCGTCACTGCTTATCTAGGCCGCAAATCGGCGAACCGCATCCATGTGTTTTCACGCATGGCGCAGGGTCCGCCGGCGACAGGCTGACGGCCGTTGTGCCGCGCCGGATCTCAGCCCGTGCCGCCGACTGTGATCCGCTCCATCTTCAGCGTCGGCTGGCCGACGCCGACCGGCACCCACTGACCGGCCTTGCCGCAGGTGCCGATGCCGGTGTCGAGGCTCATGTCGTCGCCCACCATCGTGACCCGCTTCATGTCGGCCGGGCCCGAGCCGATCAGCATCGCGCCCTTCACCGGCGCGCCGACCCGTCCGTTCTCGATGCGGTAGGCCTCGGTACACTCGAAGACATATTTGCCGGAGGTGATGTCGACCTGGCCGCCGCCGAAGCTGACGGCATAGAGCCCGTTCTTCACGCTGGCGAGGATCTCGTCCTTCGTGTGGGCTCCGCCGAGCATGTAGGTGTTGGTCATCCGCGGCATGGGAACATGGGCATAGCTCTCGCGCCGGCCGTTGCCGGTGGCGGCGACGCCCATCAGCCGGGCGTTCTGCCGGTCCTGCATGTAGCCGACGAGGCGCCCGTCCTCGATCAGCACGGTGCGGTGCGAGGCGGTGCCCTCGTCGTCGATGGAGATCGAGCCGCGGCGGTCGGCAATGGTGCCGTCATCGACAACGGTGACGCCCTTCGCCGCCACCATCTCGCCCATGAGACCGGCGAAGGCGGACTGGCCCTTGCGGTTGAAATCGCCCTCGAGGCCGTGGCCCACCGCCTCGTGGAGCATCACGCCGGGCCAGCCCGGGCCGAGCACCACGTCCATCTCGCCGGCAGGGGAGGGGATGCTCTCCAGATTGACCAGCGCCTGGCGGATCGCCTCGTCGGCGGCGTGTTGCCAGCGCCCCTCGGTGATGAAGCCCGCATAGCCGGCACGGCCGCCGAAGCCGTGGCTGCCGGCCTCCTGGCGGTCGCCGGACCCGGCGACGACCGTAACGTTGAGGCGTACCAGCGGCCGCACGTCACGGAAGGTCTCGCCGTCGGGCCGGAGGATCTCGACCACCTGCCACGAGCCGGCCAGCGACACCGTCACCTGCCTGACCTTCGGATCGCGTGCCCGCGCATAGGCGTCGATCGTCTCCATCAGCCTGACCTTCTCGGCGAAGGCGGGCGCATCCAGCGGGTTGTCGTCGGCATAGAGCCGGACATTGGAGCGGATGGGCCCGGCGGCCAGCGTGCCGGCATAGCCGCCCGCCACCGCCTTGACCGTTTCCGCGGCCCGCTTCAGCGCCGCTTCCGACACGTCGGAGGAATGGGCATAGCCCACCGCCTCGCCCTTGACGGCGCGCAGGCCAAATCCCTGGCCGTTATCGGTGCCCGCCTGCTTCAGCCGGCCATTGTCGAAGAGCAGCGATTCCGATTGCTTGTACTCGATGAACAGTTCGCCGTCGTCGGCACCGGCCAGGGCCTCGTCGAGGATGGCGCGGGCCCGGACCGGATCGAGGTCGGCGCGGGCGAAGAGGGACAGGTCGGCCATGGCGGCTCCGGCGCGAGAAAACAGGGACTGACAGGCTATCTAGGGTGCCTGCCGCCGCGACGCGAGCCCGTCGCCCTCAGGGCAGGGCGTCGAAGCCCGGCTTGAACCCGTTGAGCGAGACCGGCACGCCGATCCCCTCCTCCGGGGTCTGAAAGATGATGAAGGTCGCGGTCTGGCCGCCGGAGAGCTGGGCGAGCAGATTGTCGTCCATCACCACCTCGGCGACGCAGCCCGAGGGCAGGCAGCGCACGAAGCCGGCACGGCCGACATCGGCATTGTCGATCTTCAGGCCGAGCCCCGAAGGCAGAAGCACGCCGAGTGGCGCCAGCACACGCAGCAGGCGTGCCCTGCCGTCGGCGGTCTTCAGGGCGATCACGGTGAGGGCGACGTTGGGCCGGTCCTCGGCCGCCACGTTCTGCACCAGGGCGCATTGTTCGGAGCGCGAGCCCGGCGGCGTGTCGCAGCGGACCTGCCAGTCGCCATGGGTGGCGCGGACCGCGCCCTGGGCGAGCGCCGCGCCGCCGACGGCGACAAGCGCCAGCGCGGCCAAGGCTACGCCCCTGAGGCCACGGCGCAGGCCCGTCCTCGGCAGTCGCGGCTGTGTCGGCATGGTCATCCGTGGGGCTCCGGAGCTCGGGGCACGAGGGTGTGCGGGCGTCGCCGGGTCGGAAAACCCGGCCGACGAATCGCCGCCAGCCCGCAGGCCGGGCGATGCGACCGCGAGGGACCATTCCCGCGCAATGGTGTCAAGATTATGCGCGCGTGGACGCCGGGTCATGCCGATTCCACGGGGCACGATCGCCTTTCGACCAATTCCAAAGCCGGGGCCTCGCGGTTATAAGCAGATCGGCTCGCATGCGGTCGGCTGGGCTTTGAAAAGCTCTAAACGGTCGCATTGCGAGCATAGCGTTTTTGTGTTTCAAGGGGCCGGCAAACCCTCAGCTGGGCCGCTTGTGAGACGCATTGATCGGAGATGCGTCCCCGGTCGTACAGAAGAGGCAGCCGAAAGCCGGCGTGCGGTCAACCGATCCGCCGGGACTGCGAGCGACAACAGAGACAGGGTCGATGTCCGGCGATTTTCGGCCCTTGGCGACGGAGCAGAAGAACATGGGTTTGGCGATGCGGAACGGCGCGCCGGCAGTCCGGGGTGGAAAAGCCGCCTTCGGGCTGCGTGTGTCGGGTGCCTTGGCGCTTTTGGCCGCGATGACGGCCTCGGGTGAGGCTGTCGCGCAACAAGGCCTCGGGCAACCGGTGCCGGGAGGCCTTGCCTTCCAGGAATCCGCATCGCCGATCATGGATTTCATCATCTGGTTCCATAACTGGCTGCTGCTGCCGATCATCACGATCATCTGCATCTTCGTCGCCGGTCTGCTCCTCTGGTGCATCTATCGCTATTCCGAGGGGCGCAATCCGAAGCCGTCCACGACCACCCATCACGTCGGCCTCGAAGTGGCCTGGACGGTCATCCCGGTGGTGATCCTGATCATCATCGCCATTCCGTCCTTCCGGCTGCTCTATCAGCAGCAGGTCATCCCGCGCGCCGACATGACGATCAAGGCGACAGGCGCGAGCTGGCGTTGGTCCTATGATTATCCCGACCACGGCAACTTCAACTTCGTGTCCAACATGCAGACGGATGCCGAGCGCCAGCAGCGCATCCAGGCCGGAACCCCTGCCCATGAGGTGCCGCGCCTGCTCGCCGTCGACAACGAGGTCGTCGTGCCTGTCAACAAGGTGATCCGCGTTCAGGTCACGTCCTCCGACGTCCTGCATGCCTTCGCCGTGCCGTCCTTCGGCATCAAGATCGACGCTGTTCCGGGCCGCCTCAACGAGACGTGGTTCCGCGCCACCCGCGAGGGCATCTATTTCGGCCAGTGCTCCGAACTCTGCGGCAAGGATCACGCCTTCATGCCGATCGCGGTCCGCGTCGTCTCCGAACAGGCCTTCGCCGCCTGGGTCGAGGATGCCAAGCGCCGCTTCGCCTCCGCCGACCGGCCGACGACCGTCGCCGCCAACGACATCCCCGCGGCGCGCTGACGCGCCGCCCCCGAGACGATACCTGTCGAGGATCGAACCCATCATGGCAAACGCTCACGCGACCGCCGGTCACGACCATCACGACGATCACGCCATCCCCACCGGCTGGCGTCGCTACGTCTATTCGACGAACCACAAGGACATCGGCACGATGTACCTGATCTTCGCGATCATCGCGGGGCTCATCGGGTTCGCTCTCTCCATCGGCATCCGCATCGAGCTGATGGAACCGGGGATGCAGATCTTCACCAATCCCCACACCTTCAACGTCTTCACCACCGGCCACGGCCTGATCATGATCTTCTTCATGGTCATGCCGGCCCTCATCGGCGGCTTCGCCAACTGGTTCGTGCCGATCATGATCGGCGCGCCGGACATGGCCTTCCCGCGCATGAACAACATTTCGTTCTGGTTGCTCCCGCCGGCCTTCGCACTGCTGCTGATCTCCCTCTTCGTCGAGGGGCCGACGGGCTCCAACGGCTTTGGCGGTGGCTGGACAGCCTATCCGCCGCTCTCCTCGAAGATGGGCCATCCGGGTCCGGCCATGGATTTCGCGATCCTGTCGCTCCACATCGCGGGCGCCTCGTCGATCCTCGGCGCGATCAACTTCATCACCACCATCTTCAACATGCGTGCGCCGGGCATGACGCTGCACAAGATGCCGCTCTTCGCCTGGTCGGTCCTCGTCACGGCTTTCCTGCTGCTGCTGTCGCTGCCCGTTCTCGCCGGCGCCATCACCATGCTGCTGACGGACCGCAATTTCGGCACGACCTTCTTCGACCCGGCCGGCGGCGGTGATCCCATCCTCTACCAGCATCTGTTCTGGTTCTTCGGCCACCCCGAGGTCTACATCCTGATCCTGCCGGCCTTCGGCATTATCAGCCACATCGTGTCGACCTTCTCGCGCAAGCCTGTCTTCGGCTATCTCGGCATGGCCTATGCCATGGTCGCCATCGGCGTCGTCGGCTTCATCGTCTGGGCGCACCACATGTACACGGCCGGCCTCTCGGTCACGACCCAGGCCTATTTCGTCGCCGCCACCATGGTCATCGCGGTGCCGACCGGGGTGAAGGTCTTCTCCTGGATCGCCACCATGTGGGGCGGATCGATCCGCATGACCACCCCGATGCTCTGGGCGGTCGGCTTCATCTTCCTCTTCACCGTCGGTGGCGTCACCGGCGTCGTCCTCGCCAATGCCGGCGTCGACCGTGCCCTCCATGACACCTATTATGTCGTCGCGCACTTCCATTACGTGCTGTCGCTCGGCGCCGTCTTCGCCATCTTCGCCGGCTGGTATTACTGGTTCCCGAAGATGTTCGGCTACATGTACTCCGAGTTCATCGGCAAACTGCACTTCTGGGTGACCTTTGTCGGCGTCAACCTGGTGTTCTTCCCGCAGCACTTCCTCGGGCTGCAGGGCATGCCGCGCCGCTATGTCGACTATCCCGATGCCTTCGCCATGTGGAACTACGTCTCGTCGATCGGCTCCTATATCGCCGCCGTCGGCGTGGTCATCTTCCTCGCCGGCGTCGTCCAGGCCTTCATGCGCAAGCAGGCAGCGGGCGAGAATCCGTGGGGCGAGGGTGCGACCACCCTGGAATGGACCCTGTCCTCGCCGCCGCCGTTCCACCAGTTCGAGCAGCTTCCGCGGATTCGCTGACGTCCTCGCCACACTGAAGCCCGGAGCATGATGCCCCGGGCTTCGGCTCCGGACAGGGATGTCCGTCATCCCGCCAACCCTTTGAGACCGTCTTGTCCCTTGTCGACGACACTTCGAGCATGAACCGCTCCGCCCTGGTCAGCCAGGCCGAGCCGCGGGACTTCATTGCGCTGCTGAAGCCGCGGGTCATGTCGCTCGTCGTGTTCACGGCGCTGACCGGGATCGTCATCGCGCCCGGCGGGGTCCATCCGGTCCTGGCCGCGATCAGCCTCCTGTGCATCGCAGTGGGGGCCGGCGCCTCCGGCGCGCTGAACATGTGGTACGACGCCGATATCGACGCGCTCATGGGCCGGACCGCCACCCGCCCGATCCCCGCCGGCCGTGTCACGCCGGGCGAGGCACTCGCCTTCGGGCTGGTCCTGTCGGTGCTCTCGGTGCTGGTTCTCGGACTGGTCGCCAACTGGCTCGCCGCCGGCCTTCTCGCCTTCACCATCTTCTTCTATGCCGTCATCTACACGATGTGGCTGAAGCGCTGGACGCCGCAGAACATCGTCATCGGCGGGGCTGCCGGCGCCTTTCCGCCGATGATCGGCTGGGCCGCGGTCACCGGCTCGGTCTCCCTCGAATCCCTCGTGCTCTTCCTCATCATCTTCATCTGGACGCCGCCCCATTTCTGGGCGCTGGCGCTGATCAAGTCGGAAGACTACGCGCGGGCCGGCGTGCCCATGCTGCCCGTCGCCTGTGGCGAGGCGGAGACCCGCCGCCAGATCCTCCTCTACACGCTGGTCCTCGCCCCGGTCGGCATGGCGCCCTGGTTTCTCGGCTTCGCCGGCCTGACCTATGGCGTCGTCGCGGCGGCCGGCGGCCTCGGCATGATCTGGCTCGCCATCGAGATCTACCGCCGCCGGGAAGGCGCGGCTGCCCGCAAGGCGTCCGGCCGCATGTTCGCCTTCTCGATCCTCTATCTGTTCGCGCTCTTCGCCGTGCTCCTTGTGGAGCAGGGTATCCTTGCGCGGATCCTCTGAGAGGAGGCAATGTCCATGGCCGAACAACCCACTGAAGCCGGCATCGTCCTGACGCCCGAAGAGAAACGTCGCCAACGTCAACGCAACATTGCCATCGCCCTGGCCCTCGCAGGGCTTTGTGTGATCTTCTGGATTGTCACCATGGTGAAGGGCGCTGCCATCCTGCAGCGGCCGATGTGAGGCGGATATGAGCCATAGTCCCGTCGAAATCACCCCGCAGCCCCGTGACTGGAAGCGCGACATCAAGGTTGCGCTCTCCGCCTTTGCCTTCGGCACGGCCATGTTCGGCGCGGCCTATGCCGCCGTGCCGCTCTACGACCTGTTCTGCCGCGTGACCGGCTTCGGCGGCACGACGATGCGCGCCGAGCGGCCTGCCGACCGCATCATCGACCATCCCGTCGACATCCGCTTCGATTCCAATATCGGCGCCGGCCTGCCCTGGCGCTTCCAGGTCGACACCACCCGCCATCAGATCAAGGCGGGCGAGACCCACACGATGACCTACCGGGTCACCAACATGGCGGATGTGCCGGTCACCGGCATGGCGACCTACAACGTCGCCCCCTACGAGACCGGGCGCTTCTTCAACAAGCTCGAATGCTTCTGCTTCACCGAGCAGACCCTTGCCCCTGGCGAGTCGCGCGAGTTCACCGTCGTCTATTTCGTCGATCCTGCGATCGTTGACGATCCGTCGGCGCGCACTGCCAATACGATCACCCTGAGCTATACCTTCTACCGCCAGAATCAGCCGCCGCGGCCCGTTGCCCAGAACACCGGGACCCCGCCTGTTTCACGGTCCAACTGATTGACCGCCGCGACGGGTGACCGTCGCGGAGAGCCATACGGAGACTTCAATGGCCGAGGCCCACGCCAAGCAACAGCACGACTACCACCTGGTGCCCCTGAGCCCCTGGCCGTTCATTGGCTCGATGTCAGCCTTCGTCATGGCCGTCGGTTCGGTCATGTGGATGAAGGCCATGCCGCTGGCCGGGCTGCAACTCGGCTGGGTCATCTTTTCCGTCGGCCTCATCGGCATTCTCTACACGATGTTCGGCTGGTGGTCTGACGTCATCCGCGAAGGACAGGAAGGGCATCATACCCGCGTCGTGTCGCTGCACCTGCGCTACGGCATGATCATGTTCATTGCCTCGGAGGTGATGTTCTTTGTCGCCTGGTTCTGGGCCTATTTCGACGCCGCCTTCTTTCCCGGCGAGGCGATCCAGTACCAGCGCACCGAACTGACCGGTGGTCACTGGCCGCCGAAGGGCATCGCGACCTTCGACCCGCTGCAACTGCCCCTGCTCGGCACCCTGGTTCTGCTGCTGTCCGGCACCACGGTCACCGCCGCCCACCACTACGTCGTCACTGGCGAGCGCGAGCAGGCCAAGATGTACCTGTGGTTCACGGTGATCCTCGGCGTGCTCTTCACCTGCCTCCAGATCTACGAGTACACCCACGCCTATTTCAGCTTCTCCGGCAATATCTATGGCGCGACCTTCTTCATGGCGACCGGTTTCCACGGCTTCCATGTCGTCGTCGGCACCATCTTCCTGCTGGTCTGCGTGTTGCGCCTCTACAAGGAAACGCATCTGACCCCGGAAAAGCACTTTGGCTTCGAATCGGCCGCCTGGTACTGGCACTTCGTCGACGTGGTCTGGCTGTTCCTCTTCGCCGCAATCTATGTCTGGGGCCATGACTGGGCGGGCCGCGCGCTCGCCGGTGCGGCCGGCCATTGATCTGCGGACCCCGATCCGACATCGAAAGGGCGGCTTCGGCCGCCCTTTTCCTTGGGCGGCGCGGTCCATTCCGGTCACGGCCTTGTCATGTGTCTCTGCCGGGCGATCCATGGCTCAATACCGTCCGGAAACCCGCGATGATGGTGGTGCGATGCCGATGACTCGACGCATGTTCACGACGGCCCTTTCGGTCCTCGCCGCGCCGGCACTGCTGCCTTCGGCGGCGGAGGCGGCCGTTCCCGTCGAGCGCGCCTATCGCCATGTTCTGGCCAACGGCCTCGAGGTCGTCGCCATCCCGGATCACCGCGTGCCGGTTGTCACCCACATGCTCTGGTACAAGGTCGGCTCCGCCGACGAGGAGCCGGGCAAATCGGGCCTCGCCCATTTTCTCGAGCATCTCCTGTTCAAGGGAACAACCCGCAACCCGGCGCCAGTCTTTTCGCGCGCCATCTCGGCCGCCGGCGGCCAGGAGAACGCCTTCACCTCCTATGATTTTACGGGCTATTTCCAGCGCATCGCCCGCGAGCAGTTGCCGGTCATGATGGATTTCGAGGCCGATCGGATGACCGGCCTCGTCCTCACCGATGCCGTCGTCCTGCCCGAGCGCGACGTGGTCCTCGAGGAGCGCCGCCAGCGCATCGACAACGAACCCGGCGCCCGCCTCGGCGAGCGGATGCAAGCCCGTCTCTGGGGCGAGACCCATCCCTACGGCATTCCGATCATCGGTTTCGAGCACGAGATCCGGCAGCTCAACCTCGATGACGCCATGGCCTTCTATCGCCGCCATTACGCGCCGAACAATGCGATCCTCGTGGTCGCGGGCGACGTCACGGCCGACACCGTCTTCCGTCTCGCCGGCGAGACCTACGGGCGGATGGACGCCAATCCCCGCATCGTCGCCCGGACCCGGCCACCGGCCATCGGCCGTACGACGCGCGAAAGGGTCCGGCTCGCCGACCAGCGCGTCCGCCAGCCGAGCCTCACCCATACCCATGTCGTCCCCTCCTACCGCTCGGCCCGGCCCGGAGAGGCGGAGGCGCTTGAGGTCCTGTCCCAGGTGATCGGATCCTCGCCCAACGGCACCATGTACAAGACGCTGGTCTCCGACAGGCAGATGGCGGTCAGCGCCGGCTGTTTCTATGTCGGCTCGTCCCTTGGCGATGGCCGGTTCGGAATCCATGCCGCCCCGCGCCCCGGCGTCAGCATCGAGGTCCTCGAGGCCGCCATGCTCGAGGTCGCCGCCCGCGTCGCCCAGGAGGGCGTCCGCGACGACGAGATCGCCCGCGCCAAGACGCGCCTTATCGCCGAGTCGGTCTATTCCCAGGACAGCCAGGCCTCGATGGCCCGCATGTATGGCGCGGCCCTCAGCAGCGGAGCCACGATGGACGACCTGCGGCAATGGGTGGAGCGCATCCGGTCGGTCAGCCGTGATCAGATCAACGCCATGGCGCCGCGGGCCTTCGATTTCTCGCGCGCGGTCACCGGCGAACTCGCGCGCGCGGAGCGCAGCTGATGCGCCGCGCCCTTCTGTGTCTCGCCGCCGGAATCCTGATGATGACGCCCGCCCTGACAGCGCCCGCTGCGGCACAGACTGCGGTCCCCGCGAGCCAGGCGAGCCGCATCGAGCGTGTCGTCTCGCCCGGCGGCATCGAGGCCTGGCTCGTGCGCCAGACGCACTTGCCCATCCTCGCCGTGTCCTTCGCCTTCCGGGGCGGCACGGCCCAGGACCTGCCCGGCCGCGAGGGGACCGCCAATCTGATGACCGCCCTGCTCGACGAAGGCGCCGGCGACCTCGATTCGGAGGCCTTTAACGGCCGCCTCCAGGACCGCGCCATCGAGGTCAGCTTCTCTGCCAGCCGGGATCTCTTCTCGGGCTCGCTGCGCACGCTGACCGAGCACCGCGCCGAGGCCCTCGACCTGTTACGGCTCGCCCTGACCCGCCCGCGCTTCGACCCGGCACCGCTGGAGCGCATGCGCCAGGCGGTCCTCGCCTCTGTCCGCCGCGCCTCGACCAATGCCGGGTCCATCGCCAGCGACACGTTCTGGGCGACGGCCTTTCCCGGCCATCCCTATGGCCGGCGCGGCGCCGGCACGCTCGACAGCGTCGCCGCCATCACCGCCGCCGATCTCTCCACGCTCCATCGCCGCCTGCTGGCGCGCGATCATCTGAAGATTGCCGTGGTCGGCGACATCACCGCCGCCGAGCTCGCCCCTCTGCTCGACATGGTCTTCGGCGACCTGCCGGCGAAAGCCGAGCTCACGCCCGTGCCCGAGGCCGTCATCGCCGGAACCGGCGAGCGGCGGGTCATTCCGCTCGACGTGCCGCAGGCGACCATCTCCTTCGGCCTGCCCGGCCTGAAGCGCGACGACCCGGACTTCATCCCCGCCTTCGTCCTCAACCACATCCTCGGCGGCAGCGGATTTTCCTCGCGCCTCTATCAGGAGGTGCGCGAGAAGCGCGGCCTCGCCTATTCCGTCTCCTCCGGCCTCGCCGCCTTCGATGCCGCGGGCCTCGTGACGGGCGGGACCTCGACGCGCAACGACCGCGCCGCCGAGAGCCTCGCGGTGATCACGGCGGAACTCAAGCGCCTCGGCGCCGAGGGGCCGACCGAGCTCGAACTGGAACAGGCCAAGCGCTACCTGATCGGCTCCTGGGCCCTGCGCTTCGAGACCTCCACGCAGATCGCCTCCAACCTCATCCGCCTGCAGCTCGACGGGTTCCAGCCTGACTATCTCGACCGCCGCAACGGCCTGATCGATGCGGTCAGCCTCGACGACGTACGCCGTGTCGCCCGCCGGCTGTTCGGCGATCCGAAGATGCTGGTCGTCGTGGTCGGCAAGCCCGAGGGGATGTGAAGCCCGCTCAGCGTCCGCGCAGGCGCTGGAACGCATAGGCGCCGAAGACACCGACCAGGGTCAGGGCGAGGCCGAACCAGGTCAGCGCATATTCGAAGTGGCGGTTGGTGAAGACGAGACGGGTCTCGCCGCCGACCGGCAGGCCGCCCGGCACCGGCGTCGCATCGGCGTCGACGGAGAAGGGTGCCGTTGCAGCGGCATCGAGACCAAGCGTCCGACCGATCCCGGCGAGGTCGCGGGTGTAGAAGGTCCGCCGCGCCGGGTCGTCGGGCGCGGCCAGCGCCCCGCGCTCCTCGGGATAGCGGATCAGGCCAGTGACGCTGACAATGCCGTCCACCTGGCCGGCGGTGCGCGTGCCGGGATCGCGCCGGTCCGTCGGAACGAAGCCGCGGTTGACAATGACCGTATCTCCAGTCGCCGTCACCAGCGGCGTCAGGACGAAGAAGCCCTGACCCCGCGGGCGCGTCGCATCGGCCTGCCGGCTGTCGCCGGCCACATGATAGAGATAGGCCTCCGCGTCGTGGCGGAAGCGGCCGGTGACTGTCACCCGGCGATAGTCGTCCCGCGCGGGGGTCATGCGCGGCCAGGCCTCGCGACCGGGAAGCGCGATGGCCGGCGCCCGCGTGCGCTGCTCGACCTGCGCCACGAGGCCGTTCTTCCAGGCAAGCCGCGACAGCTGCCAGGTGCCGAGGACGACCAGGATGGCCAGAGCGATCGAAGCGGCGATGCCGGGGACGACGAGGGTCCTGAGCCGGGCGGCGAGGGGCAGGGCGGGGGCGGGGCTGCTGGGTGTCGCGGTCATGCTGAGCAGATAGGTGCTGCCTCACTCCCTGTCGAGGCGGCCCTCGCTTGCGCCATGGCGATATTGCAGCGCGACCATCAGTCCCTTCATCGGTCGCAGCAGCCCGAGGCAGACCACCAGCGCCGGCGGCCCGAAGATCACGGCACGCACCCACATGAGCGGTGCCCAGCGGACATCCACCACCAGGGCCATGTCACAGATGAGGAATCCGGCGAAGAGGATGACGAAGACCGCAGGGCCATCGCCGGAATCGGCGAAGGCGAAATCGAGGCCACCCGCGCTGCATCGCAGCTTCACCGTCAGGAACTCCGCGAAGAGATAGCCCTCGCGCCAGCGCGGGCAGCGGCCGCGAACGCCTGTCACGACGGCCGATTGCTCCTCGTCATCGGTCATGGATGCCCTGGCCGAAACACAGCCTGTTGCGCCGCAGCCTCCAAACCCTTTTCTAACCCTGTCCGGCATTGCAGGTCGGCGGCGCCGTTGCTGTCGTATTTTCCAGGTCGTCCAGACGCTGCGTTAACCGCTTCTTCAAGGCTGACAGGCATTTTCATGCCGATCGCCGCGACGCGTGCGGTTTGAACAACTTTCCGGAACGGTGCCACAAGTATGGCGCCGGCGCTTGGAGCAGTGTGATGGCTGTTGACCTTTCGATGCCGATCCTCGTGGTCGACGATTACAACACGATGATCCGCATCATCCGTAACCTCCTGAAGCAACTCGGCTTCGACGACATCGACGACGCGTCGGACGGCTCGGCCGCTCTCGCAAAGATGAAGGAGAAGAAGTACGGACTCGTGATCTCCGACTGGAACATGGAGCCGATGACCGGCTACGAGCTCCTCAAGGAGGTCCGCTCCGACGGGTCGCTGTCGCGCACCCCCTTCATCATGGTCACGGCCGAATCGAAGACGGAAAACGTCATCGCCGCCAAGAAGGCCGGCGTGAACAATTACATCGTCAAGCCGTTCAACGCCCAGACGCTGAAGGCCAAGATCGACGCGGTCTTCGCCGACTGATCGGCCTGACGTTCGACCGCCCGGGCGGGCCGGCTTCCGGCCGGCTCCCGGGAGGACATATCGACCGACCGGACGGAGGCCACGGCCGATGTCCCTGGGGGATGGGCGACCATGAAGCAAGTTTCCACCGAACATCTCGACCGCATCGTCCAGTTCATCCGGACGAAGGGCAACGGGGATGTGTCCCTCGGTGACGTCGTCGCTCTCGCCGAGGTGACCGTCGAATCGCTGTCGAGCTTCTTCCGCTCGATCGACATGTCGGTCTATCGCGAGCTTTCGGACATCGCCTCCTTCATCACCAACATGAAGGTCGAGGTCGGCCGCCTGCAGCCGAACGATCTCAAGCACAGCCGCATCCCGGCCGCCGGCATGGAACTCGACGCCATCGTCAAGGCGACCGAGAAGGCCACCGACACCATCATGGGTGCCGCCGAGGAACTCATGGCGGCCGACGCCTCCGATCCCGTCGCCTACAAGGCGATGGTCGACGAGCGCATGATGCTCATCTTCGAGGCCTGCTCGTTCCAAGACATTACCGGCCAGCGCGTCGCCAAGGTCATCGACACGCTCAAGCACATCGAGGCCCGCGTCACCCGCTTCGCCGATGCCATCAGCGCCGCCGATGCCGACGGCTACCTGTCGGAAGACGAGCGCCGGCGCGAGGAGCGCAAGATGAAGAACATCCTCCATGGTCCCCAGCTCGACGGCGAGGGCGTGGACCAGAGCGATGTCGATGCCCTCTTCGCCAAGCCCGCCAAGAAGGGCTCCAAGCAGACCAGCGACGCCTGATCCCGGCGGTGGTCTACCGCGGAAGCGTCGCCGTCCCTACCAGACCAGCTTGCGCATGACGTGACGGGGGCTTTGTCCCGTCTCCGCGACCAGCGCCGCGAGGCCCTCAGGCCTGACCCCGGCACTATCCAGCAGCACCTCGGCATGAATGCCTTCCGCCAGGAACAGGCAATCATAGCCCATGCGTGCGGCACCGGCGACGTCGGTGCGCATGGCATCGCCGATGGCCAGAACCCGGCGGTCGTCGGGACGGTGCCCGAGGATACGCTCGGCATAGCGCCAGCAGGCCTCATAGGCCGGCTCGTAGGGCTTGCCGGCATAGAGCACGTCGCCCCCCATGGACTGGTAGCGGTCGCCGATGGCGCCGGCGCAGAAGATCAGGTCGTGGCCGACCTCCACCACCTTGTCGGGATTGCCGCACAGGAAGAACAGGTCGCGTGCCTTCATGCGCTCGAGCCGCTCCTGATAATCGTCGGGCGTCTCTGTGCGGTCGTCCACAAGGCCTGTGCAGACGACGTAGTCCGCCTCCTCGATGCCGACGAGGCGGGTGTCGATCCCCTCGAAGACGACGAGGTCGCGCTGCGGGCCGACATGGTGCACCGGCGCGCCCGGGCGCGTGCGCATGTAGTCGCGCGACACGTCGCCCGAGGTGACGATGGCGTCGTAGGCGGCGCGCGGCACGCCGAGCCGGTCGAGCTGGCCGACCACCACCGGCGCCTGGCGCGGCGCATTGGTGATGAGGATCACCGGAACCCCGCGCCGGCGCATGGCCACCAGCGCCTCGCAGGCGGCGGGATGCGCCTTCATGCCATTGTGCAGCACGCCCCAGACATCGGAGAAGACGAGGTCGTAGCCCTCGGCAATGGTGGAAAGCCCCGTGATGAGCGCGGGCGGGGCGAGGGCGGGAGCGGCGAGGGCGTCGGTCATGCCAGCGGGGTTAAGCGGCGGCGGCGGCAGGGTCAAGCGCGCCGCCGCGTCGCCGTCAGGCGAGGGTCGTCGACGTCAGGAAGGGCAGCAGGGCGGCAAGACAGCCTGCGGGATTTTCCTCCGGGATGAAATGGCCGGAATCGACCGCCTCGCCTGTGGCCTTTGGCGCGAAGACCGCCCAGGCATCGAGCGGGCTCGCCCCCGCCGAGGGAATGCCCGCATCGCCCCAGACCACGTGGGCCGGCACGGCGATGATGCGGCCCGCCGCCTTGTCGGCCATGTCGGCGGCGAGATCGACCGTGGCGCCGGCGCGATAGTCCTCGCAGCAGGCATGGATGCGCGAGGGGTCGTTGAAGAAGTCGCGATAGTGCTGCAGCGCGCGGTTGTCATAGGCGTCGAGCGTGCCGGTCTTGGTCCACAGCGCCAGCTTCTCCTCGAGATAGGCGGTGGGATTGCGGCCGATCTCCGCCTCGGGAACCCCGTCCGCTGCGGACAGGAAGATCCAGTGCTCGGTCTTCGGCGACGGCGCGGCGCGGATGCGCTCCCACATGACGAGCGTCGGCACGATGTCGAGGAGCGCGATACGCTCGAGCCGGCCGGGATGATCGAGCGCCATGCGGTAGGTCACCCGCGCGCCGCGATCATGCCCGCAGGCCATGAAACGGACATGGCCGAGCGCCTCCATCACCTCGATCAGGACCTGCGCCATGTCGCGCTTGGCATAGGGGAAATGACCGGCGCCGCCGCGCGGCGCCGTCGACCAGCCGTAGCCGGGCAGGTCCGGCATGACGAGCGTGAACCGCTTCGCCAGTTCGGGCGCGATCCTGTGCCATTCGACATGGGTCTGCGGAAAGCCGTGGATCAGCAGCAGCGGCGGCCCCGCCCCGCCGGAGCGGGCGAAGATCTGGCCGATGGACGTATCGATCCAGTGCGATTCGAAACCGGGGAACAGATCGAAGCTGGCCATGGGCGCTCCTGGGTCATCGGCGGCAGCGAGCATAGCCGATTTCGCCGGCCGCGGCCCGGCTCAATCCTGTCCGGGCGTCCGCTCCCGCGCCACTGCCTGCCAGCCGATGTCGCGGCGGCAGAACCCGCCGGGCCAGTCGATGAGATCGACGGCGCGGTAGGCCTTCTCCTGCGCCTCCGTCACGTTGCGCCCGGTGGCGGTGACAGCGAGAACGCGGCCGCCGGCGGCCACGATCTCGCCGTCCTTCACCGCCGTTCCCGCATGGAAGACCTCGACGCCGCCAAGCGCCCGCGCCCGTTCGATGCCACGGATGACGCTGCCCTTTTCCGGCGTCCCGGGATAGCCCCGCGCCGCCATCACCACGGTGAGTGCGGCCTCGTCGTACCAGCGGGCACTCATCGTCCGAAGCTGGCCATCGGCGGCCCCGAGCAGCAGCGTCAGGAGATCGTCCTTCAGCCGCATCATCAGCACCTCGCATTCGGGATCACCGAAACGGCAATTGTATTCGATCAGCTTCGGCCCCTCCGCCGTGATCATCAGGCCGGCAAAGAGCACGCCCTTGAACGGCCGGCCCCTGGCCTTCATCGCGGCGAGGGTCGGCCGGATGATCTCCGCCATGGTGCGCTCGACCATGGCGGGCGTCATCACCGGGGCCGGCGAATAGGCGCCCATGCCGCCGGTATTCGGCCCGGTATCGCCGTCGCCGACCCGCTTGTGGTCCTGCGCGGTGGCGAGCGCCAGCGCCGTCTCGCCGTCGCAGAGGGCGAAGAACGACGCCTCCTCGCCGGTCATGAACGCCTCGACGACGACCGCCGCGCCGGCCGCCCCCATGCCGCCATCGAACATCATGTCGACGGCCGCCAGCGCCTCGTCGAGGGTCATGGCGACGACCACGCCCTTGCCGGCGGCCAGACCGTCCGCCTTGACGACGATCGGCGCGCCCATGCGGCGCACATAGTCCTTGGCCGGGCCGGCCGCGGTGAAGCGCTCATAGGCGGCGGTGGGAATGGCGAATTCCCGGCAGAGGTCCTTGGTGAAGCCCTTCGAGCCCTCGAGTTCGGCCGCCGCCCGCGACGGGCCGAACACCTTGATGCCGGCGTCCGCGAGATCGTCGGCGATGCCAGCCACCAGCGGCGCCTCGGGCCCCACCACCACGAAGGTGATGGCGTGCCGGCGGCAATAGGCGATGACGGCGGGGTGGTCGGTGACGTCGAGCGCCGCCAGCGTCGCCACCTCGGCGATGCCGGGATTGCCGGGCGCGCAGTGCAGCGTCGTCAGCAGAGGGCTCGCCGACAGCGCCCAGGCGAGGGCATGTTCGCGGCCGCCGCCGCCGATCAGAAGCACGTTCATGGTGGTCCCCGCCCGGTAGCCGGCATCCTGCACGCCGCCGATGCAGACCGCCCCTTCAACCCTCGTCCCGCAGCGTCTAGACAAGAGTGCCCCGTCCGGCAACGGATTCGCTGCGCATGACCGACACCGTCCCGTCCAACACGCCCGAGATCTCGGTCTCGGATCTCTCCGCCGCCATCAAGCGGACGGTGGAGGACGCCTTCGGCTATGTGCGCCTGCGCGGCGAGGTCTCCGGCTTCAAGGGACCGAGCGGCTCGGGGCACTGCTATTTCCGCCTCAAGGACGAGGGCGCCGCCATCGAGGCGGTGATCTGGAAGGGCACCTACGGGCGGCTGAAGTTCAAGCCGCAGGAGGGCCTCGAGGTCATCGCCACCGGCCGGGTCACCACCTTCCCGGGCTCGTCGAAATACCAGGTGGTGATCGAGAGCCTGGAACCCGCCGGTGTCGGCGCGCTCATGGCGCTGCTGGAAGAGCGACGCCGGAAACTCGCCGCCGAGGGCCTCTTTGACCCCGCCCGCAAGCGCCCCTTGCCCTATCTGCCGCAGGTCATCGGCGTCGTCACCTCGCCGACCGGCGCCGTCATCCGCGACATCCTGCACCGCCTTGCGGACCGCTTCCCCCGCACCGTCCTCGTCTGGCCGGTCCGCGTCCAGGGCGAGGGCAGCGCCGCCGAGGTGGCGGCGGCCATCCGCGGCTTCAACGCCATCGGCCCCGAGGACGACCTGCCGCGCCCGGACGTCATCATCGTCGCCCGCGGCGGCGGCTCGCTGGAGGACCTCTGGGGCTTCAACGAGGAGATCGTCGTCCGTGCCGCCTTCGAGAGTGCCATTCCGCTGATCTCCGCGGTCGGCCACGAGACCGACACGACCCTCATCGATTTCGCCGCCGACCGCCGCGCCCCCACCCCGACCGCTGCCGCCGAGATGGCCGTGCCGGTGCGCGCCGACCTGGTGGCCGAGACGACGGGCCTCGGCCGGCGGCTCGCCCTGTCGATCGCCCGCGGCATGGAGGCCAGGCGCACCGAACTGCGTGGCGCGGCCCGTGCCCTGCCCGATGCCGAGCGCTTGCTGGAGACGGCGCGTCAACGCCTCGACACGGCCTCCGAACGGCTCCCCAATGCGCTCGCCGCCAATGCAAGCGCCCATCGGACCCGGCTGGTCCGGGCCGCGGGGCGGCTGGCGCCAGCCTTGCTGGCCGGGCGGATCGCCCGCTCCCGGGACCGGATCGACACGCTGGCGGCGCGCGCCACCATGTCCCTCACGCAGCGGGCCGAACTGCGCCGCCAGACCTTCATCACCTTCTCCGACAGGCTGAAGCGCTCACTCGGCGTCTATGCCAGGACCCAGGCCGACCGGATCGCGCGGTCGCGCGAGCGCCTCGACAACCTCCACGCCCGCGCCCCCCGGGCCTTTGCGCTCATCCTGCGCCGCAGCCGCGACCGGCTCGCCGGCGCCGACAAGCTCCTCGCCGCGCTCTCCTACCAGGGCGTCCTCGCGCGCGGCTTTGCCCTGGTGCGCGACGGCGAGGGCAGGCCGCTGCGCAGCGCGAGCGCCATCGCGCCGGGCACGGTTCTCGCGCTTGAATTCGCCGACGGCCACATCAAGGCGACCGCCGAGGGCGAGGCACCACCTGCCGCACCGAAACCGGCGCGCAGCGGCGAGCCTAGGGGTCGCAAGAGTGGCGAGGGGCAGGGCAGCCTGTTCTGACGGCGTCCCGGCTATTGCAGCGTCTGCTGGGCGATCCAGGTCTTCACCGCCCGCAGCGCGTCATGCGGCGTCTCGGCGAGGCCGAGCGCCGATTTCCAGACCGTCAGCTGGCCGTCGGCGCTGGTGCCGCGCGTGCAGATGTCGAGGCAGCGGGCGAGATCCTCGGCGCAGCCGAGCGCTTCGGCATCCTCTTCCAGCAGCGTCACGGTCTCCTGCACGAGGTCGGCGATGGAGACGGTCGCGCGCCGCTCCTCATCGACGAAGGAACCGTGGATGCCGTAGCGCTGGGCCCGCCACTTGTTCTCCTGCGCCACCGCCCGCGACAGCGGCGAGAGATCGGAGCGATAGTCGGGATGGCGGATGAGATAGCGCACCATCGACCGGTAGAGTGCGGCGATCGCCATGGAATCGTCGAGGTTGGTGCAGGAATCGGGCGCCCGCAGCTCGAGGGTCGGAAAGCGGCGGGACGGTCGCACGGCCCACCAGACATAGCTCGAATCCTGGATGATCCGTGCCTCGACCAGAAGCGAGACATAGTCGTCGTATTCGGCCTGGGTCTTGAACATCTCGGGCAGGCCGGTGCGCGGCAGTTCGTCATAGGCGGCGAGGCGGTACCCCATCAGACCCGTCGCCCGCGCCTGCCAGAACGGCGAGGAGGTCGACAGGGCGATGATGAGCGGGATGGTCGGCATCAGCCGGCCCATCACGTCGATGCGCCGCGACAGGTCCTCGAACTCGGCATGGACATGCATGCCGCAGACGATGTTGCGCTGTCCGAGCATCTGCAGGTCGTGCATGACGCTGTCGTAGCGCGGCGCCTCGCTGGCGCGCTGGGTTGCCCACATCGCGGTGGGATGGGTGCCGGAGGCGAGCACGGTAAGCCCGTGGCGCGCCGCCACTTCGCCGAGCATGCCGCGCATGGCCTGCAGCTCGTTGCGCGCCGCAGCGGCGGACGAATGGACGGAACTCGTCAGTTCGATCTGGGACTGCAGCATCTCGCTGCCGACCCTGTCGCCGAGCCGGTCCTTGGCGGCGCTGAAGAACCCCTGCGGCATGCGCCGCATCACGGCCTTGGTCTCGGCATCGACCACGAAAAATTCTTCCTCGATGCCAAATCGGCGGGTGTCCGACATGTTGGTCTCCATGAACCGACGCCGACAAGATCGACGTCACGTGATGGTTGCAGCGGGCGAGAGGCGGCCGCTCGCCGGGGCGCCCCTCCCAGTCCGGGGCGCTGTCCGGTGGCGCAGAGGCTGGCGGGCCGCGGGGCGAAAATGTGGCCTGATCCGGTCACGGGACGCCACGATTTCGTAACATATTGAAAGATCGCGTGAACTTAAATCCGTTGACTTCGGCCCGAAAAGCCGTCGTCGGGGCTGTTGCGAGGTCGTGGACGGGCCGCGTCGTGGCGGCAGAGCGTGGCTCAGTGCCAGTCGCCGAGGCTCGCCTGCACCACCGCCAGCGCCGCCACCGCCGCGGTATCGGCCCGCAGGATGCGTGGACCGAGCGACAGGGCGAGCGTGCGCGGCCGCCGGGCGATGAGGCTGCGTTCCTCATCGGAGAAGCCACCTTCCGGGCCGATGAGGACGGCGAGGCCGCCATCTGCTGTTCCCGCCTCCTGCAGCGCCGCGACGGGGTTCGCCGTCGCCGCGCCCTCGTCGCAGAAGACGAGGAGACGGTCGGCTGGCAGGGCGGCCAGGGCGGCGGCAAGCGACTGTGTCTCATCGCAGGCGGCAACGGTCAGGATGCCGCATTGTTCCGCCGCCTCGACGGCATTGGCCTTCATGCGATCGAGATTGACCCGCGCCGCCTGGGTGTGGCGGGTGATGACGGGAACGAGGCGCGAGACGCCCATCTCCACCGCCTTCTGCACCATATAGTCGAGACGGGCATGTTTCAGCGGCGCGAACAGCAGCCAGAGGTCGCAGGCTTCCGGCTGCGGCCGCAGCCGTGTCTCGACGACCAGGGACAGACCCTTCTTGCCGTTGCGCTGGAGGCGGGCGGCCCATTCGCCGTGGACCCCGTCAAAGACGGCGATGCGGCCACCGTCGTCGAGCCGCATCACGTTGAGGAGATAATTGGCCTGGTCGCGGTCACAGGGCAGGACGGCGCCGGCCGCGAGGGGGCCGGCCACGAACAGCCTGATCGCCTTGAAATCATAAGCCGCCATGGTCCCGTCCCATTCCGCGCCGATCGACTGCCGCCGCTGCCTGCACCGCCCCGCGGCCGTCGACGGTCCCCTGAGGGGCACGTGCCGTCACATTGCCACGATGCTGGCGGATTGATATGTAACGTCTCGATTTCACTCAACCTCGCTCGCTCTGCGGACGTGTTCAGGGGCCGAACGATGTACCGTCGCCACGCGTTGAAGACCTCCCTGGCCGTTCTCGGACTCACCGCCCTCCTGGCGGGTGGCAGCGCGTCGCGGGCCAACGAGATCTGCCAGGCCGAGTTCCAGCCGATGATCGCCGCCCATCAGGAGGTCATGAAGCAGACCCAGGCGGCGATTCCGCGCGGCCGTCCGACGACCTTCGAACAGGCCATTGCCAATGCCCAGCGCGCCTGCCAGGCCCTGACCACCGCCCAGACCTCCTTCCGCCGGTTGCAGCAGTGGATGACCACCAACGCCGATTTCTGCCGCCTGCCGGAGCAGATCATCAACGACGTCAATACCGGCGTCGCCAACATCACCCGCAACCGGACCCAGGCCTGCAACGGCGTCGCCCAACTCGAGCGCCAGCGCCGCCAGGCCGAGGCGGGCGGCGGCAATCCCTTCGCGCCCAATGCCGGCCGCCGGCCGCAGCTCGACCTGCGCACGCCCGGCGCGCTCTGATCCGGCGATGACCGCCGCCGACGGACGGGTCGCCGACGCTGTTCGCGGCTCCTGGGTCGATACCCACGCGCCTCGCGCCTGGCGGCCCTATCTCCGGCTCGCCCGCGCCGACCGGCCCATCGGCTCCTGGCTCCTGCTCCTGCCCTGCTGGTGGTCGGCGGCCTTCGCCGCGCTGGCAACGGGACAGCCGCTCCCCAACCTCTGGCACATGCTGCTCTTCGCCGTCGGCGCCGTGGCCATGCGCGGCGCCGGCTGCACCTATAACGACCTCGTCGACCGCGACATCGACGCTATGGTCGAGCGCACCCGGTCGCGGCCGCTGCCGTCGGGCCAGGTCACGGCGCGGCAGGCCAAGCTGTTCCTCGCGGCGCAGATCGGCCTCGGTGCGCTGGTCCTGCTGGCGCTCTGGCAGCCCTTCGCCTGGGCGGTCGGCATCGCCTCCCTGGCGGTGGTGGCGATCTATCCCTTCATGAAGCGCATCACCTCCTGGCCCCAGTCGGTGCTCGGCCTCGCCTTCTCCTGGGGGGCGCTGATGGGCTGGGCGGCGGCTTTCGGGCGGCTCGACCCGCCCGCGCTGCTGCTCTATGCCGCCTCCATCCTCTGGGTCATCGGCTACGACACGATCTACGCCCACCAGGACCGCGAGGACGACGCCATCGTCGGCGTCAAGTCGACGGCGCTGCTCTTCGGCGACAGGACCCCGCTTTTCCTGTCGCTGTTCTATGCCGCAGCGGTGGGGCTCTTCGCCGCCGCGCTCTGGAGCCTGGCGGCGCCCGTCCTCGCCTATGCCGGGCTTGCGGCCTTCGCTGCCCACCTGGCCTGGCAGGTCCGCTCCCTCGACATCGCCGATCCCGATCTCTGCCTGAGGCTGTTCAAGTCGAACCGCGATGCCGGGCTGATTGTCCTTGCCGGCCTGATGGTGGCCGCGCTTCTGGCCGCCGTCACCTGAGCCTGTCGGCGCGCCGTGCCGCAACGAGGTCCGCCACCGCGGCGTCGCCCGCCTCGCCCGAGGCCGCGAGGCCGGAGATGACGCCGTCGACATCCACGGCCGGGCGGTTCTGGCTCATCTTCATCTTGGCGTCGAAGGCGGAGACGGCAAACCGCATCCCGACGATCGCCCGCATCTGCATGCCCAGGAAATCCTCCGGCGCATCCGCCATCGCCCAGGGGTGCTCCCGGCCGGCCTCGTGGCGGTCGGTCAGGTCGGAGAGGTTCTCGCGCAGGAAGTCGGCATCATGCGGCCAGAACACCTGGCCGCGGACATGGACGCTGGCATAGTTCCACGTCGGCACGACCTTCGCGGTTTCCTTCTTGGTGGCGTACCAGGACGGGGTGACATAGGCCTGCGGGCCGGAAAAGACGAGCAGTGCCTCGGCCCCCGGATCGGTGTTCTGCCAATGGGGATTGGCCCGGGCGATATGCCCGAAGAAAGTCGCTCCCGTCTCGCCGCTCTCCTTCAGGATCACCGGCAGATGGGTGGCGAAAAGGCCGTCGCGGCCATGCGTCACCAGCAGCGCGAAGGGATGGGCCCTGCAGAAGGCCATCACCTCTGTCTGGTCTCCCATGGCGAAGAGCGGCGGCACATACATGGCGGCAACCTCTTCCCCCAAACGAGACCGGCCGGAACGATAGGGTCATCGTTCCGGCCGGTCCAATGGAACATGGTCATGGGGCTCATGAGCCCCGCTGATCAGGCGGCGCGCACCTCGGTGACGAAGGACTTCAGCGCATCCTCGATGCTGGCCGAGCAGCCGGCCAGCCGGCGGCTCGCCTCGTTCACCTCGGCGGCGGACTGTCCGGTGCCGGCGGCCGCACCGCTGACGTCGAGGATCGAACGCCGGGCCAGATCCGCATGGCTGTTGGCCTGGGAGATCGCCCGCGAGATCTCTGCCGTGGAGGCCTGCTGCTCGTCCACCGCCGCGGCGATGGCCGTGGTGATATGGTCCATCGAGCCGATCGTCTCGGTGATGACGCCGATGGCCTGCACCGTGGCATTGGTGGCTGCCTGCATCCGGCTGACCTGGGAAGCGATCTCTTCGGTCGCCTTGGCGGTCTGGCCGGCAAGCTGCTTCACCTCGGAGGCGACGACGGCGAAGCCCTTGCCGGCCTCGCCGGCGCGGGCCGCCTCGATCGTCGCATTGAGGGCGAGCAGGTTGGTCTGCTCGGCCACGGCATTGATCAGGCTGATGACCTCGCCGATCTTGCGCGCCGCGCCGTCCAGTTCGGCGACACGCGAACCGGTTTCCCCCGCTTCTTTGACCGCCCGGCCGGCGACTTCGGAGGAGGCCGACACCTGGCGGCCGATCTCGGTGATGGAGGCGGCGAGCTGGTGGGCGGCGCTCGCCACCGCATGCATGTTGGTGGTGGCCTCGTCGGTCGCGCCCGACGCATTGCTGACCTTGCCCGCCATGGCGGCCGAGGCCGCGTTGAGCGCGGAAGCACTGGTGTCGAGCCCGCTGACGGCAGCGTTGGCATCGGCGATGCGGGCCGCCATGTTCCTCTCGTAGCCGACAACCGCGGCTTCGAGCCGGCGACCGCGTTCCGCCCGGGCTTCCGCCTCGGCGAGGCGTTCGCTCTCGGCCGTCTTGGCCGCGCGGGCATTGTCGCGCAGGACCAGCAGGGCGCGCGTCAGGTCGCCGATCTCGTCGCTGCGGGCGGAGGCGGCGATCGGGGTATCGAGGTCTCCGGCAGCGACGCGCTCGAGCGACTTCGTGGCCGCCACCAGCGGCTTCACCGCCCGGCGCACGACGAAGGCGGCGAGACCGCCGAGTACCACGACGATGGCCAGCAGAGCCGCGACCATCCCGTAGAGCGTCTGCAGCGCCTCGGCCTGCATCTCCGCGGTGGGAATGCCGATGAACAGAACGCCGATGACCCGCCCGGCCGTGTCGAGCACAGGCTGGTAGGCCGTGTAGAAGGAGCGGCCGAACAGCATCGCCGGACCGTAATAGGGCTGGCCGGCCTTCAGCGGGGTCTGCGCCGGATGATCGGCGGCGAGCGCCGTGCCGACGGCCCGGTCACCGTTCTCCCTTTTCACATTGGTGGTGCGACGGATGAACAGGCCCTTGTCGTCGGTGACGAAGATCGTGGCGACACCGCCGACCGCCTGGACCGTACGGTCCACGATGGTGTGGTCGTTGAAGGTCGGCATGGCGCCGGCCCGCAGATCCGTCACCCGGTCGCCGACCACGGCGAAGCGGCTGTCGGCATGGGTCATGGAGAACAGGACCGCCAGGCTGCGCAGGTTGGTCTGCGCGTCGCGCTGCGCCTCCTCGTTGTTGCGGGACTGGATCAGCGACCAGCCGGCGACAACCGTGACGACAGCGGTGATGGCGAGAAGGAAAATCACGAAGGCGACGGACTTGCCGCCGATCTTGAGTGCCGGAAGGCGGGAGAGCATGAGGAGCCGTCCTTGAAAATGAATGGTGTCCGAGTAGGACGGCCTTGTGGTTAAGATCAGATCAACAATAGGGGAATGTGGTTCCAAATTCTGCCAAACTGCAGAAAAAACCTATGGTTTAGCCCGGGTCGAGGATCATCCGGGCATCCCGGCTGTCCTGGTCCATCTGTGCGACCAGCGCCTCGAGGGAATCGAACTTCGCTTCCCCGCGCAGGTAGCCGGCGAAGGCGATGTCGAGGGTGCGGTCGTAGAGGTTCTCGTTGAGGTCGAAGACATGGACCTCCAGCAGCGGCGCACCATTGTCGAAAGTCGGCCGGCGGCCGAAGCTCGCGACGCCGTCGAGCCAGCGTCCCGCGAGCCCGACCTTCACCGCATAGATGCCGTGGCGCAGCCCGCAGGCGGGATCGAGCCGCAGGTTCGCCGTCGGATAGCCGAGTGTGCGGCCGCGCTTCTCGCCGTGGATGACGGTCGCGGAGATGAACCAGGCATGGCCAAGCTGGCCGTTGGCCTCGTCGAGATCGCCGGCGGCCAGGGCCTCGCGGATCGCCGAGGATGAAATGGTGCCCCTGGCGCTGTCGAGCGCCTCGACCTGGACCACGCCGAACCCCTTGGCGCGCCCTGCCTGCCGCAGGGTTTCGACATGGCCGCCGCGCCGCGCGCCATAATGGAAATCACGCCCGACGATCACCTCGGCGGCGCCGAGCCAGTCGACGAGCAGGTCCGTCTCGAAGGCGTCGGCGGAGGTTTCCGCGAGGCTGCGATCGAAGGGCAGAACCGCCAGTGCGTCGATCCCGAGCCCGGCCAGAAGACGGGCCTTGGCGGCGGCGTCGCTGAGGCGGAACAGCGGGACCT
Source organism: Phreatobacter sp. (assembly GCF_022843985.1). Taxonomy (GTDB): domain Bacteria; phylum Pseudomonadota; class Alphaproteobacteria; order Rhizobiales; family Phreatobacteraceae; genus Phreatobacter. The sequence continues at coordinate 40,704 of NZ_JALHMP010000022.1, read as the reverse complement.
CCGGCTGGAAATAGACGCGCGGATGCGGCTCGAAGGTCATGACGACCACCGGCCGCCCTCCGGCCGCCGCCCGGGCCGCTGCCACCACATGTTTGTGGCCGCGATGCACGCCGTCGAAATTGCCGATGGCGACGACCGCGCCGCGCAGGGAGCCTGGCACGGTGTCTCCGCGGGCCAGGACCGGAAAAGCGGTGGTCGGCCGTGGCGGCGGCAGGATCAGGGACATGGTGGGCGCGGGGCTTCAATGGGCATGGGCTTGGCGCGGCGGACCCTGCCGATGCCGGCCCGGCCCGTCAAGCAGCCTGTGCGGTCTCAGGCCGCGGCATCGAGTTCGGCGCGCGAGGGAACCCGGACCCAGGCCTCGCCCTCAAGGACCACCGCGGCATCGACGGCGCATTCGCAGACGAGGCGCGCCCGCTGACGCGCCGGGATCAGCTCGGCGACCTCGACATGGACCCTGACGACGTCGCCGATCTTCACCGGCGCCCGGAAGTTCAAGGTCTGCGACAGGTAAACGGCCCCCGGGCCCGGCAGGCGCGTGCCGATCACCGCCGAGATGAGGCTCGCCGTATAGAGGCCATGGGCGATGCGCTGCCCGAACCGGGTCTTGGCGGCATAGACGTCGCAGAGATGAATCGGGTTCTGGTCACCGGAAATATCGGCAAAACCGACGACGTCCTGATCCGTCACGGTCTTCAGCACCATCTCGGACAGGCCGGGCCTCAGGTCCTCATAGGCGAGGGACCGGATGGAACGGATCGGCATGGGCGCACCTCCTTCGCGGGCGCAAACTTTCGCCAGCGTGATGATGCAGCGCAATAAGACCTTTTGCTGAAGGCGCCACGGTTCCGGCAGATCGCGGCACTGTCCTGTGGGGAAGCGCGCCTGAGCCGGTTCGCCGCATGGAAATGCGAGACGAATCAGCATCGCGCAATGCATTCTCCGGCACGGTTCAACGGCCAACGGATCACATTCGGCACAACATGCCCCGATCGGGTTCCTATTTCATCGCGCTCTGCATGGTGGCCATCGCCGGGTCGGCGTCGGTGCTCGCCTTCACCGTGGGAGCGGTCGGCGCGGGAACGGCGGCCGCGGTCGGGCTGACACTTCTGCTCGCCATGGTCATCGGCCATTTCGGCGGCCAGATCGGCGCCGACCGGGCTGCCGCGGAGGCACGTTTCGCCGAGCTGACCCGCGCCAGCGGCGAGGCGACGCGCAACCTCGCTGCCCTCACCGAGCGGTTCGAGCGTTTCGAGGCGCTGGCGCAAGACCGGTCGCGTCCGGCGACGGATCCGCTCGTGGCCGAGGTCGCCGAACTTGGCGGCATCGTCAAGCAGTTTGCCGAAACCCTGCAACTGCACGAGGAAGCGATCCTCCAGTCCGCCGGCTACGCGCCGGAACCAGTGCCTGCCACGCCGCCGGTCGCGGTGGCCCCGCCGCCTCCGCCGCCTCCCGTCCAGGTCCTGCAGCGGCAGGCCGCCCAGCTGCGCCGCCAGGCCGAGGCGCGCCAGCCTGCCGTGGACCTGCCGGAGGTGTTCGCCGGTCTCGCACGCTCCGACGCCATCCGCCTCATCGACGAGGCCATCTCCGCCAAGCGCTACGAGCTCTTCCTGCAGCCCATCGTCACCCTGCCGCAGCGCAAGGTGCGTTCCTACCAGGCCTCGGTGCGCCTGCGCACGGCCGAGGGTGAGGTGCTGCTGCCCGAGGACTATCGCAGCCTCGCCGATGATGCCGGCCTCATGCCGGGGCTCGACGCCGAGGTGCTCGGCCGCTGCGTGCAGATCGTCCGCCGCCTCACTGCCCGCAACCGCGACGTCGGCCTGGTCTGCGACCTCTCCGGGTCCTCGCTGGCGGATGCGGCCTTCGCCACCGAGCTCATCGCCTCGCTCGAGGCCGCACGCAGCATCGCCGGCTCGCTGGTGCTCGGCTTCAGCCAGGCGACGGTGCGCGCGATGAACGCGCTGGACGTCGAGACCCTGCGCAGTCTCTCCGACAAGGGCTTCCGCTTCGCCATGGACGGCGTCCGCGACCTGCGCGTCGAGCCGCGCGACCTCGCCGACAAGGGCATTCGCCTGGTCAAGGTGCCGGCCTCCCTGATGCTCGCGCGGTCCGCCGAGACTGGCGCCGCCATCCATGTCGCCGATCTCTCCGGCCTCTTCCTGCGCTACGGCATCGACCTCGTGGTCGAGGATGTCGAGACGGAGGCGGTCGTCGTCGACCTGCTGGACTACGAGGTGAAGCTCGCCCAGGGCGCGCTGTTCTCCCAGCCGCGTCCGGTGCGCGCCGAGGTCATGTCCACGGCCGAGCCCGCCGCGGCGCCGGTTCCCGCGGCGGCTCCGGCCACCCGCGTCCGCGCCGACCAGCGGCCGGAACCGCGGCCCGAAGTCCGGCCGCAGACCCTCGGTGCCGCCGTCCTGGCCCAGGGCGTGGTGGCGCGGGAATCACGCCGGCCGGCCGTCGGCTCCGGGCTCCGGGCCCTGATCCGTGACCGGTCCTGACGTCCCGGCCGCCGGGCGCTAGGATCCCCCATGGTCGTCCGCCAGCTTCCTGAAGGTGTCGTCAACCGCATCGCCGCCGGCGAGGTGATCGAGCGTCCCGCCGCGGCGGTGAAGGAACTGGTCGAGAACGCCCTCGATGCCGGCGCCTCCCGCATCGACGTGCTGATCGAGGCCGGCGGCCGCCGGCTCATCCGCGTCGCTGACGACGGCTCCGGCATGAGCCGCGACGACCTTGCCCTCTGTGTCGAGCGGCACGCGACCTCGAAGCTCGACGACGAGGACCTTCTCGACATCCGTACTCTCGGCTTCCGCGGTGAGGCGCTGCCCTCCATCGGCGCCGTCTCCCGTCTCACCCTCACCACCCGCCATGCCGCCGAGGCCCATGCCTGGTCGCTGACCGTCGATGCCGGCCGCAAGGGCGAATGCCGCCCGGCAGCCCTTGCCGCCGGGACGCGGGTGGAGATCGCCGACCTCTTCGCGGCGACGCCCGCGCGGCTGAAATTCCTCAAGAGTGACCGCGCCGAAGCCGCCGCCGTCGCCGAGGTGGTGAAGCGCCTGGCCCTGGCCCATCCGACGGTTGCCTTCTCGGTCGCCGATGCCGACGGGTCGACACGTCATTTTCCCGCCCAGGCCTTCGGCGAGGCCGGACTCCTCGCCCGCATCGCCGACGTCGCGGGCCGCGACTTCGCCGAGAACGCCCTGCCGATCGACGTGTGGCGCGGTGCGGTGCGCCTGTTCGGCTTCGCCGGCCTGCCGACCTTCGGCAAGGCCACGGCGGCGAGCCAGTTTCTCTTCGTCAACGGTCGGCCGATCCGCGACCGGCTGGTGCTCGGCGCGCTGCGCGGCGCCTATGCCGACACCATGCCGCGCGACCGTCACCCGGCCGTCGCCCTCTTCCTCGAGCTCGATCCCCATGAGGTCGACGTCAATGTCCACCCCGCCAAGACCGAGGTCCGGTTCCGCGATGCCGCCCTCGTCCGCGGCCTCATCGTGGCGGCGGTCCGCGAGGTCATCGCGGCGGCCTCGCCGACGACCGCGACGACCATCGGCGCGGCCACCCTCGCCGCCTTCCGCCCGGCAGGGCCGTCGGTTCCGGCGCGCGGCTGGGACTGGCGCGCCTCGCCGTCCCGCCCCTTCCCGTCCCCTGCGCCTCAGGGCTTCGGCGAGACGGCGCAGGCCGGCTTCGCGCTCGACCTCGCGCCATCAGCCGATGCGCGGGCGGGCGAGGGCGCCCCGCCCGACGATGATCTCGACCGGCCGCTGGGCGTGGCGCGGGCCCAGGTCCACGGCACCTACATCCTGGCGCAGACCCGCGGCGGCCTCGTCATCGTCGACCAGCACGCCGCCCATGAGCGCCTCGTCTACGAGCGGCTGAAGCGGCAGATGGCGGAGAGCGGCATCGCCCGCCAGGCGGTGCTCATCCCCGTCGTGGTCGAACTCGACCCGGCCGATGCCGCCCGCCTTCTTGAGCGCGCCGCCGACCTCGCCGCCTTCGGCCTCGTCGTCGAGGGCTTCGGGCCGGGCGCCGTCGTCGTGCGCGAGACCCCGGCCATGCTCGGCGAGGTCGATGCCGAGGCGCTGACCCGCGACATCGCCGAGCACCTCGCCGAATGGGACAGCACGGGCCCGCTGGAGCAGCGGCTCATGGCGGTCGCCGCCACCATGGCCTGCCACGGCTCCGTCCGGGCCGGGCGGCTGCTGCGGCCCGCCGAGATGAACGCGCTGCTGCGCGAGATGGAGGCGACGCCGGGATCGGCCCAGTGCAACCACGGGCGGCCGACATCGGTGAGCCTGTCGCTTGCCGACGTGGAGCGGCTTTTCGGACGGCGCTGAGGTCAGAGGCTCTCGCCGATGGCGGGTTCGGCGGGAATCGCCTCCAGCGCCAGGGTCAGCCGGCGCTTGACCTCGTCCTTCACCGGCTCGCAGGCTGTCATGATCTCCCCGGCGCGCAGGAAATCCAGCACGCGGAACGCATCGACCGGCGGGCGCAGGTGGATGGTCGGACGATGTTCCGCCAGCCGGATCGCACTGAGGACCTGCATCATCAGCGTCACCGAGCCGAATATGGCGTCCCAGGGCTCGGGGATGATGTCGTCGATCTGGCGTTCCGTCCCCGATTCGCTCAACACGTCGACGGCCAGAGTCACCGCGGCCGTCACCCTGTCCACCGGCACGGGGTTGATGGTGCCGCCGTCGATCAGCACGTGGCCGCGGTGGCGGACGGGGCGAATGGCGCCGGGAATCGCCATCGAGGCGGCGACGGCCGGCACCAGCGGTCCGTCGGCGAAGCCGACATCGACACGGGCATAATAGTCGGTCGCCACCACCGTCAGCGGCGTGACGAGGCTCTCGAAAGTCTCTGGCACGGCCGGCGGGAGGAAGGCGGCGAGCAGCTTCTCCGCGTCGACCAGCACCGGGTTGGTCAGGCCGCCGCGCAGAATGTCGGAGAAGCGCCCGACCCGTGCCGCGAACAGCGCCCGCAGCACGTCGGGCTTCATGCGCAGCACGCCGAGGGCATGGTCGCGCATCTCGGCGCCGCTCATCCCGGCGCAGTAGCAGGCGCCGACGATGGCGCCGATGGAGGTGCCGGCGACCTCGCGCGGGCGGATGCCGAGTTCGTCCAGCGCCTCGATCACCACGATATGGGCGAGGCCCTTGGCACCGCCGCCGCCGAGGACCAGGGCGAAGTCGTGGGACGGTGTCAAACGCGGCGCGCGAACGGGTGGAGCCATGTCACCAAGTCTAGCCCAGCCGGCCGCATGGCGGGAGCCCGTTCGCTGACTTGCCCTCGCCGTCCCGCCGGGCTTTCATCGCGGCACCCCGAGGCGGATGAATCATGATCGACCTGTCCAGCGCCATCGCCACCTCCTTCGCCCCCGGCCAGGCGCCCGCCGATGCCCTCGCGGTCAATGCGGCCATCATCAAGAGGCTCGAAACCTGGGACAACTGGGCCTTCGCCCCCGCCATCATCCGGCAGATGCGGCGCGAGGGGCGCGGCGCCTTTCCCGCACCGGTGCCCTCGCCGCGGGCGCGGACCATCACCATGGCGGGACCGCATGGACCCATCGACCTCAGGATCATCGCGCCCGCGAGCCCGAAAGGCGTCTATCTCCACATCCACGGTGGCGGCTGGGTCCTCGGCAGTGTCGACCAGCAGGACCAGTGGCTGGAGCGCTTCGCCGACCGGGCCGGCATGGCCTGCGTCTCCGTCGACTATCGTCTCGCACCCGAACATCCCTATCCCCAGGGGCCTGACGACTGCGAGGCCGCCGCGCTGTGGATCACCCGCGAGGCCAAGGCGCTGTTCGGTACCGACCGACTGGTCATCGGCGGCGAGAGCGCCGGCGCCCATCTGGCTGCCGTCACGCTGCTGCGCCTGCGCGACCGGCATGGCATCATGCCTTTCCGCGCCGCCAATCTCCATGCCGGCTGCTACGATCTCGCCCTGACCCCCTCGGTGCGGCGCTGGGGGAGCGAGAAGCTGGTGCTCAACACCCGCGACATCGAGATGTTCGTGCGCCATTTCCTGGTCCAGGGCGGCGACGTGCGCGACCCCGACATCTCGCCGCTTCATGCCGACCTCCGGGGCATGCCGCCGGCCCTCTTCACCGTCGGGTCCGTCGATCCCCTGGTCGACGACACGCTGTTCATGGCGCCGCGCTGGGCCGCCGCCGGCAACAGCGCCTCGCTCGATATCTATGCCGGCGGCTGCCACGTCTTCATCAGTTTCCCCGGCTCCAACGCCGACCGCTGCCTGACGCAGATCGAGACCTTCATGGCGGCCGCCTGCGCGGAGTGACACGCAGCCGCTCTACTCCGCGGCGATCTTGCGCACGCGCCACTGGGCGAGCAGCGCCCGGAGCGCCGCCGGCCGCACCGGCTTGTTCAGGAGGTGCACCGATTTCGCCTGCGCCCGGTCGCGCACCTCCTGGCTGCGGTCCGCGGTGATCAGGATGGCGGGCAGCGCGGCTCCGAAGCGCCAGCGCAACTGGGTGACGACGTCGAGGCCGTTGCCGTGGTCGAGGTGGTAGTCGACGATGACCACGTCGGGCGGCGTCTGGCTGGCATTGAGCACGTCATGGGTCGCCGCCCAGCCGTCGGCCAGCAGCGTGCGGCAGCCCCAGCCGGACAGCAGTGCATCCATGCCCTCAAGGATCTTCGGCTCGTTGTCGATGGCGAGGATCGTCAGGCCGTCGAGCGGCGCCGCCGGCAGCGGCGGCGGAGCGGGCCCCGGCGCAACGGCCGGCAGGGCGGGCGCGACGGGCACCACGACCGCGAAAGTCGAGCCGCGTCCAACCTTCGACTTCACCGACAGCTTGTGTTCGAGCACACGGGCGATGCGTTCGACGATGGACAGGCCGAGGCCGAGGCCGCGGGCGACCTTGGCGCCCTGTTCCAGGCGCTGGAACTCCTGGAAGATGATCCGCTGCTTGGCCTGGGGAATGCCGGGGCCGCTATCATGGACCTCCAGTGACAGCTTCTTGCCGCGGCGGCGGCAGCCGATGAGAACGCCGCCCTTGGCGGTGTACTTGATGGCGTTGGAGATGAGGTTCTGCAGCAGCCGGCGCAGCAGCCGCCGGTCGGAATGGATGGCCAATGCCGTCGGCACGAAGGTGAGGCTGAGACCCTTCTGCTCGGCGATCGGGGCGAATTCGACGGCAAGCTGCCGGAACAGCTCGTCGATGCGGAAACTGCCGAATTCCGGCTTCATCGCGCCCGCATCGAGCCGCGAAATGTCGAGAAGCGCCGCCAGGATCTCCTCCACCGCCTCGAGCGAGGCGTCGACATTGTCCACCAGCCGGCGCTCGTCGCCGTCGGTGCCACGCTCGACCAGGCTGGTCGTGTAGAGGCGGGCTGCGTTCAGCGGTTGCAGGATGTCGTGGCTGGCGGCCGCCAGGAAGCGCGTCTTGGAGAGGTTGGCCTCGTCGGCCTCCTGCTTGGCCTTGGCCAGTTCGGCATTGAGCCGCGTCAGCTCTTCCGTCCGCTCGCGAACCCGGCGCTCCAGGGTCTCGTTGGCCCGTTCCAGTTCCTCCGCCGCGGCGACCGAGGCGGTGACGTCGGTATAGGTGGTGACGATACCGCCGTCCGGCAGGCGGGCGGCGCGCACCTCGATGAACAGCCCAAGCATGGCCAGGCGTTCGATCTGCGGCTCGTCGGCGCGCAGCAGGCGGTCGGCGCGCTCGGCGACGAGGTCGTCGACATCGCCCGGTCCGAATTCGCCGCGGACCGCCAGCGCCCGCAGGATCCGGTCGAAGCCGACGCCGATATGCAGCGTCTCGGCAGGCAGGGCGAGGACCTCGGCGAAGGGCCGGTTCCACACCATCAGATTGCCGTCGGCATCGAAGACGCTGACGCCCTGGCGGGCATGTTCGAGGGCCGTCTGCAGCGCCTCGCGGTTGTACTGCATCGCCGCATTGGCATCGTCGAGCAGCTTCAGCGCGTCGGTCGTCGACACCGAGCGCTTCTTCAGGAGCAATGACAGGACCAGCCGCGACGAGGCCGTGCCGATGGCCGAGGCGAGCAGACGTTCCGAATAGCGCAGCAGGCCGATATCGGCCTCGGCCCCGCCCTCCAGCGGAATGCCCTGTTCCATGGCATAGCTCTCGAAGGCCGCATGGGTGCGCTCGGCCCCGAGATAGCGCGCCACCGTCGAGCGCACGTCCTCCACCGTCACCGCGCTGCGCCAGAGCCGGAAGCTCGGCGCATAGTCCGACGGTGGCGATGGCAGGAAGACCTTGGACTGCATGACCTCGATCGCCGAGGCGCGGCGCAGGAGCGAGATCCCGACCAGCAGCACGACATTGAGCAGCAGCGACCAGAAGACCCCGTGGGCGAGCGGCGGCAGGTCGACCATGCCGAACAGGTTCTGCGGCCGCAGCCACTCGATGCCGAAGGGCCCCGTCGCGACGAGGCTGGAGGGCAGCGCTCCCGTCGTCGCCAGCATGGGGACGAGCAGCGTGTAGGCCCAGACCGCAAGACCCGCCGCCATCCCCGCCACCGCGCCGCCGGCATTGGCGCGCCGCCAGAACAGCCCGCCGAAGAAGGCCGGCGCCAGTTGCGCCACCGCCGCGAAGGAGAGGAGGCCGATCGAGGCCAGCTGCGCCTCGCCCGCCACGCGGTAATAGAGATAGGCGCCGATCATCACCGCCAGAATGATGGTGCGGCGGATCATCAGGATGGTCGGCCCGAGATCGGTCCGCTCGTCTGCCGGGCCTTCCGTCGCCAGCAGCCGACCGCGCAGCGTCAGCAGCGAGGGAATGACCACGTCGTTGGAGATCATGATCGACAGGGCGACGCTGGCGACGATGACCATGGCGGTGGCGGCGGACAGGCCGCCGATGAAGGCCGCCAGGGTCAGAATCTCGTTGCCGCGCGACATCGGCAGCGCCACCACCGTCATGTCACTGTCCATCGAGCCCGGCGGAAAGACCAGAAGGCCGGCGATCGCGATCGGGATGACGAAGAGGTTGATCAGCACGAGATAAAGCGGAAAGAGCCAGGAGGCCCGGCGGATCTCGGCCTCCGAATGGTTCTCCACCACGCCGACATGGAACATGCGTGGCAGCAGGATGGCGCAGCAGAAGGACAGGGCGCTCATGGCGATGAAGGTGGAGGGATCCGGCCAGCGCAGCACCGAGCCGACGATATCCGGCCGCGCCATGGCCTGGCCGAACAGATCGGCAAAACCGCCGAACATCACATAGGTGACGTAGAAGCCGATGGCGAGGAAACAGACAAGCTTGACGATCGATTCCGCCGCCACCGCCAGGATCAGCCCGTCCTGGTGCTCGGTGGCGTCGGCGTGCCGGGTGCCGAAGAGCATGGCGAACACCGCCATGGAGACGGCCACGACGAGGGCGAGATCGCCGAAGAACGGCAGGTCCTGCGTCACGTTGACGATCTCGTCGGGACGGATCGTCGTCATCAGCGATGCGGACACCGCCTTCAACTGGAGCGCCACATAGGGGATCGTGCCGAAGGTGACGATGAGGCAGACCATGCCGGCGACGGCCTGGCTCTTGCCGTAGCGGGCGCCGATGAAGTCGGCGATGGAGGTGATGTTCTGCGCCTTGGTGATCCGCACGACGCGGCGGACCAGCGGCCAGAGCAGCCCGAAGAGCAGCATGGGTCCGATATAGATGGCGAGGAAATCGAAGCCCGAGCGCGAGGCGAGGCCGACCGATCCGAAGAACGTCCAGGAGGTGCAGTAGACCGCGAGCGACAGGGGATAGATCCATGTCCGGCTCTGCCGGATCGCCTTTTCCTGGGCCCGGCGCCTGTCGCCCCAATAGGCCACGATGAACAGCGCGCCGAGATAGGCGAAGGCGGTCAGAATGATGACCAGACCCATGCTCATGGCAGCCCTGTCACGCAAACATTGTCATGGGAGCACTGTGATGGCGATCCCGTCGAGGGCCAAGACTTGATCATGCGGGCAGGGGCCTGTCCACGGCCTTGCGACATGCCGTAAGGGAAATACATTGCATTCCCTCAATGTCTGTCCAATCCTCCTGTGGCGATTCCATCGCAGGCACAAGAGATGAGGGGGCGGATCATGCTCAAGGAATTCAAGGAATTTGCCCTCAAGGGCAATGTCGTCGATCTCGCGATCGGCGTGATCATCGGGGCCGCCTTCGGCCGCATCGTCGAATCCATCGTCGGCGACCTGTTCATGCCGATCCTCGGCGCCATCGGCGGCTTCGACTTCACCAATTATTTCCTGGCCCTGAGCAAGTCGGTCACCGCCACCAACCTTGCCGATGCCCAGAAGCAGGGCGCGGTCATCGCCTATGGCCGCTTCATCACCATCGCCATCAATTTCATGATCATCGCCGCGGTCATGTTCATGGTGGTCAAGGGCATGAACCGTCTGAAGCGGCAGGAAGCGGCGGCGCCGGCCGCGCCGGCTGAACCGCCGGCCGATGTCATGCTGCTCACCGAGATCCGCGATCTTCTGAAGAAATAGCGGCGGACCTCAGGCGGGACGCAGGAACACGAGCTGCGTCTCGCCGGCCTCGCGCCGTTCCTCCAGCGCATAGCCCTCGGGAAGGGCGACGGCGATGTCCGCCGCCTCCTCCAGCACCACGAGCGCACCGGCGGCGAGCCAGCCGCCCGCGCGCGCGCTCGCCAGCGCCCGTTCGCCGAGGCCCTTGCGATAGGGCGGATCGCAGAAGGCCAGCGTGAAGGGCTCGAAGGGCGCCAAGGCGCCGAGCTTCGTGGCATCGCGCTTCAGGAGCCCGGTCACGCCGGCCAGCCCCATCGCGTCGACATTGCCGCGGATCAGCCCGCGCGCCTCGGCGCTCTGGTCGACAAAGGCGGCATAGGCGGCGCCCCGTGACAGGGCCTCGAGACCGAGGGCCCCCGTACCGGCGAAGAGGTCGATGACCCTTGCGCCGTCGCACGGATCGCCATAGCCGTGGGCGAGCACGTTGAACAGGCTCTCGCGCAGCCGGTCCGATGTCGGGCGGATCGCGTCCGACTTCGGTCCGAGCAGGCTGCGCCCGCGAAACTTGCCGCCGACGATCCGCAAGGCTCAGCGGTCCCGCTTGCCCCCGAAGGGCTTGCCGCCGGGCTTGCCCCCGAAGGGCTTGCCGCCGGGTTTGCCCCCGAAGGACTTGCCGCCGAAGCTCTTGCCCCCCGACGGCCTGTCGCCGAAGGACCGCTCGCCGCGGGCGCCGCCGAAGCTCTTGCCCCCCGACGGCCTGTCGCCGAAGGACCGCTCGCCGCGGGCACCGCCGAAGCTCTTGCCGCCGGAGGGACGGTCGCCGAACGAACGGCCGCCCGGCGGGCGATCACCGAAAGGCTTGCCGCCCCGCGGGCGGTCGCCGTCCGGGCGCTCGCTGCGGTCGCCGAAGCTGCGCTCGCGCGGCTTGAAGTCCCGGCCGCCACCACCGCGGTCCTCGCGGTCGCCCCAGGGCTTGAAGTCGCGTCGCGGCGCGTCGCCGTCGCGATCGCGGAACGGCCGGTCACCACGCGGCTTGAACTCGCCGCGGGGCTTGAAGTCGCCGCGCGGCGCGTCGCCGTCGCGATCGCGGAACGGGCGGTCGCCACGCGGTTTGAACTCGCTGCGGGGCTTGAACTCGCCGCGCGGCGCGTCGCCGTCACGGTCCCGGAACGGCCGGTCGCCACGCGGTTTGAACTCGCCGCGGGGCTTGAACTCGCCGCGTGGGCCGTCGCCGTCGCGATCGCGGAACGGCCGGTCGCCACGCGGCTTGAACTCGCCGCGGGGCTTGAACTCGCCGCGCGGGGCGTCGCCGTCACGGTCCCGGAACGGGCGGTCGCCACGCGGCTTGAACTCGCCGCGGGGCTTGAACTCGCCGCGCGGGGCGTCGCCGTCACGGTCCTGGAACGGGCGGTCGCCACGCGGCTTGAACTCGCCGCGGGGTTTGAAGTCGCCGCGCGGCCGGTCGCCGTCGCGGCTGCGGAACGGCCGGTCGCCGGCATCCTCGGCCTGGCGGGCCTGGCGGCTCTCGAAACGCTCCTGCCGCTCGGCGGCCGGTCCATCGCCGCCCATCTTTTCGACGCGGACGCGCCGGCCGCGGGAATCGGTGACTGGCGCCCCGCGCTTGAAGTCGCGCGCGCCGTCCTCCTCGCCCGTTCGACCGCCCTTGAAGGCCGGGCGGGCCTTGTTGCGCGGTCCGAAATCGGTCGCCTCGCCGTCGCGCCAGACGCGCGGACGGTTGCCGAACCGGTGCTCCGGAGTCTTTGAGGCGCCCCGGTCGCCGTCGTCGCGGTCGCGGCCGAACCGGCCGGGACGCTCGTCACGGTCGCCGAACCGGGCAGGACGGTCGCTGCGGACCGGGCGTTCGCCGCGGGCCTCGAAGCGGGCCGGACGGGCATCGCGGTCGGGCCGCGCCTCGGGGCGACCCTTGCGGGCGGAGCGGTCCTCGCGGGCGCCCACCTGCTCGAAGACCGGGCGGTCGAACTCGACGCCGGCCAGTTCCGACAGCTCGTCGCCGAGCTGGTCGCGCAGCACCCGGGTGCGGATCTCGTCGACCTCGCCCTCCGGCAGCTCACCCAGCTGGAAGGGGCCGAAGGAGACGCGGATGAGGCGGTTCACGTCGAGGCCGATGGCGCCGAGGACGTTCTTCACCTCGCGGTTCTTGCCCTCGCGCAGCGACAGGGTCAGCCAGCTGTTGGCGCCCTGCACGCGGTCGAGTTCGGCCTCGATCGGCCCATATTCGATGCCGTCCACCTCGATGCCCTTGCGCAGGCGGTCGAGCGTCGCCTGGTCGACGCTGCCATGGGCGCGGACGCGGTAGCGGCGCAGCCAGCCCGTGGCGGGCAGGGCGAGGACGCGGGCGAGGCCGCCGTCATTGGTCAGCAGCAGCAGGCCCTCGGTATTGATGTCGAGGCGGCCGACCGTCACCACCCGCGGCAGGTCGTCGGGCAGGCGGTCGAAGATGGTCGGGCGTCCCTCGGGATCGCTGTTCGTGGTCACCAGGCCGGCGGGCTTGTGATAGAGCCACAGCCGCGTGCGCTCGCGCTCGGGCAGCTTCTCGCCGTCCACCAGCACCATGTCGCGCTCGGTGACGTTCATGGCCGGCGAGGTCAGCACCGTGCCGTTGACGCTGACGCGGCCCGCCTCGATCCATTCCTCGGCCTCGCGGCGCGAGCACAGGCCGGCGCGGGCGAGCACCCGGGCGATGCGCTCCTCGCCGCGGTTGACCGGCTCGAACGAACGGTCGCGCTCGCGCGGCACGGTGTTGCGGTCACGCTGGCCACGGTCGTCGCCGAAGGCGCGCTTGGGACGCTCGTCGCGCGAACGCTCGCCGCGCGGCTTCTTGTCGATGCCGGCCTCGCGGGCCAGCGCCTTGACCACCGGATCCTCGTCGATGTCCTCGAGGAAGGCCGGCGCATCGTCGGACAGGTCGAGGTCGAGATCGATGGGATCGTAGCTCGCTCCGCGTGGCGCCTTGGCCTTGCGGGCGGCTTTCCCGGCCTTGGCCGGCAACGCCGCAGCGGGTTCGACCTCTGGGACCGCGACGTCGGCGGCAGGCGCCACGGACATGGTGGCAGCGGTATCGGCCTTCGGCGCCTTGGATTTGGCCGTCTTGGTCGTCTTGGCCGTCGCCGTCTTGGCGGCGGGCGTGTCCTTGGCCACCTTCGCCTTGGGCGCCTTGGCGGGCTTTGCTTCCGCCGGTGTCGTCGTGGGTATCACGGCTGCCGCTTGCGTGGCGCCCTTGGTCTTGGTCGCCCTGGTCTTGGTCGCCCTGGTCTTGGTCGCCCTGGTCTTGGTCGCCGTGGTCTTGGTCGCCGTGGTCTTGGTCGTCTCGGCCTTCTGCGCCTCGGCCTTTGTCGCCTTTGTCTTCGTCGCCTTGGGGGCGGTCACGACCGGCGCCGCTTCGACCACCGCCTTGGCGCTCTTCGCAGCCACCGCCTTGGTCTTCGCCGGCTTGGCGGCGTCAACAGTGGCCGCCGCCTTGGCCGGCGCGGCCTTCACGGTCTTGGCCGGTGCCGGAGTCGCCGCCTTGGCGGCCTTGGACGGTGCCGCGGGAGCCTTCACGGAGGCGGCTGCATCGGCGGCGGCGGCGGCCTTGCTGGCCTTCCTGGCGGCTGCGGGCTTGGTCTCGGCGGTCTTCGGAGCGGCTTTCGAATCGGCTTTCCGCGTCCGGCCGGGGGCCGGACGGTCATCGTCGCGCTTGCGGGGCATGGGGTTCTCGTGAGATCGGGTTGTCGCGGCGCCATCCGGCGTGCGCGGCCGGGTGCCCCGGCAGGAACGCGGGCCTTTAGCACGATCGGGGCGAAATGGCGAGAGCCGGTGATTCGCAGCAACCAGACGCCGCCCCTTCCCCCATGGCGGCGGCCCTCGAGGAGGCCCGCCGGGCGGCCGCCCGCGGCGAGGTCCCTGTCGGTGCGGTCATCGTCCGCGACGGTGTCGTGATCGCCCGGGCCGGCAATCGCACGCTCGCCGACCGCGACCCGACCGCCCATGCCGAGATCCTGGCGATCCGCCTCGCCTGTACGGCGCTCGGCTCCGAGCGGCTGCCCGGCTGCGATCTCTATGTGACGCTGGAACCCTGTCCGATGTGCGCCGCCGCCATCTCCTTCGCGCGCATCCGCCGGCTCTATTTCGGCGCTGCCGACATCAAGGGCGGCGCCGTCGAGAACGGCGTCCGGCTCTACGCGAGCCCCTCCTGCCATCACCGCCCGGAGGTCTACGGGGGACTGAGCGAGACGGCCGCAGCCGAACTGCTGCGCGACTTCTTCCGCGACCGGCGCTGAAGCTCAGGCGCCCGGCCGCGAGCCGAGGCGCGTGTCGCGCGCGATCATGCGCGTCAGGATGATGACCGGCACGATGCCGATCGCGACGATCACCAGCGCCCCGGTCGAGGCCTGGGCGAGGCGTTCGTCCGAGGCGAGATTGTAGACGCGGATGGCCAGCGTATCGAAGTTGAACGGCCGGACGATGATCGTCGCCGGCAGTTCCTTCAGCACGTCGACAAAGACGAGCAGCGCCGCGGTCAGCAGCGAGCGTCGCAGCATCGGCGCATGGATCGCGGCGGCCACCTTGGTGGCGCTGGCACCCAGCGTGCGCGCCGCCGCGTCGAGCGAGGCCGGGATCTGGTGCAGCCCGGATTCGACAGGGCCCGCCGCGACCGCCAGGAAGCGGACGAGATAGGCATAGAGCAGCGCGACGGCCGAGCCGGAGAACAGCAGTCCGGTCCCCGCGCCGAACGTCGCCTGCGACCAGCCGTCGAGGGCCCCGTCGAGCCCGCCGAGCGCCGTGAGGATACCGACGGCGATGACCGTGCCCGGTACGGCATAGCCGATGCTGGCGACGCGGATCACCGCACTGGTGAACAGGCCCGGTGCGATCCGTCCGGCATAGGCGACCATGGTCGCGGCGGTCACGACGACGAGGGCGGCGGCCCCGGCGAGGACGAAGGAATTCTGCGCATAGGCGAGGAAGCGGGGGTTGACCAGGGAGTCGCCGTCCATGGCATGCAGGCGCAGCAGCGCCGCGATCGGCAGGATGAAGCCGAGCAGCACCGGCAGGGCACAGGCGGCGAGGGCCGCCGCGGCGGCACGCGGCCTCAGCTGGAGCGGCGCGATGGTGCGGTGGCGCCGGCCGCCGGCACCGAAGCGGCGGCCGCGGCGTGCCAGGAATTCGACAGCCACCAGCAGCAGGACGAAACCGAGAAGACCTGTGGCGAGCTGGCCGGCGGCGACGCGGTCGCCGAGGCCGAACCAGGTCCGGTAGATCGTCGTCGTGAAGGTTGTGACACCGAAATACTGCACCGTGCCGAAATCGGCGAGGGCCTCCATCAGGGCCAGCGCGACGCCGGCGGCGATGGCCGGCCGGGCCATCGGCAGTCCGACGCGCAGGAAGGCCGACAGGGGGCTCGCCCCCAGTGTCCGGGCCGCCTCGAGCACGCAGGTCGACTGGTCGAGGAAGGCGGAGCGGGCGAGGAGATAGACGTAAGGGTAGAGCACCAGGGTCAGCATCAGGCTGACACCCGGCAGATTGTGAATGTCCGGGAACCAGTAGTCGCTGCGCGACCAGCCGAAGAATGCCCGGAGGCTGCTCTGGACGGGCCCGGCAACGGCCATGGCATCGGTATAGGCATAGCCGATAATATAGGCGGGAACGGCCAGCGGCAGCAGCAGCATCCATTCCAGCGCCCGCGACCCGGGAAACCGGCACAGCGTCACCAGCCAGGCGGTGCCGACGCCGATCACGGCGGTCCCGGCCCCCACCATCAGCATCAGCCCCAGCGTGTTCAGGACGATCTCGGTGAGGACCGTCTCCGCCAGATGGGCGATGGCGCCGCCGCTCTGCTGCACCACGCTGATGGCGACCGCCAGAATGGGCGTGATCACGACGGTCGCGAGAACCAGCGCCACGGCCAGCAACGCACGACGCCCGGCCATGAAGGCCGGGCGCGGGTCGGTCAGGGAAGGCTGGCCGAGAAGGGCATCGGTCAAGACAGGTCGTCACTTCCAGCCGGCGCGATCCATGATCTTCAGGGCTTCGGCATTGTTACGGGCGAACACGCGGGCATTCAGAGGATCCGCCTTGAAGGTGCCCCAGGCGGCGACCTGCGGCGGCGGCTCGACGCCGGCCACGACCGGATATTCCGAATTGCCCCAGGCGAAATAGCGCTGCGCGGCAGGAGTCGACAAGTACTCCAGGAAAGCTTTTGCCGCGTCGAGGTTCTTGGCGTGACGGGCGATGCCGGCCGCCGAGACGTTGAGATGGGTGCCGCGATCGGCCTGGTTGGGGAAAACCAGCCGCAGCTTCTCCACGACCGCCTTGTCCTCCGGCTTCTGGGACAGCGCCAGTCGGCCGAAATAATAGGTGTTGGAGATCGCCACGTCGCCCTCGCCGGCGGCCGCCGCCCGGATCTGGTCGGTGTCGCCGCCGCGCGGCTGCCTGGCGAGGTTGGCGACCAGGCCCCTCGCCCAGGTTTCGGTCTTTTCCGGCCCATGGGCGGCAAGCATCGCGCCGGTCATGGACTGGCTGTAGATGTTGGTGGAGGAGCGCGTCAGCACCTTTCCCTTCCACTTCGGGTCGGCGAGATCCTCGTAGGTGCGGATCGCACCCTCCGCGACCTTGTCCTTGGCGACGAAGAACACGCGTGCGCGGGTCGAGAAGGAGTACCAGTTGCCGTCGGGGTCGCGCAGGTTGGCCGGGATACGGCTGGCCAGCGTCTGGGAGGCGAACGGCTGCAGCAGACCCAGGGAGGAGGCCCGCTCGATGCGCCCGGCATCGACGGTGATCAGCACGTCGGCAGGCGAATTGGTGCCTTCGCTCTGCATGCGGGCGAGCAGTTGGTCAGGGCCCGCCTCGACCCGGTTGATGGCGAAGCCGGACTGCCGGGTGAAGTCGTTGTAGAGCGCCTCGTCCGTGTCGTAGTGCCGCGAGGAATAGAGGTTGAGCGTGCGCGTCTGGGCGCGCAGCAGGGCCGGGCTGGCGACAAGGAGGGCGGCGCCACCGAGAAGGGCGCGACGGGTCGGCGAGGATAGCATTGGAGTCTCCAGCGGGCTTGCGTCGAACAGACGGGATCACGAAAACCACGCGTTTGGCGCGGCATTCACTGGCTCCCATCCTATCGCACGGCCCATTCGCAGCAAGATGCGGCCGAAAGATTGGAATGACTCCAAAAAATGAATTGGAATGGCTCCAATCTTTGTGAATTGTTGATTGTTTAAGTCAGGTTGATATTCGGCGCTCGGCCGCTTGCAGTGGCTCAAGGGCGTTCGCTGCCGGGACCGGCGCACTCGAAAGACTGCGACCGAAACGCGCAGCCTGCTCAAATCAACGCCGACCGGCGGCCGCATAGGCGGCACTGCAGGCGACGAAATGATCGGTGCGGAACTGCCGGTCGGCCCGCCCATAGACCAGCGGGGCGCCGTCGGGGCGGGTCATCTCGCCCCCCGCCGCGGCGAGAACCGCATGGGCGGCGGCGATGTCCCATTCGGTGATGGAGGCGAAGCGGGCGCTGACATCGGCTTCGCCCTCGGCGATCAGCGTGTATTTCAGCGAGGACCCCACCGGGCGCTGGGCGGCGATGCCGCGCGCCGCATAGTAGGCGCTCGTCGCGGCGTCGGCATGGGACCGGCTGACCAGTGCCACCGGGCCGCTGGCGGGCAGGGGGCGGGTGCGGATGACGCGGCGTCCGGTCGCCGCGCCGATCGGCACGCCCGGCGGCAGGTCCATCGCCTCGGCCCGCCGGCCGGCCCCGATCCACAGCCGCGCGCGCGCCGGCGCATAGACGATGCCGGCCACTGGTCGCCCGGCAGTGACAAGCCCGATATTCACGGTGAACTCGCCATTCTGGCTGATGAACTCCCGCGTGCCGTCGAGCGGATCGACGGCGACGAGCGTTCCCTCGCAGACCGGCCAATGGCCGGCGGCGGCGGCCTCCTCGGCGAGAACGGGGACGCCCGGCAGCAGCCGGGCGAGGCCGGCGAGGATCACCGCTTCGGCCGCGGTGTCGGCCGCCGTCACCGGCGACCCGTCGCCCTTCACCGTCGCGACACCGCCGTAATGGGCCATGATGGCCGCCCCTGCCTCGCTCGCCAGGGTGCCGAGCGCGTCGAGCAGGCCTGCGTCCTGAAAGATGCTGTCCATCTTGTCTGACTAGGCGATGCGCCGCCGCGAAGGAAGTGTCTCGTCCGGCGACATCCGCGCAACACTTTCTTCACCGCCTTTCTTGGCAGGCTGTTCACCCGGCTCGGCGATGATGAACACAGCGTTAGGGACATTCCACGCATTTTCGGAAAAGCCGATGAGTGTTGCGTTCGGCACACAGCGCCCGGGTCGCCGGGCCTTCACCTGGTTCGCCCTGGCCACCGTCGCCCTGACGATGGCCGCCTGCGGTCGCTATGCCTATGAGCGGCGCGAGCAGTGGCGCTCCGAACTCGAGAGCCGCTGCATGGCCTCGGGGGCGGTGCAGATGTCGCGCTATGTCCAGCGCACCACCACGATCAACGGCCCCGGCACCTGCGGCATGGACTATCCGCTGCGGGTCGCCGCCCAGGCGCGCGGGCAGGTCGCCTATGACCGGCCGCAGACGCTCGCCTGCCAGATGGTGCCGACGGTCGACCGCTGGATCGACACTGTGGTGCAGCCGGCGGCCCAGCGCTGGTTCGGTGCCGCCGTGGTCGAGGTCAAGGCCGGCTCCTATGCCTGCCGCGGCATCCGCGGCGGCCGCTCGGGCCGCATGTCGGAACACGCCTTCGGCAATGCCCTCGATGTCTTCGCCTTCATCCTCAGCAGCGGCCATACCGTGGTGATCCGCCAGCACTGGCGCGGTGACACGGCCGAATCCGGCTTCCTGCGCGAGGTCTTCGTGCGGGCCTGCGATCATTTCACCACGGTCCTCGGGCCGGGCGCCGATGCCTTCCACTACGACCATTTCCACCTCGACCTCGCCCGCCACGACCCGCGCTGGACGCGCCGGGTCTGCCGGCCGCGGCCGGAGACGGTGCAGATGCTGCAGCCCGCCGCCCCCGCCGGTGCCTTCGGCTTCGGCATGAGCCAGCGGGGCCTGCTGACACGCTGAGGCCCGATCGGCTGCGGCAGCCTTTCGGTCCCCCGCCGCATCCCCTACATTCCGGCAAGCCGCCGTCCGCACGGAGCGTGCCGCCTTGCAGAATTCGTTGCTCGCCGTCGCCCTCGCCTTCATCGCCGCCATCGTCACGGCGGTGGTCGGGCCTTGGCTGGTCGACTGGAACGGCTACAAGCCGCAGATCGAGGCGGAGGCCACGCGTCTCTTCGGCACGCCCGTCCGCATTGGTGGCGACCTCTCCATCCGCCTTCTGCCCACGATCCGCATCGATGCGCGGGACGTGGTCATCGGCACCGAGCGCAGCGGCGCGCGGATCGGCCGGCTGCATGGCGAATTGCGCGTCGCGCCGCTGTTGCGCGGCGAGGCCTCGCTCAACGCCCTGCACCTGCGCGACGCCGACGTGCGGCTGCTGCTCGGCCAGGTACCCGGCCGCGTCTTCCCCATCGAGGCGCTCACCGTCGAGAATGCGCGCCTGTCCGTCGCCGAGGGCAGCGGGCCCGCCACCCTGGTGGCCGAGCGCATGATGCTCGCGGGCGAATCCCGTGGCGTCAGCGGACCGGTGCGCCTGGAGGGCTCGGCGACGGTCGGCGAGAGCGTCTTGCCGCTGCATCTGATGATGAGTCTGGCCGACCAGGGAGACCTGCTGCTGCGGCTGCGGGTTCCCGAGCGCCGCGACGGCCCCGGACTGGAAGCGGAGGGGACGATCGGCGCGGAGGGACGGCAGCGCTTCGACGGCACCCTCATCCTCACCGGCCGGACCGGCCGTCTGCCCTGGCGGCTCTCGGGCCCGGCCGCGGTCACCGCCCAGGCCCTCGTCATGCAGCGCGCCGAGGCGCAGGTCGGCTCCGGTGACCGCATCGCCCGGGCGACAGGCTCGCTGCGCCAGGATTTCGGCCCGCAGGGCGGCCTCGACGTCGTCGTCTCCGCCCGGCAGGTCGATCTCGACCGGCTGATCGAAGGCCCGCCGCGCACAGCGCGCGACGTGCTCGCCCAGCTTCTGGCCGAGGTGCCGCGGCTGGCCGGTGGCACCCTCCCCGTGACGGTCGGCTTCGACATTGCCGGCGCGACCCTCGGCGGGGCGCCGCTCGGCGACATCAGCGGCGACATGGCGGCCGACGGCGGCCGCTGGCTGGTCAAGGCCTTTTCCGGCCGCCTGCCCGGCGATGCGGCGGTCGAGGCGACCGGGGAGGTGACGCTCGCCGGCGAGATGGGCTTTAGCGGCACCGTCTCGGTCAATGCCGCGCGCCCCGGCGTGCTGCTGTCCTGGCTCGACGGGCAGCCGACGCCGCCGGGGACCCTCGATGATCCCCTCCGCCTGACCACCCGCATGACGGTCGATGCCGGCCGCCTGCTGCTCGATGACATCACCGCGCAGACGGCGGCCGGGCAGACCGCGGGCCGCATCGCGCTCGACGTTCCGGCGCTCGGCCGCCACGCCTTCCAGGCCGAACTCACAGCCGATGCGCTCGATCTCGACCTCATGCTGCGCATCGCCCGCGGCGCTGGCACCCGGCTCGACCCGGCCACCGACACCCGCATCCAGTTGCGGGCCAGCCAGGCCCGCTTCGCCGGATTCCTCGCCCGTGACGTCGATCTCGCCGTCGCCACCGACGGGCGCACCTTCGAGGCGGAAAGGTTGCGGGTGGGCGATCTCGCCGGCTTCGGCCTCGACCTGACGGGCCGCCTCGACGGCCTCGGGGGGCCGCTGCTCGGCCGCCTCTCCGGCCGCCTGCGGGCCGCCAATACCGACGGTCTGGTCGCGCTGCTGCTGCGCGATGACAGGTCGAGGGCTCTGGCGGAATGGATAAGGGACCGGGCTCCCTCGCTGGCTGATGCCGATCTCGGGCTCACCTTCGCGGCGAGCGGGCGCTCGGCGCTCGGCCTCAGGATCGAGGGGCGGGTCGGCGATGCCAATGTCCAGATCGACGCCGCCGGCGCCGGCGATCCCTTCGCACCCGCCGGGTTGACCGGGCGTGTCGCCCTCGTCCTCGACGCGCCGCGCGCCGACCAGATCTTCGCGCTGGTCAGCGGCACGGCCGCACCGTCCCCGACGCCGGTGGCGCGCACCCAGCTCTCCGCCCAGATCGAGCGTCCCGACGCGACCCTGACGCGGCTCAGGGGCTCGCTGGTCTCCGCAGGCAGCACCCTGTCCTTCGAGGCGGATCGCGGCGCCGGCGGCGCAGCCCGGCTCGCTGCCGCGCTGCGCTCCGACGACGTGTCGACGCTGATGCCGCTCGCCGGAGTTCCCGCCGAACTTGCCGGCCGCCTGCCGGCGACCTTCGATCTGACGGCGGTCGCGGAGGGGGCTGACTGGCGCACCGAGCGGGCGGAGGGCCGCTTCGGCGCCACGGCGGTCGCCGCCCGTCTGTCCGGTCGGGGATGGTCGGGCCGCGGCGAGGTGAGCCTCGGCGACATTCCTGGCGAGGCGGTGCTGGCGCTGCTGTCCGGGCCGGCCTGGCTGATCGACGCCGGCGCCGGCGAATTCGCCGCGGCAGCCTTCGGCGACACGATCCTCGACCGGGTGGAGGCCGATCTTGCCATCCGCATCGCCCGGGTCGACCTCGGCGACTACCCGGCCTTGACCGGTCTTGCGGCGCGCCTGGTCCGCCAGGGCCGCGCCACATCGCTGCGCGCCATCAGCGCGGCGCTTGGCGCGGCGCGCCTCGACGGCAGCCTGACGCTCGACCGCTCCGCCCTGCGCACACTGCTCTCGGCCCGCCTCGCTCTGGCCGGAATCCCCGCCGCCCTGGCATGGCCGGGTGCCACTGGCGACCTCGCTGTCACCGCCGAACTCGCCGCCGACGGGGCCACGCCCGCCGCCCTCGTCGCCGGCATCAACGGCACCGGTCGCCTCGCTTTCCGTGCGGCCACCCTCACCGGCGCCGATCCGGCGGCGCTGGCGCGCGTGACCCGTCAGGCGGAGATCGCCCAGGATCTCGACCGGCCGATGACCGATATGGCCTTCGGGGCGTCCCTCGCCCAGGCGCTGCAAACCGGCGTCCCCCTCGGCGAGGGACAGTCGCCGCTCAGCATTGTCGGTCTGACGGCGCGTGCCGGCACAGCCGCCTTTGCCGTGCCGGGCGGTCGCCTGACCTGGTCCGGCGGCTTCGATCTCAGGGACGGGACCCTGGGCGCCCAGGTCCGGATCGCGCCTGATCCGATTCCCGAGGCGGAGACCATGCCGGTCATCGCCATGCAGTTCGCCGGGCCCATCGGGGCGCCCGTCCGCAGCATCGATACAGACGACGTCTCCGGCTGGCTCGGCCTGCGGCTGATCGACCGCGCCGCCCTGCGGATCCGGCTGGCCGAAAGCGACCGGCTCGAGCGCGCTCGCCAGCGCGCCTTCTCCCGCTTCACCGCCGTGCCGCCGCCCCAGGTCCAGATCGCGCTGCCACCCATGCCGCCGCCGGTCGCGGCCGAGATGTTCCTGACGCCGCAGCCGGCCAGGGAGACCGCGACTCCCGCAGTCCTGTCTGTGGATCCGCCCCAGGAGACGGCACCGGTTCCCGCCCCGCGCCCCGCCGCGCCGCGCGTCGCCCCCGCGCCGGTCGCCACTGATCTGCCCGGACTGGTACGCCGGGCGCTCGACGGCGCCCGCCCGACCCCGCCCGCCGGCACCGGCGCGCCGCTGTCGATCCTGCCGCCGCTGCCCCCGCCGGTCGACGTGGGGCCTGCTCCGGGCATGCGGCGCTGAAGGCCTTTCGCTGAGGCGCGGGCTCCCCTATATTCATCGGGCCGGGGCAACCCGGCTATGGTGATAAACGGCCATCGCAATAAGCCTTTCGGACCCGGGGGCAGTACCCGGCGCCTCCACCAGAAGGGCCCTTCAGGGGCGTTTCTGATGGGGGCGAAATAGGATCGACGAGGGTGTAAAGGGTGGGCTTTTGCTCGGCATGGTTCCGCCGTTATCGGGCCGTCTCAATAGTTGCCAACGACAACTATGCTCCGGTGGCCGTTGCCGCGTAATGCGGTAATAGTACCGAAATCAAGTCCTTGCGGGTAGCACTGTAAGGCGGGGTTCGGAGGCACCTGGCAACAGAAGCCTCCACTTCTCTCCGGTCCGCGGCGCGGCGGCCAGGGGGTGTCCCGCCCAGCGCGACAGAAGGCCCCGGGTCCGTTCTGCGATCGACCAGCTCATGCCAACAGACCTCATCCGCTACGATCTTCTGGCCCAGGACGCCCTGCGCGGCGTCGTCCGCCGTGTCCTCGTCGACGCAGCGCGCGACGGCCTGCCCGGCGACCATCATTTCTACATCACCTTCGACACCCGCGCTCCCGGCGTGCGCCTGTCCAACCGGATGCGGGAGAAATACCCGCTGGAAATGACCGTGGTGCTGCAGCACCAGTACTGGGACCTGATCATCACCGAACACAGTTTCGAGGTCGGCCTGTCCTTCGGCGGCATTCCCGAGCGTCTCCTCGTGCCCTTCGACTCGGTGAAGGGCTTCTTCGACCCCTCCGTGCAGTTCGGCCTTCAGTTCGAGGTCGCCGGTGCCGAGCGCGACAAGGGCGATGTCGGGGTCAAGGAAATCACCCCCCGTCTTTCGGCCGATCCCGACGCGCCTGCGTCCGCCGGATCGTCCGCGCCATCGCCTGTCGCGGCCCGCCGTGACGATGCTGCCGACGCCGAAAAAACTGAGCCGGCTGCCGCGATCTCGGAGTCGACCGGCGCAGAGGTGGTCAGTCTCGACAAATTTCGCAAGAAATAGACTCGTCGGTTCGTCCGACCGTCGCAGCGCGTCCTCGGCAGCCCGTGCGGCCCGGACAGCCCGACGGTATTGAGAGACGGTTTCCTTGCCGGCCGCTGCTGGCTACACAATCGGCGGCGCTCCCCTTGAAAGGCCGGCACCGGTCGCCGAAATTTTTCGGCATCGGAGGGAACCGCAACGTTGTTTGCGAATTTGGAATGTTACCATGGGTGACATCGTCAATTTGAAGCGTGTACGCAAACGCAAGGCCCGCGAGGCCGAGGCCCTTGGCGCCGATGCCAACCGCCTGCGCTTTGGTCGTCCAACCAGCGATCGAAAGCTCGACGAGGCCCGCGAGGCCCTCGACGCCCGTCGTCTGGATGGTCACAAGCGCCCGGAGTGAAACTGCATGAAGAGCCACGTCGTCAAACGTTCGATCGTCGTCGAGGGCCACAAGACCAGCGTCAGCCTGGAAGATGAATTCTGGAATGCGCTGAAGGAAATTGCCGCCGAACGCCGCGAGACCCTGTCCGATCTGGTCGGCCAGATCGATGGCGGCCGGACCCATGGCAATCTGTCGTCTTCCATCCGTCTCTTCGTCCTCGACCATTACCGTACGAGAAGCACGACGGCCGGCTGACGCTCCCCCGCCGCAGACCACTTGCTCCGCCTGTTATCGGACCTGTGAATCTCCCTCTGCTTGTGTTCCGGGAGTTGACATGATGTCATCCGCGCGCAAGAGCACGGGGTGACAACTGGTCTCGATACGATGCTCCGGAGTGGGGGGACGATGCAGGACGAGAATGTGAGCGTGGTCGCGGAGACGCGTGGGCTGGTGAAGAGCCCACAGGATATGTTCGCCGGACTCTTCATTATCGCCTTTGGGCTGGCATGCCTCTGGGCCTCTTCCAATCTGAGCGGCGGCCGCGGCGCCAATCTCGGTCCCGGCTCCTTCCCGCGGGGCCTGTCCTTTCTCCTGATGGCGGTCGGCGGGATCATCGTCTTCCAGGCCTTGACCGTGGTCGGTCCGCGCCTGGAAGCCTGGTCGATCCGCGGTCCCGTCTTTGTCCTTGGCGCGGTGCTCATCTTCGCCATGACGATCCGCGGCACGACACTTAACATCCCCGGCATTGGCCGCACGGATCTGCTCCCGCCGCTCGGTCTGATTGTCGCCGGGCCGCTGACCCTCATCGTCGCAAGTCTCGCTTCAACCGAGCGCAACTGGACGCAGACATTCATCTTCTCGGCCTGTATGACGGCCTTCTGCATCCTCCTGTTCAAAGTCGCATTGAGGCTGCCGATCCCGGTTGCCCCCTGGGCCGGCTGGTAAGGCGCGTCACATGGATATGGTTGCCAATCTGGCGCTCGGCTTCGGCGTCGCCTTCACCATCAAGAATCTTGGCCTCTGCTTCCTCGGCTGCATGATCGGCACGCTGATCGGCGTGCTGCCCGGCGTCGGCCCCATCGCCACCATCGCCATGCTGCTGCCGATCACTTTCGGCCTCGACCCGGTCGGCGCCCTCATCATGCTGGCGGGCATCTATTATGGCGCCCAGTATGGCGGCTCGACCACGGCGATCCTGGTCAACATCCCCGGCGAGGCGACCTCCATCGTCACCGTTCTCGACGGCCACCAGATGGCCCGCAACGGCCGCGCCGGCGCCGCCCTCGGCATCGCCGCTATCGGTTCCTTCTTTGCCGGCACCGTCGCCACCATCGTCATCGCCGCCCTCGCCGCGCCGCTGACCCGCGTCGCCCTCCTCTTCGGACCGGCGGAATATTTCTCGCTCATGGTCATGGGCCTGATCTTCGCGGTGGTGCTCGCCCGTGGCTCGGTCATCAAGGCCGTCGCCATGGTGCTGCTCGGCCTGACGCTCTCAACCGTCGGCCAGGACCTGGAAACCGGCGCCGACCGCATGACATTCGGCTGGCCGGAACTGTCGGACGGCATCGACTTCACCACCATTGCCATGGGCATGTTCGGCTTCGCGGAAATCCTCCGGAACCTGGAATCGCCCGAGACGCGCGATGTGCTGAAGAGCAAGATCGGCAGCCTGCTCCCGAACTGGGAGGAGATGAAACGGTCGGTCACGCCGATCCTGCGCGGCACGGGCCTCGGCGCTGCGCTCGGCATCCTGCCCGGCAACGGCGCCGTCCTCGGCCCCTTCGCCAGCTACACGCTGGAGAAGAAGATCGCCAAGGATCCCTCACGCTTCGGCAAGGGCGCCATCGAGGGCGTCGCAGGTCCGGAAAGCGCCAACAATGCCGGCGCCCAGACCTCCTTCATCCCGCTGCTGACCCTCGGCATCCCGCCCAACGCGGTGATGGCGCTGATGGTCGGCGCCATGACCATCCATGGCATCGTGCCGGGTCCGCAGGTCATGGAGAAGCGGCCCGATCTCTTCTGGGGCATGATCGCCTCGATGTGGATCGGCAACCTCATGCTGCTCATCATCAACCTGCCGATGATCGGCATCTGGGTGAAGCTGCTGAAGGTGCCCTACCGCATGCTGTTCCCCTCGATCCTGATGTTCTGCTGCATCGGCATCTACTCGGTGAACAACAACCCCTTCGACGTCATGATCACCGCCTTCTTCGGCCTGGTCGGCTACGCCTTCATCAAGATGGGCTTCGAGGTCGCGCCGCTGCTGCTCGGCTTCGTTCTCGGCAGGCTGATGGAGGAATATCTCCGCCGCTCCATCCTGATGTCGCGCGGCGACTGGTCGGTCTTCGTCGACTTCGTCAACCGGCCGATCTCGGCCTTCCTGATCGCCATTGCGGTGCTGATGCTGGTCATCTCCTTCCTGCCGGCGATCACCAAGAAGCGCAACACCGTCTTCGTCGAGTGACCGTCCTCGCCGGCGGCGCCCCGCGCGCCGCCGGTCGCCACGCCGCGGCGGCGTAACACCGGCCGGTCCGGACCCGAACAGGGGCGATAGAGGGCATGTTGCCCTCGCAACCGCCCGGAGGTCCTCGCCATGACCGGCACCGCGACATTGTCCCGCCGCGCCCTTGGCGCCCTCGTCGTTCTCTCAGTGTCCGGCCTGTCGACGGTGTCCTCCTTGGCCGGGCCCGAGATCTATACCGGCACCCTGTCCAGCCTGGCCGCCGACGGCTACGATGTCGTCGCCTTCCACACCGAGGGCCGCCCGGTGCGTGGCGACAGCCGGTTCACCCACCGCTGGAAGAATGCCACCTGGCGCTTTGCCAGTGCCGCTGCGCGCGACGCCTTCGCCGCCGCACCGGAGCGTTATGCGCCGGCCTATGGCGGCCATTGCGCCTGGGCCGCCGCGCAGGGTTACCGGGCCGCCGGCGACCCCCGCCACTGGCACATCGTCGCCGGCCGCCTCTATCTCAATTATGACGCCCGGGTGCATCGGACCTGGCTCACCGATGTCCCCGGCTTCATCGCCGCCGCCGACAGCAAATGGCCCACGCTCGCCGCGCGCTGACCGTGCGACCGCGTCGCCCATCGGGATTTTGACGGAGGCGGCGGGCAGGGACGGCGCGACCGGGCCGATGGTAGTCTCCTGCCGTTCCGGCAGCTGAAGCCGGGCGATGCCACAGAGCAGGGGAGAATCGACGTGAGCGACTGGCTGGCCGATGTGAAGAAATATGCGCCGAAAGCGGACGAGGCGGCTGTCGCCGGTCTGGTCCGCTATCTCGGTATCGCGCTCAGGAACCGCGATTCCTCCCTCGTCTCCTTCAGCGACCCGGAAGAGGTCGCCCGGGTGAAGAAGAATTTCTGCATGAAGAAGCTGGCCCTCACCGACGAGGCCGCCATCGACGCCGCCCTGGCCAAGGTCGGTGCGGCCATGAAGGCCGACAAGACCAAGAACCGCGTCACCGTCTATTACCTGCTCGCCGACCATTTCAAGAAACTCGACCTCTTCATCAAGAAGTGACGGCCTGACGAGCCGACCAAGACCACGAGCGCCGCCCCCGGGGCGGCGTTTTCGTGTGGAAGCAGGTCTTGTCACCCGCCCCGCTGCTGCCGCCGGGTGGCGAACCGCGCTATAAGAAGCCTCCACGGATTCGCTCCCCTCGGAGGCCGCGATGCGCCAGTACCACGACCTGATGGAGCACGTGCTCAGGCACGGCGCGCGCAAGGACGACCGCACGGGCACCGGCACGCTCTCGGTCTTCGGCCACCAGATGCGCTTCGACCTGTCGGAGGGCTTCCCGATGGTCACCACCAAGAAGCTGCACCTGAAGTCGATCATCCACGAACTCCTGTGGTTCCTGAAGGGCGACACCAACATCGCCTATCTCAAGGCCAACGGCGTCAGCATCTGGGACGAATGGGCCGATGCGGACGGCAATCTCGGCCCGGTCTATGGCAAGCAATGGCGCTCCTGGGCCGCCCCCGACGGGCGCAGCATCGACCAGATCGCCCAGCTGGTGAGGATGCTGAAGACCAATCCGGATTCCCGCCGCCTCATCGTCTCGGCCTGGAATCCGGCCGATGTCGAGGCCATGGCGCTGCCGCCCTGCCACTGCCTGTTCCAGTTCTACGTCGCCGACGGCAAGCTCTCCTGCCAGCTCTACCAGCGCTCGGCCGACATTTTCCTCGGCGTGCCCTTCAACATCGCCTCCTACGCGCTCTTGACCCTCATGCTGGCGCAGGTGGCGGGCCTGAAGCCCGGCGACTTCGTCCACACGCTCGGCGACGCCCATATCTACGCCAACCACATCGAACAGGCCGAACTGCAACTCAGCCGGCCGCTGCGCCCCCTGCCGGTCATGACGCTGAACCCTGATGTGACCGACCTTTTCGCCTTCACCTACGAGGACTTCACGCTGACGGGCTACGAGCCGCATCCCGCCATCAAGGCGCCGGTGGCGGTGTAAGGCGATCCACATGAGTTTCGGCTTGAAGCGAACGGATCTCCATCGGTTGGCCGAAGCCAAGTATGATGATGCGCTCTTGCTTCTGTCCCACAGGCGGCCATCAAACGCACACTATCTGGCGGGGTATGCGGTTGAGATAGGCCTCAAGGCTTGCATAGCTTTGCAATTTTCGGCTCACGCTATCCCTGATCGACGTTTCGTCACGGCGGTCTATACCCATTCGCTGAAGGATTTGGTCAATCTTGCTGGACTGACCGCCGAGATGAGGCGGCAGCAGAACGCTGACGTCCATTTCGCCGCCAATTGGTCTGTCGTGGTACAATGGTCGGAAGAAAGTCGGTATCAGATGATCGATGAACTGACCGCGGCCGGCATGGTGGATGCGGTCGGCAATCCTGACCACGGAGTGCTCCCATGGCTGAAATTGCACTGGTAGGCCCCGACGTCGGTGGCGCGCGTGCTTTGATGTCCTTGCTCGAAGCCGATGGACTCACCATCAAAGCGGCCGTCTTCGTTCTTTCCCCGGAAGGGTCCAATTGGCGGCTTTGGCTTGAGTTTGCGGAGCCCTTTACCGACAAGCGGGAGGCTTATCGGCGGATCGCAAGCATTGTGGCGGCCCATCAGCACGAGATTGGTGGCATCGACACGAGTGACATTGACCTCGTCGCCTCCAACAACAAGGCGCTAGATGCGTTGGGACGAATGATGCGGGTCGGTGCGGGAGGTCAGGTGCAGCTGTCTAACAGCATGTTCAACGGGGTGTTTCTCCCGGAGGCGATCATCCTGAAGATGGATCGCTGAGGTTGTTCACTTGACTCCCATCGTGCTCATCGCCGCCGTCGCCGCCAACGGCGCCATCGGCCGCGACAACCGCCTGCTCTGGCGGCTGAAGGCTGACATGGCGCATTTCCGTGCCGCCACCGCGGGACTGCCGCTGGTCATGGGGCGCAAGACCTTCGAGAGCTTCGGCGGCAAGCCGCTGCCGAAGCGGCTCAACATCGTCGCCTCGCGCCAGCCCGGCCTGTCACTGCCGGGCGCGGTGGTCACGGGGTCGCTGGATCGGGCCCTGGCGATCGCCCATGCGGCGGCGCTGCGGTCGGGCGCTCCCGCGATTGCCGTCCTCGGCGGCGCCGACATCTACACCCAGGCGCTGCCGCGCGCCGACCGGCTCCTCATCACCCATGTCGATGCCACTCCGGAGGCCGACACCTTTTTCCCGGCCATCGATCCGGCGGTCTGGACCGGCGAAACGCGCGCCAGCTACCCCGCCGGCCCCGACGACGACCATCCTTTCCGCATCGTCGCCTATCGCCGGGCCAGCGGCGGAACGCCGCATGGCGCCACGCCCGGTGCCGACACGGTGCCCGCTGAGGCCCGCGCAACCGCCTGCAGAGGCGCCAATCTTCACCAAGACGCCTATTCCTCAGCCTGCGCAGCCACGCCGCGTTGAAAGCAGCGAAGCGGTCTTCTATATCCGTGCCTGACTTCACGCGCCTTCGGGCGTGAGCGGGGCTTCGGCCCCGCCTTCAAGCGAGGACAGTTCATGCCGTGGAACAATCAAGGCGGCGGCGGCCCATGGGGCGGCGGCGGCGGCGCAGGTGGTGGCGGCGGCAGCGGCGGCGGGCCACGTGGCCCCTGGGGGCAGGGCCCTCAGGGCGGTGGCGGCGGTGGCGGCGGTGGCGGTGGTAACCAGCCGCCCGACCTCGAGGAGCTGATCCGCCGGAGCCAGGAGCGCCTGAAGAACGTCCTCCCGGGGGGCGGTGGCAAT
This sequence comes from Phreatobacter sp., assembly GCF_022843985.1. Classification (GTDB taxonomy): domain Bacteria; phylum Pseudomonadota; class Alphaproteobacteria; order Rhizobiales; family Phreatobacteraceae; genus Phreatobacter. The sequence continues at coordinate 9,881 of NZ_JALHMP010000022.1, read as the reverse complement.
ATCGGCGCCAAGGGCATCGCCCTGATCGGCGTGCTCGGCGTCATCATCTATGGCCTCACCGGCTTCTTCACGGTCAGCCAGAACGAGGTCGCGGTGAACACCGTCTTCGGCCGGCATATCGGCAATGCCGCGCCGGGCCTCAACTGGAACCCGCCGGCGCCCTTCGGCGCGGTGTTCAAGGTGCCCGTCACCGACGTGCGGCGCACCGAGGTCGGCTACCGGTCCGGCGGCGGCGCGCGTGGCGCCAACCGTGAGGTGCCCGAAGAGAGCCTGATGCTGACCGGCGACGAGAACATCGTCGACATCGATCTCGAAGTGCAGTGGGACGTCAACGCGGCGCAGGTCGCCAGTTTCGTCTTCCAGCTTCAGAACCCGGAAGGCACGGTGAAGGCCGTGGCGGAGAGCGCGTTGCGCGAGTCCATCGGCCGGCGCAACATCCAGAACATCCTGACCGTCGACCAGGCGGCGATCGCCGCCGAAATCCGCCAGATCATGCAGCGGATCATGGACGACTATCAGTCCGGCGTGAACATCCGCGTCGTTCAGCTGCTGTCGGCGCTGCCGCCGGCACCGGTGCGCAACTCCTTCCTCGACGTCAACGCGGCCCAGCAGGACCAGACGCGCGTCCAGAACGAGGCACGTACCTATGCCAACCAGGTGGTTCCGGAGGCGCGCGGTCGTGCCTCGCAGATCCTCCAGGAGGCCGAGGCCTATCGCGACCGCGTCGTCGCCGAGGCCAGCGGTCAGGCGAGCCGCTTCACCCAGGTCTTCGAACAGTACCGCCTGTCTCCGGACGTGACGCGCGAGCGCATGTTCCTCGAGACGATGGAACGCATCTTCGGTGGCACCGAGAAGGTGATCATCGACCAGGCCGGCGGCAATCCCGTGCAGCCCTTCCTGCCGCTCGACCAGATCATGCGCCCGGCCCCGGCGGCCGGAACATCGGGCGGCGCGGCCGCCACGAGGACTCCGCGATGAACTCTTCCCTGAAACTCGTCTTCGGCGTCGTCACAGCGCTGGCTCTCTTCGCCCTCGCCAACGCCTTCTTCATCGTCCAGATGACGCAACATGCCATCGTGCTGCGCTTCGGCCAGGTCGTGCGCGAGCCGATCAGCGAGCCGGGCCTCTATTTCAAGGTCCCGTTCATCGAGAACGTGGTGACGGTCGACAAGCGCATCCTCGACCTCGACCTGCCGGTCCAGACGGTGCTCTCGACCGACCGTCAGAACCTCGATGTCGACGCCTTCGCTCGCTACCGCATCACCCAGCCGCTCCGCTTCTTCCAGACGGTGCGGACCATTCCCAACGCCAACACCCGCCTGGCGAGCTTCGTCAATTCCTCAATGCGCAACATCATCGCCGGCGCCACCATGGCGCAGCTGATCCGCACGGATCGCGACCGGCTCATGAACCGCATCCAGGAAGAGGTGAACCGCGAGGCGACCACCCTCGGCGTCGCCATCGTCGATCTGCGTCTGACCCGCGTCGACCTGCCCCAGGTCAACCAGGAGGCGGTGTTCAACCGCATGCAGACCGAGCGCCGTCAGGAAGCGGCCGACCTGCGGGCCACCGGCCAGCAGGCCGCGGTCACGATCCGCGCCCGCGCCGACCGCGAGGTCGTCGGCATTCTCGCCGAGGCCGACCGCCGTTCGGAAGAGCTGCGCGGTGCCGGCGATGCCGAGCGCAACAAGATCTTTGCCGAGGCCTTCAACCGCGATCCGGACTTCTTCTCCTTCTACCGGACCATGCAGGCCTATGAGCAGAGCATGAAGCAGGGCGATACCCGCATGGTGTTGTCGCCCAATTCGGACTTCTTCCGCTACTTCGGAGATCCCTCCGGGCGCCGGAACGGTCTGAGGGCCCCGGCAGCGCCCGGGTCCCCGGCTCCGGCGCCGGGCACACCGGCACCGGCCACCGGCAACTGAGCCGATCCCGCTTCAGGACAGGGCCGTCGCGACAACCTCGCGGCGGCCCTGTCCCAATAGCCAAACGCCATGCAAGACTTTCTCGTCGCCATAGGTCTCGTTCTCGTGATCGAGGGGCTGATCCTCGCAGCCTTCCCCTCGCGTATACGGGATGCGCTTGAAACCATGCGCGTGACGCCCGACCAGCAATTGCGCGTCGTCGGTCTCGTCGCCGCCGTTCTGGGAACGATCGTCGTCTGGTGGATGCGCGGCTGAAGGCGGCGCGCTCACCGGCCCCGACAAAAGACCCGATTGACAAGGGCCCTCCGAGGCTTGATGGGAAGTCCAGCCTTGCTCGGCCCGTACGACAAGTAGATATCACATGGCTCAGTTCACGCTTCCGAAGAACTCGAAGATCACCGAGGGAAAGACCTGGCCGAAGCCGCCGGGCTCCAACCGTCTGAGCGAGTTCCGCATCTACCGCTGGAACCCGGACGATGGTGCCAATCCGCGCATCGACACCTACTACGTCGACCGCGACGATTGCGGCCCGATGGTGCTCGACGGCCTCATCTGGATCAAGAACAAGGTCGACCCGACCCTGACCTTCCGCCGCTCCTGCCGCGAGGGCATCTGCGGTTCCTGCGCCATGAACATCGACGGCACCAACACCCTGGCCTGCACCAAGGGCATGGACGAGGTGAGTGGCAGCCAGGTGAAGGTCTACCCGCTGCCGCACATGCCGGTGGTCAAGGACCTCGTCCCCGACCTGACGCGCTTCTACGCCCAGCACGCCTCAATCGAGCCCTGGCTCAAGACGACGACCGCCCGTCCCGAGAAGGAATGGCGCCAGTCGAAGGAGGACCGCGAGAAGCTCGACGGCCTCTATGAATGCATCCTCTGCGCCTGCTGCTCGACCTCCTGCCCGAGCTACTGGTGGAACGGTGACCGCTATCTCGGTCCGGCAATCCTGCTGCAGGCCTATCGCTGGCTGATCGATTCCCGCGACGAGGCCACCGGCGAGCGCCTCGACAATCTCGAGGACCCGTTCCGCCTCTATCGCTGCCACACGATCATGAACTGCTCCAAGGCCTGCCCGAAGGGTCTGAACCCCGCCAAGGCCATCGCCGAGATCAAGAAGATGATGGTGGCGCGTCAGGTCTGACGCGCGGCCGGCCACGGGACCTGGCGCCTGGCCGCAGTCCCGCCGCAAGAAACAGGCTGCATCAGCCTCAACGGTCGGTTAACCAGAACCTGAACATCGTCCGGTTGTCGCCGGCCTGCCACGGAATTGCCGCTGCAGGGCATCATCGTGGCCAGACTCGCGCGCCGCGCGATCTCTCTTGGGTGAACCGTTCCATGGGTATGCGCCCCGCCGCACTGTTGCTCTGCTCCGTCGCCCTCGCCGGATGCACCTCCTCGTCCCGCTTCGGCGATACCGGCGGCGCACCCGTCGGCTGGGGCCGGTCCGACACCATGGCGCGGACCGAGGTGCAGCCGCAGATCCGGCCGGCGCCGTCCGACGACATCATTCCCGGCGGCCAGCCCGGCGCCGGCGGCGCCGTCGAGAGCCAGGAGATCGCGCCACCCTCCGTCTCGGGGCGGTCGGATACCGGCCCCCCTGCGGTGGAGACCGCGCTGGCGCCCGGCGCGCCCCCTGCGCAGCCGCAGATCATGCAGCCCGAGCCGCAGCAGCGCGGTGCCCCGCCGCCCGCCGTCGTCTCCGCCCTGCCGCGGCAGGAACGCGCCGCGTCCGGCGCCACCAGCGTTGCCGGTACCTGGACGGTGACCGATGCGGGCGATCGCTGCCGCATCACCCTGACCTCCACACCGCTCTTCGAATTCTACCGCGCCAGCCCGCAGAACTGCCGGGCGCCCTCGCTCGCCCGGATCAACGCCTGGGAGCAGCGCGGCGCGGAGATCGTCCTGTTGCAGCCGGGGGGCCGCGTGGCCGCCCGCCTGTCCCCGCAGGGCGGTGGCGCCTATTCCGGCGCGACCGCCACCGGCGCCCCCGTCAGCATGGCCCGCTGAGGGTTCAGCCCCCGGCGAGCGGCCTGCGCACCGTCGCCGCGCCCTCGCGCAGCAATCCGATCTGCCTGTCGATGATGCTCGCCGTGGCCGCAGCCGAGTCGGCGACCACCTCGCGCCAGAGCGACAGCGGCGTTGCCGGCCGCGCCGTCACCGTGGCGCAACTGTCTCCGGAGGCGGTGGTGATCGTCCCCTCGAAACGGGCGGCAAGGCGCTGCATGCCGCGGTTGGAGGACAGGCAGGTCATGACCAGTCCGGTCAGGCCGCGATTGCGGGCGGTGAGCAGCAGGCGGCCGAACAGCGCCGAGCCGATGCCGGTGAGCCGCCAGGCATCCTCGACGGTGACCGCCACCTCGCCGGTCCGGCCGGGCATCAGCCGCAGTTCCGCGGCGCCGCGCATCACCCCCTCGACCAGGAAACCGTGGACCACCGCATCCGGGCCGAGTGCCCGCCCGGCATAGGTGGTCACTCAACCAAAAGGTAAGAATATCAGAGCAGAAAGTGAGAAAATTACAGCGCGACGGGGCCCCTTGGCGAGGAATGGAACACGCTCAGAATGCCCCGATCGCCAAACCTCGGCGAGCCTAACTGCGATGCGCGTCAAATTGTGGTGTGGAGCAACTGTCAGGCGCTCGAAAGTTTGTCCTTAAATGCTGAAAGAGTGTCCTCAATTCCCGAATGATGTTCCTCACCGCGTCCGGGAATGAGCGCTGGAGTACGGCGGCTGGTTCCAGCCGGAGTGTCAGGGCCGGGAATTTATTTCCTTAGGGCATAAGATGAATTGCCTTGAGGCGGCAAAAACCTGCCTTACGGCGTGAACTCGTGGGAATGGAAGCGCTTGAGAAAAAGGGGCCTCGTATCGAGCTCAAGCCGATCACATGCCCAGAGGGAGGGACCTCTGACGCTTTCGACTGCGATGAGCGTTGATACCCGTCGGCATTGCAAGACATCTCTGCAACACCCAGCGAGCAAAGCGAGGCTTGCGTCGAAATTCGTAGCTCGCTCGACCTCCGCATCTGTTCCTTGCCGGCCTCTCGCGCTACGATTCAAGCGATTAAGAAACCGATCTTTGAGGATAATGTCAGGCGCTCGAAAGTTTGTCCTTAAATGCTGAAAGAGTGTCCTCAATTCCCGAATGATGTTCCTCACCGCGTCCGGGAATGAGCGCTGGAGTACGGCGGCTGGTTCCAGCCGGAGTGTCAGGGCCGGGAATTTATTTCCTTAGGGCATAAGATGAATTGCCTTGAGGCGGCAAAAACCTGCCTTACGGCGTGAACTCGTGGGAATGGAAGCGCTTGAGAAAAAGGGGCCTCGTATCGAGCTCAAGCCGATCACATGCCCAGAGGGAGGGACCTCTGACGCTTTCGACTGCGATGAGCGTTGATACCCGTCGGCATTGCAAGACATCTCTGCAACACCCAGCGAGCAAAGCGAGGCTTGCGTCGAAATTCGTAGCTCGCTCGACCTCCGCATCTGTTCCTTGCCGGCCTCTCGCGCTACGATTCAAGCGATTAAGAAACCGATCTTTGAGGATAAGCGTTCACAGTGCCTTCAGTGCGCGGGAGGGCGCGGAGCACAACGAGATGGCAACGGCCAAGCAGATGGTCGCCCTGATCAGAGGGCATGTCCAACGGGATGATGAGCAATTCTTGTCTCTCGCGCTGCAGGTTGCTGCCTCGGAAGCCCGTCAAGGGCGCCAGGACGTAGCTGACGAAATCAAGAAGCTGGTCGATCAAGGACGGAGTGGAACAGCTCCTGCGGTAAAGCCGATCCCGTTGGCGCGTCCTCGCGCCGAGCTTGAGGAGATCATCTCTGCCTCCTATCCCAAAACGAAGCTAACGGATGTCGTCCTCGGTCCGGACATCAAGACTCGCCTGGAGCGGTTAATCCGCCATCAGTCCCAGCGCGCCGTCCTGCGGCAGCATGGTCGGCGCCCCATCACACATATCCTGCTTGTCGGACCGCCGGGGACGGGCAAGACGCTCACCGCTTCGGCGCTGGCGGGCGAACTTCATCTTCCCTTGTTCCGCCTCCGGCTCGATACGCTAATTACGCGCTATCTCGGTGAGACGGCCACGAAACTGAGGCTTGTTTTCGACCAGATCCACTCTGTCCGAGGGGTTTATCTCTTCGACGAATTCGACGCCCTCGGGACGCAGCGCAACCAGTCCGGCGAGGTCGGCGAGATGCGGCGCGTGCTGAACTCGTTCCTGCAGTTCCTGGAAGAGGATAATGGCACGGACAGCTTGATCGTCGGGGCCACGAACCATCCCGAGCTTCTTGATCGAGCGCTGTTCCGCAGGTTCGGCGACGTGTTACGATATGATTTCCCCACGGCGGAGGAGATCTGCAGCCTCGTGACCTCACTGGTCGACCGGCGCGTCTCAAAGGCGTTCGACTGGCCCAGCATCACGCAGGCGGCCACTGGTTTGTCCCAAGCTGACATTGTGACGGCTGTCGATGACGTCATCAAGGACGCCATTCTCGACGGCAACCGCAAGGTTTCCGAGACTCTTCTGGCGGATGCGTTTATCGCCCGCAAGTTATCGCGGGACGCGCTTCAGAGGCTCTGACCCTCTATACTATCCTAAGGGCTGTTCGATTCGGCAGCGGTTGGGGCTAGGTAGATGTCGGAAGGGGCGGCAGGCGGCGGTGGTCGAAAGGCTCATTTGCGGATTGATCGGCTCCGCCAGACGCGCGCCTTCAAGGGGCAGGGCGTCAACATCAAGGACAAGTTCAAGCGAGAGAACCGCGCTGAATTCGGGCAGCGGCTGCTTGATCAGATTGTCATGGCCTTCGGCCAGGCCGACGTCGAGAAGACGCTCCTCGGCGTGACCGAACAGCTTGGAAAAACCGGCGCCTACATATCGGTCGACCGCCCTGCCAAACTGCCCCAGGAAAAATTGCAACAGAAATCCTATGGCGTTCTAGTAGGGGCTGTAACGGAAATGCTGCGCCGCACCGATGCCGACACTCTCGAGCGGGTGTCCTACTTCGTTCCCGACGACATGCGCGAGAGTCTTAAGGAGCAGATCAAGCAGTATCGCGACAGCGAAGGGGCCAACAAGCCGAACGCCGTGCATAAGCGCTTCGATGAGGTCGAAGCGATCGCCTTCAATGGCCTTGCCGGTTTATGGACATCGCCTGATCCGTTGCCCGGGAACGACGAAGTCGGCTGGTTCGAGCTTTGGCTGCGTCGGAAAGCCAAGAAAGACGCACCTGACGCCGAAGCCTATCTGGACAGGCGCAAGGATGCCCTCGGCTTGCACCTCTCCCAGGAAAAGCTGAAATTTCCAGAATTCGTCGTCCGGTTCATCAGGGCGACCGGAGGCTCGTTGCGGCGGCTTGTCCGCGAGCTGAACGTCTACGTGGCGGAGGTCAGACCCGCACGGATCGACGCCTCAGTGTTCACGACGGTCAGGTCTGATGGCGTCGCCCCAATCGAGTGGGTGGAGGACGCCGTCCGTCGTCTAGGCGCCGCACCGGAAGGCCCCTACGTGACCTTGCACGACACCGGAGTGAACCGGGCTCATCCTATGCTGCGGCCTTTGCTGGATGAGAGCGACATGCATGCGCGAGCGCAGTCATGGTCGACGGACGATCATGACGGACATGGAACAAACATGGCCGGCATCGCGGCTTTCGGCGATCTTCAGTTCAGGCTCCAGGATCAAGACCCGATCCGTCCAACGCATCGGCTCGAGTCCTACAAGATGCTGCCGCCCAACGGCCACAACCCGCCTGAGACGTGGGGGCTCGTCGTCAGGGACGCGATGTCCGATCTGGATGTCGCCTCTCCGCACCGCGAGCGAGTCCACTGCTGCACAGTAACGGCGCAGTCTTCGTTGACAGGCCTGGCCACAACGTGGAGCGCAGCGATCGACGCCGCGACATCAGGGGCCTGCGAAATCGAGGAAATCGGCCCGAGACGTCTCTGGTTGCAGGCGGTGGGCAATATTCTTCCGCACGAGTGGTCCGCAAATGAGGACTTGCGCGACCATCCGATTGAAGACCCGGCGCAGGCCTGGAACGCCCTTTCCGTGGGGGGCTACACGGAGAGAACGCAGATTTCCGAGCCCACCATGCGTGGTTGGGAAGTCGCGGCGCGAACCGGCGACCGCAGTCCCTACAGCAGGGCGAGCTTGGCGTGGGATCGCAGCCAGGCACCGCAGAAGCCCGAAGTAGTTTTTGAGGCCGGCAACTGGGCCAAGGATCCTGCCGGCGGTTTCGTGAGCGGCATCGACAGCCTGTCGATGCTGACGACCGGGAGGGACGTTATCAACCGGCCGCTTGAATGCACAGAGATGACAAGCCCTGCCGCCGCGCGAGCCGCAGGTTTCGCAGCCGAGATCCTGAGCGCGAACCCTGGCCTCTGGCCCGAGACCGTCCGCGCCTTGATGGTCCATTCCGCTGACTGGACGCCCGAGATGCGGCGACGGTTGGGCGGAAGACCCACCAAAGAGCACTGCGCCTCCATGATCCGGCAGTTCGGGTTCGGCGTGCCTGACCGAGCGCGGGCGCTCGCGAGCACGACCAACGACCTAGCGCTGTTGGCAGAATCCGAGATCAAGCCCTTCAGGCGCATCAGGAGCAGGAACGAGGAGACTGGGGCCGAGACATCCCGCATCGGCCTCAATGAAGCCCATTACTACACGCTGCCATGGCCTAGAAATATTCTCGAAGAGCATTTCAAGGAGCAGGTGTCGCTCAAGGTCACGTTGTCTTGGTTCGTGGAGCCCAATCCCGGGGCGATGGGGTCGCGCTACCCCGACATCTATCGCAGTTATGGACTCAAATGGGATCTCCAGAGGGCCGGTGAACCGGAAGAAGTCTTCATGGCCCGGACGAACGCCGCCGAACCGCAAGGCGACGAGGAGGGTCCAGATGACTCGGGCTGGCTGCTTGGCAACAAGCATAGCCGGGCCGGCTCCCTGCAATGCGATGTCTGGAACGGCGATGTCGCATCGCTCCTAAGCCGTCGCATGATCTGCGTGCGCCCCCTGAAGGGGTGGTGGATGACCCGAGGAAAGGACAAGCGGTATGCGCTTAACGGTCGCTACGCTTTGGTCGTCTCGTTGTCGGCTCGCGGCCTGCCCGTCGACGTTCACGCAGCGCTATCTGCCGAGATCGAAGCGTTGATCACAGCGATGACGCCGATCGAAGCCACAGACGCATGATGATGTAAGCCTCTCAAGCTGCCATTTTATCCCGGTGCCCCTAAGACCCTGCGGATGCGGCCCGTCGCGCTCGTACTTGGTAGCGCGAAGATGCCGGACGGGGCGGCCGATGCGCCTGTTGGTCCCGCACTCAGAATTGCTCCTGCGGGGATCCATGCGATCAGCTGGAAGCCTCGTCTACCTCGGCAGATGCGAGGTAGACCGGATCGATTCTCAGACATAAGGCCGGTTGGCAGCTTCGGTTTGTGTCAATCCTCGTGGGGCGCATGAGGAAATGAGACGATGATTTCAATACGTCTTTTGAGACTTGGGAGGGGCCTGTGGCGGTTCAGCCTAGACCGCTCCCCCGCGCGTCTCACAAACGGTCCTTCTGCAGACTAGCAACCGACCAGTTGGTTCAGCTTTTAAGCCCAAAGCGGAAACTGGGAATGTCCGCTTGGGGCTCAGACGGCTTCGTTGGAAATCAAGTAATTTGCACCGCGCCGAACGGAAGTTGTGCTGACCTGCCACTGCTTTGTCATCCAGCGGCGGTTAGAGACTCGACGACGCCCGCTCGAAAATGGAGGCTTGGCGTAGAGACTACAACGAGGTCCGGTCACACAGCGCCATCGGCAACAAGCCCCCGATCGCGCTGATGAACGGCTCTCCGGCACCCCCGCCGGCATGACCTTAACCCCGGAAAATTCCAGCTCCGGCTGGCTTAGAAACGGGTAGCGCTTCAACCAACCGCCGGGACAAACTCAAGGCTGGATAGAAACTGGGGGCAACGTCA
>NZ_JALHMP010000021.1 GCF_022843985.1 Phreatobacter sp. | reverse complement strand
TCCTGGCCCCGGCCCCGGCTGGAGCGGTGGCGGCGGTGGCCGTCCTGGCCCCGGCCCCGGCTGGAGCGGTGGCAGCGGTCGTCCCCCCGGACCCGGTCCGGGCATGGGTGGCGGCGGCGGCGGTCGGCCGCCGGTCGCCCAGCCCCCTGGACAGCGTCCTCCCGGTATGGTCCCCGGATTTACCGGCGTCCGTCCCGACCGCAGCTGATCGTCAACCGACGATATCCGAGGCGACGGTTGGACCTGTCGCCTCCAGGGGCCGTCGGAAACGGCGGCACTCTCACTTCTCCTGCAGCGCCAGCCGGGCGCCAAGCGCCACGAAGGCGCCGGCGAAGATCCGCCGCATCCAGGCCATCACGGCCGGCCGCGAAATGACCCTGTCCCGCATGGCTGCGGCGAAGAGGCCGTAGACGGCGAAGACGACAAAGGTCATCGCCATGAACACCGCCGACAGTTCCAGCATGCGCGCCAGCGGCGCCGGCTCGCCCACGGCGATGAACTGCGGCAGGAAGGCGACGAAGAAGATCGACAGCTTGGGGTTCAGGACGTTGATGGCGATGCCGTCAACGATGACACGCCAGGAGGAGCGCCGATCCACTGCAGCCTCCACCTTCAGCGCGCCTTCCTCTTTCAACGTCTGCCAGGCCATCCAGAGGAGATAGGCGACTCCGGCATATTTCACCGCGTTGTAGGCGAGCGCGCTGGTGTGAAGGAGTGCCGCGAGGCCCATCATCGCGGCAATCAGATGCGGCACGATGCCGAGCGTGCAGGCGAAGGCCGCGAGCACGCTAGCCCGGCTGCCGCGCGAGAGGCCGGCGGCGAGCGTGTAGATGACCCCGGTGCCGGGCGACGCCACGATGATGAGGGTGGTCAACAGGAATTCGGGCGACATGAAGGGGCTCCGCAGACGTCGAGCGGATCAGGGCCCACAGAGGCGTATTTGGCAAGGCGCGGCGCTGATGACTCTCCCCGACACGGCTGCCGCCTAAGAACAAGCGGCCTGACCGCGACTGGCGACCTTCCCGTCGTCCGCGCCAGGCGGAAGGCCAGCACAAGGCCCAAGCATCTCAAGGTCTGGTCGACCTCGGCGCTCATTCAGTGGATGGTCATGGTCAGGACTTTCGGAGGGCCGGTCGCACCCACTCAACGAAAACGGCGGGCGCCTCGCCCGCCGCCTTGCAATGCAATCAGCCGTCCGGTTTCAGTTATCCAGGAAGCTGCGCAGCTTCCTCGACCGTGACGGATGCTTCAGCTTCCGGAGCGCCTTGGCCTCGATCTGGCGGATGCGCTCGCGGGTCACCGAGAACTGCTGGCCGACCTCTTCGAGCGTGTGGTCGGTGTTCATGCCGATGCCGAAGCGCATGCGCAGCACGCGCTCCTCGCGCGGGGTGAGCGATGCGAGCACGCGCGTGGTGGTCTCCCGCAGGTTCGACTGGATCGCCGCGTCGATGGGCAGGATCGCGTTCTTGTCCTCGATGAAGTCGCCGAGGTGCGAATCCTCCTCGTCGCCGATCGGGGTTTCGAGCGAGATCGGCTCCTTGGCGATCTTGAGGACCTTGCGCACCTTCTCCAGCGGCATGCCGAGCTTCTCGGCCAGTTCCTCCGGGGTCGGTTCGCGGCCGATCTCGTGCAGCATCTGGCGAGACGTGCGGACGATCTTGTTGATCGTCTCGATCATGTGCACGGGGATGCGGATGGTGCGGGCCTGGTCGGCGATCGAGCGGGTGATCGCCTGCCGGATCCACCAGGTGGCATAGGTCGAGAACTTGTAGCCGCGGCGGTACTCGAACTTGTCGACCGCCTTCATCAGGCCGATATTCCCCTCCTGGATGAGGTCGAGGAACTGCAGGCCTCGGTTCGTGTATTTCTTGGCGATGGAGATGACGAGGCGCAGGTTCGCCTCGACCATTTCCTTCTTCGCCTGGCGGGCCTCGCGCTCGCCCTTCTGCACCATCTGGACGATCTTGCGGAACTCGCCGATCTCCAGCGCGGTCTCGGTGGCCAGCGCCTGGATCTCGGCGCGGATCTCCTTCACCGTGTCCTTCTCCTCGGCGACGAAGCTCTTCCAGCCGCGCGCACCGAGCGAGGCGACGCGCCGGATCCAGTTCGGATCGAGCTCGGAGCCCTGGTATTCCTTCAGGAAGGACATGCGGTCGACGCCGTAGCTCTCGGCGAGGCGCAGGAGGCGCCCCTCGTAGCCGACCAGGCGCTTGTTGATGTCGTAGAGCTGCTCGACCAGCGCCTCGATGCGCGCCGTGTTGAGCGACAGCGACTTGACGTGATCGACGAGATCCTCGCGCAGCTTCTTGGCGCGGCGCTCCTGGCTCGGCGACAGCTTGGTGTCGTTCAGCCGGTTCTCGACGTTCTGGTCCTGCAGGCGGCGCAGCTTCTTGTACTCGTCGGCGATGGTGTCGAAGATCTCGAGCACCTTCGGCTTCAGCTCTGCCTCCATGGCGGCGAGCGACACGGCGTTCTCCATGTCGTCCTCGTCGAGATCGCTCTCGGTGACGCCCGGCGGCAGGCCTTCACCCTCGCCTTCCGCCTGCGGGGCGATCGGCGCCTCGCCTTCGGTCACCATCGGAGCGTTCTTGGCATCCGGGCCGGCATAGGTCGCTTCGAGGTCGATGATGTCGCGGAGGTAGATCTTTCCCTCGTTGAGCTCGTCGCGCCAGATGATGATCGCCTGGAAGGTCAGCGGGCTCTCGCACAGGCCTGCGATCATCGCCTCGCGGCCGGCCTCGATGCGCTTCGCGATGGCGATCTCGCCTTCGCGGGACAGGAGCTCCACCGAGCCCATCTCGCGCAGATACATGCGCACGGGGTCGTCGGTGCGGTCGAGCGGTTCGGAGGCGCGCTCGGACTTCACCACGGCGCGGGGGGAGGCTTCCTGCAGTTCACCGTCCGGCTCGTCGGCCTCGGGCTGCTGCTCCTCGCCCTCGCCATCCTCGGCGGCATCGTCATTGTCGACGACGTTGATGCCCATTTCCGAGAGCATCGAGTTCATGTCCTCGATCTGGTCCGAGGTGAACGCGGCGGCCGGCATGACGGCATTGATCTCATCGATGGTCACATAGCCGCGCTTCTTGGCGCGCTTGATCATCGCCCGGACGCCGGCATCGGAGAGGTCGAGGAGCGGGCCATCGGGACCCTCGGTCTCCTGATCCGCGCCTTCCGGTTTCTCGGTTGCCTTGGTTGCCATCTAGACCGTCCATCCCTCACGCGCCGCAAGCGGCCCGCATGACGCGTCAGTGGCGGGTTCAGGGCCCGCCAAAACGCAAAAAGAGGGGCTGCGCTCGCCCATCAGCGCGCCCCCGTCACATCTGACATCACCGCCCTAAGGCCCACGCCCTTAAGACATGGTGAACCATGGCATTCCGCCCCGTCTGCCCTGTGCGGTCGTGACACGTCCGTTTTGCCGACACAAGTCAAGCGCTGCGACCTCCCCGCCCGGATTGCGATCCGAACCCCTCGATGAGGGCCTCGGTCCCTACGAGTTCCGCCTCCCGCCGCTTGGCGTCGAGAAGCCAGTGCTCGTTCGCTTCGGTCGGGTCGTCGCCGAAGGCTCGCTCGGCATCCCGGATTTCCTTAATTAGCGCTTGCTTCTTCCGATGCAAGGCCAAGAGCTGGCCGAACGTCACTTCGACGTCGCTTTTCGCCGCGTCCGGCATGGCGCCCCAGACCGCCTTGAGGGAGACCGTGGCCCGGACCTGGTCGACCAGTACCCCGTGCCCTCCGGCCACCAGCGCTTCCTGATAGGCGCCCTCCTCGCCGACGACGCCCTGGGCATGCACGTCGAGGAGCGCCGCCTTGAGGTTCTCCGCCTGCGGATGGCGCAGATCGAGCGCGGCGATATCCTCCTCCTGGCCGTCGATCAGCCAGGGATGATTGAGCAGAGCGGTGAGAATGAGCGCCTCGCGCATCGGCAGGGCGGCGCGCGGCCCGCGCACGAGTGCACTCGCGGCAAGCGCCGGCGACGGGCGGTGGTCCGGCACCGCGAAAGGGGAAAAGCCCCGGCCGGCGCTCCTGTTCGGCGCGCCCTGCCCGCCGCGCCGCTCGCGCTGCATCGGCCGGAACAGGTCGGAGAGGCGGCCGAACACGTCGTCGCGGTAATGGCGGCGGACATTCTCGTCGCCGATCGTCGCCACCACCTCGGCGAAGCGGGCTTCCAGGGCCGCGCGCTTCTCCGGCGTGCCGAAGACGCCCGCCTCGGTCTCGCGCTGCCACAGCATGCTGGCCAACGGCTGGGCCTGGGCCAGCACGGCATCCATCGCCTCGCGTCCGGAGGAACGGATCAGGTCGTCCGGGTCCTGGCCCTCGGGCAGCGCTGCGAAGAGCAGGCTGCGGCCCGGCTTCAGAAGCGGGAGGGCGATGTCCACGGCGCGATAGGCGGCGCGTCGCCCCGCCTTGTCGCCGTCGAAGAGCAGAACCGGATCCGGCGCCATCTTCCACAACAGGTCGAGCTGGCCCTCGGTGAGCGCGGTGCCAAGCGGGGCCACCGTCTCGCCGAAGCCGGCCATCACCATGGCGATGACGTCGATATAGCCCTCGACGGCGATGACGCGGTTCGCCTTGTGGGCGGCTTCGCGTGCGGCATGGGCATTGTAGAGCAGCGAGCCCTTGTGGAAGAGATCGGTCTCCGGCGAGTTCAGATACTTGGCCGGAACGTCCTTCTCCAGCGCCCGGCCGCCAAAGGCGACCACGCGCCCCCTGAGATCGGTGATGGGGAACATGACGCGGTCGCGGAACCGGTCATAGGGAACGGGGATATCGTCGCCATGGACGAGCAGTCCCGCGGCGATCATGTCCGCGACGGAGACGCCCTTGGCGCCGAGATGCTCCTTCAGGGCGAAGCGCTCGGCAGGGGCATAGCCCATGCGAAACTTCACCTGGGTCGGCGCCCTCAGCTCGCGGCCGGCAAGATAGCCGCGCGCCTTTGCGCCGGCGCGGTCCTGCAACTGGGCCTCGAAGAACGTCGCCGCCAGTTCCATGACGTCATAGAGGGTCTTCGCCTTCTCGGCGCGCTGCACCTCCTCGACCGAGACCTTGGGCATGGCGAGGCCGGCTTCGCCTGCCAGACGCTCCACCGCCTCGGGGAAGCTCAGCCCTTCCGTCTCCATCAGGAAGCGGAACTGGTCGCCATGCTTGCCGGACGAGAAGCAGTGATAGAAGCCCTTCTGGTCATTGACGTAGAAGGACGGCGTCTTCTCCGCATTGAACGGCGACAGGCCCCGCCATTCGCGGCCCTGCTTCTTCAGCTTGACGCGCTTTCCCACCACCTCGGACACCGGGAGGCGTTGCCGGATCTCGTCCAGGAACGATGGTGGAAAGCGCATGGGCGAGCCATAGCACTTTCCGCGGCGCCGATCGAAGCGGCCTGTGGACAGGATCGCGGCGGGACCGCGAGGTGGTCAGGCCAGAGCGTGGCGGACTTCGGACTGGAGGCGCGAGACGAGGTTTGCGCTGCGGCCGGCAACCCACTGCCCCAGCCGCCCCGGATCCATCGGCGTGGCGAACAGGAAGCCCTGCATGGCGTCGCAGCCCGCCTTACGCAGGAAGGACGCCTGATAGGGAGTCTCGATGCCTTCGGCGACCACCTTGAGGCCGAGGGCGTGGGCCATGTCGATGACCGCCTTGATGATGCCTTCCACCTTCGGATCCTGGCCGATGCGCAGGATGAGGGAGCGGTCGACCTTCAGCGCATTGACCGACAGCTGAGCCAGTTGGGACAGGTTGGAATAGCCGACACCGAAATCATCGATCGACACCGTCACGCCCGCCTGTCGCAGCAGGCGCACCTTCTCGGCCGTGTCGGCATAGTCGTTCGTCAGGACCGCCTCGGTGATCTCGACCTCGATCAGTTCGGGAGCGACACCGCCCGCCCCGATGATGCGGAGCACCCCGGGGACGAAGTGCGGGTCCTCGAACTGGCTCGGCGAGACATTGATGGCCATGGCCATGACCAGTCCCTCGTTCGCCCAGGCGCGATGCTGGCGCACGGCGGCCTCGAAGACGAAAGTGCCGAGCGCCGGCATCAGCCCCGCCTTTTCGGCAAGGGCGACGAAAACGACGGGCGATACCGCACCGCGGGTGGGGTGGTTCCAGCGCAGCAGGGCCTCGACCCCGATGATCGACAGGCCATCGGCGCTGACCTTCGGCTGGAAATGGACATTGAGCAGGCGGTCCGCGATCGCCCGCCGGAGGTCGGCCTCGAGTTCGGCCTTGTCGCGGGCCAGGGCTCGCAGCTCCTGATCGAAGAGAACGGCGTTGTTCTTGCCCTTCTCCTTGGCGACATACATGGCGAAGTCGGCGAGGGAGAGCAGCTCGGAACCGCGGGTTGAATCCATCGGTGCACGGGCGATGCCGATGCTCGCGCCCACCTGGATCTCGTTGCCGAAGACCTTGAAGGGACGGCGCATGGCCTCGACGATGGCATCGGCGTGCAGGCGCACCTTGTCGATACTGGAATCGCCCGGCAGGAACGCCACGAACTCGTCGCCGGCAAAACGCGTGAAGACCAGTTCCTTCGGGCAGGTCTCGCAGAGTTCGCCGAAGGTCGTCGTGCAGCTATCGATCTGTTCGAGACTGCGGCCGAACCCCTCGACCACGATGCGCTGGCTGACCTGACGCAGGAGTTCGTCTCCGGCCCTGTGGCCATAGGTGTCGTTCACTGCCTTGAAGCCGTCGAGGTCGATGAAGAACAGGGCACCTTGGCAGTCGCCTTGGGCGCCCTGCATGGCGGGGAGCGCCAGGATGTGGTTGATGACCACCCGGTTCGGCAGGCCGGTGACCATGTCCGTGTGGGCCAGCACGTTCATGCGGAAGATGTTGGCGTTCAGCCGGGCCACCATCTTGCGGAAGCTGTCGGCAAGCCCGCCAACCTCGCAGGCGCAGTCGATCTCGACCGGCTGGTTCATGTCACCCGCGGCGATCGCCTCGGTCGAACGGCGCAGCGCCGCGATGGATCCACTGAGTTGCGAAGCGGCCAGGAAGGTGATCGCCGCGGGCATGACGCCGATTGCGATGCCGATGCCCGCAATGGCGTACCACGGCATGGCATGGTCCCAGACGATCGCCAGGATCTGGATGAGGGCAGCGCTGCACAGGCTGGCGAGAACGAAGCTCATCGCCGCGAACCGGACGGGTATGCTGTTCAGGCCCCTGCCATAGGCCCTCATGTTGTCGGCCGTATCCATGATCGCGATCGCCAAGCTTGCCCGGACGGACGCCCGCAGTCCGCATGGCTCTGACTTAAGGGCCGGCTCCTCGCATTTTGACTAAAACAATCGCACGTCCGGCAACAAACCGACTTCATCATTTGCGCGAGGTTAAGACCGTTGCGGAAGCTGGGTCACATCCCGAGCCCCCGGGGTCGGCAGCCAAAGCCAGGTTGCGTCAGGTCTGCGTCCACCGATCGGCCGCCGCATCGTCGCCGTCCTTGGCCGCGACCCAGCCGCCGGCTTTGTCCGTTTCCTCGAATTTCCAGAACGGCGCCCGCGTCTTCAGAAAGTCCATGATGAACTCGGCGGCGGCGAAGGCGGCCTGCCGATGTTCGGACAGCGTCACGACCAGCACGATGTTGTCGCCGGGCTCCATCCGCCCGAAACGATGAACGACCAGCACATCGGTCAGCGGCCAGCGGTTGCGCGCCTCGTCCTCGATCCGCTGCAGCTCGGCGAGGGCCATGGCCTCATAGGTCTCCAGGGTCATGGCACCGACCGTCGTCGCGCCGGTCTGGCCGCGGCACAGGCCGGTGAAGGTCGCAACCGCTCCGACCTCGACGCGACCGGCGGTGAGCCGCCTGACCTCGACGCCGAGATCGAAGTCCTCGCGCTGCACCCTGACCGTCATGGCGCCCTCGTCTGTTCCAGCGGCGCCGGGCGCCAGTCCATGCCCACATGGCCCGGCAGCGCCGCGATCCGCGCCACCCAGTCGCGCACCGCGGGAAACAGGGCGAGGTCGATATCGGCCTCGTGAGCGAGATGGGTGTTGGCATAGAGCGCCAGATCGGCGAGCGTCAAACGGTGACCGGCGATATAGGGAGTCGCCGCGAGCTGCGTCTCCATGCGGGAGAGCGCCCGCTCGGCCCGCTCCATCCAGTCGTCGATGAGATCGCGCTTCAGTTCGCGGCCGCCCGGAACCAGCGACATCCAGAACCTGGCCTCACCGATCGAGGGGTGATGGGCGTTCTGCTCGAAGAACAGCCACTGCATCATGATGGCGCGCTCAACCTTGTCCTGCGGCACGAAATGCGTGCCCTCGCCGAGATAGGTCAGGATGGCGTCGGACTCGACCAGCACTGTGGCATCATCGAGCTGGACCACCGGCACGCGGCCGAGCGGGTTCATGGCCAGGAACGTCGGCGTGCGGGTATCGCCACGCAGGAAATCGACATCCTTCAGAACGAAAGGCAGCCCGAGATGCGCCAGAAGGAGGCGCACCTTGTAGCAATTGGCCGAACGTTGCATGGCGTGGAGGATCAGGCTCATGCTGTTCGTTATAGCGAACGATTGCGGCGAAGTCAGCCGGCGGGGCGCAGCTCGAGCCTGACCTCTCCGACGCCGTTCGGAATCATGCGCACCGCCAGCCAGCGCGCCGCCAGGGCGACCGCAAGACCGGCGATGAGATCGACGAGATAATGGCCGCCGACAATCGGCGTCGCGGCGAGCATGGCGACGTTCAGAACGAGCCCCGGCCAGCGTAGCCAGACCACATGCCAGAAGGCGATGATGAACAGGATTGCACTCACCGTATGGAAGCTCGGCATGGTGACGATGCCCTCGGCCGTCGCCATGGAGACGAAGGTCATCTCGCCGGACCGGAGCGCCAGCACATGGGTGACCGAGTTCCACGTCAGCCCGAGATGCGGCTGGGCCGCGACGGCGTCGCGGTAGAAATAGCCCGCGCAGAGCGACGGCGTCACGGCGCAGACGGCCATGGTCATCAGCGCGGCGAGGCCGAAGGCGAGAATGAACCGGTCGAGTTCGCCGAAGGCCCTGACGGTGACCAGCGCCACGATGACCAGTGCCATCTGGGGCAGCATCGAGGCATAGGCGAGCTTGAGGATCAGCGCGAGGTCGGGATGGCGGCCGGTCCAGGCGAGAAGGGCCGGCCAATCGAACCCAAGTGCCTTGTCCATCGCGTCGAAGGTCGCATCCCAGAGCGGCAGGGTCGTCGCCATCGCCGAATAGGACAGGGCCCCACCGAGAAAGGTCATCAGCACGAATTGCGGCGCGGCGTGCAGCAGCCGGGCGATGCGTTCGTCGGGCCGGACCCAGGTGTAGAAGGCCGCCCCGGCCAGCAGCACCGCGGACAGGGCCGCATTGAGGGCGATGTCCCGCGGCGACAGCGTCAGGCCGGCCAGCGGAAAGGTGATGGCAACGAGCAGCGCGAGGGTGGCGACCGTCGCCCAGATGGCGAGGGCGGGTCTGCCAAGGGCGCGGGGAATGTCGCGCCAGTCGGCGCGGACGGCGTCGGCAATTGCAGCGGCGGGGGTAGGGCTCACCGAAACCTCTTGGACAGCGCGGGGGTCTTCATGCGGTCGCGATCGGGCGCGTCCGCATGAAGCCATGGCCGTCTGAAGATTTCGGTAATGCAGGCCTCAGCCCGAAGGCTGGATGTTGGCGGCGCGGATGATCTCCGCCCAGGTCTGCATCTCCTGGGCGTGATACGGCCGGAACGCCGCCGGGTCGCGCGCCGTGATGGTGAAGCCGAGCTTGGTGATGGCATCCACCACGGTCGGCTTGGCGAGCGAGGCCAGAATCTCCCGCGACAGGCGGTCGAGGGCCGGCTGCGGGGTCGCGGCGGGTGCGAAGAAGCCGGTCCAGCTCTCGGCATCCGCATTGGTGACGCCCTGCTCGCGCAGCGTCGGCACGTTCGGCAGCTGGGCGTTGCGCTTCGGCGAGCCGATGGCAATGCCACGCAGCGTCCCGGCCTGGATCTGCGTGAAGACGCTCGCCATGGTGGAATTGGCGACGTCGATGCGGCTGCCGACGATGTCCTGCACCAGCGGAGCGGCGCCACGATACGGCACATGCGTCATCTTGATGCCGGTGCGCACCATGAAGAGTTCGGTGGACAGGTGCGAGCCGGAACCGACGCCGGTCGAGCCGTAATTGAGCTCGCCGGGCTTGGACTTCGCCAGCGCGATCAGCTCGGGAATGGTCTTCACCGGCAGGTCGTTCTTGACGACGAAGATATGCTCGAAGGCACCGGCGCCGGCGAGAGGTGCGAAATCCTTCACCGCATCATAGCCGGGCTCCTTCAGCAGGAACATGTTGTTGCCGTGCGTCTGGTTGTTGCCGAATGTGATCGTGTGGCCGTCCGGATCGGCCCTGGCGACCTGGCGGGTACCGATCGACCCGGAGGCGCCGCCGACATTCTCGACCACCACCTGCTGGCCGAGCGTCATCGACAGGTCCTGGGCGACGATGCGGGCGATGCCGTCGGTCGGGCCGCCGGCCGGATAGGCGACGACCAGCTTCACGGGCCGCGAGGGAGCCCAGGTCTGGGCCGATGCCGAACGGATGGACGGCGTTGCGGCGAGCGTGGCGAGGCCGAGAAGGACGCTGCGTCGCGTCGCCTTGTGGATGGTCGTCATGGGGTCCCTCCAGGATGATGGCTTCTATGAATGTTTTTCGCTTGTTCGCCCCTGCCGGCGCGACTAAACGTCCCGCCGGAATGCCGAGGCGCCGCGGGAAACGATTGCCGTGGTCATAACGCGCCTGCGGAGATTTTCAAACCCGACGGAGTCGACCGATGGCCTTTCTTGCCGACGCCCTGAAGCGCGTGAAGCCCTCTGCCACCATCGCCATGGCGCAGAAGGCCCGTGACCTGAATGCGCAGGGCAAGAAGGTCATTTCCCTCTCCGCCGGCGAGCCCGACTTCGACACGCCGGATAACATCAAGATGGCGGCGATCAAGGCGATCGCCGACGGCAAGACCAAGTACACGGCCGTCTCCGGCATCACCGAGCTGCGCCAGGCCATCGTCGCCAAGTTCAAGCGCGAGAACGGGCTCGACTACAAGTGGCAGCAGGCCATCGTCTGCACCGGCGGCAAGCAGGTTCTCTTCAACGCTTTCATGGCGACGCTGAACGCCGGCGACGAGGTTCTCATCCCGGCGCCCTACTGGGTCAGCTATCCCGAGATGGTCGCGCTCTGCGGCGGCACGCCGACCTTCGTCTCGGCCGGCCCGGAGACCAATTACAAGCTGACCGCCGAGGCGCTCGACCGGGCGATCACGCCGAAGACCAAGTGGTTCCTCTTCAACTCGCCGTCCAACCCGACGGGCGCCGCCTATACCCGCGAGGAGCTGAAGGCGCTGACCGACGTGCTGATGAAGCATCCCCATGTCTGGATTCTCACCGACGACATGTATGAGCACCTGGTCTATGGCGAGTTCACCTTCACCACGCCGGCCCAGGTCGAGCCCGCCCTCTACGAGCGCACCCTCACCATGAACGGGCTGTCCAAGGCCTATTCGATGACCGGCTGGCGCATCGGCTATGCCGCCGGTCCCGAGCACCTCATCAAGGCGATGGACCTCGTCCAGGGCCAGCAGACCTCCGGCGCCAATTCCATCGCCCAGTGGGCGGGCGTCGAGGCGCTGAACGGCACGCAGGACTACATCCCCGTGCGCCGCAAGGCCTTCGAGCAGCGCCGCGACCTCGTCGTCTCGATGCTCAACCAGGCCAGCGGCCTGTCCTGCCCGACGCCCGAGGGCGCCTTCTACGTCTATCCCTCGCTGAAGAACGTGATCGGCAAGAAGACTGCCGCCGGCAAGACCATCGCCACCGACGAGGACTTCGCCATGGAACTCGTCGAGAGCGAGGGCGTCGCCATCGTCCACGGTTCGGCCTTCGGCCTTGGCCCCGCCTTCCGCCTCTCCTATGCCGAATCCACCGAGGTGCTGACCTCGGCCTGCGAGAAGATCCAGAAGTTCTGCGCCGAACTGCGCTGAGCCTCCCGCCGCCTCCGTGACGGCCGAGAAACCCGCCCCCGCACCGGGGCGGGTTTTTTGTTGAACCTTCCGCCGCCGCGCCGCGACCCATGGTCAAGTGGGTGGCTTCAGGGCCTCTCTTCGCGACGATCCCAGGCGACACGGCGCCTCTCGCCGGGATGTCCAACTGCCAATGCCGGTCTTAAGGGAACCTTTACCCTTGCCGCGCTGTTCTGACGGTGGTCATTGCACCGGAAGGTCGTTCCGATGCCCGTCTCGCCTCTCTCCACGCTTGCTGCGGCCGGCTTCGCGCTCGTCGGGGCCATGGGCCTTGCCGGCGATGCACCGCGTCACCAGGCGACCGCCGTCCTCTATTGCACCGGCTGCCTCTGCGACGAGGACAGGCCGGAGATGGCCACGCCCGGCGACTGGCGGCCCTCGGGCCGCATGGGTGACCATATCACCCTGCGCTTTCATCCCCGCGACCCTGCCCAGACCGCCTCAGCCTGCCGGTCGGTCCCGCGCGGCTGAGCCGACCATTCTGTCGCCGAACGCTTGAACCTTTCGCCGTCTGCCGGCGACCCATGGTCAAGTTCATCGTTACGCGGCCAACCCGCTCCAGCGCCGCCGACCCGGAGACAGACCATGTCCCTCATCCGCGCCACCGCCGCCGCTCTCGTCCTCGCCGCGGGCTTCGTCGCTTCCGCCCAGGCCTCCGGCCCCGGCCAGTCGCCGGCCCAGTCCATGGGACCCCGCGCCATCACCTATTGCGGCGCCTGTCTCTGCACCGCCAGCCCGCCCGCCATGGCGACGGCCGGCGATTGGGTCCCGAACGGTCAGCTGCTCGGCGGTTCCCAGGTGTTCAAGTTCCGCCCGGCCGGCCAGCCGGTCTCCACGCCGACCGTCTGCAATCGCTGACGCGAAAGCTCAGGCGGGCCGCGGACCCATCGCCATCAGCGTTTCGCGCATCTTCTCATGCACGAGGTTGATCGCCTTCAGAGGCCGGATCATCACCTTGAAATGCGTGATCCGGTCCTGGTCATCCCAACTGATCATGTCGATGCCGTTGACGGCGATGCCGTCGATTTCGGTGGCGAATTCCAGCACCGCCGAGCGCTCGCCGAACCATTGGTTGGGATAGTGGAAGCCCACGTTGTTGAGCACCTGGAAGGCCGCGGCGAGGTAGCGCGTGACGATGGCACGGCCCACCTGCGGCGTATGCACCACCGGGCTTTCGAAGACGGCATCCGCGGCCAGCAGCGTCTCCAGGCCGGCGACGTCGCGCGCCGCAGCAACGGCATGCCAGTGGCGGATCGCGGCGGGCATCACATCGGTGCCGGACATGGAGCGCTCTCCCGTTCTGACAGCCCCAGGTTAGGCCCTTCAGCCGCCGCAGCAATCCCTCCGAAAGCCCGATACGGGCATTGGCGTTAACCATTTCTTAACCTTATCGTTGCCGGCACCGGGGGCGGCTCCTAGGGTCCTCGCGGGGACTGCGGGAGAATGGCATGCGACGCCTCGTCATCACGTTCTGCGGGATCTATCTCGCAGCGGCCGGCTTTGCTGCCCTGACGACGGGCTGGGGCCTGATCGATCCCGTGCCCGGCTATCGCCTCGCCATCTTCTGGATGTCGCCCGACACGCTTGTCGCCCGGGTGGACGTGCTCCTCGCCGCCAACCGTGTTTTCGAGGCCCAGGTCTATGCCGGTATGCACGCGGTCTCCTGGGCCGTCGTGCTGACCCTCGTCCTGGTGGGGGCGCTGCGCCCGCTGCTCGGGCCGAGCGTTCCGCTCGCCAATATCCGCTCCACCGCCATTGTCATGGCCGGCATCGCCGGACTCGTCGTCCTGTCGGTTGTGGCCCAGCCGCTGCTCGACCAGGCCTCGCGCATCCCATCGCCCACCAATGCGCTCTCGTCCATGCCGGGCTACTGGCTGTTCGGCATGGCGTTGTCCACCGCCATCGCCGCCGGACACCTGTCGCTCTTCGCCCATGACGTGGTTCTGGCGGCACGGCGTCGCTGGACCGGCGAGGACATCTCGGCCACCGCCTGAGGGACCATCACGGGTCAGACCGGCACGCGCACTGTCGCCCGCAAGCCACCGAGCGGGCTGTCCCCAAGCGTGATCTCCCCGCCATGGGAGCGGGCGATGTCGCGGGCGATGGCGAGGCCGAGCCCCGAACCGCCGTCATCGACGTTGCGGGCATCGTCGAGCCGCATGAACGGTTTGAATACGTCCTCGCGCCGGCCGGCGGGAATCCCCGGCCCGTCATCGTCGACCGTGACCGTCAGCCAGCGATGATCGCGATGGCCGGCAATGGCGATCGTGTCGCCGTGGTGGGCCGCATTGACCACCAGGTTGGAGATGCAGCGGCGGAAAGCATCCGGCCGAACCTTCACCGTGGCCATGCCGTGGAAAGCGACCGAGGTCCTGGCACCGGTGCGCTCGGCATCGTTGCCGATCTCCCGGAGCGAGGCCTCGATGTCCGTCATGGCCGGCGCTTCTCCGGCATCGCCACGGGCGAAGGACAGATAGCCCTCCACCATCCGCCCCATCTCGTCGACATCGCGGCGCAGCGCCTCGGTCTCGGGGCCTTCCGGCAGCAGTGCCAGTTCCAGCTTGAAGCGCGTGAGGATGGTGCGCAGGTCGTGGCTGACACCGGCCAGCATTGTGGTGCGCTGGTCGATCTGCCGCTCGATCCGCCGCCGCATCTCGATGAAGGCGAGCGCCGCCTGGCGCACTTCGCTCGCCCCGCGCGGCCGGAAGCCGGCGACGTCGCGCCCCTTGCCGAAATCCTCAGCTGCGGCGGCCAGCGCCTGGATCGGTCGGATCTGGTTGCGCAGGAAGAGGATCGCGATGCCGATCAGCACCAGTGAGGCGATGACCATCCAGACGAGGAAGATGTGGCTGTTGGAGGCATAGGCCATGCCGCGGCGGGCGAAGACCTTCATGATCTTGCCGTCCTCGAGCTGGATCCGGATCTCGATCAGCGCCGAATTGCCGACCGTGTCGACCCAGAAGGGCCGGCCGACCTGCAGCGCCAGTTCGCGGGACAGGGCGGCGTCCAGCACATCGAAGAAGGGCCTGGGTCCCGGCAGCGGCAGCGGCTCCGGCGGCAATATCTCCAGCAGCAGGCTGAGGCGCTCGCGCGCGAGGCGCCGCAGCGTCGCGTAGTCGCGATCCTGAGGATAGGTGCGCTGCACGTCGATGAGAGCCGCAATGTCCTGGGTGACCGCCGCTGACAGGCGGTGTGTCACCAATTGCCAATGGCGCTCCATGAAGACATAGGCGACCACCGACTGGAGGATGACGATCGGCGCGATGACGATGATCAGGGAGCGGGCATAGAGCCCTTTCGGCATCAGGTCGTTGAAGCGCTTGCCGGCCGTCTCGGCCACGGCGCGCAGCCGGATCGCCCCGTTGGAGATCAGGCCTCTGAGGCCGCCATGGGTGGATCGGG
This sequence comes from Phreatobacter sp., assembly GCF_022843985.1. Classification (GTDB taxonomy): domain Bacteria; phylum Pseudomonadota; class Alphaproteobacteria; order Rhizobiales; family Phreatobacteraceae; genus Phreatobacter. Next base: position 65,841 of record NZ_JALHMP010000021.1, on the reverse strand, counting down.
CGCGCTCTGCGGTGGACATGGGGAAAGCTTATCGCCGTCCGGGCCCGCCGCTGCAACCCGCGGCGCTGTTCACGTGCGGTAAATCTGCGCTGTGGTCACTGGCGCGGAACCGCGGACAAATCACTTGAAAAACACGATCGATCACGTTTCAGTGATGTCCGCGGACCATCATCCGGTCCCGGGGGGCTGACGTGTCGTTGCAAGTTCGGGTTGGTGCCACCGGTCGCGGCGCGCACATACCGCATGCCCTGCCCCCGAAATCCTGGATGTCACGGCTGGCGGGTTCATCCCGGGCCGGACTGTGGGCCGCACTTGCGGCCGTCATGGCGATCTGGACCGCCGCTTGGCTGCAATGGTGGCTCTACGATCTTGTCGTGCCCTGGGATTCAAAGAACCAGTTCTACGCCTTCTTCCGTTTCCTCGCCTCCTCGCTCCATTCCGGCGCCACCCCGTTCTGGAACGCCTATCACTATGCCGGCCACCCGAGCATCGCCGACCCCCAGTCGCTGATCTTCCAGCCGCCCTTTCTGATCTGGGCCTGGTTCGATGCCGAGCCGACCATGTTCGCCTTCGATTTCATCGTCTATGCGCACCTGCTCATCGGCGGGCTCGCCCTCGTTGTGCATGGCTACCGGCTCGGCTGGCCGGCGGCCGGGTCGGTCCTGGCGGCCACCATTTTCATGCTCGGCGGCGTCGTCTCGGGGCGGATGAACCATGTCGGCATCATCACCGCCTTCGGCCTCTTCCCGCTCGCACTGCTGCTGCTCGACATCGCCCTCGGCCGCCGCTCGATCCTCGCGGCCATCGGCTTCACCGTCGTCGCGGCTGTCATCGCCCTCGGACGGACGCAGACGCCCATGCTGCTCTGCGTGCTCCTCGCCGTCATGGCGATCCGGCAGGTGGTGACGCAGCCGCAGCCCTGGCGCTTCCTCCTCGGCCGCCTGCACCTGTTCGCCCTCATGGCGATCCTCGGCGTGGCGCTGATGGCCGTGCCGCTGCTGCTCACCGCCCAGTTCGCCGCCTTCTCGAACAGGCCGGGGATCGACCTCGCCTATGCCCTGACCTCCTCCTGGTACCCGGTCAACTTCGCCAATTTCCTCGTGCCCGACGTGCTCGGCTCGCTGCAGCCCAGCGCCACGGGCGACTGGGGGCCGAGCCACGGAACCCGCCCGGGCATCGACAGCACCGACCGGGCATTCAACTATCTCTTCGTCGGTTCGCTCACCGCGCTGCTGGTGCTCTGGCACGGCCTCGCCGGCGGCCGGCTGGTGGCGTCGGGACGCCGGGTCTTCGCCGCCGTCGCTCTCGTCGCGCTTTGCTACGCCCTTGGACGCTACACGCCGCTCTTCCCGCTGCTCTTCCAATATGCCCCTGGCGTCTCGCAGTTCCGCCGTCCGGTCGGTGGCCTCTTCGTCGTCGTCCTGGCGCTGGCCTATCTCGCCGGCTTCCTCGTCGCCGACTATGTGCGCAACGGGCTGCCGCGGGTGAACCGTCTCGTCGCCGTGCCGGTCGCTCTTGCCGTGGTCTCGGTCCTCGCCTGGGCTGTGCACTTCTCGAGCGTCTCGGGCAAGGGCTGGGACTCCGCGCTTGCCATCGCCAAGGTGGCGCCGATCTATGTCGCCCTCGTCGTCCTCCTGGCCTGGCCGAAGACCCCGCGTCTGCGCCTGGCGGCCGCCAGCCTCGCTGTCGCCTTCACCGCGGGCGAACTCGTGCTGCGCAATGCAGCCTCCTCGATGAACGCCGAGCCGCGCGCCACCTATGCCTTCCTGGAGAAACCCGCCGGACGCGATGCGCAGATCATTGCGACGCTCACCCGCGAAATGAAACGCCACAGCTCCGCCGCGACACGTCCGCGGGTGGAGATCGTCGGCCTCGGCGGCCCCTGGCAGAACGCGGCGATGGTCTATGGCCTCGAGGCCACCAACGGCTACAACCCGCTGCGCATTGGCGCCTATGACCGGCTCGTCGCGCCGGGCGAGAGCCCCTACACGGTCTTCCACCGCCGCTTCCCGACGTCGTTCCCCGGCTACAGCTGCGATCTCGGCAAGCTCCTCGGCCTCGAATACATCGTGCTCGACCGGCCGATCGAACGGATGCCGCATCTTGCCCAATGGTCGACGGTGGAGACGATCATGGCCGGCCCGACCGCCTGGATCTACCGCCTGCCGGACGCCGCGCCGCGCGTCGCCCTGGCCAGTATCGTCCGGGTCGCGGATGCCGATGCCTTCGTCGATGCCGGACTGTTCCCGCCCTCGAGTGGAACATCGGAGGTCATGATTGACGACGACGACGACCTGAGCCCGGCACGCATCGCCGCGGCCGCAAGCGCTCCGGCGCCGACCACGGCCGCGCGTGACGGCCGTGCCGCCGCGACGCTCTCCCCCGCCGTCCAGGCGCTGATGCGCTCGCCCGGCAAGGCGGAGATCACCGCCTGGCGCCCCGACCGCATCGAGATCGCCGTGGATGCCCGCGTCTCGACCGTCCTGAGCCTGCACGAGCCCTGGTACCCGGGCTGGGAGGTCGAGGTGAATGGCGAGCGCAAGCCGCTGCTGCGCTCCGACGTCCTGTTCCGCGGCGTCGAGGTACCGGCCGGTGCCAGCCGTGTCGTCTTCACCTACCGGCCGCTGTCGCTGGAAAACCTGAAATCGGCCCTCGACGGCGTCCTCGGCCGCGACGGCTGATCGCTCAGCCGGCCGCGCAAGCGGCGGCGGCTGCGGGGCGCAGCAGGAACACCCGGTCGTCGCTGCGGGCGAGGTCGGGACTGGACCCGCGTCGGCCCTCGACCTCGAGCCGCTCCACCTCGACGCGCAGCGCCTCACCGGCGAGGATCACGCGGAAGACTCCGGTATCGCCCTCCCCGCTACAGTCGGCCAGGGTACCGTTCCCCGTGCAGATGGCATTGGTCTCGTAGACGTCGCGGTCGTTGCGCAGGCGGAAGCCGACGCGGACGGTGAAACGCTGCGGGCGGTTCTCGTCCGCGACGTCCACCCGCGCGCGCACCAGATGGAAACGCACCACCCTCTGCCGCGGGTTGCGAGCGAGGTGATCCGCGTCATAGGCGCGGGCGAAACAGGGATCGGTCCTGACCGACGATCCCGTCAGACGGTCGAAGACCGGCCCCGCTTCCGCAACGCCCGTCGCCGCCAGCGTCATGCCGATGATCAGCGCAGCCCGCATGTCATGTCTCCCGTCACGCCCGGCCGGGCCTCGGCCGCCGTAGGACCGTGCGGCCCGGCGCTATACCTCACCGCAGCTTCGACCGTCCCATGGTTCTGTGTCCATCCTGCTGCGTGGGTCCGCGCCCTTGTTGCAGGCGGCCGGCCATCCCGGCCCGCTTGCCCCTCCCCCCCATTTCCGCTATAGGCCGGCCGTCCCGTGGCATTCTCCGCACCCCTGGAGGCTCCCGCCATGGGTCTTTCTTTTGGAGAACACGACCATGGCTGCCAACGAAACGTTGTCGGCGACGGTCCGCGCGAAGGGCGGCAAGGGGGCCGCACGCGCTGAACGTCGTCTGGGCCGCGTGCCCGGCGTCATCTACGGGGACAAGAAGCCCCCCGTGCTGATCTCGCTCGACTACAAGACCCTTCACCTGCGGATCTACGCCGGACACTTCAAGTCGACCGTCTTCACCCTCGAGGTCGACGGCGAGAAGCACCGCGTCATCCCGCGCGACTACCAGCTCGATCCGGTCAAGGACACGCCTGTCCATGTCGACTTCCTGCGCCTCGGCGCCGGTGCCGAGATCAGCGTCGACATTCCGATCCACATCCATGGTGCCGATACCGCGCCCGGCGTGAAACTCGGCGGCACGGTGAATCTCGTTCTCCATTCGCTGTCGCTGCTGTGCAACGCCGACCATATCCCGGACGGCGTCGAGATCGACATCTCCGGCATGGGCATCGGCGACACGCTGCATATTGCCGACATCAAGCTGCCGGCCGGCACCCGCCCGGCGACCAAGGAAAACGTCACGATCCTGTCGGTCATGGCGCCGGCCGAGGCAGAGCCCGCCCCGGCGGCGGCCCCTGCACCTGCCGCCAAGAAATGATCCGCCGGGGCCCCGCGCCCCGCAAGTTTCCCGCATCGGGGCGCCCTCAAGCGGGGCGCCCCTTTCGTTTGAGGCCAGACCCTCGGCAGCTGACGGACTAGGACCGATGATCCTCATGGCAGGCCTCGGCAATCCCGGGGCGAAGTACCAGAACAACCGGCACAATATCGGCTTCATGGCAGCCGCCGCGATCCACCGCCGCCATCGCTTCGGCCCCTGGCGGCAGCGCTTCCAGGGGCTCTGTGCGGAAGGCGCCGTCGGTGCGCACAAGGTGCTGCTGCTGATGCCCGGCACCTATATGAACGAGAGCGGCCGGGCCGTCGGCGAGGCCATGCGCTTCTTCAAGATCGATCTCGCCGCGGTCGTCATCTTCCACGACGAGCTTGACCTTCCCCCCGCCAGGCTGCGGGTGAAGACCGGCGGCGGCAATGCCGGCCATAACGGCCTGCGCTCGATCACCGCCCAGTGCGGCAACGACTACCGCCGCGTGCGCATGGGTATCGGTCATCCCGGCGACAAGGCGCTGGTCCATGCCTATGTGCTCAATGACTTCGCCAAGGCTGAGATGCCCTGGGTGGAGGACCTCTGCGACGCCTGCGCCGACCATGCCGAGTTGCTCGCCGCCGGCGAGGACGTCGCCTTCCAGAACCGCATCCACCTCGCCATGGAGGGCCGCGGCTGGGGTGAGGTGAAGCGTCCCGGTGAGGCGAAGGACGCGCCGAAAGCCTGACCTCTCCCTTGACACCCCCCGCCATGCATTCGACAAGGCGGCACAGTTTCAGATCGGACCTCCCATGGGTTTCAAATGCGGCATCGTCGGCCTGCCGAACGTCGGCAAGTCGACCCTCTTCAACGCCCTGACGCAGACTGCGGCAGCGCAGGCGGCCAATTACCCGTTCTGCACGATCGAGCCGAATGTCGGTGACGTCGCTGTGCCCGACCCGCGCCTTGACCAGCTCGCGGCCATCGGCAAGTCGCAGCAGATCATCCCGACCCGCATCACCTTCGTCGACATTGCCGGCATCGTTCGCGGCGCCTCCAAGGGCGAGGGGCTCGGCAACCAGTTCCTCGCCAATATCCGTGAAGTCGACGCCATCGCCCATGTCGTCCGCTGCTTCGAGGACGGCGATATCACCCATGTCGAGGGCAAGGTCGACCCGATCGCCGATATCGAGACCATCGAGACCGAGTTGATGCTCGCCGACCTCGAGAGCCTGGAAAAGCGGGTCGTCAGCCTCGAGAAGAAGGCCAAGGGCGGCGACAAGGAGGCCAAGGAGCAGGTCGACCTGATCAACCGCGCCCTGGTCCACCTGCGCGACGGCCGCCCCGCCCGCATGACCGAGGTCAAGCCGGAGGAGGCGAAGACCTTCGCGATGCTGAACCTCCTCACGTCGAAGCCCGTTCTCTATGTCTGCAATGTCGAAGAGGCCTCCGCCGACCAGGGCAACAGCTTCTCGGCCCGCGTCTTCGCGCGGGCCAAGGCCGAGGGCGCCAAGGCCGTTGTCGTCTCCGCCAAGATCGAGAGCGAGATCGCCGTCATGGCGGCCGAGGACCAAAACGATTTCCTCGAGGCCGTCGGCCTCGCCGAGCCCGGCCTCAACCGGGTCATCCGGGCCGGCTACGAGCTCCTCGCCCTCGTCACCTATTTCACCGTGGGCCCCAAGGAGGCACGCGCCTGGACCATCACCAGGGGCACCAAGGCGCCGGGGGCGGCCGGGGTGATCCACACCGATTTCGAGAAGGGCTTCATCCGCGCCGAAACCATCGCCTTCGCCGACTACACGGCGCTGGGCGGCGAGGCGGGGGCCCGCGACGCCGGCAAGCTCCGCCTCGAAGGCAAGGACTATGTCGTCGCCGACGGCGACGTGCTGCATTTCCGCTTCGCCAATTGAGGCGCGAGGGGGGTGGGCCCCCTGCGCATAAATCCTCGGCCACTCGCCCGGCATTCGGCCCCGGCGCAGGGCCGCACCTTACGGCACGACCCAAGTGCGTCCTTGAGGCTCGGCCAAGTGGCCTCGCTCCTCAGGATGAGAAGGGTAGTGACGGGGACCGACGGCTGTGGCGTCGACGGGCGTCGTGCAGCGCTCGAACATTCCTCATCCTGAGGAGCGAGGCCACTTGGCCGAGCCTCGAAGGACGCGTTTGCGCTCTGCAGGTTGCTCCGGCTCAAACGCGCCGTCACTCCTCCCCCAACTCGGCCGAAGGTCCAGCGCGACGAAACCCTTCGTTTCCGGCATAAGGCGGAAAAGCCAAAGCGCCGGATGCCATGATGACAGGCACGCCCTATCCCGCCTTCGAGGATTTCGTCCCCGGCGAGATCACCACCTTCGGCGCCTATGCGGTGACGAAGGAGGAGGTGATCGCCTTCGCCAGCCAGTTCGACCCCCAGCCCTTCCATCTCGACGATGAGGCGGGCCGCGCCTCCATGCTGGGCGGCCTCGCCGCGTCAGGCTGGCACACCTGTTCGATCCTGATGCGCATGATGTTCGACCACTTCATGGACGGCTCCACCTCCATCGGCTCGCCCGGCATTGATGAGGTGAAGTGGATCCGCCCGGTCTTTCCCGGCGATGTGCTCTCCGTCCGCCGCGAGATCCTCGACGCCCGGCCGTCAGCCTCCAGGCCCGACCGCGGCGTGGTGCGTTTCCGCTTCGACCTGATGAACCAGAAGGGCGAGGTGGTCATGGAACAGACCAATCCGATCTTCTTTGCCCGGCGCAGCCAGGACGCAGCCTGACATGTATGACGACATCGTCCTCGGCGAACGGGAACGTCTCGGCGCCTACACCTTCACGCCGGAGGCCATCATCGGCTTCGCGCGGCTCTACGATCCCCAGCCCTTCCACCTGTCGGAGGAAGGCGGCGCCGCCACCCATTTCGGCGGCCTGGTGGCCTCCGGCTGGCACACCGGCAGCGTCTGGATGCGCATGCGCGTCGAGCAGTCCCAGCGCATCGCCACCGACCGCGCGGCCAAGGGCCTGCCGCCGCAATGGAACGGCCCCTCCGGCGGCTTCAAGAACCTGAAATGGCCGCGGCCGGTCCGTGCCGGCGACACGGTGACCTACTTCACCGAATATGTGTCCAAGCGGCCGCTGGCCTCGCGCCCGGGCTGGGGCATCGTCTTCTCCCTCAACACCGGCGAGAACCAGCGGGGCGAACTGGTGTTTTCGTTCGACGGCTCGGTCTTCGTGCCGCTGTGAGGGCGCGGCGGGCGCCCGAACAGTTGCCAAAGCCATCGCCACCCGGAACGCCAGGCGAGCGCGCGCTCGCGCTGCGCCCGGCGTCGTGCTTCCTCATAGTTGAAACCGTCCCGGTGATCGGTCCGAGGGTCCATCGCGAAGTCTCCTGCGTCGCCATCATGGTGACGGAGGAAGGCTAGGCTTGTTCCGCACGGTGGATAATCAGGCTATGGTTCCACTCATTCTGGAACTGGAGGCACCAATGGACCGTGCCGAAGCGATGGAGATTCTGGTCGCCGCGGTCGACCGCGGCGGTTTCACCGCCGCCGCAGTGCATCTTGGCGTGACGCCATCGGCCGTCTCCAAGGCTATCACGCGGCTGGAGCAGAGGCTCGGTGTCCGCCTGCTCGAGCGCACAACCCGGCGCATCGTCCCGACGCCGGCCGGGCAGGACTACCTCGATTCCGCCCGCCGCATCATCGGCGCGATCGACGATGCCGAAGCTGTGGCGATGGCGAGCGGCGGGCGTCCCCAGGGCAGGCTCCGCGTCAATTCCGGCATCAGCTTCGCCATGCGCCAGCTCGCCCCCGCCCTCGTCGCCTTCGGTGCCGCCTATCCGGATATCCGTCTCGATCTGACGGTCGAGGACCGCATCTGCGATGTCATCGGCGAGGAACTGGACGTGGCCATCCGCACCGGCCCGGTCACCGACGAGCGCCTCGTCGCCCGTCGCTTCGCCGAGATCCGCCGCGTCATTGTCGCCTCCCCCGCCTACCTGGAGCGCCACGGCGTTCCGAAACGGCCGGCCGATCTTGCCCGTCACGCCTGCCTTGCCATCACCACCACGGCGGATATGGCGCGCTGGCCCTTTCGGGAGGACGGCCAACTCAGCCAGATCACCGTGCAGGGACCGGTCCGCATCGGCACGGCGGAAGGAGCCTTGGCCCTTGCTCTCGCTGACCTGGGCATTGCACGGGTCGGAGACATGCTGGCCGCCCCGTCGATCCGCGAGGGGCGCCTGGTCCGGCTTCTCCCGGACACCCATGTCGATGATCCGATTCCCATGCACCTGGTCTTTCCGCCGGGGCGCCAGAGGCTCCCCAAGGTGCGCGCCTTCCTCGACTTCGTCAGCGCCAGGTTCAGCGCCAGCCCCTGGCGGTTGTGAGGCGCCGGCGGCCGACCAACGGCCCGTAATACCAAGCAGCCGGCTGCAATGCGGGCTCTGTCCGCCAACGGCAGGGGCGAGCGGCGCCATCCACCTCCATTGGTGATGGGTCCCTCAATGCCCGCCAAACGCCATCAGCGTGCGCACCGGCACGCCCATGGCCCGGAGCTTGTCCGCCCCGCCAAGGTCCGGCAGGTCGATGATGAAACAGGCGGCCACCACCTCAGCGCCGATCTGGCGCAAGAGCTTCACCGCGCCCTCTGCCGTGCCGCCCGTCGCGATGAGATCATCGACCAGGATGACCTTCTCGCCAGGGCGGATCGCGTCGACATGGATCTCCATCTCGTCGGTGCCATATTCCAGCGCATAGGCCATGCGCACGGTCTGGTGCGGCAGCTTGCCCTTCTTGCGGATGGGCACGAAGCCGGCGGAGAGCTGGTGGGCCACGGCGCCGCCGAGAATGAAGCCCCGCGCCTCGATACCCGCCACCTGGTCGATCTTGCCGCCGGCATAGGGCTGGACCAGCAGGTCGACGGCACGTCGAAAGCCGCGGGCATCGCCGAGCAGCGTGGTAATGTCGCGGAACATGATGCCCGGCTTGGGATAGTCCGGAATCGTCCGCACCGTCGCCTTGAGATCCGCGTCCTCGGCCATGCTGTCCCTCCGTCGGCGGCGAAACCTTACCGCGAATTCATTGGCGCCACACCGACGCCGCTTCTAACTCTAGCGCACACGGTAACCTGCCCAGACCATCGCGCGGGGAGGCCGGACCAGGACGATGGAGACACACCATGACCATGCCGCAGGCACCGGCCGGCCCGGCCCCCTACCAGCCGACCCCGATCACCGTCACCGCCATTGACGTTCCCTTCACCCGGCTGGTCGGCTTCTTCTTCAAGGCGGCATTGGCGGCCATTCCCGCCTTCATCGCGGTGGCGCTCATCCTCAACCTTGTCGGTGCCATCTTCTTCTGGGGCTTCGGAGCCTGGCGCGACGGCTATTTCGGCGGCCCCTTCGGCTGGCTCTGACGCCTCAGCGCACCAGAACGCGACCGGCCACGGCGTCGAGTTTGGCCACAAGCGCCGGGTCACGGTGTTCGGCAGCGGTGATGACTGCATGTTCGAGCGCCCGGTCGGAATGGATCGGGCACGGCTCGTGCGCGGCGGGAAAGTCGCGGGCGAGCCGCGCCACGAGGCGGCGGCCCTTGTCGGCGTTGGAATGCAGGTGATGGATCACCTGCGAGACGTCCACCGGGCCCACCTCCTCGTGCCAGGCGTCGAAATCCGTCACCATGCCGACGAAGGCATAGGAGATCTCCGCCTCGCGGGCGAGCTTGGCCTCGGGCATGGAGGTCATCCCGATCAGATCCCAGCCCTGGCCCTTGTGGAACAGGCTCTCGGCCAGGGTGGAGAAGGCGGGCCCCTCCATGCACACCGCCGTGCCGCCGATCTGGTGGGCGATACCCTCGGCCTCGGCCGCCGCCGCCAGCCGCTTCTGCAGCAGCGGCGCGACCGGATGGGAAAAGGCCACATGGGCCACGCAGCCCTTGCCGAAGAAGCTCGACGGGCGGAGATAGGTCCGGTCGACGAACTGGTCCGCCAGCACGAAATGGCCGGGCGGCAGATCGCCTTTGAACGAGCCGACCGCCGACAGCGACACGAGATCGGTCACCCCGGCCCGCTTCAGCACGTCGATATTGGCGCGATAGTTGATGTCGGACGGGCTGAAGCGATGCCCGCGCCCGTGCCGCGGCAGGAAGACGATCTCGGTGGCGCCGATCCGCCCGCGGCGCAGGACGTCGGAGGCCTCGCCCCAGGGCGAGGACACGGCAAACTCCTCAAGCCCTTCGAGACCCGGCAGGTCATAGATGCCGGAGCCTCCGATCACGCCGAGCACGGCTCTGGTCATCCTGCATCTCCCTGTCCGGTGTCCGGCCTTCGTGTCGCACGCACCGGATTCGTGCGAAGGCTGCGTGACGTTACGGGGCCTGTCCCATGAAAAAGGGCCGCTCACGCGGCCCTTGGTCAAGTCACCGGCGAAAGGACATGCCTCAGGCGTGCCCCTCGACGTTCTTCCAGACCTTCTTCTTGGTGAAGTAAGTCAGGCCGCCAAGAACCAGCAGGAACAGCAGCACCTGGAAGCCGATGCGCTTGCGCTGCTCCATGTGCGGCTCCGCCGTCCACATCAGGAAGGCCGTGACGTCGGCGGCATATTGCTTCGCCGTCTGCGGCGATCCATCCGAATAGGTTACCAGCCCGTCCTGGAGCACATTCGGCATGGCGACGAAATTGCCCGGGTAATACTTGTTGTAATGCGTGCCCGGCGGGGTCTCCTTGCCTTCCTCGTAGCCCGTCAGGAAGGCCTTCACATAGTCGGCGCCATGCTCCTGGTAGAGCGTGAAGATATCCGTCAGGAACCAGGGGAAGCCGCGCTCGTAAGAGCGCGCCCGCGGCATCAGGCTGAGGTCCGGCGGTGCCTTGCCGCCATGGGCCGCCTCGGCCGCCTTCTTGTTGGCAAAAGGACCGGGAATCCGGTCGGCCAGGCGCGGCGTGCGCTCCGTGGGCTGACCGTCGTCGCCGATCTCGCGCACCTTGTGCATCCAGTCGGCCGCGATCGCCGCCGCCTGCGCTGTCGAGAATTCAGGCCCGCCCGGCTGGGCGAGATTGCGGAACGACATCTGGTCGATGCCGTGGCAGGCGGCGCAGGCCTCCTTGTAGACCTGAAAGCCGCGCTGGAGCTGCGCCCGGTCGAAAGTACCGAAGATACCGGACGACGCCCAGTTAAAGCGCGGAGGCGGGACCTGCTCGGCGGCCTGAGCCGGGCCGAGCGAGGCAAGGACCAGGCCCGCGAGCCCGGCCGTCGCCATGCGGAGAGAGAAACGCTTCATCATCGTGGTTCCTTAAGCTCTCTACCCGCCTCAGCCCTTGGTCTGCGGTGCTGCCGCAGCCCCTGCCGTCACCGGCGCGCCGCCCGACCGCGCCTTGCCCAGCACCGAGTCGGCGATGGAGGCTGGGAGCTTGCGGGGCGTCTCGAAGAGGCCGAGAAGCGGCAGGACGACGAGGAAGTAGGCGAAGTACAGGCCGGTGAAGATCAGCGACAACACCGTGTAGGGATATTCGGCAGGCTTGGAACCGAGCCAGCCGAGGATCAAGCACACCGCGACGAAGGCCCAGAAGAACTGCTTGTGCATCGGCCGATAGGCCGAGGACTTCACCTTCGAGGTATCAAGCCAGGGCAGGAAGGCCAGCACCGCGATGGCGGCGAACATGGCCAGCACGCCGCCGAGCTTCGACGGGATGGTGAAGATGATCAGATTGACGTCAAAGGTGATGGCGCGGAGGATCGCGTAGAAGGGCAGGAAATACCATTCCGGCACGATATGCGGCGGCGTCACCAGCGGATCCGCGGGAACGAAGTTCACCGCATGACCGAGATAGGTCGGCTGGAAGAAGACGAACCACATGAAGAAGATCAGGAAGAAGATCAGGCCGACGGCATCCTTGATCGTCGCATAGGGCGTGAAGGGAACAGTATCCTTCTTCACATCCTTCACCTCGACGCCGGTCGGATTGTTCTGGCCGGTGACGTGCAGCGCCCAGACGTGCAGGACCACGACGCCGGCGATCATGAACGGCAGCAGGTAGTGGAGCGAGAAGAAGCGGTTCAGCGTCGGATTGTCGACCGAATAGCCACCCCACAGGAACTCGACCACGGTCGGGCCGACCAGCGGGATCGCCGAGAACAGGTTGGTGATGACGACGGCGCCCCACAGCGACATCTGGCCCCAGGGCAGCACGTAGCCGAGGAAGGCGGTGGCCATCATCAGTAGGTAGATGATGACGCCGAGGATCCACAGGACCTCGCGCGGGGCCTTGTAGGACCCGTAATAGAGGCCGCGGAACATGTGGATGTAGACGGCGACGAAGAACATCGAGGCGCCGTTGGCGTGAAGATACCGCATCAACCAGCCGTAGTTCACGTCGCGCATCATCTTCTCGATGGAGTTGAAGGCGAGGTCGACATGGGCGGTGTAGTGCATCGCCAGCACCACGCCGGTGACGATCTGGGACACCAGCATGAACGACAGGATGGCGCCGAACGTGTAGAAATAGTTGAGGTTCTTGGGCACCGGATAGGCGATGAAGCTGTCATAGACCAGCCTCGGCACGGGCAGACGGGAGTCCATCCACTTGCCAATGCCCGACGTCGGTACGTAGTGCGAATGACCCTGCATGGTCGAGTTACCTCTGGATCCGGGCGTCAGACGGTGGCCGCCGCACCCGTGATGCGGATGCGCGTGTCGCTGATGAAGGTGTACTGCGGAACGGGAAGGTTGGTCGGGGCGGGCCCCTTGCGGATACGGCCCGACGTATCGAAGTGGGAGCCGTGGCAAGGGCAGAACCAGCCGCCATAGTCACCCTGGTTGCCGAGCGGCACGCAGCCGAGATGGGTGCAGTTGGCAGCGATGACCAGCCATTTGGCATGGCCCTCCTTCACCCGCGCCGCGTCGGGCTGCGGATCGCGCAGCGCGGACATTTCCACGTCGACGGCGGCCTTGATCTCGGCCTCGGTGCGGCTGCGGACGAAATAGGGTTTGCCGCGCCACAGGATCTTGATCTGTCCACCGTCCGGGATCGCGGCGAGATCGATTTCGATCGGCGCGCCGGCTGCGATGGTCCCGGCATCGGGGGCCAATTGACTGATGAAGGGCCAGATCGCCGCACCGGCGCCGATCGCTGCGGTCGCCCCGGTCGCCAGATAGAGGAAATCGCGGCGATCACCCTCGGAATGTTGAACGCTTGCCACTTCTCGTCGTCCTTTCGCTCGTCGGCCCGCCATGGGGACCAGATCGCGCCGATCGCGCGCGGAGCGCAACCGCGCCACCTGGTCCGGCGCGCGGCAGCCTTCAGGGGTGGCGCCGCCACGCCGAAACAGCCCGAAGGCTTGGTGGAATCCGCGCGGGAACCATAATCGGCGCCGCTTATTCGCACCGTTATAAGGTGATGTCCAGTGTGCGCTTGTGAACATGGCATTGCGCCGCACGGCATCTTCGTATGAGCGGTGAACCGCGGAGCAGGGTCTTCCGTACTGAAACCTTGTGGTTCAAACTGGGTGATGTTCCGCATTGCGCTCTACCAACCCGACATCGCCCAGAATACCGGCACCATCCTCCGGCTCGCCGCCTGTCTCGGTATCGCCGTCGACATCATCGAGCCCGCCGGCTTCCCGGTTTCCGATAAGGCGTTTAGGCGCTCGGGCATGGATTATCTCGACCATGTCACCTGGAATCGTCATGACGACTTCACTGCCTTCGAGACCTGGCGAGCGGCGGAGGGCCGCCGGCTGGTTCTGATGACGACCCGTGCGGCCCTGCCCTATGCCGCTTTCGCCTTCCGGCCTGGTGACGTGCTCATGGCGGGCCGCGAATCGGCCGGCGTGCCGGAGGCGGTCCATACCGCGGCCGACGCCGGCATCCGCATCCCGATGCGCCCCGGCCTGCGCTCGCTCAACGTCGCCGTTTCGGTGTCCATGGTGGCCGGCGAGGCGCTGCGCCAGTTGGCCGCCTTTCCCTCGCCCTGAACGATCGAAGTGGCCGCCGACAGGCGAGCCTTGCCCACCATCTTCACAAGCCGGCGATCTGTCGCGGCACATTGCTGCATGGATGTCGCGGCGCTACGGAACGGCCCTCTCGGCCGGGGTTTTCCCGCCACGGATTTGGGACGGCCCCGTGGACATGCTTAGATGCGGTTAACCAAGCCGGTTCCGCCGGCCATCCATCCGCGAGGTTCCCATGGACCCCAAGCCCGCTCCCAGCCTGACCGAAACGATCCGCGCCATCCGCATTGATGAGGCCGAGCGCAGCGGCGTCGTCGTGGCGCTGCGCGAGGCCGACATCGCCCGGCTCGACATTCTTCACGACCGGCTGAAGCCGGTGCTCGACGACATTCCCCGCGGTGTCGACCTGTTCGATGTCGCCGTCACGCCCGGCATGACGCCGCGCCTTTGGATCGACATGATCGCCTTCGTCGAGATCGCCCGCGACAAGCGCAGCTACCGCTTCCTGCAGGACACGCGCGAGGGCCGCCGCGTGATGATCGAGAGCGCCGACCTCGCCGCGGTCGCCGAACGCGTCACGGCCTATATCGCCCGCCGTCTCATCGAGCGCGAGCGGCTTCTGGCCCTGCCGCCGGCGACGGCTGACCTTGCCCCTGCCCTGCCCCCGGCCGATCTTCCCCCGGCCTTCGCCACCGCAATGCAGGGAATCGCAGCGCCGGCTGCCGAACCGGCGGTCGCCGTCACGACCGCCGCGAGGCCGGACACGACACCGCAGCCCGCCGCGGCGCCCGCGCCGCGTCAGGGCGTCCGGTTCTCGGGACTTGGCGCCTTCGTCCTGTTCCTGCTCGGCATCGCGGTCGGGATCGGCGGCGTCCTGGGCCTCGCCCAGATCGCCGCACGCCTCTGAACACAGGACCGGTCGCAGCGCGGAAGGGCTCCCATGCGGTGCCCCTCTTTCGGAAGACAAGGCCGAGAGGCTAGCGTGCCGGCCCGATTTGCAGCGGCCTCAGGCCGACCACCGCCCGGAAGGGAAGACCATGACCACCCAGACCAGCCCTGCCGCCCGTGCCATGCCCCCGCGCTTCCTCAACCTCGTCGACGGCCGGTCGGTCGCCGCGCTGGGCGGGGCCACCCTCGACGTGATCGGCCCGTCGGACGGTACCGTCCTCACCCAGATGCCGCGCAGCGGCGCCGCCGACATCGACCATGCAGTCGCCGCCGCCCGCAAGGCCTTCGAGGAGGGTCCGTGGGGCCGCATGACCGCCACCGAGCGCGGCCGGCTGCTCTGCAAGCTTGGCGAGGCCATCCTCGCCAACCACGACGAACTCTCCTTCCTCGAAAGCATCGACACCGGCAAGCCGGCCCGGCAGGGCAAGGCCGACATCACCGCCGCCGCCCGCTACTTCGAGTTCTACGGCACCGCCGCCGACAAGGTGCACGGCGAGACCATCCCCTTCCTCAACGGCTACACGGTTGCCGTGGTACGCGATCCTCACGGCGTCACCGGCCACATTGTGCCGTGGAACTATCCCGCCCAGATCTTCGGCCGGTCTGTGGCCGCCTCGCTCGCCTGCGGCAATACCTGCGTGGTCAAGCCGGCGGAGGATGCCTGCCTGTCGCTGATCCGCATCAGCGAGCTGGCGCTGGAGGTCGGTTTTCCCCCGGGTGTCCTCAACCTCGTCACCGGCCTGGGCGAGGAGGCCGGCGCGGCCCTCTCCTCCCACCGCGGCATCGATTTCATCTCCTTCACCGGCTCGCCCGAGGTCGGTACGCTGATCCAGGCGGCGGCGGCGAAGAACCATATCGGCTGCACGCTCGAGCTCGGCGGCAAGTCGCCCCAGGTGGTGTTCAAGGACGCCGATTTCGACGCGGCGGTACCGAGCCTCGTCAACGCCATCATCCAGAATGCCGGCCAGACCTGTTCGGCCGGCTCGCGCATGCTGGTCGAGCGCCCCGCCTATGACGAATTGGTGGCACGCGTCGCCGAGCGGTTCGCCACGGTACGCGTCGGCGCCTGGGACATGGACCTCGACTGCGGACCGATGATCACGCCCGGCCAGAAGAAGCGCGTCGAGGACTTCCTCGCCCGCGCCCGGGCCGACGGCATTCCGGTCCTCGCCGAGGGTCAGTTCGCGCCGAACCTGCCGCCGAACGGCTATTATGTCGCGCCGACGCTGTTCGGCCCGGTGCCGCGGTCGAACCGTCTCGCCTGCGACGAGGTCTTCGGGCCCGTCCTCTCGGCCATTCCCTTCGACGACGAGGAGGATGCCGTCCGCCTCGCCAACGGCACCGATTTCGGCCTGGTGGCCGGCGTCTGGAGCCGCGACGCGAAGCGCTCCATGCGGGTGGCCCGCGCCATGCGCTGCGGCCAGGTCTTCGTCAACGGCTACGGCGCCGGCGGCGGCATCGAGCTGCCCTTCGGCGGCGTCAAGAAATCCGGCCACGGCCGGGAAAAGGGCTTCGAGGCGCTCTACGAGTTCTCCGCCTCCAAGACCGTCGTCATCAACCACGGCTGACAGGGCCGAACGCATATTCGAGCGAAGCGGCTACCGGTTCGCATGAAGAAAATGCGATGACGATCACCCAACAAGCAGCCACGCATCAGGGGGAAACCATGCGTCTCAAGGACAAGGTCGCCATCGTCACGGGCGGTGCCCAGGGCTTCGGTCTCGGCATCGTCGAGACCTTCGCGAAGGAAGGCGCCAGGGTCGTCGTCCTCGATCTCAACGAGGAGGGCGCCAAGGCGGCCGCCAAACCCTATGGCCGCAAGGCCTTCGGCTTGAAGTGCGACGTCTCCAAGGCCAAGGACGTGCAGCGGGCCGTCGCCAAGGCGGTCGAGCGCTTCGGGACGGTCGACGTTCTGGTCAACAATGCCGGCACCTCCCACCGCAACCAGCCGATGCTGCAGGTCGACGAGGCGACTTTCGACCGCGTCTTCGACGTCAACGTCAAGTCGATCTTCCATTTCGCCCATGCCGTGATCCCGGTGATGCGCCAGAATGGCGGCGGCGCCATCATCAATGTCGGCTCCACCGCCGGGATCCGGCCGCGTCCCGGCCTCGCCTGGTACAATGCCTCCAAGGGTGCGGTGAACCTGCTCACCAAGTCCATGGCGGTGGAACTGGCGCCGGACAAGATCCGCGTCTGCGCCCTGGCTCCGGTGGCGGGCGACACGCCGCTGCTGGGCACCTTCATGGGCGAGGACACCCCGGAGATGCGCAAGAAGTTCATCGCCTCGATCCCCATGGGGCGCCTGTCGACGCCGAAGGACATCGCCGATGCGGCGCTGTTCCTCGCCGCCGATCCCGGCAATTTCCTCACCGGCGTGGTGCTGGAAGTCGACGGCGGACGCTGCATATGAGCGCCCTCGCCCTCTCCGCCGCCACCACCCTTCCCGCCGACGGCACGGCAGGCACCCTGGTCGGCCGCATCTTCAGGCCGGGCTACGGCCCTTCTGTCGTCGCGGTGCGCGCCGAAGGTGTCTTTGACGTCACCAGCGCCTTTCCGACCACGGCCGACCTCTTCGACACCGCCGACCCCGCTGAAGCCCTCGCAGGCGTCACCGGCGAGCGGATCGGCGACCTTGCAGCCGTTCTCGCCAACACCGTGCCCGCCGGCCGCGACGCCGCGGCCCCCTTCCTCCTCTCCCCCATCGATCTGCAGGCGGTGAAGGCCGCCGGCGTCACCTTCGCCATCTCCATGGTCGAGCGCGTGATCGAGGAACAGGCCAAAGGGGTGCCGGAACGCGCCGCCGCCATCCGTGACGAGATCGGCGCCATCATCGGCGGCGAGCTCAAGGGCCTCAAGCCCGGCTCGCCGGAGGCCGCGGCCCTGAAGAAGCACCTTCAGGAGCGCGGGCTCTGGTCGCAATATCTCGAGGTCGGCATTGGCCCGGACGCCGAGATCTTCACCAAGGCCCCGGTGCTCGCCTCGGTTGGCACGGGAGCCGATGTGGGCATCCATCCGGTCTCGACCTGGAACAATCCCGAGCCGGAAGTGGTGCTGGTCATCTCCTCCGCCGGCCGCATTGTTGGCGCCACCCTCGGTAACGACGTCAATCTGCGCGATGTCGAAGGCCGCTCCGCGCTGCTTCTCGGCAAGGCCAAGGACAACAACGCCTCCGCCGCCCTCG
The DNA here is from genome assembly GCF_022843985.1 of Phreatobacter sp. GTDB lineage: Bacteria > Pseudomonadota > Alphaproteobacteria > Rhizobiales > Phreatobacteraceae > Phreatobacter. The sequence continues at coordinate 47,761 of NZ_JALHMP010000021.1, read as the reverse complement.
GCCCCTTCGTGCGCCTCTTCGATGGGACCTTCGGGATCGACGACGTCAGGACCATGAAGGTCTCCCTCACCGTCACCGGCGAGGACGGCTTCGTCCTCGACGGCCGCAGCGACATGGCGGCGATCTCCCGCGACGTCGAGGATCTGGCGCGCCAGGCAATCGGCCCGCATCACCAATATCCCGACGGGCTCGTGCTTTATTGCGGAACGCTCTTCGCGCCGATCAAGGACCGCGGCGAGGCGGGCAAGGGTTTCACCCACAAGCTCGGCGACATCGTCACCATCGCCAGCGACAGCCTCGGCAGCCTGACCAACCGCGTCCGCCTGACCACCGATTGCCCGCCCTGGACCGAAGGGATCCGGGCCTTGATGGGGAACCTCGCCCACAGGCGCGCCTGAGAGGACGGCGGGCGACCGGCTGCCAGCCGCTTGTCCCGACCGATGTGATAGGCCCGTCACGGAGTGCATCTAGGGTAGCCTCGCACCCAATGGAGGCTCCCATGACTTTCTCACCCGGCGATATCGTTACCCTCAAGTCCGGCGGCCAGGCCCTCACCATTACCGCCATCGACAGCGAAGAGGCCACCTGTATCTGGCTCGGCGAGGAGGGGGACCTCTTCCGCGAAGCCATCCCGCTCATCGCCCTCCAGGCACTCGACCTCGATGAGGACGAGCAAGAAGACGAGGATGACAGCGAAACGGACGCGGAGGACGAGGAGGAGGCCGCGGCCTGACCCCTCGTTAGTCCGCTGTCGGAAGGCGGCGCATCGTGAATTCGATGCGACCGTCATCGAGTTCCCGCCAGAACTCGACCTCGGTCAGATAGGCGGCGCGGGGAAAGCGATCCAGGATTTCCCGCGCCTTGATGCGGGCCACATCCAGCGGCAGCACGAAGGTTTCGCGTTTCCAACCGTCCGAGGCGCGGTTTCCGGATCCCGGCGCGCGGCGGAAGGCATCGAAAGGCTTGCGGCTGCCGGATCTCATCGCCATCGCCTCCCGACGTTTCAGGCGGCAGCGGCTTCTCCGGCCGCCGGCACCGCGACATGGTCGCGCCGGGGGGCGCGAGGACGGCGCGGCCCGAACAGGCGATCCTGCTCTTCCCGTGACGACGCCATGAACGGATAGCGACTGTAGACCCTTTGCCGCATCAACGGAAAGGACACGCCCATCAGGTTGATGGGGCTCTTCAGGTTCGGATAGAGGCGCGGCTCGCCCACCGGTTCCATGAACAGCAGGCGGCGGTAGAAGGCCCTGTGCTCGGTCCTGACCGTGGCCAGGGCATAGTCTGCATCGGCATGTTCGGAGGCCAGCATGCCCATGCGCACGGTCGCATAGGGCAGCCCCGGGTAGAGTCGCGAGAATTCCTGGTCAACGACAAAGCGGGTCGGGTCGACGATGGTCTCCCCGGCAGCGATGCGGGCGCCGAGGATGTCACTGAAAACGGCCAGGGCGGGCGCGAAAGGCATCTCCGCGGTCGCCACGTGCACACGGATGGAACTGGCGAGGACACCGTCGATATAGAGCCCGAAAATCGAGACGTTTGGAGCGCTGTCGAAATCATCCTCGAACAGGCCCGTCGCGTTCGGTGCGATCGCCCCCTCGCGCAGGTAGCACTCGTATCGCAGGCGAAAGACGGCGCTGCGGTCCTCGTCCGACTGGATCCGCCGGTAGGCGATCCGGCCGATGAGATCAGCGACGTTCCGTGAAAACGAGCCCTCGGCATTCACCGTCGTCATCTGCCATGCCCCACGAGAAGCGTTCACACCCGCTGCTAACGTGCGATTGATGTTAATGCTTTTTTACCCGGTGGGAAGTGTTTGGTTAAATCATCGTTAATGCGGTCGCAGAATCGCAATTAAATACAACGATCGTTATGATGATACCGCTCTCGGCGCCGCGTCTTTACTCTATCGCATCGCGGCATCACCACGGTGGGGGTCGTGATGGAAACGCGGGTCCGAGGGATGGGAACAACCGTTTCCCCGCATGGAATTTGCCGTCTTGCGGAGAAATCACGATCCTAGAATGCATTTTTTTGCCGACAGACCCGCGCCAGCGCCGTCGGTCCTGGTCTTATTGCAGCGCAAAACCGGCCTGCTGCCGGCAGCCGAAACGGGGCTGCCGGCAGCCCGCCGAAAGTCTTTCGTGTGAATACCGATGACGTAACGTCAGTATAGCCTGTCGCTCTCAGGCGGCGCGCGCCAGAAGATCCTTGCCGGACCGGCCCATCAGGGCCCTCAGCTGGCCATCGGGAATGGCGGGGCTGAGGACAAAGCCCTGAACCTCGCCGACGACACCCGGCGCGTCGATCATCTTCAGCTGTTCGAGCGTCTCGACGCCTTCGACGACCACCGAAAGGCCAAGTTCGGATCCCAGCCGCGTCACGCCGCGCAGCAGCTTGGCGGCCTTGCGGTCGCTGGTGATGTTGCGGACGAAGGAGCGATCGATCTTGACCTTGTCCAGCGGGAATTTGTGCAGATAGCTCAGGCTCGAATAGCCCGTGCCGAAATCGTCGAGCGCCAGCCTGACGCCCATCGCGCGCAACTGCGCCAAGACGGACAGGACGCCCTCCGAATCCTGCAGCAGCAAGGTCTCGGTGATCTCGAGTTCGAGGCGGTCGGGTTCGAGCCCAGTCGTTCTCAGGGTCTCGGCGACCAGGGCCACCACATCGTCCCGCTCGAACTGCACGGAGGACAGGTTGACGGATACACGGATCCGGTCAGGCCAAGCGACGCAGGCCTGGCAGGCCTTGCGCAGCACCTGACGGCCGAGTTCGATGATCAGCCCGGTTTCCTCGGCCACCGGAATGAACTCCGCCGGAGAAATCATGCCGCGGATCCGATGAGGCCATCGCACGAGGGCCTCGCAGGTCGAGATGGACAGCGACTTGAGATTGAGCATGGGCTGGAAATAGACCGCCAGTTCCTCGTTCTGGATCGCCTTCCGCAGATCCATCTCGATGGCCCGGCGCGCCTGGGCCTGACGATCCATTTCCTCTTCATAGAAGTGCAGGATGCCCCGGCCACCCGCCTTGGCGCGGCTCAGCGCCATGTCGGCACTCTTCAGCAACTGATCCGGCTCGCGCCCGTCGCGCGGCGCCAGCGCGATGCCCACCGACGCCCCGCTGGCGATCGGCTTGTCGTCGATCTGAGAGATGTCGGCGACGGTCTCGATGATCCGCGCCGCCAGCGTCGTGACGTCGTTGACGCTGCGCGCGCCGCTCTGGAGGATGACGAACTCGTCGGCGCCGAAACGGGCCACGAGGTCGTTCTCCCCCACGGCGAAGCGCAGGCGGTCGGCGACTTCCACGAGAAGCGCATCACCAGCCGTGTGGCCGAGCGTGTCGTTGACCTGCTGGAAATGGTCGAGATCGACGAAGAGCACCGCGAGCATGTCCTCGTCGGTGGTCAGGGCGAGGGCCGTCTCCAGACGCTCTTGGAACAGCGAGCGGTTCGGCAGGCCGGTAAGGGCATCATGGCGCGCCATATGGGCGATCCGTGCCTCGGTGCGCCGCTTTTCGGTGATGTCCTCGATGGCGACGACAAGGCCGCCCGTTTCCATCGGCTGGAAGGTAAGGTCGACATTCCAGCCATTGGCCTGGAGTTCGAATTGTTCGCGCGTCCGTCCGTGAACGCGGCGTGCCACCGCGTCGAGGACCCGGCCGGCGTCACGCTCGCCGAGGATGCCCAGATCGACATAGGCGGCGACGATCGCCTCGACGCGGGCGCCTTGCGCGAGGCTGTCGGGGTCGAGCGGCAGAATCTGCGCCCAGCGCCGGTTGACCACCACCAGGCGTCCTTCGGCATCGAACATGGCGAGACCATGCGGCATGTTGTTGAGGGCGGTGTCGAACCGGTCGGCGAGAAGTGACACGTCGCGCTTGGCGATGATGGCGTTGAGGAGGATCTCGCGAAGCCGGCGGGCGATGCTGCGGACGCTGCCGAAGAAGGGAATCGCGAAACAGGCGAGGACCATGTAGTCCCACACGCCTGTCATCATCATGCCCACCACCAGCGGGGCGCAGAGCAGGGCGATCTGGTTGTCGACGAAGGGGCCGTTGGCGAAATTCCGACCGGTGACCCCGACCATGTAGGACAGTGCGACCGACACGCAGAACAGGTGAGCGGCCATGGACTGGGTCAGATTGAAGGTTGCGAAGCACCACAGTCCGATCGTGAAGACCAAGAGATTGGCGCCGATCGTATATTCGCGCTCCCAGCGGAGTGCCTGTTCATGGGTGACGACGTCGGCACGCACGCGTCGATAGGCCAGCATCCGAAGCGTGCGCACAAAGCCGATCAACGCGACGGCGAAGGGAAAGGCGATGAGCACAGGGTGCCCGGTCAGGTGCGCGGTGTAGATGGTCCCGGCCAGGGCCGCGACCACGCCGAGCAGCAGCGAGCGCACGTCCTCGTAGAGCGAGTCGACCATCGAAACATAAATTTCGACGGGCAGTTCGCGCATCATGTCGCTCGATGACTTGCCCTGAACGAACGCCATATCAAAAATGGACCACCGGGGGATCTGCTCCGAGCGGAGAGGCTTGCCAACGAAATCAATCAAAAAAAACTTGCCTATCAATTAATTGGCACGAGATGGTTGCTAGCACTCCTGCACCAGTCCGGCGCCGGCGCCTGTCCCCTCACCCCCTGCCCTCACCGAGAACCTCGTCCACCAGCGCGGCGACACGATCCCGTGCAACGGGAAAATCGGCTGCCATCCAGCGGGCGCGGATGAGGCTGAGTACGGTGCCAAGTGCGGGACCGGCGGTGAGGCCCCGGCGCTGGAGATCCTCGCCCGAGACCGGGAAGTGCGGCGCCGTCCAGCGCTCGGGGAGGGCGAGGAGAGCGCGCCAGGCCGCATCGGCGGGCTCGGCCGCCGAGCGGGCGAAACCGACCAGGACCCGGTCGCGGAAACCGCGCGGCCCGACGGCATAGAGAAGCTGCTTGGCGGCGGCCAGGCCGGCTGCGGGATCGAGGCGCCAGCCGTGGCCGATGCCGTCCAGGCGGCGGAACTCGGCATTGGACAGGGCCAGACGCTCGCGTAGCCGCAGCGCGTCCTCCCGGGTCAGAATCGCGAGAGAAGCCAGGCGCTGCACGGGATCGGCCGCCATCGCCAGTGCCGACTCAAGGGCCACCAGCCGGTCGAGGCCGGCCACCATCGGCACACCGCCGAGCACCTGGCCGAGGAGCCCGCAATCGGCCATGGCCTGCAGCGTCGCGCCGGCGCGCGGGGCGACGACAAGCTTCATCATCTCCGCGCGCAGGCGCTCGCGCGAAAGGTCGGCGAGCCCTTCCCGTTCAGCGATGCAGGCCGACAGCGCCGCCCGGTCGACCGCGCCGCGGGCATAGGTGGCATGGAAGCGGAACAGGCGGAGGATGCGCAGCCGATCCTCGCGCACGCGCATGAGCGCCTCGCCGATGAACCGCACCTTGCCATCCGCGAGATCCCGCCGGCCGCCGAAATAGTCGCAGAGTTCGCCCTCCGCCGACAGGCTCATGGCATTGATGGTGAAGTCGCGCCGCGCCGCATCCGCCTCCCAGTCACGGCCGAAACGCACGACAGCCCTGCGTCCATCCGTCGCGATGTCCTGGCGCAGCGTCGTCACCTCGTAGCCGGTGCCGTCGACCACGATCGTGACGGTGCCGTGGGCGATTCCGGTCGGCACGACCTTGAACCCGGCTCCGCCCGCCCGCGCCGCGACGAGGCCCGGTTCGGCCGTGGTGGCAAGGTCGATATCGCCCGGCGGCAGCCCGATCAGCCAGTTCCTGACCGCTCCGCCGACGACGCGAACGGCATCGCCTTCGACACTGATCGCCCGGATCAACTGCGGCACATGCCCTGCGGCGAGCCAGTCCGGCAGGGGCGGCAGGGCGGTCATCGCGGCGCCGGATCGGGCCGCCGCTCCATGCGCGCGGGATGGAAGACGCCGTTCTCAACCCGGGCGGGGCGATAGACCACGTTGGGGTCCCGCACCTGATAGGCGAGGTGATAGAGGAAATAGCCGCCGCCGAGCATGATGCCGAACAGGCCGAGCCAGATCACCGGCTGGCGGTCCCAGTGCTCCTTCAGGAAGGGGCTCTTTTCCTTGACGTGCAGCCAGATGAAATAGAGCACGAAGGGCAGGATGAAGAGCGCCAGATTGACCACGATCCTCATGTCTCGTCCCCGGTCTCCGCTTCCTCGCTCAGGCGTTCCCACAGATTGCGCAGGATCCCGGCGGTGATTCCCCAGATGTAGCGATCCTCGAAGGGCATGGCATAGAAGTGCCGTGTCTGACCGTTGAAGTCGCGCGACTTTCTGTGATGGTTGCGCGGGTCCATCAGGAAGGCCAGCGGCACCTCGAAGGCGTCCGCCACCTCACGCGGGTTCAAGGTCAGCGCGAAAGGCGGCGAGACGAGCCCGACCACCGGCGTGATCAGATAGCCCGTCCGCGACAGGAACGGCAGGAGATAGCCGAGCGGGCGTACGTGATGGCGTGACAGCCCCACCTCCTCCTCGGCCTCGCGCAGCGCCGCGTCCAGCGGCGTCGCATCGCCCGGCTCGATCTTGCCGCCGGGAAAGGCGATCTGGCCGGAATGATCCGGCATGTCGCTGGAGCGCTGGGTCAGGAGGATGGTGGGGACGGGCCTGGCGACCACCGGGATCAGCACCGCTGCAGGTTTCGCAGGGAGACCTTCGTTGACCGTGTGGTCGCCGAGGTCCGGGCCGTTGCCGAGACCGCCGAACAGGTCCTGGCGGACCGAGGGCACGGTCAGGGACAGCCGGCGGGTAACGACCATGCTGAATGCGTCGGACGACAGGGGAATCACGTCAGGCCCTCGATCTCGGCCGCATCCACCATGGGATAGAAGGTTCCCGCAATGGAAATTCCGAACCAGCGCCGACCGTCCCGGACGGCCACCTCACCGAGGCTCGCGAGATCGTGAAAGAGGGCGCGCGACACCCGCGCCCAGAGGTCGCCGCGCACATGCACATAGGGCTTGACCCCGTCGGTGCCGGCCTCCTTCTCGAACCGGATCGGATGGTCCTCGCCGACCTCGATCCAGTCGTCGACCTGGGTGCGGAAGGCGATGCGCCGGCCGGCGCCATTCCCCTCCACGCGCATCTCGACCGCCGCGAAGGGCGCGTCGTCGACGACGATCCCGATCTTCTCAACCGGCGTGACAAGAAAGAAACGCCCGTCTTCACGCTTCAAAACCGAGGAAAACAGCTTGACCAGGGGCATGCGGCCGATCGGGGACTTGAGGTAATACCAGGTGCCGTCCGCGCCGATCCGGATGTCGAGGTCACCGCAATAGGGTGGGTTCCACAGATGGACCGGCGCGCCGCCGCCGCCGCCGCGGACCTGCGCGGCGATGGCGTCGAGCCCGCCCGGCGGGGACATGACAGGGGTCACCCTCGGCACCTCACGATTGAGTGAAACACGTCTCAAAACGGCCCTGCTCGTGCGCCAAGCCTGTGACGAACGTAAGTCTCGACTATCCCCGCCGCAACGCATGGGCCATGATGCACTGCGATGAAACGCAGCCTCGAAGGGAGTGACCATGACCGCCGAGACCGCTGAACGCATGGAAGACGCCATCGTTCGTGCCGCGGAGACGACCGCCGCCCAGATCCGCACGGCGCGCAGCCATATCTCGACCGTCATTTTCGGCCAGCAATCCGTCATCGACCGGGCGCTGATCACGGTCCTGTCGGGCGGCCACGCGCTCCTCGTTGGTCTCCCGGGCCTTGCCAAGACGAAGCTTGTCGAGACCATGGGCACCGTCCTCGGCCTCGACGCCCGGCGCATCCAGTTCACCCCCGACCTCATGCCCTCCGACATCCTCGGCTCCGAGGTGCTCGAGGAGGCGGCGGGCGGCAAGCGCGCCTTCCGCTTCGTCAAAGGACCGGTCTTCGCCCAGCTCCTGATGGCCGACGAGATCAACCGCGCCTCGCCGCGCACCCAGTCGGCCCTGCTCCAGTCCATGCAGGAACACCATGTGACGGTGGCCGGCGAGACCTATGACCTGCCGCGGCCGTTCCACGTCCTCGCCACCCAGAACCCGCTGGAGCAGGAGGGCACCTACCCGCTGCCCGAAGCCCAGCTCGACCGTTTTCTCATGCAGATCGACGTCGACTATCCCGACATCGAGGCGGAGCGGAAGATCCTGTTCGACACCACCGGTTCCGAGGAATCGCGCCCGAAACAGGCGCTTAGCGCCGAGGATCTCATGGCAGCCCAGCGCCTGGTGCGCCGGTTGCCCGCCGGTGATTCAGTGGTCGAGGCCATCCTGCAGCTCGTCCGCTCCGCCCGCCCCGGCGCCGCCAAGGGCGAACTCGCGGGCGCCATCGCCTGGGGTCCCGGCCCGCGCGCCTCCCAGGCGCTGATGCTTGCCGTCAGGGCCCGCGCCCTTCTGGACGGCCGTCTCGCGCCGTCCATCGACGATGTCGTGGCGCTGGCGGAACCGGTCCTCAAGCACCGCATGGCGCTCTCCTTCTCCGCCCGCGCCGACGGGCTGACGGTGGAGAAGACCATCGCCTCCCTGGTCAAGCCGATCAGCTGAACCATGGCCCTGTACGACCTCGCCCAGACGGACAGTCGCGAGGATCACGCCAGTCGGCTGATGCGCGACGGCGAGATGCTGGCGGCTGCCCTGCCGCGCCTGGTGCTGGAGGCCCGCCGCGTTGCCTCCACCGTCGTCCACGGCCTGCACGGCCGACGGCGGGCCGGATCGGGCGAGAATTTCTGGCAGTTCCGCCGTTTCTCCAGCGGCGAGCCGGCGAGCCGCATCGACTGGCGCCGCTCGGGCCGCGACCAGCATCTCTACGTGCGCGAGCGCGAATGGGAAGCGGCCCATACGGTGTGGATCTGGCCGGATTGCTCCGCTTCCATGCAATTCGTCTCGCCCCTCGCCTGGGAGACCAAGCGCGACCGCTGCATCGTCCTCGCCTTCGCCCTCGCCGAGATCATGGTGCGCGGCGGCGAGCGGGTCGGCATTCCCGGCATCATGCGACCCACCGCCAGCCGCGCTATCATCGACCGCATGGCCGATGCCCTGCTGTCAGTTCCCGATCTCGCCGCCGCGAGCCTGCCGCCGCGCGCGCCGGTCTCACGCCTGTCGGAAGTGGTCATCCTTTCCGACTGCCTCGTGCCGGTCGAGGCCTTCCGCAACGAGGTCAAGGACCTCGCCTCATCCGGCTCGCGCGGCCATGTCCTGCAGATCAACGATCCGATCGAGGAGACCTTTCCGTACAAGGGTCGCGTCGAGTTCGAAGAGCTGGAGGAGAGCCTGTCCATCACCGCCGGCCGGGCCGAGACCTGGCGTGACGATTACGTCGCGCGGCTCGCCGCCCACCGCGCGGCGCTGCGCCAGGAATGCGACAGCCGCGGCTGGAGCTTCGGCATCCACCGCACCGACCAGCCTCCAGCCACGGCCATCCTCGCGCTGCATCAACGCATGGGGCCCGGATCGCGGGACCTCGGCCCCCGGGTCGGAGGCGCCTGATGCTTGGCCTCCCCCTCGCCTTCGCCTCGCCGCTCGTCCTCTTCGCCCTCGCCGCCCTGCCGGCGCTGTGGTGGCTTTTGCGGCTGGTGCCACCGCGTCCCCGCCGTGTCCGCTTCCCCCCGACGCGCATCCTCATGGACATCGCGCCGAAGGAGGAGACACCGTCCAACAGCCCGTGGTGGCTGACGCTGCTGCGACTGCTGCTGGCCGCCATCATCATCTTCGCCATGGCCGGCCCGTTGTGGAACCCGCCCGCCGCGACCTCCGGCTCGCGCGGGCCCGTCCTCGTGATGATGGATGACGGCTGGCCCTCGGCCGCCTCCTTCGAACAGCGCCAGCGGGTGGCGGGCGAGATCGTCGCATCCGCCGAGAGCGCCGGCCGCGCCGTCGCGCTGGTGCCGACCGCGCGTCCGGTGATCGACATCGCGTTGGAGACCCCCACCGCGGTGCGCGAGCGGCTGCGCTCGCTCGAGCCGCTGCCGCACACGCCCGACCGCAGCGCCATCCTGCCGGCGCTGCAGAAATTCCTCGCCGCGCAGGCGGATGCCGAGATCGTCTGGCTGACCGACGGCATTGACACCGGCCGCTCGGAGGCCTTCATCGGGCAGCTCGCGCCGCTCGTCCGCGGCCGCAACGTCACGGTCTTCGACGGCGGCACGCCGGTGCCGCTCGCCCTCGCCGGAGCCACCAACACCGCCGGGGGCTTTACCGCGAAAGTGCTGCGCGCCGAGGGCGGGCCCGCCCAGCCCGGCCGCGTCAGGGCCCTCGACAGCCGCGGTCTGCCGCTTGGCGAGGCCGCCTTCGCCTTCGAGGACGGCAAGACCGAGGCCGATTTGCGGTTCGATCTGCCGGTGGAAATCCGCAACGAGATCACCCGGATGGACATCCTGTCCGAGCGATCGGCCGGCGCCGTCCAGCTCATCGATTCGCGCTGGGCACGCCGCACCATCGGCGTCGTCTCCGGGGCCACGGCCGACACGGCGCAGCCGCTGCTCTCGCCGACCTATTACCTCGGCCGGGCGCTCGACCCCTTCGCCGACATCCGCACCGTCGAGGGGGCATCGCCCTCCGAGGCCATCGTCCGCTTCATCGAGGGGCGCGTGCCGATGATCGTGCTGACCGATGTCGGCACCGTCACGCCGGTGGCGCGCGACGCGCTGAATCGCTTCCTCGACAATGGCGGCATCCTGCTGCGCTTTGCCGGAACGCGGCTGGCCGGCGCCCAGAACGACGACCTCGTGCCGGTGCGGCTGCGGCGCGGCGGCCGTCAGCTCGGTGGCGCCCTGTCCTGGGAGACGCCGCAGGGCCTCGCGCCCTTCAGCCGCGAGAGCCCCTTTGCCGACATTGCCGTGCCGGCGGACGTGCGGGTGCGCCGGCAGGTCCTGGCCGAGCCCGACGGTCTTCTTGCCGACAAGACCTGGGCGCAGCTTGCCGACGGCACCCCGCTCGTCACGGCGGAGAAGCGCGGCCAGGGCCTTCTCATCCTGTTCCACATCACCGCCGACACATCGTGGTCGGATCTGCCGATCTCCGGCGCCTTCGTCGACATGCTCAAGCGGATCGCCGGTCTGTCGGCCGCGGGGCGCCCGGCCGCCGAGGGGCTCGCCGCCGTTCCCGGCCAGCCGCGGGCAAGCGAGCGGATCAGCCCGACGCGGGTACTCGACGGCTTCGGTGGATTCGTGCGTCCTCCCGCCACGGCCAAGCCGATCCCCGCCGACTGGCGCGAGGCGGCCACCTTCGACTTTCCGCCGGGCTTCTACGGCCCGCAGGAAGGCACGATCGCGGTCAATGTGCTGGCGCCCGATGAAAGGCTGAAACGGCTCGACGTGCGTCCCCTCAATGCCACGATCGAACGATATCGTCTGGGTGAACCCGTCGACCTCCGTTCCCCGCTGGTGGTGACCGCCCTGATCCTCCTCCTCGCCGACGGCCTCATCGTCTTCCTGATCGCCGGTGGCCTGGCGCGCCTGTCCTTCGGCCAGCGCAGGCGCGCCGCCGCCTGGCTCATCCTCCTCGGCGGCGCCCTGGCGCTCGCTGCGCCTGGGGCGGAGGCCCAGACCCGGCGCAGCCAGGAGCGCCCGATCGTCTCCACCGGCAATGCCGCCGACGACGCCGCCCTCCGTGCGACGCAGGCGACCCGCCTCGCCTATGTCATCACCGGTTCGCGCGACATCGACGACGTCTCCCGCGCCGGGCTCGAGGGCCTGACACGGTTCCTTTCCGCCCGCACGGCGCTTGAGCCGGCCCAGCCGCAGGGCGTCGATATCGCCCGCGACGAGCTCGCCTTCTTTCCCGTCCTCTACTGGCCGGTGGTGGCGGGCGCCGAGGAGCCGACGCCGCAGGCGCTGCTCAAGCTCGACGCCTATATGAAACAGGGCGGCATGGTGATCTTCGACACCCGTGACGCCCTCACCGCACGGCCTGGCCAGACGAGCCCGGCCCAGGCGACGCTGCGCCGCATCCTCGCCGGCCTCGACATCCCCGAGCTGGAAGCCGTGCCGCGCGACCACGTCCTTGCCCGCGCCTTCTTCATCCTGCGGGAATTTCCCGGCCGCTATACCGACGGCACGACCTGGGTCGAGGCCATCCCGCCGGCAACAGACGAGGAAGCGGCGCGTCCCGCCCGCGCCTCCGATTCCGTTTCGCCCATCATCATCTCGTCCAACGACCTCGCCTCCGCCTGGGCGGTCGACCGCCAGGGCAATCCCCTGCTGCCGGTGCAGGGCGAGGCGCGCCAGCGCGAACTGGCGTTCCGCTTCGGCGTCAACATCGTCATGTACGCGCTCACCGGCAACTACAAGACGGACCAGGTGCATGTGCCCGCCCTGCTCGAACGGCTGGGGAACTGAGCCATGACCCTCGGCATCGTCTGGTCACCCATCGTCCCGCTCTGGGCGCTCGGCCTCGCCGCGCTCGCCGTCGCCCTCGTCGCCGGCCTGCTCCTCGTGTCGCGGACCCGCGGCGCCTGGTGGCGCATCGCCGCCATGGCGCTGGCCATCATGGCGCTCGCCAATCCGGTCTTCACGCAGGAGGACCGCGACCCGCTGCAGACGGTCGTCGCCGTGGTGTTCGACCGCTCCGCCAGCCAGTCGCTCGCCGACCGCACCCGCATGACGGACGAGGCGAAGGCCGCCCTGGAGCGCGCCTTTGCCCGCTCGCCGGGCTTCGAGGTGCGCTGGATCGACGCTGGCGCCTCCGACGGGCAGACGGACGGCACCCACCTCTTCGAGGCGTTACGGTCGGGCCTCTCCGACGTCCCTGCCGAGCGTGTCGGCGGCGCCATCCTCGTCACAGACGGTCAGGTCCACGACGTCCCAGCCCAGGCCGCCGCCATCGGCTTCACGGCGCCGGTCCATGCGCTCGTCACTGGCCGCTCGACCGACCGCGACCGCCGGGTCGTCCTGACCCAGACGCCGCGCTTCGGCATCGTCCAGCAGAACCAGACGATCGGCTTCCGCGTCGAGGACAACGGCACCGGCGGCGCGGTGGCCCAGGCTGCCGTCACCATCAGCCGCGACGGCGAGGTCATTGAGCGTCGCACCGTGACGACCGGCACGACCACCAACATCTCGGTCCAGATCACCCATGCCGGCGCCAACATCGTCGAGATCGAGGTGGACGGCCTGCCGGGCGAACTCACCCCCATCAATAACCGCGCCGTGGTCGTCATCGACGGCATCCGCGAGAAGCTGCGCGTGCTGCTCGTCTCCGGTGAGCCTCATGCCGGCGAGCGCACCTGGCGCAACCTGCTGAAGTCCGATGCCGGCGTCGACCTCGTCCACTTCACCATCCTGCGCCCGCCGGAGAAGCAGGACGGCACGCCGATCAACGAGCTCTCGCTCATCGCTTTCCCGACCCGCGAGCTCTTCCAGATCAAGATCCGCGAGTTCGACCTCATCATCTTCGACCGCTACGCCCAGCAGGGCGTGCTGCCGCTGCTCTATTTCGACAACATCGCCCGCTATGTCCGCAACGGCGGCGCGTTGCTGATCGCAGCCGGCCCCGAACACGCCACCTCCGCCTCGATCAACGACACGCCGCTGGAGAGCATCCTGCCCGCCGCGCCGACCGGCGAGGTCATGGAGCGCCCCTTCCATGCTCGCGTCTCCGACCAGGGCCGGCGCCATCCGGTGACGCGCTCGCTGCCCGGCATGGTCGCCGAGGGCAATCCGCAATGGAGCCGCTGGTTCCGCCTGATCGAGAGCCGCCAGCCGGCCCAGGGCGCCATGACCGTCATGGACGGGCCTGATTCACGCCCTGTCCTGATGCTAACCCGCCAGGGCGAGGGCCGCGTCGCGCTGCTCCTCTCCGATCATATCTGGCTCTGGGCCCGCGGCTACGAGGGCGGCGGGCCGCATCTCGAACTGCTGCGCCGCCTGTCGCACTGGCTGATGAAGGAGCCGGAGCTGGAAGAGGAGAGCTTGCGCCTCGCCGTGCGCGGCCGCCAGCTCGCCGTCGAGCTGCAGACCATGGCCGAGCGCCCCGAGACCGTGACGCTGACCCGTCCCTCCGGCACCAGCCTCACCGTGGCGATGCAGGATGCCGAGCCGGGCCTGTGGCGCGGCCAGATCGACATCACCGAACTCGGCCTCTGGCGTGCCCAGGCCGGGCGGCTGACACGCCTTATCAATGTCGGCCCGCCCAATCCGCGCGAATTCACCGACGTGACCTCGACCCTGCGGCTGCTCGAGCCGCTGGTCCGCGCCACCGGCGGCGGCCTGTGGCGCATTTCGGAAACGGGAACCCTCTCCATCCCGCGCATCGTGCCGACGCGCTCGGCAAGTTCGCTGCGCGGCGAGGACTGGATGGGGATCCGCCAGCGTGACGCCTCCGTGGTGCGCGGCATCGGCATCCTGCCGGCCTTTGCCGGCCTTCTGGGCCTGGTCCTGATGCTCGGCGCCCTGACCGCGGTCTGGGCCCGCGAGGGGCGATAAGCCTCCACGCGGGCCGGAGCTCACATCGCGAGCCTGGCGTTCAACCCTGTCAGTTGGCGGGGCGGCGCGGCCGTCCGAACACGCGCCGACCCATGGCGCGCTCGCCGCGCCTGGCTCTCCGGCGGCTCTGCCGTGAACCGAGGCCGATACTGCGGCCGGCCCGGGTGACACCCCGGTTGGCGGCGCGGCCGGTGCGGGTCACCGCCCGTCCGGCCCTGCGGGCACCCTGCGTAACCCAGGACGCTTCGGCAGGGGCTGCCAGCGCAACGACCGGCAGTGCGAAAAGTGCCATCAGCAAATTGCGTCGCATCATCATCCGTCGATCCTCCCACGAAGCAGGGACCGTGGCCTGCGAAATGGCGACCCCGGGCCTTTGCCAAGCGGACCGTGGGCCGAGCCCGCCGTCAAGGCAGGGCAAGCCGCTCGGGCAGCGCCCGTCACGCCGCACGGCTGGCAGGCTGCGTCAGAAGCAGGCGATGAACTCGCGATAGACCCAGCCGAGCGGGTCCCCGGAGCCGCGGTCGGCCACATAGGCCCAGGGTCGGCCGCGATGGTCCTCGCGCACCCGTAGCCGGGTGACGAGACTGCCATTGCGGATGCGCCCGATAACTTCGCCGTTCGGTGCGTCGCGGATGTTGAGCGGAGTACCGGTCGGGTCCATTACGCGGCAGCGCGCGGATTGCGCCTCCGCACCGGAGGAAAGACTGATGACGGCGAGGCCGGCTGCAAGGGTGGCGGTGCGGATCATGACGGGCTCCCGTCCCAGGACATGACTGTTGTCGAGCCGAGGCACTGCCTCTCGATGTCGCCAAGCGAGGGCGTCTGTTTCAACGGGCCGCCGCCGCCCCCCGCACCGCCCCCGCGACACCGGCGAATGCACCCTCCACCAGTTCGGCCACCAAGAGCCGTGCCGGGTCGACCGGCCCGGGCAGCAGGAGGCGGCCCGGCGGCACCACCGCGAAGCCGAAGCGCTCGTAATAGGGCGCATCGCCCACCAGCATGATCAGGCGATGGCCCTCGTGCCGCGCCTGGTCCATGGCGCGGCGCATCAGCGCCCCGCCGATGCCCTTGCTCTGGAAGGCCGGGTCAATGGTGATCGGGCCGAGCAGAACCGCCGGCACGCCCCGCCCGATCTCGATCGGCGACAGGCGGATGGAACCGACGAGCAGCGTGCCGACCCGCGCGGTGAAACACAGGTTGGCGAAGGAGGGCACGCCCTCGCGCAGGCGGAAAGCGGTGCGGGAAAAGCGCCCAGGCCCGAAGGCGCGCTCGTGCAGCCGCTCGATGGCGGCCTGATCGGTAGGGCTCTCGGGATGCAGGTCGAGCGACAGGTCGGGCATGGCACGGGCGTCCAACGGCAGGAGGCGAACGAAATCTCGGGCTTCAGGCAATCATGCCGGCCGTCGTCGTCGCGCGATCCGCGGAAATGCGCTGCCCATCATGACAGCGCGCATAGCATGGAGGGCGGGATGCGTCACCCTCCCGCCGGTGCAACGGCGCCCCGCCGCAAGAGGCCCGGCATTTCGTGCGATGGTTCACGCGAGAGCGAACCACGCGCCGGCGCCCACGGGCATCGTCGCAGGGATCGACGGGGATGGCAGCGGCATGGGCGGCACGGCGGCAAGGGACTTCTTCGGCTGGAAGGTGGTCTGGGCCGCCTTCACCCTGGCCATCTGCGGCTGGGGCCTCGGCTTCTACGGACCGCCGATCTACCTCCATGTCCTGAACGAGAGCCGCGGCTGGTCCGTCGGCCTCGTCTCCCTGGCCATCACGGTGCACTATCTCGTCGGCGCCGTGACGGTGGCCAATCTTCCGGCCATCTATGCGCGCTGGGGCATCGCCCGCTCCACCCGTGCGGGCGCCTGCGCGCTCGGCCTCGGCGTCCTCGGCTGGAGCCTTGCCGCAGCGCCCTGGCAGCTCTTCATTGCCGCCGCGGTCAGCGGCGTGGGCTGGGTGACGATGGGATCCGCCGCGGTCAACGCCATCGTCTCCCCCTGGTTCGTGCGCAACCGGCCCGCCGCCCTCGCCCTGGCCTATAATGGCGCGAGCCTCGGCGGTGTCCTCGTCGCTCCGCTCTGGGTCGTCACCATCGGCTGGCTCGGTTTTCCCCTCGCCGCGGCCCTCATTGCCGCCTGCGTCATCGCCGCCATGTGGGTCCTGGCAAGCCGCGTCTTCGTCCATTCGCCCCTGTCCCTCGGCCAGGAACCCGACGGCGACGCGCCAGGCACACCCGCCGCGCCGGGGCCGACCTCGCCGCTGGCGGTGCCGCTCGCCGGCGCGGCCGTCTGGCGCGACCGCCCCTTCCTGACGCTGGCCGCCGCCACCTCCCTCGGACTCTTCGCCCAGGCCGGCCTCCTCGCGCAGCTCTATTCCCTGATCGTCCCGCCGCTCGGCGCCCTCGGGGCCGGCATCGCCATGGCCCTCGCGACGGTGGCGGCGGTCTGCGGCCGGACGCTGCTCGGCTGGATGATGCCGGGCCACGCCGAGCGACGCCTGTTCGCGGCGATGAGCTATGCCGTCCAGATCGCCGGCTGCCTCGCCCTGATGGCTGCAGGCGGGAGCGAGACCTGGCTTATCTGGGCCGGCGTGGCGCTGGTCGGCCTCGGCATCGGCAATCTCATCTATCTCCCGGCCCTGATCGCCCAGGCCGAATTCGTCCGGACCGACGTGCCCCGCGTCGTCGCCCTGACGGTGGCCATCGGCCAGGGCGTCTACGCCTTCGCGCCGGCCGCCTTCGGCCTTCTGCGCGAGGCGACAGCGGAGGCCGGATCCGGCAACGCGCCCCTTGTCTATGCCGCGACCGCCGCCGGATTCGTCCTCGCCATTGTGACCCTTCTGGCGGGGCGACGCCGCTGACGCCTCACCAGTGGGGACTGCGCGGGCACCCCTCGAACAGTTCGGCGATGCGCTCCCGCGTGCCCCGTGTCACGCCCTCGGGCAGGGCATCGCGCGGGAAGAAGCCCGCTTCGAGGATTTCCCGCGTCGGCACGAAGGGCGAGGGCTGCGCGAAGGCGTCGACGCGGAACAGGGCGACATGGTCGCGCCGGGAGGTCCTCAGATTGAGAAAGAGGCCGCAGAAAGCCGGCGGGCCGGTCATGACAACATGCGCCTCCTCCCGCAGTTCCACCGCCAGCGCTTCCTCCACGGTCTGCCCGACCTCGACACCGCCGCCCGGAAAATGCCAGCCGGGCGTATAGCTGTGGCGAATGAGGAGGAGCCGGCCGTCGGCATCGACGACGCAGGCGCGCACGCCGAGCGTCATGCCGCGGGAGAACCGCCAGTAGAGATGGAGAAGGGGGGTCAGCGGGGAGCGCCGGTCGGGACTGCGCAGGATCATCGGCGTTCTCATCACTGTCGCGAATGAAAGATTGCGGTTTCATGAAGGTCCGCGATCAAAAATGCATGGCAGGCCTCGCGGTGCAAGCACTTCAAAAATGGGCTCCGGGCGCCTAAATCTGCACCATGTTGCGCTGCACAATTAAGCATCGCGCCCATTTGAGGAGCTTTTGATGCTCATTTCACTGATCAGTGCGCTGGTGAAGCGTCGACCCACCTTCCATTGGCAGCCCTCGATCGAGATCCGTGACGGTGCCACGGCCGCCGCCCTCGGCATCTACAACGCGCGCCGCTGACACGCGGTCGGCGCCGCGTCGGGTCGTGCTGGCGCAACCGGCACGGCTGGACAGGCACTGGCGACCTCAAGCATAGGGAGAGGCCATGTTCCGCCTCGCCCATCTCTCCGATCCGCATATCGGCCCCCTTCCGGACGTGTCCTGGCGCCAGCTTCTCGGCAAGCGCCTGACCGGCTATCTCAACTGGCGGCGCAACCGGGCAGCCCATCATCGCATGGACATCCTCGACCGGCTGCTGGACGATATCGCCCACGCCGAGGTCGACCATGTCGCGGTGACCGGCGACCTCATCAATCTCGGCCTCGCCGACGAATACAAGGCGGCGCGGGCGCTGCTCTGGCGCGTCGGCCCGCCGGACCGCGTCAGCTTCGTCCCCGGCAACCACGACGCCTATCTGCGGGAGACGGTACCGGGCATCGTCCATCACTGGCGCCCCTGGTTCCTGTCCGACGGCGTCGCCGAGACCGACGGCGGCTATGCGTTCCCTTTCACGCGGGTGCGCGACCGGGTCGCCCTGATCGGCGTCAACAGCGGCGTTCCGACTCCGGCCTTCCTCGCCACCGGCCTGCTTGGACCCCGGCAAATCGCCGCGCTCGCCGACGAGTTGGAGATGCTGGGACAACAGGGCCTTGCCCGACTGGTGCTGATCCACCATCCGCCCTTCGACATCGGCTTCCAGAAGCGGCTGAGCGACCATCGGGAACTCGCCGCCATGCTGGCCAAGGTTGGTGCGGAAGCGGTGCTGCACGGCCATACCCACAAGGGCACGCTGCGGGAACTGCGCGGTCCGCACGGCCCCATCCCGGTCATCGGCGTCCCCTCGGCCTCGGCCGCGCCCGGCAGCGGATCCGACCCGGCGGCCTGGAACCTCGTCACAGTCACCGGCGAGCCCGGAGCCTGGCAGGTCGCCGTGGAGCGCCGGCCGGTCATCTGAACCCCGGATATGCGAAAGGCGCGGCTTTCACCGCGCCCTGTGCAAACCCGCCATATCCCGCCGCTTCAGGCGCCGAGATAGGCGCCACGTCGGGAAAGACCGATGCGGTCCATTTCCGCCTGCTCGCGCACCGCATCGGCGGCACGATCGCGGGCGCTCTCGCGCTCGTCGAGGATTTCGACCTTCTTCAGCTCCTCGAAGGCCTCGGCGAGAGCCGCCTTGGCATCGTCAAGCTGCCCCTTCAGTTCGCCGGCCGACCCCATCAGGTTGTCGCGCCGCTGGCGCGCCGCCTTGGCATAGGTCGGATAGGCATAGTGCGCCGGGTCGTGCACGTTGGCCCGGGTCTGTTCGGCCACGATCTCGCGGTCGAGTTCGTTCGCCATGCGCTCGAACTCGGCGATCATCATCTCGATCTGCGCGACCTGGCGGCGCTTTTCATCGACCTGAAAGCGCTTCAGGCGGATCAAAGTCTCTCGCGACTTCATCGACTCGTACTCCCAGAAGTCCCCTTATTCCGCAAGACACACACACGTCTCACGGTCGTCCGCGACAGCCGCACCACGGCCGCCTTACCCCTAATGAAAACTGAAGCTAGGCCCACGAGGTTGAGATTCCGTTTCCGGAAACGACGATTCATGGTAAACG
The DNA here is from genome assembly GCF_022843985.1 of Phreatobacter sp. GTDB lineage: Bacteria > Pseudomonadota > Alphaproteobacteria > Rhizobiales > Phreatobacteraceae > Phreatobacter. The sequence continues at coordinate 28,126 of NZ_JALHMP010000021.1, read as the reverse complement.
GGCATTCATAAGTCGCGCCATTCATTGGGGAATTTCGCCCCGACTCATGCGCCGGCAACCTCCAGGATCTCGGCGAGCCGGCGGTAGCCCTCGCGGATCGACGCCTGCTCGTCCTTGCCCTGGCCGAGGAAGGCCTCCAGCGCCGGCTGCAGCCGGATCGCCTCATCGACCTCTGCCGAGGATCCCTGCCGGTAGGCGCCGAGCCGGATCAGTTCCTCCATGTCGGCATAGGTCGCCAGAGTCCGCTTGGCCTTCTGGATCACCGGCCAGAACTCCGGATCGGCGGAACGCGGCATGGTCCGCGACACGCTCTTCAGCACGTTGATAGCGGGATAGCGTCCGCGCTCGGCAATCGACCGTTCCATGACGATATGGCCGTCAAGGATGCCGCGCACCGCATCTGCCACCGGCTCGTTGTGATCGTCGCCGTCGACCAGCACGGTGAAGATGGCGGTGATGGCCCCCTCCCCGGCCCCCGGGCCGGCGCGCTCGAGCAGCCGCGGCAGTTCCGAGAAGACCGTCGGCGTATAGCCCTTGGCGGTGGGCGGCTCGCCGGCGGACAGGCCGATCTCGCGCTGCGCCATGGCGAAGCGCGTGACTGAATCCATCATCAGCATCACCTGCTGGTCCATGTCGCGGAAATATTCGGCGATGGAGAGGGTGAGATAGGCGGCCTGCTTGCGCATCAGCGCCGGCTCGTCCGAGGTGGCGACGACCACCACGGACCGGGCGAGCCCCTCCTCGCCGAGATCCTCCTGCAGGAATTCCTGGACCTCGCGGCCACGCTCACCGATGAGGCCGATCACCGCGACATCGGCATCGACATTGCGGGCGATCATCGACAGCAGCACCGACTTGCCGACCCCGGAGCCGGCGAAGATGCCCATGCGCTGGCCGCGGCAGCAGGTGAGGAAGGTGTTCAGCGCCCGGACACCGAGATCGAGCGGCGCGCCGACCCGGCGGCGGGTATGGGCCGCCGGCGGATCGGCCCGGTAGGGCATGGGAAAGCCACCCTGCGGCAGCGGCCCCTTGCCATCGATCGGCTCGCCCAAGGCATTGACCACACGCCCGAGCCAGCCCTGGCAGGGTCGCACGGCGGCCGGTGCCAGCGAGACCATTGCCTTGCAGCCACGCCGGACACCCTCGAGTCCGGCAAAGGGCATCAGCAGCGCCTGGTCGCCGGCAAACCCGACGACCTCGCAGGGAATCGGCCGCGCACCGGTCTCGACTGTGACCCGCGCCCCGACCGACATGGCATGGATGGGACCTGCCGCCTCGATCATCAGGCCGCGCACTCCGGAGACGCGGCCATAGATCGAGACGGAATCGATATCGGCGATGTGGTCGGCGAGGGCGCGCATGAATGAGCAATCCGTGACAGGATCCCCACATTCCCGCCGGGATGGTCAACGAAGCGTTAACGAACCGGGCCGGGTAAACGGCAGGCGGCAGAATTTGCCCATCGGCCATGGAATTTGGCCGGTCACTCTTGCGCTTTGCGAGGCTCGGTCGGCAATGTTTACCCGCTGTTAACCATGAGCCCGGTAGAAGCTGCCCATCGGCCGCTCACGCCCCTTCCCCGCAGAGCTGCCGATAGGAGCCTTCAGCCGCCGCGACGGGGCTCCGAAACCGCCGAAGTTTAACGATCACGGGCCAATGCGAGTCAAAGTAAAGGCAACCGCCGCCCGGATTGCGCCCTGTCGGGTAACCCTTCCTTAACCCGGCCCGTTAATGATCCCTAGCAGCCGATTAAAAGGCATCCGTGACCGTGAGGGGTTCGTTTGGAACGACCCACTGCGGACCCTGGTCGCGGAAAGGCAGGACCCGGACTCGACGAGACGGCCGAAATGGTCGATTCGGCAGAGGGTTGGAGTGAGTCGCAGAAATATTTTGCGAGGACTCTTGCCCCTGCGAATCACAGTTTGTTAACCATTGGGGCGTAACGTCGAATCAGTGAACGGGGACGGATCCCAATCGCCATCCGCGCGGCGGCGGAGGCATGGGATCGCTATGCCGAACGGCTGTTTCGTCATCGGTGGCGGAATGGCCGGTTTAGGGTCAGCGGAAGGGGATGGGCATGCGCGTTCTGTTGATCGAAGATGACAGCGCCACTGCGAAGAGCATCGAGCTGATGCTCAAGTCCGAGAGCTTCAACGTCTATACGACGGACCTCGGCGAGGAAGGGATCGACCTCGGCAAGCTCTACGATTACGACATCATTCTTCTCGACCTGAACCTGCCCGACATGTCGGGCTACGAAGTGCTGAAGTCGCTTCGCGTGGCCAAGGTCAAGACGCCCATCCTGATCCTCTCCGGCCTGGCCGGCATCGAGGACAAGGTCCGCGGCCTCGGCTTCGGCGCCGATGACTATCTGACCAAGCCCTTCCACAAGGACGAGCTCGTCGCCCGCATCCATGCCATCGTGCGCCGCTCGAAGGGCCACGCCCAGTCGGTCATCACCACCGGCGACCTCCTGGTCAATCTCGACCAGAAGACGGTTGAAGTGTCGGGCCAGCGTGTCCACCTCACCGGCAAGGAGTACCAGATGCTGGAGCTCCTTTCGCTGCGCAAGGGCACGACCCTGACCAAGGAAATGTTCCTGAACCATCTCTATGGCGGCATGGACGAGCCCGAGCTGAAGATCATCGACGTCTTCATCTGCAAGCTGCGCAAGAAGCTCGCCAATGCCTCCGACGGCAAGAACTACATCGAGACCGTCTGGGGCCGCGGTTATGTGCTGCGCGAGCCGACCGAAGCCGAGGAACGCATCCCGGCCTGACCCTTGCCGGCAACAATTTCGCCGCAACTGCGTCACATGGCCGTCACGGCCGGATGGGTAATGGCATCCCAATAGTCTGGCGAGTACGGATGAAATGCCGTCAGACGACGAGGGCCCCGCCGGGAAACCGCGCGGGGCTTTTTGTCGTTTGGCGCGACGCCAGATGCTTGCCCCCGTCCGCTGATCTCAGCGGGCTGGAATGCTCCATGTCGTGCCGCCCTGGGGCGAGGGCTGGAACTGCACGCGGATCTCGGCGGCGACGCCACATTGCATGACCGACCAGTTCTCCGCCCAGCGGCCGGACGCCGGCGGCGGGTCGGCGAGCATCCGCACATTGCTCACCACCGGCGGCTGGGCGCAGCCGGCCGGAGCTGTCCGCTGCGCCGCCCCGGCGATGCCCACCATCAGGTCGCGCTGCAGCAGCGGGTCCGTGTTGGAGGTGCCGGGCGCCATTTCCATGACGCGGACGGTGTCGCCTTCCAGCACCATCAGGAAATTGCGCGTGGCCACAGGTTGGCACTGCACGGCAAAGCGTTCAATCCAGGCGGCGCGGCCCGCGACTCCGCGCCAGGGAAACACGGTGACCAGAACCGCAGCGGGCCGCTCCGGACAGGTGAAGCCGGGAATGCGCGCGGCGCTGGCCTGGAGCGCCTGAAGCCTCTGGCCGGTCAGTTGATTGGAAAAAACCCGGGCGGCGATCGCAGGCCCATAGGTCTGGCTGAGAGCTGCGGGATCGGCGCGGATATAGGCTGGCCGCTCCTGCGCCAGGGCCGGTCCGGCCGCCCCCGCCATCAGGCTGGCCATCAAACCGAGCCCGACCGCCAGTCCGAAGCCCGGGCACAGGCGCTGCCCTTTTGTCACGGTCATGCCAGTTCATCCTCCCAAAAGTGGCGCAGGGCCGCGGTAATGCCACCTGCCGTCAGGCGTCGACAGGCAACAGAATTCTCCGAGAAAGCCAAAAGACGGGACCATTGGCCTTATTTTGCGCGCTTCGGCACCGATTGTAGAATGTTGCATCGTCCAAGCACATGATGAGCACCCTCTGTTTCACCTTGGGTGTCCGCCATGACAGCGCATGTTTCCCCTGCTTCACGCTCCGCTTCCGGAAAGCCGGGACGGGGCCGGATCTACAATTCCATCACCGAGACGGTCGGTGACACGCCCTTGGTCCGGCTGGACAAGCTCGCCAGAGCCCACGGCTCCCTCGCCACGATCCTGGCTAAGCTCGAATTCTTTAACCCCATTGCCTCGGTGAAGGACCGCATCGGTGTGGCGATGATCGATGCGATGGAAGCCTCCGGACTGCTCACCGACAAGACCGTCCTGATTGAGCCGACCTCCGGCAATACCGGTATCGCACTCGCTTTTGTTGCCGCGGCACGTGGCATCCGGCTGATCCTGGTCATGCCGGAGACCATGTCGGTCGAACGGCGCAAGATGCTCGCCCTTCTTGGCGCCGAACTCGTGCTGACGGAAGGCGCCAAGGGCATGAAGGGCGCCGTCGCCAGGGCCGAGGAACTGGCGGCGGCAAACCCCCACGCCATCATCCCGCAGCAGTTCATGAACCCTGCCAATCCGGCGGTCCATCGCCACACGACGGCCGAGGAGATTTGGAACGACACGGCCGGCGCGGTCGACGTCTTCGTCTCGGGCGTCGGCACCGGCGGCACGATCACCGGCGTCGGCCACGTGCTGAAGGACCGCAAGCCGGGGGTCAGGGTGATCGCCGTCGAGCCCGCGGACTCGCCCGTTCTCTCCGGCGGCCCGCCGGGGCCTCACAAGATTCAGGGCATCGGCGCCGGCTTCGTGCCCGATGTGCTGGACCGCAGCATCATCGACGAGGTGGTTCAGGTCTCGAACGACCAGGCCTTCGCGCTGGCCCGCGAACTCGCCCGCACCGAGGGCATCCCCACCGGCATCTCGGCCGGAGCCGCCGTCCATGCCGCGCTGGAGATCGGCAAGCGCACCGAAAATGCCGGCAAGACCATCGTGGTGATCATCCCGAGCTTCGCCGAGCGCTACCTGTCCACCGCCCTCTTCGACGGGCTCTGAACGTCGGCAGTCAAACCGGCTACTCGGTCGGCAGGCCGAAGGGCAGCGAATCCAGCACGCCGCCGGGCGGCAGGACCTGTTCAAGCCGCCAGCGCCCCTGCGCCCTCTGGACCATCCGGAAGACGACGGGCGCCCGGTAGGCCGGCAGCGGGACGGAGAACTCGACTCGGCCATCGGCCAGCTGGTTGCGTGTGCCGACGCGAGGCACATTGGCCGGCGACAGGTCTTCCGGCAAGCCCGCGAGATTGAGCGGCATGATGTCCAGCCGGCGCGCCACCGCCATGGCATGGGCGAAGATGAAGCTCAGGTCCGTCTGGTCCATTTGGGCCGGCGAGGGGATCATCTCGGCGGCATGCATCAGGGCGCTCTCGGCTTTGACCCTTGCCACCCTGCGCATGTCGAACCGTGACAGGTGGGTGTAGAAGGCCGACTGGCTAGCCGGCGCCAGGATCCAGAATGCGGTGACAAAGTCCCCGCGGCGATAAGCCGACAGGAACGTCCTGAGCGCCGCTTCCGCGGATTGGAGGTCGAGCCGGTCAAAGGCGTGGCTCCCCGAGGAAGGCGCCGTCCGCGTCACCGGCTGGGCCGCGACGGGCGTGGCGAGCGCCGCCAGAGCCGCGACGAGGCAGGCCAAGCCCGTCCTGTGCAAAGACCACCGCATGCAACCCTCCGATTCGGATGCCGCCGAGGGTGCCGCAGCGTCGGCTCTTTGTCATGTGTGCCGCTACAACTGGCGCGATCAGCGCCTGTCCTTCAAAGCCTCCGCGATCTCGGACAGGACGGCGGGATCATCGATCGTCGCGGGCATCGACCACTCGCCGCCATCGGCGATCTTCTTCATCGTGCCACGCAGGATCTTCCCCGACCGCGTCTTCGGCAGACGCGAGACGGCGATGGCGAGCTTGAAGGCCGCCACAGGGCCGATCTTCTCGCGCACCAGCGCCACGAGCTCCTTCTCCACCTCGTCCGGCCGCTTGTTGACCCCCGCCTTGAGCACGACGAAACCGCAGGGCACCTCGCCCTTGAGCTGGTCGGCCATGCCGATCACGGCGCATTCCGCGACGTCGGGATGGGAGGACAGCACCTCCTCCATGCCGCCGGTCGACAGGCGGTGGCCAGCGACGTTGATGATGTCGTCGGTACGGCCCATGATGTAGAGATAGCCGTCATCGTCGACGAACCCGGCATCCGATGTCGAATAGAAGCCCGGGAACTGCGCCAGATAACTCTCGCGGAACCGCTCATCCTGCTGCCACAGTGTCGGAAAAGCGCCGGGCGGCAGCGGCAGCTTCACCACGATCGATCCCATCGTATTGGCCGGCAGGTCGTGCCCGGCCTCGTCGACGATGCGCACGTCGTAGCCCGGCATGGGCACGGTCGGTGAACCCGGCTTCACCGGCAGGGCACCGAGCCCGACCGGATTGCCCGCGATGCACCAGCCCGTCTCGGTCTGCCACCAGTGATCGATGACCGGCACGCCGAGGATGGTCTCGGCCCAGACGACCGTGTCCGGGTCGGCGCGCTCGCCGGCGAGAAACAGCGTGCGGAAGGTCGGCAGTTGATAGCGCTTCAGATGGTCCGCCTTGGGGTCTTCCTTCTTGATGGCGCGGAAGGCCGTCGGCGCCGTGAACAGCGCGTTGACGCCGTGCTCGGCGATGACCCGCCAATAGGCACCGGGATCGGGCGTGCCGACGGGCTTGCCCTCGTAGAGGATCGACGTGACCCCGGCGATCAGCGGCGCATAGACGATATAGGAATGGCCGACGACCCAGCCTACGTCGGACGCGGCCCAGAACACCTCGCCCGGACGCATGCCGTAGAGATTGGTCATCGACCAGGCGAGCGCGACCATATGCCCGCCATTGTCGCCCACCACGCCCTTCGGCTTGCCGGTCGTGCCCGAGGTGTAGAGGACATAGAGCGGATCGGTGGCGGCCACGGGTACGCAATCGGCCTGCCGGCCGGCGGCGCGGGCGCGCTCGACGAGCCCTGCCCAGTCATGGTCGCGCCCGGCCACCAGCAACGCCTCGGCCTGCGGCCGCTGCAGGATGATACAGGCCTCGGGCTTGGCCAGGGACAGGTCGATGGCGCCGTCCAGCAACGGCTTGTAGGCGATGACCTTCGACCCCTCGATGCCGCACGAGGCCGAGACGATGACCTTCGGATGACAGTCGTCGATGCGGGTGGCGAGTTCCTTTGCCGCGAAGCCGCCGAAGACCACCGAATGGATCGCGCCGATGCGGGCGCAGGCGAGCATGGCGACGGCCGCTTCCGGCACCATCGGCATATAGACGATGACACGGTCGCCCTTGCCGACGCCGAGGTCCTGAAGCACGGCGGCGAAGGTCGCCACCTCCTCCTTCAACGCGGCATAGGTGATGCGGCGCTGAGTCCCGGTGACGGGTGAATCGTAGATGATGGCGGCCTGATCGGGCCGCGCCGCGGCGTGGCGGTCGACCGCGTTGAAGCAGGTGTTGCAGACTGCGCCGGCGAACCAGCGGCCATAGGTGCCCTGCCCCGGGTCGAAGACGGTCCGGGGTGGCGTGATCCAGTCGATTGCGGCGGCCTGTTCGGCCCAGAAGCCGATGGGCTCGGCCTTCCAGGCAGCATAGACCTCGCCATAGCGGGAAGGTGCTCGGGCATCCATGGGGCGTCTCCTCGCCTGGGAGGCGGCCTTGCCCGGACAGGGGATCCGCGCCGGCCGCCATTCTTCTCGGGGGCTGGCGCATTTGCCACCCGGACCGCCCCGGACGCAACAGCGTCACCCCCGATCGATGGATACAGGTCACGCCAGACTTTCGTCGCAGGGTCAGCGCCTATCGTGGTTGCAGCGCGCCGCCCGAACTGGCCTTCGCTAGTTCGCGCAACACGAATTTCTGGATCTTGCCGGTGCTGGTCTTCGGCAGTTCGGTGAAGACCACCGTTCGCGGGCATTTGAAAGCCGCGAGATTCTGCCGGCACCAGGCCATGATCTCCTCGGCCGTGGCACTCATGCCCGGCTTCAACTCGACAAAGGCACAGGGCGTCTCGCCCCACTTGTCATCGGGCTTGGCGACCACCGCCGCCGCCTGCACGGCCGGATGCTTGAACAGCACGTCCTCCACCTCGATGGAGGAGATGTTCTCACCGCCGGAGATGATGATGTCCTTGGAGCGGTCCTTCAACTGGATATAGCCGTCGGGATAGAGGACACCGAGGTCGCCGGAATGGAACCAGCCGCCGGCAAAGGCCTCATCCGAGGCCTTGGGGTTCTTCAGGTAGCCCTTCATCACCACATTGCCCCGCATCATCACCTCGCCGAGCGTGGCCCCGTCGGCAGGCACGGGCTGCATCGTCTCCGGGTTCATCACGGTCATGCCTTCGAGCACGGTATAGGGCACGCCCTGCCGCGCCTTCTTGGCGGCATAGTCGGCGCTCGACAGCGCGTCCCAATCACGGTTCCAGTCGTTGATGACGGAGGGCCCGTAGGTCTCGGTCAGGCCATAGAGATGGGTTACGTCGAATCCGGCCGCCTTCATCGCCGCCAGCACCGCCTCGGGCGGCGGCGCGGCCGCCGTGAAGAACGAGATGATGCGGCCGGTTTCGCGCTTGTCCTCCGCCGGAGCGTTGAGGAGCAGGCTCATGACGATGGGCGCGCCGCACAGATGCGTCACGCCGTGGTGAGCGATCGCATCGTACATGGCCTTGGCCCGCACCCAGCGCAGGCAGACATGGGTACCCGCCACAGCAGAGATGGACCAGGGGAAGCACCAGCCGTTGCAATGGAACATCGGCAGGGTCCACAGATAAACCGGATGCTTGGCCATGCCGCAGGTGACGATGTTGCCGATGCCGAGCAGATAGGCACCGCGGTGGTGATAGACGACGCCCTTGGGATTACCGGTCGTGCCCGAGGTATAATTGAGGGCGATGGCGTCCCACTCGTCAGCCGGCCGCTCCCAGGCATAGGTGGGATCGCCGCCGGCGAGGAACTCCTCGTACTCGACCGATCCGATCCTCTCGCCCGGCCCTTCATATTCCGGATCGTCGTAGTCGATGACCAGCGGCTTCACCGCGGCGAGGGCCAGGGCCTCCTGCGCGAGCTTCGAGAACTCCCGGTCGACGATGAAGACCTTGGCCTCGCCGTGGTCGAGCGAGAAGGCGATGATGGGCGCGTCGAGGCGCGTGTTCAGCGTGTTGAGCACCGCGCCGCACATCGGGACGCCGTAATGGCACTCGAGCATGGCCGGCGTGTTGGCGCAGATGACGGCCACCGTATCGTCCTTGCCGACTCCCGCCCGGGCCAGTGCCGAGGCGAGGCGACGAGAACGCGCATAGAAGTCCCGGTAGGACCGGCGGATGCGCCCGTGGATGATCGGGGAAAACCCGTGCCGCACGCTCCAGAAAGGTGATCGGCGTCAGCGGCTGGTAGTTCGCCGGGTTCTTGTCGAGGTCGCGATCATAGGCGCTCATGGCGGCGTCCTGGGCTGAGAGGCGTTTCCAGCGCAGACGGTAGGCGTCGACCGCGGGGGGTTCAACGCCCAACCGATTCTCCACGTCTTTTCACCGTAAACGCCTGTGCTTTACAGCTATTGCACGTTAACCCATCATGATACCGTCTCCCCCTGGGTGACCTGTGGCGACAAGAACACAGTGCCCCCACGCAAATGGGCCTTGGCGCGGGAACTGCTCCCGATCACAGCCTTGGGAGTTGATTAGTAACCAATCCCCTGTATCCCGGTCGCATCGTTAGAAGCGGTTCTGCGGTGAAGCAGGGGGTTGCCGGGGAACCGTCGGAAACGGCATCGAGAGTCTTGGCGGTGGTTCGCCCACGGCCTAATTACGACATAAGGATCTACGCCATGAAGAAATTCCTCCTTGCGAGCGCCGCCATCGCCGCCCTCGCCACCGGCGCCCAGGCCGCCGACCTCGGTGCTCCGCGTGCCCCGATTGCTGCTTCCGTCTACGCCCCGGCCTTTTCCTGGACCGGCTTCTACCTCGGTGGCCATGTCGGTTACGGCTGGGCCCAGGCGCGCTACACGAGCCCGATCGTCGCCAACAACGGCAGCGTCAACGCCAATGGCTTCCTCGGCGGCATTCAGGCCGGTTACAACTGGCAGATGAACAACTTCGTCTTCGGTCTCGAAGCCGATGTTGCCGGCGGCGCCATGAACCGCACCTTCGCACTCGGTGGCGGCAACACCTACCGCGCCTCGGTTCCCTTCCTGTCGACGGTCCGCGCCCGCGCCGGTGTTGCTGCTGACCGCGCCCTGTTCTACGTGACCGGTGGTCTCGGCATTGCCTCGCTGCAGGATCGCTGGGTCATCGGTGGCGTGACGACCAATGCCACGACGACCCGCGCCGGTTACGTCCTGGGTGCCGGCGTCGAGTACGCCTTCACGCCGAACTGGACTGCCAAGGTCGAGTACAACTACTACGGCTTCGGCGACCGCCGGAACCTCGTGACCCCGGGCGATCGTCAGCGCACCGACATCCACACCGTGAAGCTGGGCATCAACTACCTGTTCTCGACCGGCCCGTCGGCTGTGGTCGCCCGTTACTGAGCCTGATCGTTCCGTCCAGGATCATCCGCGAAAGGGCCGCCTTCGGGCGGCCCTTTTTCGTTCTCCCTCGCGTGGGGTCGCCATCGCAGCGAGAACTGACCGGACGCCGAGGACGAGGTGTGGCTCGCCGACGGGAACCGCCATCGTTGCGCATTCGCCCTGCACCCGGGCGGCCTTTCGGAATAACCGCTGCGGCATCAGCCCCGACCAGCGGGATCCCTTACAAGATCGCCCTCACCCCGTCGGCGAGCAGCACACAGCCGACGCCGAAGGTGAGGATGTAGATGATCCGGTAGAACAGGATTGTCGGTACCCGCCTGTCCAGCCAAATCCCGCCCATGTTCGCCAGCACCGCCAGCGGAAACAGCGTGGCCGCGGTGGCGAGGTTGCCGAAGGTCAATTGCCCGAGCGCGATGAAGGGCGTCACCTTGACGAGATTGACCGCCGCGAAGAACAGCGCCGCCGATCCGACGAAGACATCGCGCGAAAGGCCGCGGGGTATGGCGTACATGTTGAACGGCGGACCGCCGACATGGATGACGAAGCTGGTATAGCCAGAGAGCGTGCCGAGAATGGAGCCAGAGAACCAGTTGTGCGGGCGTTTCTCGCCGCCGGCCGGCAGCGGGCGCAGCCAGCGGTCGAGGCAGAATACAACCGCGATGATCCCGACAATGATCCGAACAGCCGGCTCGGATACGTAGGAGGCAAAGACATAGCCGGCGAGGATCCCGGCCAGGGCCCCGGGGGCAAGGTGGATGAGCGTTGCCTTGTCCCAGGTGCGCCGATAGCTCCACACACTGACCACGTCCTGCACCATCAGCACAGGCAGCATGATGGCGGCGGCCTGGATGGGCGAGATCGCCAGCGACAGCAGCGGCATCGACAGGATGGCGACACCGCTGAAGCCGCCTTTCGATAGGCCGAAGAGGATGACCGCCGGCACGGCGACGACATAGAAGAAGGGATCGGTGATCATCGCGCCTGGATGCCTCGGAATGCCGCGGAGTCGCGGCAGAGCCCGTAGCATCTGGATGCATCAAGAAGAAGGGCGCCCGACGGGCGCCCCTGGCTTCTGCGAGACGGTGGACCGGCTCAGAGCGGCCGGCCGCCCGCCATAGCGAAGACCTTGGCTGCAGGCGCTGCCGCAGCCACCGGCGTCTTGACGGCAGGGGCATAGAGGCCACGGCGATCGGCGATCGGCTTGAAGGAATCGGTGAGTCCGACCACCGTTTCGGCGGCGCCGAGCAGCAGGTAGCCATCCGGCGCCGTCAGCTTGGCGGTCCGGTTCAGCACGTCGATCTTGGTCGGCTGGTCGAAATAGATCAGTACGTTGCGGCAATAGACGATGTCGAACTGACCGAGGGCCGAGAAGTCGTTCAGCAGGTTGAGCGTCCGGTAATGCACCATCGACCTGATCTCCGGCGAGATGGTCCACTGGTCGCCATTCTGGACGAAATATTTCAGCAGCATCTGGATCGGCAGGCCGCGCTGGACCTCGAACTGGCTGTAGATGCCCGCCTTGGCGCGCTCCAGCACCTCGCCCGACAGGTCTGTTCCGATGATCTCGAAACGCCAGCCCGCGAGCTGATGGCCCATTTCCTTCAGGATCATGGCCAGCGAATAGGGCTCCTGGCCGGTCGATGCTGCCGCGCACCAGATGCGGACATGCCGCTTGCTCGCACGCGCCTTCAGCATGGCCGGCAGCATGACCTCCTTGAAGTGGTCGAAGGGGGTCTTGTCGCGGAAGAAGAAGCTCTCGTTGGTCGTCATCGCCTCGGTGACCGAGGCGGCGAGCATCTCGGAACCGGGGGCCTTGAGCTTCTGCACAAGGTCGGTAATGCCGTTCATCCCGTGCTTCCGCACGATCGGCATCAGCCGGCTCTCGATGAGATACTGTTTGTCATTGGACAGGACCAGGCCGGAGCGCGCTTTCAGGAACCCGCGCAGGAAGTCGTAATCGAGTGGCGTCACGACCGGTCTCCCGAGAAAATACGCATGATCTTCGGGGCGATCTGGTCGATCGGCAGCACGGCCGAGGCGTGGCCGCCCTGGGCAACGGCCCCCGGCATGCCCCACACGACGCTGGTCGCTTCGTCCTGGGCGATGACGCTACCGCCGGCCGCGACGATGTCGCCGCAGCCATGGGCGCCGTCATGGCCCATGCCGGTGAGCACGCAGCCGAAGGACTGCGCACCCCAGACCTGAGCGACCGAGGCGAAGAGCGGGTCGACGGCGGGCTTGCAGAAATTGACGGGCGGCCCGTCCTCGAGCTGGATGACTGTCGTCCCGCCGGTCTTCTTGACCACCATGTGCTTGCCGCCTGGGGCGACATAGATGCGGCCCGCGACGACCGGCTCGCCGTCGCGTCCCTCGGCCGCGGGACGTCCCGAGGCCTTGGCCGCATGTTCGGCGAGGATGGTGGTGAAGGTCGGCGGCATGTGCTGGGTGATCAGCACCGGCACGCGGTCGATGAACGCGCCGAGAGCCTTGAGCACCGTGGTCAGCGCCTGCGGGCCACCTGTCGACGAACCGATGGCCAGGACCTTCGGCATGGTCGTGCCGAAGGGGCGAATCTTGAAGGTCGGCTCGTTGAAACCGATCGACTGGGGGGCGAGTGCCGGCGCTGCGACACGGCCAGGAGCGGCCGGCGCGCTGCCCGCGGCCGAGGCAGCGCGAAAGACGCGGCCGGCGATCTTGCGGCGACGGCCGAGTGCGCGGACCTTGTCGAGGATCTCACGCTTGAAGGCGGGCGAGGTGGTGACGCCGGCATTGGTCTCCGGCTTCGGCACGTAGTCGGCCGCGCCCAGCGACAGACATTTCAGCGAGATCTCGGCGTTGCGGCGGGTCAGGGTGGACGCCATGAGGACCATGACGTCGCGCTTGGCGGCGATGATCAGCGGCAGCGCCGTCAGGCCGTCCATATCCGGCATCTCGATGTCGAGAATGACGACATCCGGGTTTTTCTTGGCGATGTCCGCGACCGCGTCGCGTCCCGAACGGTGGGAGGCGACCAGCGTCATGTCGGATTCTTCGGCGACCCAGCGGCCGACCAGTCCACGGACGACGACCGCGTCGTCGACCACCATTACCTTGATGGGGTCGCTGGCAGTGGGCACAGCCCCACCGGGGGTGGCCTTGAAGGACACGAGACTCATACGCCGGTACTCGGAACTTACGCGGGACAGGACGGCTTGCGCCGCGATGGATCAGATCAGGCCGACTTCGGCAAACTTCGCTTCGACAATGTCCTTGTCGAAGGGCTTCATGATGTATTCGTTCGCTCCCGCATGCATGGCGCGGGCGATATGGGCGACATCGTTCTCGGTGGTGCAGAACACCACCTTCGGTGCCTGTCCGCCGGGAAGCTTGCGCAGCTCCCTCAGGAACTCGTAACCGTCCATGACCGGCATGTTCCAGTCGAGGAGGATCGCTTCCGGCATGGTGCCGTAGCAGAATTCCAGCGCCTTCTGCCCGTCTTCGGCCTCCTCGATGGCAAAGCCGAGCCCTTCAAGGATACGCCGGGCGACCTTGCGGATCACCGAGCTGTCGTCGACCACCAGACAGGTTTTCATCGGCTTCGGTCCCACGCTTTCGATACGATCATGCAGCCAGTTGTTCGCCGCCCATGGCGAGGACGGAATCGACGTCGAGGATGACCATCAGCTGGCCCTCCAGGCGATGAACGCCTGCCGAAACGCGCGCCCAGCGTGAATCGAGATTGATCGGGTTCTGCTCGCGGCTGTCGGGAGAGAGCTTCAGCACCTCGCCAACCGAGTCGATCAGCAGGCCGTAGCTCTCGCCGCGCGATTCGATGCCGACCGCCATGGCGGGCTTGGCGTCCTTCTCGCGCGCGATCCCGAGGCGGATCCGCATGTCGATGGCTGTGACGATGCGGCCGCGCAGGTTGAGCACGCCGGCAATATCCGGGTGGGAGAGCGGCACGCGTGTCAGCCGGTCGGGCATGAACACGTCCTGCACGCGGGAGATGGGCAGGCCGAACAACTGGCCGCCGATCAGCACGGTCACGTATTCCGTGACGTCGTCGCTGGTGGTCTGCATGGACAGATCCTCACGCAAGATGACTTACGCCGCCTGGGCGATTTCGTTGGAGGTTTCCTTCAGTGCCGCGATGAGGCCCTGACGGTCGAATTTCGCGACATAGTCGTGGAAGCCGGCCACCCGCGCCCGCTCGATGGCGGCCGGGTTGGTCAGCGAGGACAGGGCGATCACCGGGGTGGTGGCGAAGCGCTTGTCGGCGCGCATGGCCTCGGCGAACTCGAAGCCGTTCATCTCCGGCATCTCGATGTCCGAGACGACGACGTCGAACTTGTCGCCACCCTTGAGGATGTCGAGGGCTTCCGAGCCCGCCGCCGCGGTGACGACATCGTAGCCGGCCGCCTTCAGCACGGGGGTGAGCATGTTGCGGAAGAACGGCGAGTCGTCGACGAAGAGCAGCTTGCGGGTCAGCGCCTCGATGCGCATCTCCTTGCGCTTGAACCAGTCCTCGAAGGCCAGCGGCAGGTAGTGTCCGATGTCGAGGATCTCGGTGGCCTGGCCCTTGATGACGGCCGAGCCGAGCAGGCCGGGAACATCGGCCGACACCTCGATGTTGAGCGCGTCCTCGACGATGTCGACGATCTCGTCGACGACGAGGCCCATGGAGCGGCCCGAGTCGGAGAAGACCAGCAGCGGCTGGCTGCCCTCGCTCTTGAGCTCCATATAGCCCGACACCGAGACGAGCGGCATGAGCGCCCCGCGATACTGGACCAGATGGCGCCCGTGGGCCTGCTCGATCTTGTCGACGGCGACCTCTTCAAGGCGGGTGACGAGGGACAGCGGAACCGCCTTCTGCTCGCGCGAGCCGGCGCGGAACACCAGCATCGAGATAAGCTGGCGCTCGTTGCCGCGGCGGGAGTCGGCCTCGGTCTCGTTGACCTCGGTCGATACGTCGGTGCCGATCGCGGAGGCGATGCCGTTCGGGTCGATGATCATGATGACCGATCCGTCGCCGAGGATGGTCGTTCCCGAGAACATCGTGATGTGCCGCAGCTTCGAGGACATCGGCTTCACCACGATTTCCTCGGTGTGGAATACCTGGTCGACGACGATGCCGAAGGTCTGGCTGCCGACCTGGGTCACAACGATGAAGCCGGCCGTCTCGTCCAGGGTCTCGCCGCCGGCGATGCCGAGGAGCTGGCGCAGGTGGACCAGCGGCAGGAGCTTGTTCCGCAGGCGCAGGACGGGAGTGTCCTTGATGCGCTCGATCCGATGCTCGGAGTTCTGCTGGGCGCGGACCAGCTCGATCACCGAGAGTTGCGGGACAGCGAAGCGATCACCGGCGCTCTCGACGATCAGGGCCGAGACGATGGCAAGGGTCAGCGGGATCTTGATGGTGACGGTCGTCCCTTCGCCCGGGACTGACTTCAGGTCGATTGTGCCACCGATCTGGTCGATATTGGTGCGCACCACGTCCATGCCGACGCCGCGGCCGGAGACCGAGGTGACGGCCGCGGCGGTCGAGAAGCCCGGCGCGAAGATGTACTTGTGGATCTGCGCTTCCGTCATTTTTTCGAGCTCGGCCTCGGTGGCGAGGTTCTGCTCGAGGATCTTCTTCTTGATGCGGTCCGTGTTGAGGCCGCGTCCATCGTCGGAGATCGCGATGACGATATGGCCGCCCTCGTGATAGGCGGACAGCTTGATCGTGCCCTTCTCCGGCTTGCCGGCGAGGCGACGCTGCTCGGTGGCCTCGAGGCCGTGATCGGCGGAGTTGCGCACCATGTGGGTGAGCGGGTCCTTGATCAGGTCGAGCACCTGGCGGTCGAGTTCGGTCTCGGCGCCGTGCATCTCCAGGTCGATCTGCTTGCCGAGTTCGTTGCCGAGGTCGCGGACGATGCGCGGCAACTTCTGCCAGGCATTGCCGATCGGCTGCATGCGGGTCTTCATAACGCCGTCCTGCAGCTCGGCCGTGACGTTGGAGAGCCGCTGCAGCGGCACCTTGAATTCCGAATCCTCGTGGCGGCGGACGATTTCCAGGAGCTGATTCCGGGTTAGCACAAGCTCCGAGACCATGGTCATCAGCTGCTCGAGCGTGTCGACATTGACGCGCAGCGTCTGCTGGCCCTTCACGCCCTCGATCTCGTCGTCGCCACCGGCACTGGCGGCCTTGGCAGGGCGGGCAGCGGGCTTCTTGGCCTCCACCTTGGCGGCCTCCGGCGCGACCGGAGGAGCTGCGACTTCGGGGAGCGGCGCCACGGCCACCTCGGCCTCGGTCTCGCGGAAGGCACGCTCCAGCTCGTCAAGCGACACTTCGCCGGGACGCAGCGCACGCTCGAGGGCCTGCTCGGGTGCGGCGGTCGGCGCCGGAGCTGGAGCTTTCTCGGCGACGGGAGCCGCGGCAGGCGCCGCATCAGCGGCGATCGACATCGCCTCCAGCTGCGAGATCAGATCGCCGTCGTCGCCCTCGGGTTCGGCACCGGCGCCTTCGAGATCGCCGAGGATTTCCTTGAGGCGATCGATCGTAAAGAGGATCATGGTGACGCCCTGCCCCGTCACCGGGGAGCCGTCACGATACTTGCCCATCAGCGTCTCGGCGGCGTGGGCCAGAGCTTCGAGCCGCGGCAGGCCGAGGAACCCGCAGGTCCCCTTGATGGTGTGGACGAGGCGGAAGATGTTCCCAAGGATCGCCGCATTATTGGGGTCTTGCTCGAACCGCACGAGCTCGACGTCAACGACATCGAGGCTTTCGTTGGTTTCCGTCAGGAATTCGCGCAGCAGATCATCCATCGTCGCCCAACCTGGACTGTAGAAACTACGGCTTCGCCGACGTTGCGGCTTACCTCATGTTTCCAAGTGTGGGGGAAAAGGGTTAAGCTTTGCTGAAGCGATTTGACCGTGCTGCACCGATCGGAGGGGAAAGAACCGCTTACCTCACAAGGGGTTAATCATTCCACAGGAAGCCATGCCTATTTCAGGAGGCGCTGATCTCGACCCTGTCCTCGATCTTCTCGACCCGGACGGACATCCCTGCGGCACGGGCCAACAGACCGGCGTAATAGGGCTGAATCGCATGGGCATCGATGGTGCCCTGCTCGTTGGCGGGAATGCCGGCGAGCAGTTCATTGGCGTGCGGCGGAATGCGTGCGTTAAGCCCCGTCACCAGGATCGCGAAACCCGCCGTATCGCCTTCGCCGGTCATCTCCACCTTGATGACGCCACCGCGCGGAATGGCGCCGGCCGCGAGCATGAGGAGATTGAGCAGAAGCTTCACCCGGTTCTTCGGCAGAAAGGCCGGCGGAATATGCCAGTCGACCGTCGTGCGGTCGTCATTGAGGAAATTCGTCGCCACCTGATGGGCGTCGCGCGTATCGATGGCCGACCCGGCCGAGCCCGCAGCGCCGAAGGCGATGCGGCAGAACTGCAGGCGGGCCGAGGCCGTCTTGGCACTCTTGCGGATCAGGTCGAGGGCCAGTTCGGTCGTCGCCTGGTCGGCACCGTCTTCCATCAGTTCGAGACCGTTGACAATGGCGCCGACCGGCGAGATCACGTCATGGCAGACACGGCTTGCCACGAGGGCGGCCAGATCGAGCCCTTCGAGCGAGATCGGGCTGCGTGCTGCATCGGCCATGATCGGTCTCCGGAATGCGAATCGGGCGCGCCCCACCACATAGGGACGCCCCCGGTTACAACGTCGGGCGCGTTCGGAAAAGGGACGCGTCAGCCCTGGTCGTCGTCGCGGATCGACTTCAGATTGGCGAAGACCTTTTCAGCGTCGTAGCGCTCTTCGCGCTTCGGCCCATCGTCGCGCTCGAAAGGATCATACTTGGCCGGCGCCGCGGTCGTCTGGTCTGCAGGCAGCAGGGTCTGCTCCGGCGTGGTATCGACGGGCCCGCGCTCCTTGGCAGCGCGATTGACCTCGAGGTCGAGGTCGATCTGCGAGCACAGGCCGAGCGTCACCGGATCCATCGGCGACAGCGTCTGCGAGTTCCAGTGCGTCCGGTCTCGGATCGCCGCGATGGTCGGCTTGGTGGTGCCGACGAGGCGCATGATGGCCGCGTCCTTCACTTCCGGATGGTTGCGCACCAGCCAGAGGATGGCGTTCGGTCGGTCCTGCCGGCGCGAGACCGGCGTATAGCGCGGGCCCTTCTTCGACTTGACCTCGGGCAGCTTGACCTTCGGCGGGGCGAGCTTGAGACGATAGGCCGGATCCTTCTCCGCCTTGGAGATCTCATCGCGGGTCAGTTGCCCGGTGATGATCGGGTCGGCCCCCTTGATGCCCTGGGCCGCCTCGCCGTCGGCGATGGCCTTCACTTCGAGCGGATGCAGGGTGCAGAAGGCGGCGATCTGCTCGAAAGACAGGCCGGTATTGTCGACGAGCCAGACGGCGGTCGCCTTGGGCATGAGAAGCTGGGTCATGGCGTGCCTCGTGAAGATGATCGGGACGAGGACGGCAGCCGCAGCAGGAGCGTGAGGGCTCCCGTGCCCAGGCCCCGAGGGCCCAGGCGAGGCGACCGCCTCGTATCGATCAATGGATCGGGAAATCGCCCCCGATATAGCCGCGCCGCTCCCGCGACGCAAACGAGGACTTCAGAAATCGGCAGAAATCCCGAAAGACCATGGACAGAGCGGACGGTTTCTGTTACGCGCCTAGCTTCTTTGGGCATGAAGCTTCCGCACGGACAGTCCGTGAGGGCTCTGCTTGACCTAGAATCCAGATGGCTTGAAGGATCATCGGCGTGCAGGTTCTTGTTCGCGACAACAATGTCGATCAGGCGCTCAAGGCGCTCAAGAAGAAGATGCAGCGTGAAGGCATCTTCCGCGAAATGAAGCTGCGCGGCCACTTCGAGAAGCCGTCGGAGAAAAAGGCGCGCGAGAAGGCCGAGGCGGTGCGCCGGGCCCGCAAGCTCGCCCGCAAGAAGGCCCAGCGCGAAGGACTGATCCCGGCCAAGCCGGTGAAGGTTCGCGCCGCCCCCGGCGCCCGCTGACAAGACCGACAGGCGACCTCGCCGCATTTTTGACAGGCCCGCGACGAAAGATCATCGCGGGCCGGTTCGATTCCAGCGCCGCATCGTGCGGACCGCCATGCCACTCAGGCCGATGATAGGACGATGGGACATGACATGTTCGGCCCACGCGACGGTCCGCCTGACACCGCGGCTGCTCCTCCTCGCCGCGGGCCTCGCCCTCGCCGGGTGCAGTTCGACGGGTGGCGTGACATCGGTGGGCTCCACCACCGGCGGTGACGACGTCGAATCCAGCTACATCGGCTCGACCGCCAACCTGGCCTCGCTGACCGATGTGGTGCAGCGCAATCCCAACGATCCCCAGGCCTTCAACATGCGCGGCACGGTGCTGGCGCGCACCGGACGCCGCGCCGAGGCGCTGGCCGACTTCTCCCGCGCCATCCAGATCGATCCGAACTACGTGCAGGCCCTGTCGAATCGCGCCCTGGTGCATCGCCAGAGCGGCCGCGCCGACCTCGCGCTCGCCGATTACAACAAGGCCATCGCTGCCGACGCCAATTATGCCGCCGCCTATATCGGCCGCGGCAATGTCTATCGGACGCAGAACCGCCTGGCCGAGGCTCTGGCTGACTATAACCGCGCCATCCAGATCAACGGCTCCAACGCGCAGGCCTATCACAACCGCGCCCTCGTCTGGGCCGCCCAGGGCAATCACCGCCAGGCGGTCGAGGATTTCACCACCGCCCTCGGCCTCGCCCCGAACAATGCCGAGCCCTATTACGGCCGCGGCCTCAGCTATCTCGCCATGAACGAGTACAAGCTCGCCCTCGACGACTTCAACGAGGCGGTGCAGTTCGACCAGCGCAATCCCGATCTCTGGGTGGCGCGCGGACAGGCGCTGGAGCGCACCGGCGACAACGAGCGCGCGCTCGGCTCCTATGCCAAGGCCATCAGCGTCGAGGAGAACCATCCCGGTGGCCGCGAGGGCTTCGCCCGCCTCGGTGGCCGCGCCGGCCAGAGCTACCGCCTGTTCAACTGAGGCGCATCACCCCAGGTCCTTCGCCATTTCGATCGCCGCCGGGCGGAAGCCGAAGCGCTCATAGGCCTTGCGGGCGATGTGATTGCCGACGATGGCACCGATCATCAGGCGCCGGACGCCGTGGCGGCGGGCGAGGCGTTCAGCCTCTTCCAGCAGCGCGGTGCCGATACCCTGCCCCCGGTGGCGCTCGTCGACGACCAGTTCCGACACCCAGCCGACCTGCGCGAACTCCGCCCTGAGATAGGGCGGTGGCCGTTCCAGCACGAAACACATCACGCCGATGACCTCGCGGCCATCGACCGCCACCACGACGGCACCACCGTCGCGGGCGACGCGTGCCAGGTCGAAATCGAGGCAGGCCTCCGCCGCCTTCAGGTCGCGGGCACGGTCGGCGGAAATGCCGTCCTCATAGAGATTGAGCTGGTGGACGAGGCCGATGACGACGGCCCGGTCGCCGGCCGCATAGGGACGGATGACGATGCTCATGGCGCCGGACCGTCGAGATGGGGCGCAGCGACCGCCCGGATCTGGTCGCTCAGCACGACAGGGACCATCTCGAAGCTCCCGCCTGAGCCGCGCCACGACAGCACCCATTCCTGCAGCAGGCGCGCGTCGTCGCAGTCGATCAGCTGGAAACAGCGGTCGAAATTCGGCTCGATCCAGCTGCCGACATCGGTGAGCCCCGCGGGCAGCGAGCGGCCCGTGTCCCGCAGACGCCGATAGAGCGGCACCGGGCCGCAGCCGGCGAAGCGCTCGATGACCATGAACAGCATGGCGTCTCCAAAATAGAAGCGGGGCCAGAAAGACCCCGCTTCAATCCTAGATCACGATGCGCGCCCCCCTCAACCGGAGAGGCGCCCGGTCAATGCCCCAGCGCCTTGACGATGTTCTCCACCATCTTCTTGGCGTCGGCGAGCAACATCATCGTGTTGTCGCGGTAGAAAACGTCGTTGTCGATGCCGGCATAGCCGACGCCGCCCATGCCACGCTTGACGAACAGGATGTTGCCAGCCTTCTCCACGTCGAGGATGGGCATGCCATAGATCGGCGAGGTCTTGTCGGTCTTCGCCGCCGGGTTGGTCACGTCATTGGCGCCGATGACGAAGGCGACGTCGGCCTGGGCGAATTCGGAGTTGATATCCTCGAGCTCGAAGACCTCGTCATAGGGCACGTTGGCCTCGGCGAGGAGCACGTTCATGTGCCCGGGCATGCGGCCGGCCACCGGGTGGATGGCATATTTCACCTCGACGCCCTCCTTCTTCAGGAGGTCGGCCATCTCGCGCAGGGCGTGCTGGGCCTGTGCCACCGCCATGCCGTAGCCCGGCACGATGATGACCTTCTGGGCGTTTTTCATAATATAGGCGGCGTCCTCCGCCGAACCCGCCTTGAAGGGGCGCGCTTCGGCTGATCCGCCCGCCGCCGCATCATCGCCGCCGAAGCCACCGAGAATGACGGAGATGAAGGACCGGTTCATCGCCTTGCACATGATGTAGGACAGGATCGCGCCCGACGAGCCCACCAGGGCGCCGGTGATGATCAGCGCCGTGTTGCCCAGCGTGAAGCCGATGCCCGCCGCCGCCCAGCCCGAATAGGAATTGAGCATCGACACGACGACCGGCATGTCGGCGCCGCCGATCGGGATGATCAGCGTCACGCCGACGACGAAGGCGAGGATCACGATCAGCCAGAAGGCGAGCGTGCTCTCCGTCCGCATGAAGACGATCATCAGCACGATGATGGCCGCGGCCAGGGCAATGTTGATGAGATGGCGCTGCGGCAGCATGATCGGCTTGCCGCTCATCCGCCCGTCGAGCTTCAGGAAGGCGATGACCGAGCCGGTGAAGGTGATCGCGCCGATGGCGGCGCCGAGGCCCATCTCGAACAGCGACAGGCCCTTGATCGCGCCGCGGGCGCCGATGTCGAAAGCCGTCGGCGCATAGAGCGCGGCGGCGGCGACGAAGACAGCGGCGAGACCAACGCCCGAATGGAAGGCGGCCACGAGCTGTGGCATCGACGTCATGGGCACGCGGCGGGCGATGACCGCACCGATGCCGCCGCCGATGCCGAGGCCGGCGAGGACGAGGATCCAGGCGCCGATCCCGGACGGCCGCGCATAGGCGAGCGTCGTCAGCACGGCGATGGTCATGCCGACCATGCCAAAGAGGTTGCCCTGCCGCGAGGAGGCCGGGCTGGACAGGCCCCTGAGGCTCAGAATGAACAGGACGCCGGCGAGGAGATAGAGAAGGGCTGCGAGATTTGCCGACATGGGTTCAGCCCTTGCTCGTCGCCGGCTTGTCCTTCGCCTTGTACATCGCAAGCATGCGCTGTGTGACGAGGAAGCCGCCGAAGATGTTGATCGCTGCGAGCACGAGCCCGATGAAGCCGAAGATCCGCGCCCAGACCGTGCCGGAATCCATCACCTGGACGCCGACGGCGAGCAGCGCACCGACGACGATGACGGAGGAGATGGCATTGGTCACCGACATCAGCGGCGTATGCAGGGCCGGCGTCACCGACCAGACCACGTAATAGCCGACAAAAACCGCAAGGGCGAAGATGGTGAGCCGGAAGACCGTCGGGTCGATGGCCCCGCCCGTCGCGCTGTGCACCGCGGCGCCGGCCACCGTGGCGATCTGGTCGGCCACGGCGGTGGCCTGTTCGGCCGCGAGGCGCGCCTGTTCGGCGGCGATGCGCGCGGCCTCGGCGGCGGCGCGGGCCCGTTCGAGGGCCTGGTCAGGCGTCAGCGTCGTCATTCGTTTCCCCTCGGATCAGGCCTTGGTGGACTTCTTCGGCGCAGGCTTAGCCTTGGCCGGCGCCGTATCCTCGGCCGCCGGTGCTGCGGCGGCGGCCGGCGGCGCTGGCACCACCGACTGGAAATTCGGATGGACCACGGCGCCATCGCGCGTCAGCAGCGTCGCCTTCACCAGCTCGTCCTCCCACGGCACGACCAGCGATTTCGACGCCTTGTCGATCATGATCTCAAGGAAGGAGAAGAGGTTCTTCGCATAGAGCGCCGAGGAGGTCGCCGCGAGGCGTCCGGGCACATTGGCATGGCCGACGATCCTCGCGCCATTGGCAGTGACCACCGTCTCGCCGACCTTGGCACCCTCGACATTGCCGCCCCGCTCGACGGCGAGGTCGACCAGCACAGACCCGGCCTTCATCGAGGCCACCATGGCGGCAGTGACGAGCCGCGGCGCGGCCCGGCCAGGGATCAGCGCCGTGGTGATGACGATGTCCTGCTTGGCAATGTGCTCGGCAACGAGGGCCGCCTGCTTGGCCTGGTACTCGGCCGACATCGGCTTGGCATAGCCTGCCGCCGTCTCGGCCTGCTTGAACTCGTCGTCCATGACGGCGACGAACTTGGCGCCGAGGCTCTCCACCTGCTCCTTGGCGGCAGGCCGCACGTCGGTGGCCGTCACCACCGCGCCGAGGCGGCGGGCCGTGGCAATGGCCTGGAGCCCGGCAACGCCGGCACCCATCACAAAGATCTTCGCGGCCGGGACGGTGCCGGCGGCGGTCATCATCATCGGCAGGGCGCGGCCAAACTCTCCGGCGCCATCGATCACGGCGCGGTAGCCGGCGAGGTTCGCCTGGCTGGACAGCACGTCCATCACCTGGGCGCGGGTGATGCGCGGCATCAGTTCCATGGCGAAGGCGGCGATTCCGGCCTGCGCCATAGCGGCGAGGGCGGCCTCGTTACCATAGGGATCCATGGTGGCGAGCACCACGGCACCGGCCTTGTAGGACGTGAGTTCGGCGGCGCTCGGACGGCGCACCTTGAGTACCACGTCGGCGCCCTTTACCGCATCGGCGGAGAGCGTCGCGCCGACCGCTGCGTAATCCGCGTCGATGATACCGGAATCGAGGCCCGCGCCCGGTTCAACGACCAGCTCTGCCCCCAGCGCCATGAGGCGCTTCACCGTGTCGGGCGTGCCGGCGACGCGCGGCTCGCCGGCCTCCGTCTCCCTGGGGATCGCGATCCGCATAGAATGCTCCTCCGGTCCGCCCTTGTGCCGGGCCGCTCCGAGGGGCGTCATGTCAGTCGTCGCGGCCCCCGTTGCCCCTCGATAACGGGTTTGCGTCACCCGTCAGAGCAGAAAGATTGCCATCAGGATCATGAGGATAACCAGGGAAATCGTCCCCCATTTCGTCAACCCGACGAAGAAGGCATAGGTGCGCTCGTGTTCGGGGTAGTCCATCGGTGCGGTGCCGTCGACTCGCGGTTCGGAGGCCATGGTTCAACTCCTGAAAGCCAGCCCATTCTATCCATGTGGGGTAGCGCATGGATCGTGGTCTTGCAACGCAGACGTGGCGGCTAATTTCGCCGCATCACCGCGGCGCGGTGAAGGCCGGGACGCCGCTCTGGACGCCTGCCCCGGCGCCGCCCGATCCGGCGGGAGCATTGGGCAGCGGCGTGCTGCGCGTTCCCGACGCGGCCGGCGTCGGATCGGGCCGGCGCACCGGACCCGGCGGCGGGACCGGCGCCGCCATGGGCGGGGCCGCCGGCGCCGGACGCTGGCCCTCGTCGGTCAGTTGCACTGTCCATTGCCGCTGGTCTTGCGTATCGACCTCGAAGAAGCCGAGGCGGTCATAGCCGCGGGCCAGGCACTGTTCGATGCCGCGGATGGTGAACTCCTTGTCGCGCGAGCACATGAAGGCCCGGCCTGACCATTCCCCGCCTTGATCGTAGTCGACGGCATAGAGATAGTAGTAGCGGGCGACCAGCGGCCCCCGGAGGATGGTCTCGCAGGAGCGTGCCGGGACGTTCCACCAGCCTTCGGTGGTCCAGCCCTCGCCGTCCTTGTAGCCGATGGCGACGCCCACGCGGCTCTGCGTCGTGTTGCAGAGGCGAAGATCGGCGGCGGCGGGGCTGGTGCCCGACAGCCACGTCGTGCCCGCCAGCAGGCCGGCGAGCATCGCGAATGCGCAGGGGGAGAGACGAGTCATCGGCGCCTTGTCATCCAGCTCTTTGGCTTTTCCTTGATCGCATGGGGCCTGTCAACGAAAGGCCGGGCGGGTGGGGCTATATCCACCGCGCGGCCGCCCTCAGCGCGGCCGTGCCACCCAGATGCCGAGCATGATGGCCGCACCGCCCGCGACCTGGACGAGGCTGATGGCCTCCCCCAGCACGACCCAGGCGAACAGCGCGGCGATGACCGCCTCCAGGAAGATCACCAGGGAGGAAAAGACCGTGGGCAGCGTGCCGAGCGCCACCGACAGCAGCCCCTGCCCTGCCGCATGGGTCAGCATGCCGAGCGCCAGCACCGCCAGCCAGCCCTGGAGGCTCTGCGGCAGGATGCGCGGCTCCAGCATCAGCGCCACGGCGAAGAGGACGAGCGCCGTCACCGCGGTCGATTGCAGGGTCAGCCGTGCCGCGCCATGGGTAAGACGCCCGGCCCGGATGGCGTGGAAATAGAGCCCGAAGAAGATGCCGGTCGTCGCCCCATAGGCATCGCCGATCAGCCGCGAGCGATCGATCTGCAGGCTGTCGCCGACCAGGGCCGCACCGCCGGCGATGCACAGGGCAAGGCCAGACAGCGTCGAGACGGAAATGCGCTCCTTGAACCAGAGCCAGGCGACGAGAATGACCCAGACCGGCGCGGTGGTGGCGAGGAAGGTGGAATTGGCGATCGTCGTGTTGAGGATCGACAGGTGCCAGAAGAACAGGTCACCGGCGAAGAACAGGCCGGCCAGGACGACGGGCACGGTGTAACCGGGGCCCCCGAGCCGGCCACGGTCGGCGATCTTCATCCACAGAAAGAGGATGGGCAGCGCCAGCAGCGCCCGCCAGAAGGCCGAGGCGAAGGGCCCGACATCGGCCAGCCGGACGAAGACGGGCGAGATGCCGAGCGCGAGTGCGCCAGCAAGCAGGGCGATGAAGGCGCCCGCCTTGGAGGCCCGGGGCGCGGGCGTGTCGGGGGTGAGGGAGGATGTCAAAACGCGGGTGTCACGGCCTGGGTTCGCCCGTCGATGCATAGGGGCCGGCGGGCCTGTGGACAAGCGCCGCGCCGCTTGACCCCGCGGTGCGAATTCGCGAACCAGTGCGGCTCCCTTCGCCCTCGCCCCTGGAGCCGCACATGGTCGATACCCAAAGCGTCGCAGCCGATCAGCTCAAGTCCATCATCGAGCGCATCGAGCGCCTCGAGGAAGAGAAGAAGGCACTGTCGGACGACATCAAGGACGTCTATGGCGAGGCCAAGGCCAATGGCTTCGACACCAAGGTGCTGCGCAAGATCATCTCGCTGCGCAAGCAGGACCGCGACGAACGCATGGAGGAAGAGGCGATCCTCGAACTCTACAAGCAGGCGCTCGGCATGGGCTGACGGCCCCCGCTCTCAGGCTCGATTCGTTCCGAACGTCGCAAGCCCTGCCGCGGTGATCACCGCGGCGAAGCCGACATAGTCGAGCAGGCCCGGCCGGTCGCCCACCAGCACCATGGCGCTGGCGACGCCGACGACGGGAATGGCGAAGGTGGTCATCGCGGCCGCTCCCACCGTCAGCCGGTCGAGCAGCGTGAACCACAGCAGATAGGCCAGCGCGGTTGCGCCGATGACATGATAGGCGATGGCGAGGGCCGTCCCCGGAGACAGCCGCGTCGGCAGGACCTCGCCGCTCGCGGCGAAGCCGATGGCGGCGATTCCCGCCGCCAGCAGCAGTTGATAGCCGATCGCCACCATGCGATCGCCGCCAAGCGGCTGGCATTTCAGATAGACCGAGCCGGCCGCCCAGCTGACCGCCGCCACCACCGGAAACAGCACGCCGAGAGGATTGATTGCGCCGGTGAAGATCGGTGACGCCAGCA
Organism: Phreatobacter sp.; assembly: GCF_022843985.1. Classification (GTDB taxonomy): domain Bacteria; phylum Pseudomonadota; class Alphaproteobacteria; order Rhizobiales; family Phreatobacteraceae; genus Phreatobacter. The sequence goes on along the minus strand of NZ_JALHMP010000021.1, from coordinate 948 downwards.
CGCCGATGCCGGCGAGCCCGATCACCAGCGCCGCGATGCGTGCCCGGTCCAGCCTCTCGCCCAACACGCAATAGGCAAGCACGATCGCCCAAAGCGGCGTGGTGAAGGTGAGGATCGCGGCCCGCGACGTCGTCGTGTTCAGCTGGGCGAAGACCACCGCCAGATTGAACACCGTGATGCTGAGGAAGCCGCCCACCACCAGCGGCCCCCAGTCACGCCGCGCGATCCGCAGCGAGCGACCGCCCGCCAGCGCCACCGCGAGCAGGATGAGCCCGCCGGCGCCCATGCCGCCCATGCGCAGCGCGAAGGGCGGCACTTCCGACAGACCGATTTTCACGGCAGGCCAGTTCAGGCCCCAGAGGATCGCCAGAGCCGGCGGAATGAAGCGGATGGGGTCCATGGCGTCCCGTCTCGTCCGCGGCGGCCAGCCGTCCCGGCGCTCCGATCGGAACCGGCCGCAGCGACCGGTGGCGGGACGATGCAACGGATAGGCCGGGCCCACCATGGTCCGGCGCGCAGATCAGGCGCGCGGCGGCCGACGGCGAGCGGTGGGGTCAGCGGGAGGGGGTCAGCGGGAGGGGGTCAGCGGGAGGGGGTCAGCGGGAGGGGGTCAGCGGGCGGGGGGTCAGCGGGAGAGGAAGGCGCCGCGCTGCGGCGTGACGGCAGCAAACTCGATGGTCCGCAGCGTCGAGACAGCCTGGCCGGTGAAGCGCTGGGTCGGGACGGTTGCCGGCGCTGAGGCCGAGAAGGTCATGGCGACGACCTGGACAGGCTGCTGGATCAGCCGCGGGGCCCGCGGATCGGGCGCATGCATGGTGGCGACGACGGCGGCGCGCTCGGTCGTCTGGCGGGCGAAGACGACGGTGCCGCCGGCGCCTTCGGCATTGGGGGCGACCATCGGCGGCGGCGGCGCCTGACGGCCGGCGCGGACCGGCTGGCGGGCGGGGG
>NZ_JALHMP010000020.1 GCF_022843985.1 Phreatobacter sp. | reverse complement strand
CCGAGGCGGCCCCGACGGCGCCGCGCCTCGGCATGTCGGTCGAGCCGGCCGGCCGCGGTGAGGGCATGGTCGTCACCGAGGTCGACCCTGCCGGGCCCGCCGCCCAGCGCGGCATCCGCCCCGGCGACATCATCCTCGATGTGGCCGGCCGCTCGGTCGCCTCGCTGCGCGACATGCGCGAGGCGCTCACCGCCGCGCGGGCCGACGGCCGCCGCTCGGCGCTGATCCGCCTGCAGTCGGGTCAGGGCCAGCGCTTCGTCGCCATCCCGCTGAACCCGAGCTGAGGAAAATCGTCGCCGGCGTCGAACCTTTCCGGCGCCGGCAGCCACTCACGAGTGATCCCGCGCCGGCAACCCCAGTCGCCCCCCGCCGGACGGGGTCATCTCGCGCGGGGCGGTCGGAACTCCATGTCCGGCCGCCCCGTTTTTCGTGGGTTTCGACGGCCGCCGTCTCGCAAAGTCCCCGAGAGCCCGTGTACCATGACCACCATGCGGATTCTGATCATCGAGGACGACCGCGAGGCGGCGTCCTATCTCGTCAAGGCCTTCCGGGAGGCAGGGCACGTGGCCGATCACGCCGCCGACGGCGAGGACGGCCTCGCCATGGCCTCCGACGGCCCCTATGACGTGCTCATCGTCGATCGTATGCTGCCGAAGAAGGACGGCCTGTCGGTCATCGCCGACCTGCGTGCCGCCGGCCGCCAGACGCCCGCCCTGATCCTCTCCGCCCTCGGCCAGGTCGACGACCGCGTCAAGGGCCTGCGGGCCGGCGGTGACGACTACCTGCCCAAGCCCTATTCCTTTTCCGAACTGCTCGCCCGTGTCGAGGTGCTTTCCCGTCGCCGGGCGGCGGGCGCGCCCGAGACGGTCTACCGGGTCGGCGATCTCGAACTCGACCGCCTGTCCCACCGCGTCAGCCGCGGCGGCGAGGAACTGATCCTCCAGCCGCGGGAATTCCGCCTGCTCGAATATCTGATGAAGAATGCCGGCCAGGTCGTCACTCGTACCATGCTGCTCGAACATGTCTGGGACTATCACTTCGACCCGCAGACCAATGTCATCGACGTGCATGTCTCGCGGCTGCGCGCCAAGATCGACAAGGGTTTCGACAGGCCGCTGATCCATACGATCCGCGGCGCGGGATATACGGTGCGCCCGTGACGCCCGTTCCTGCTCCGGCGGCTCCTGCGACCGGGGGAACGGCGGCCAAGCCGGCGCGACCGCCCTCGCGTTTCCGGTCGCTGCTGTCGACCACGGCCTTCAAGATCATCGCCGCCTACCTCTTCATCTTCATCCTCTTCGCCGGCTTCGTCATCGGCTGGCTGGGATTTGCCACCCAGCGCCAGCTCACCGGCCAGTTGACCGAGACGATCACCGCCGAGGTGCGCGGGCTCGCCGAGCAATATGCGATCGGCGGCATCCGCCGCCTCGTCGAGGTGGTCGAGGAGCGCGGCAACCGTCCCGGCGCCTCGCTCTATCTGGTCACCACCTTCACCGGCCTGCCGCTGGCCGGCAATATCGGCGAACTGCCCCCCGGGACGCTCACCCGCCAGGGCTGGATCGAGACGGATTATCGCCGTGCCGGCGAGGACATGAGCGAGGGGCCGCACCGCGCCATCGCCCAGGTCTACGGCCTTCCCGGCAATTTCCGCCTGCTCGTCGGCCGCGACCTCGAGGAGCGCGACCGCATGCGCGAGATATTCGGCCGCGGCTTCCGCCTGTCGGTGGTCGTGGCGCTCGTGCTCGGCCTGCTCGGCGCCTATTTCGTCACGCGGCGGGTGCTGAAGCGCGTCGACGCCATGACCGACATGTCCCGCCGCATCATGGAAGGCGATCTCACCGGCCGCCTGCCGACCGCCGGCTCGCGCGACGAACTCGACCGCCTCGCCGGCAGCGTCAACGACATGCTGGGCCGCATCGAGGCGCTGATGGCCGGCATGAAGGAGGTCTCCGACAATATCGCCCACGACCTCAAGACACCGCTGACGCGGCTGCGCAACAAGGCCGAGGAGGCGTTGCGGGTCGGCGGCTCCGACGCGGCCTATCGCGCCGCGCTGACCGGTATCATCGAGGAATCCGACGGCCTCATCCGCACCTTTAACGCGCTCCTGATGATCGCCCGCGCCGAGGCCGGCAACCAGCGCGAGGGCATGGTGCCGCTCGACCTCGCGGAGATCGCCCGCGGCGTCGCCGAGCTCTACGAGCCGGTGGCGGAGGAGGCGGGGGTGGCGCTGACCGTGACGACCGCGCCGGTGGGCGTCACCGGCAACCGCGAACTTCTCGGCCAGGTGGTCGCCAACCTCCTCGACAACGCGCTGAAATACGGTGCGGCCGGCGGTGCCGGCGCGGTGGCGGTGACGGTTGCCGCCGAGGATGGCGAAGCCGTCGTCACCATTGCCGACCGCGGGCCGGGCATTGCCGATGCCGATCGCGGCCGGGTTCTCGACCGGTTCGTGCGGCTGGAGACCAGCCGCTCGCGTCCCGGCTCGGGCCTTGGCCTCAGCCTCGCCGCGGCGGTGGCGCGGCTCCATGGCGGGCGGCTGGTCCTCGACGACAACCGGCCGGGTTTAAAGGTGGCGCTGCGTCTGCCACGATCGGCCCATGCCCCGAGCATCCAGGATCGCCCCGTCTGATTCGTCCCCGAGCCTGGCCGCCAGGCTCGCCGCGGCGCCCGTCCTGCCGCAAGGCGCGACGGCGGCGAAGCGCGTCGGCGACTATCTCAAGGGGATCGAGGACGCCGATCTCGGCGCGGCGCTCGGCCTGGCGCTGAAGCCGCCGAAGGCGCGGGCGCTGGTCGCCGGCATCCTCGCCCATTCGCCCTTCCTCGGCGCCATCGCCACCCAGGACCCCGCCCATCTCCTCGCCTGCCTGGCGGAGGCCCCCGAGGCGTGCTTCGCCCGTCTCAAGGCCGAGGCCGTCGCCGCCTGCCGCAAGGCGCGCAGCGACGAGGGTGTCGGGCGGGCGCTCCGCCGCTTCCGCGCCCAGGTCGCCCTGCTCGTGGCGCTCGCCGATATCGGCGACGTCTGGCCGCTGGAACAGGTGACGCGCGCCCTCACCGAGACCGCCGACCTCGCCGTGGCCGAAGCGGTGGCGCATCTGATGCGCGATCTCGCCGACCAGGGCATCCTCGCCCCCGCCGATGCGAAACGGGCGGAGGTCGGTTCCGGCTACATCGTGCTCGCCATGGGCAAGCACGGCGCCTTCGAGCTGAACTATTCCAGCGACATCGACCTCATCGTCTTCTTCGATCCCGACGCGGCGCCGATGAAGCCGGGAAGGGACGCCCAGCCCGCCTATGTGCGCCTGACCCAGCGGCTGGTGAAGATCCTGCAGGAGCGCACCGCCGACGGCTATGTCTTCCGCACCGACCTGCGGCTGCGCCCCGATCCCGGCGCGACGGCGGTGGCGATCTCGACGCCCGCGGCGCTCCACTATTACGAGACCATCGGCCAGACCTGGGAGCGCTCGGCCTTCATCAAGGCGCGGCCCTGTGCCGGCGACATGGCGGCGGGCGAGGCCTTCCTGAGAGAGATGCAGCCTTTCATCTGGCGCAAATATCTCGACTATGCGGCGGTCGCCGACGTCCATGCGATGAAGCGGCAGATCCACGCCTTCCGCGGCCATGACGCCCTCGCCGTCGAGGGCCACAACATCAAGCTCGGCCGCGGCGGCATCCGCGAGATCGAGTTCTTCGTGCAGACCCAGCAGCTCATCGCCGGCGGTCGCAACCCGGCGCTCAGGGTGCGCGACACGGTCACCGGCCTGCATCGCCTGCGCGAGGCCGGCTGGGTGACGGAGGAGACGCGGGCGGCCCTCGAACGCGCCTATCGTTTCCTGCGGCGCGTCGAGCACCGGCTGCAGATGGTCGCCGACGAGCAGACCCACAGCCTGCCCGAGACCACCGAGGCGGTCACCGGCATCGCCCAGTTCCTCGGCTATCGCGACCATGCCGCCTTCGCCGCGGCGCTGACGGCTGAACTGCGCCCGGTCGAGGCGGCCTATGCCAAGCTGTTCGAGACCCTGCCGCCGCTCGCCGAGGTCAAGGGCACGCTCGACCTCGCCGCTGATCCGCCGCGGGCGACGACGCTGGCGGCGCTGACCGATCTCGGCTTCGCCGATCCCGGCGCGGCGGTGGCGACCGTCCAGGCCTGGCAGCAGCCGAAATCCGGGGGCCTCAGGGCGCGGGACGCCCGCGAGCGCGTCGCCGAACTGGCGCCGGCCCTGCTCGATGCCCTGTCGCGCACCGGCGATGCCGATCTTGGCCTGCGCGCCTTCGACCGGCTGCTGACGCGCCATTCCCAGCCGATCGAACTCCTCGCCATCCTGCGCACCCACCCCGATCTCCTGGAGCTCATCTCGCAGATCCTCGGCTCGGCGCCGCGCCTCGCCGATCTCCTCGGCCGCCGCGCCCATGTGCTCGACGCGCTGCTGGAGCCCGCCTTCTTCGGCGAGCTGCCCTCCGACGCTGATCTGGCGGCGCGCCTCGCCGAGACGCTCGGCATGGCCCGCGACGCCGAGGACGTCCTCGACCGGGCCCGCGTCTTCGGCCAGGAACAGCTCTTCCTCACCGGCGTGCGGGTGCTGGCCGGCACGGTCTCGGCCGAGGCGGCGGGACAGGCCTTCGCGCGGCTCGCCGAACAGCTCATCAAGGCCCTGCACAAGGCGGTGACGGACTGGATCACCGCCTCGCACGGGCCGATCCGCGGCATGCGCACGGCGGTCATCGCCATGGGCAAGCTCGGCGGTCGCGAGATGACGGCCGGCTCGGACCTCGACCTCATCCTGCTCTATGACCACGACCCCAGGGAGAGCGCCTCGAAGGGGCCGCGCCCGCTCAGCGGCGGCCATTATTTCGCGCGGCTGACCCAGCGCCTCATCAGCGCCCTGTCGGCACCGACGAGCGAGGGCGTGCTCTTCGATGTCGATCTCCGGCTGCGGCCCTCGGGGCGCTCCGGGCCGGTCGCCACCCATATCGACGGCTTCCGCGCCTATCAGGTGAAGGAGGCCTGGACCTGGGAGCATATGGCGCTGACCCGCGCCCGCGTCGTCGCCGCGACGCCCGGCTTCGAGACCGAGGTGATGGAGGCAATCCGCCGCGTCCTCACCACCAGAAGGGCGGCCAAGGCGACCCTCGCCGACATCGTCGACATGCGGCGGGCCATCGCCGAGGACAAGGGCGATGACAACCGCTGGGACCTCAAATATGCCCGTGGCGGGCTCATCGACATCGAGTTCATCGCCCAGGCGCTGCAACTCGTCCACGCCGCGCGCCATCCCGACATTCTCGACACCAACACCATCCGCGTCATCGAGAAGGCGGCGGCGGCCGGGCTGCTGAAGCCGACCGAGGGCGATGTGCTGCGCGCAGCCTGCCGTCTCTACCAGCGGCTGACACAGATCATCCGGCTCTGCCTCGTCGACGGCTTCGACCCGCAGACCGCCGCCCCCGGCCTGAAGCGCCTGCTGGCGCGGGCCGGCGAGCTCCCCGATTTCGCCACGGTGGATGCCCATCTGGCCGAGGTGCAGAAACAGGTGCGCAAGGCCTTCGTTGCCATCGTCGGGCCGGTCTGACGGAGGGGCGTAAGGCCCTCCTCATCGGCGCCTCAGGCTTCGGCCTCGACCTTCGGCCCGGCAACCGGCAGGCGCACGACCACGGTGGTGCCGCGGCCGACGGTGGAGCGGATGCGCAGCGATCCGCCATGCAGTTCGGCCAGCGACTTGGCGATGGCGAGGCCGAGGCCCGACCCCTGGTGATTGCGCGAGAACTGGCTCTCGACCTGTTCGAAGGGCTTGCCGAGCTTGGTGATGGCATGGCGGGGAATGCCGATACCGGTATCCTCGATGGCGATGGCGATGATGTCGCGGGCCTTGCGGGCGCGCACCGAGATCATGCCGCCGCGCGGCGTGAACTTGACCGCATTCGACAGCAGATTGAGCATGATCTGCTTGATGGCCCGGCGGTCGGCGACGAGGTCCATCCCGTCCGGCACCTCGGCCTCCATCAGGATCTCCTTGTCGGCCGCCATTTTGGAGACGACGCGCATGGTGTCGTCCAGGGTCTCCTCGAGGCATGTCGGGGCGAGTTCAAGCCCCAGGCGCCCGGCCTCGATGCGGGCCATGTCGAGGATGTCATCGATGACGGAGAGGAGGAAATGGCCGCTGGAATGAATGTCGCGGACATATTCCAGGTATTTGGTCGTGCCGAGCGGCCCAAAATGGCCGTCCCGCATCACTTCAGAGAAGCCGATGATGGCGTTGAGCGGCGTGCGCAGCTCGTGGCTCATATGGGCGAGGAATTCCGACTTGGCGCGGTTCGCCTCCTCGGCCTGGGTCTTCTGCTCGGAATATTTCTCGGCGAGTTCGGCGAGCTGCTGGGTCTGCATTTCCAGCGTGTACTGGCTCTTCTGCAGCTCGGCGACGCTGGTGCGGAGGCGCTGCTCGCTGGCGGTGACATGGGATTCGTGGCGCTTCAGGGCGGTGATGTCGGTGCCGACCGAGACGAATCCGCCGCAATGGGTGCGCCGCTCGCTGATCTGCAGCCAGCGTCCGTCGGCCAGCTCGACCTCGAAATCGCGGGATCCGTCGGCGCCGCGGTCGGGCAGGATATGGCCCTGCTTCACCTTGGCGCCGCCACCGGCGGCCGCCAGCGTCTCGCGATAGCAGGCGCCTGGCCGGGCCTGTTCGTCGGCGAGGCCGTTCAGCTCGCGGAATTTCGAGTTGCACACCACGATGCGGTCCTGGTCGTCGCAGACGACGAAGGCCTCCGAGATCGTCTCGATCGCTTCGCGGATGCGGTGGTCGGCGGCGGCATTGCGGGCGGCGAGTTCGAGCTGCTCGGTGATGTCGACGACGATGCCGACGAAACGGGGATGGTCGACACCGGCCAGCGTCAGGCCGCGCCCGCGCGCCCTGAGCCACACCCAGCGGCCGTCCGCATGGCGCATGCGGAACTGGAAGTCGACGGCATTGCGCGGGTCGAGATCGGTCATCTGCGCGATGCCGCCGAGATAGCCGTCATCGGGGTGCAGCACCGGGTAGAGTTCGTCGAAGGTGACCAGACCCTCGCGCCCCTTGATCCCCAGGATCTCGAACATCGAGGCCGACCAGTACATCTGGCTGGTGCCGATCTCCCAGTCCCAGAGGCCGCAGCCGCCGCTCTCCAGCGCTGCATCGATGGTGGCGCGGGCGTTCTGGTTGATGGTGTCGGCGGTGGCGGCGCGCATCGTCTGGATATGGAAGGCGAGGCCGATGACGAGCAGGAGCAGGCCGGTGGTCGCGAACAGCGTGCCGGTCAGCAGCGAATTGCGGGTCCACACGTTCAGGGCATCGTCGGTTTCGCGCAGCAGGTGGAACTGGGCGAGGGGAGCCGCCAGCGGACGCACCACGGTGACGGCGTCCGCCCCGGTGACAAGGCGCACCGGCGTGGCGCTGCTGATCGTCGGCGGCGCTGCGGCGAAGACATCGCGCAGCGGCTTGCCCATCCAGCGTGCCCGGGCCTCGACCGGGGACGCGGCGACGATGGTGCCGGCGGCATCCGTCGCCAGCATGAGGCGGCCGCTCGGGGCGCCGATCCGGGGGGCGGTGTAGTCGAAGGCGGCCTGGACGGCGGCGCCGAGATTGCCGTTGCCGGGCGCGATGCGATGGTTGAGGTCGATCTCGATGGCTGCCGCCATCGTGTCGAGGTCGGCCTGGACGGCGGCGATGGCCTCGGTCCGGCTGTTGAGGATCTGCTGCAGCGCGCCAGCGCCCATCACCACGAGAAAGGCGATGATCAGGGTGGGCACCAGACGGCGCAGCGCCGGCTCGTAGGGCGCCAGCCACGACTCGAACGACGCATCGGCGGATTGCGCGAATCCGTTCGGCCTCGTGGCATGAATCAGCGCGTCCGCGCTGGGCGCAAAATTGCGCTCCATCGCCGGTACCCCCGTCGAATCTCTGAATTGGCGTCCGGAGTTCGAGCCCCAGCCCCTCCGAATCGCGGTCATAAGAATCGATTTGAACGAGGGCTGTCTAGAGTCGGGGAATCACACCACGGGAAATATTTGGTTAACGCCGATGGGAAGATTGTCCCGGCTCACCCCAGCGACCGGGCGACGATGTCCCGCACATCGGCGGACAATGTCGCGGCCGCCGCGACACGTTCCAGGGCGGCGCGGGCGAGGTCCCGCCGCCCGGGCTCGAGCGCCCGCCAGCTGCGGAAGGCGGAGAGCAGCCGGGCCGCGACCTGCGGGTTGCGCGGATCGGTGACGATGACGACACCGGCGAGAAAGGCGTAACCCGCCCCGTCGGGCCGGTTGAACTGGGTCTGGTTGCTGCTGGCGAAGCTGCCGACCAGCGCGCGCAGCCGGTTGGGATTGGTCATGGCGAAGGCCGGGTCGGCGAGCAGGGCCTCGACCCGCCCCAGGGTGCCCGCCTCGGGGATCGCCGCCTGCAGGGCGAGCCATTTGTCGAGAATCAGCGCATCGGTGCGGTAGCGCTCGCGGAAGGCGGCCAGCGCCGCCTCGCGCGCCGCCCCCGGATGCTGGGCGAGCACCGCCAGGGCGGCGAAGCGGTCGGTCATGTTGTCGGCGTCGCGGTGGCGCGCCGCCACCGTCGCGATCCGCTCCGCCTCGCCGCCCGAGGCCCAGAGGTCGAGGGCGACATTGCAGAGCGCCCGTCGGCCAGCCGCGCGCGCATCAGGACTGTAGGGGCCGGGCGTGGCGAAACGCGCCAGAACCGTGCCGAGCGCCGGATCGAGCCGCGTCCTGACCGCCTGCCGCAGGGCCTTGCGGGCGGTGAAGACCGCGTCAGGGTCGACGTCGGAACCGAGTTCGCGGGCGATGTCGGCTTCGGAGGGCAGCGTCAGCGCCTGGGCGGCGAAGGCCGGGTCGCGGTCGGCATCGGCGAGGACGCCGGCGAGGGCCTCGGCCAGGGTCTCCGCGCGGCCTTCCGCGTCCAAGCCGCCCCCGCGGCTGGCCGCCACCAGGTGCTCGGTCGCCAGCGTCTGGATCGCCTGCCAGCGGTTATAGGCGTCGCTGTCGTGGCGGGCGATGAAGCCGAGATCGGCGGCGGTCAGGTCGGTCTTCAGCACGACAGGCGCCGAGAAGCCGCGGTTGATCGACAGGACGGGCCGCGTCGGATGGCCGCTGAAGGTGATGCTGCGCTGGGCGGTGTCGAGGGCGATGACGCCGGGCACGGCCTCCCCCTCCTCGGTGAAGAGCGGGCGTTCGGCGCCGTCCGGGCCGATGAGGCCGAAGGCCAGCGGAATGACCATCGGCTGCTTGTCGGACTGGCCGGGGGTCGGCAGGTGGCTTTGGGCGAGGTCGAGCGTGAAGGTGCCGGCGACCGGGTCGTGACGGGTCCTGACGCCGACCTGCGGCGTTCCCGACTGGCGATACCAGAGGAAGAACTGCGTCAGGTCGCGGCCGCTCGCCGCGGCGAAACAGGCGATGAAATCCTCCACCGTCGCCGCGTCGCCGTCGTGGCGGGCGAGATAGAGATCCATGCCGGAGCGGAAGGCCTCGGGGCCGATCAGCACCTTCAGCGCGCGGATGATCTCCGCCCCCTTCTCGTAGACGGTCGCCGTGTAGAAGTTGTTGATCTCGTGATAGATCTCGGGCCGGACCGGGTGCGACAGCGGCCCCGCATCCTCGGCGAACTGATGGCTTTTGAGGAGGCGCACATCGGCGATGCGCTTCACCGCCCGCGAGCGCATGTCGCCGGTGAATTCCTGGTCGCGGAAGACGGTGAGGCCCTCCTTCAGGCAGAGCTGGAACCAGTCGCGGCAGGTGATGCGGTTGCCCGTCCAGTTGTGGAAATATTCGTGGGCGATGATGGCCTCGATCGCCGCATAGTCCTGGTCGGTCGCCGTATCCGGCAGGGCGAGGACATATTTGTCGTTGAAGATGTTGAGGCCCTTGTTCTCCATCGCGCCCATGTTGAAGTCCGACACGGCGACGATGTTGAAGACGTCGAGGTCATATTCGCAGCCGAAGGCCTCCTCGTCCCAGCGCATCGAGCGCTTCAGCGCGTCCATGGCATAGGCGCAGCGGTCCTCCTTGCCGTGCTCGACGAAAATGCCGAGGCGGACGACGCGGCCCGAGCGCGTGGTGAAACTGTCGGTCACCTCGGCAAGGTCGCCGCCGACCAGGGCGAAGAGATAGCTCGGCTTGGGATGGGGATCGTGCCAGACGGCATAGTGCCGCCCGTCGGCCAGGTCGCCGGCCTCGACCAGGTTGCCGTTGCCGAGAAGGACCGGCGCCGTCTTCTTCTCCGCCTCGATCCGGGTCGTGTAGACGGCCAGCACGTCCGGCCGGTCGGGAAAATAGGTGATGCGGCGGAAGCCCTCGGCCTCGCACTGGGTGCACCAGGTGCCCGACGAGCGGTAGAGGCCCATCAACTGGGTATTGGCCTGCGGGTCGATGACGGTCTCGACGGTGAGGCGGAAGGCGCCCGCCGGCGGGCGGTGGATGACCAGGCGCTCCGCCGTCGCCTCATAGGCCTCCGGCGCCAGCGGCAGTCCGTCGACGGCGATGGCGGCGAGCGTCAGGCCGTCGCCGTCGAAGACCAGCGGGGCATCGGCCGTGCCGCGGGGGTGGCGCGCGACGGCGAGATCGGCGGTCACGCGCGTCGCGGTCGGATGCAGCACGATGGCGAGGTTGACGGTCGTCACCACGTGGTCGGCGACGCGGTAGTCGGAGAGCCTCACCGGCTTGGCCTGTTCGCTGCGCATGCCCTGATCCTTGAATGCGGTGTGCCGGAGCGCCGGGACACTAGGGTGCCGGGGCCGGGGTTGGAAGGGACTTCACCGGCTCGGTATGGCCGATCACGCGGATGATCCGCGGCTGGCTGCGGCGGAAGCCGCGCTCGATCGCGTCGACCGCCTCATGCACCGCCTCGACGGTGAGGGCAGGGTCGGCACGGCAATGATAGGTCACGACGAGGCCTTGCGTCGTGTCGCGCACCCTGACGCTGTGGACGTCGGTGATCTTGCCGGTCGCGGCGGCGAGTTCCGCCAGCGCCGCGCCCATCTGCGCGACCTGCATCGGCGCGGCATCGCTGCCGACCAGCATTTCGACCTGCAGCGGTTCGATATGGGTCTCGACCTCCACATCGGTGCCGAGTTCGCCGGCAATGGCCGCTTCCAGCCGGCTGGCGATATCATGCGCCTCGCCGAGGGTCAGGGCACCGTCGACCTCCAGGTCGAGGCCGACGCAGAGCCGTTCGCCCAGATGCTGCACCGTGACGTGGTGGACGGCGAGGGCATGGCGCCGCGCCGTCAGGTGGACGCGCTCCATCACCGTCTCGTCGTCGAGGGCGACGGGTTCGGTGGTCACCGTCGGCACCGTTCCGGCATGGGCGCCAGCTGCCGCCATCCCGATGGCGGTCTTGATCTCCGCCACCCGTTCCAGCGGCAGCGTGCGGTTCACCTTGACGGTGATCTCGGCGAGGGTGTCGGTGCCGACCTCGCGCAGCCGCACGCTCTCCACCCCGACGACGCCGGGAACCGCCTCGACCGCCTCGATGACGGCCGAGGTGGCGCCCTTCGGGGCCCGGTCCATCAGCGTGTCGATGGTGCGGCGGCCGAGATTCCAGCTCATCACGCAGATGATGACCGCCACCCCGATGGCGGCGACGGCGTCGGCCTGGGGATAGCCGATCCAGACGAAGAACAGGCCAGCCAGCACGACGGCGGAGCCCGCCATGTCGGCGGCGAAGTGCAGCGCGCCGGATTCGAGCGCATGGCTGCCGGTTTCCCTGGCGAGGCGGCGGAGGATCCGCACGCGCCAGTAGTCCACGGCGATGACGGCGACCATCAGCCCTGCCATGACCGGGGTGACCTCGACGGGATGGCCGTCGCCGGTCAGCCGCCTGACGGCTTCGGTGACGACGATGCCGGAGACGAGGAAGAGGAAGGCTGTCTCGGCCAGGGCGGCGATGGATTCGACCTTGCCGTGGCCGTACTGGTGGTCGTCGTCGGCCGGCTTGTCGGCGAGACGCACGGCATAGAAGGTCAGCACGGTGGCGGCGGTGTCCACCAGTCCGTGGGCCGCTTCGGCGAGAATCGCGATCGAACCGCTGGCGAGACCGACCGCAGCCTTGGCCGCCGTCAGCACGACCGTGACCAGGATCGAGATCAGCGCCGCCTTCTGCTTGATGGAGACCATGGCCGGCACCTCTGAGTCTGAGAGGGAGGCCTAATCGCTGCTCCGCGGCGGGTCAATCGCCCCGCGCCGACCGGCCGGCCTTGACGCTGGCCGGCGGGCAGGGTCCGTTGGGAGCCCCAGCCGGACCCGCAGCCATGCCCGCCATCGACCTCGACGCCCAGTACAACAACCGCGCCATGGTGCCGGACCACCCCGTCCTCATGGCCGGCTGGGCCGCCGATGCCGCAGCCTTCCGGGCAGCGCGGCCCGATGCCGCCCTCGACCAGGCCTATGGCAGCGGCGCCCGTCACCGTTACGACCTGTTTCCGGCCGCCGCCCCGCGCCCCGGCGCGCCGGTGGCGCTGTTCATCCATGGCGGCTACTGGCAGGCGCTCGACAAGACCGCCTTCAGCCACATGGCGGCGGGGGCCAATGCCCACGGCCTCGACGTCGCGGTGATGAGCTACGACCTCTGCCCCGCGGTGAAGCTCGCCGTCATCGTCGACAATGTCATCGCCTGCATCCGGCAGTTGCGCCAGCGCACCGGCCGCCGCGTCCTGCCCTTCGGCCATTCCGCCGGCGGTCACCTCACCGCCTGCATGGCCGCGGCAGACTGGGCGCGCATCGGCGAGGCCGCCGAGGTCATCGCCGGGGCCATGCCGGTTTCCGGGCTGTTCCATCTGGCGCCGCTGGTGCCGACCTTCGTCAACCGGGCCATGGGCATGGATGCGGGCGAGGCGGCGGCGCTGTCGCCGCTGGTCTGGACCCCGCCGAAGGGCCTGAAGGTCACCGCCGTCGTCGGCGGCGACGAATCGGGCGAGTATCACCGCCAGACCCGCATGCTGGTGGAATGCTGGGGCGCGCTCGGCGCCGCGACGCGGGAGATCGTGGTGCCCGGCGCCAACCATTTCACCGTCATCGCTCCCTTTGCCGAGCCCGCCTCGGCGCTGACGGCGGAACTCCTGCGCCTCGCGGCTTGATCGACCGCAAGGCCGTGCGGCGGCACGCATGAGACCCTGTCGGCATCCCCGATCCCGTGAGGCCGCCATGTTCCGCCGCGCCCTGCCGCTCCTGCTCGTCCTCGCCGGGCTCTGGGCGACGGAGGCCGTCGCCCAGAGCCAGCGGGTGCTGATCCAGCGCGGCGAGACGCTGGTGCGCCAGCATTGCGCCCTCTGCCATGCGGTGGGGCGGGCCGATGCCAGCCCCTATCCCGATGCGCCGCTCTTCCGCGACCTGTCGCAGCGCTATCCGGTCGACGTGCTGGAGGAGGCACTCGCCGAGGGTTTCACCTCCGGTCATCCCGCCATGCCGGAATTCACCTTCTCGGCGGAGCGTGCGGCGGCGATCGTCGCCTATCTCTTGTCCATCCAGACCGAGCCGAACGCCCGCCCGCAGCGGCAGTGAGGGGCGATGGCTGGTCATCGCTGCGAATCTCCACCTGAGGCGCTCCCGGGCTCCCTCCTCCGGCCCCGGATCGCCGGAGGTGGCGGGTGTGCGTGCACCACTGCCCCAAAAAGCAAAAGCCCGGCGCGACGGCCGGGCTCTGCCTGAACGAAACGGTCGCCAGGTCTCAGAAGAATGCCTGGATGCCGGTCTGGGCGCGGCCGAGGATCAGCGCATGCACGTCATGGGCGCCCTCATAGGTGTTGACCGTCTCAAGGTTCACCATGTGGCGGATGACGTGGTACTCGGCCGAGATGCCGTTGCCGCCGTGCATGTCGCGGGCCATGCGGGCGATGTCGAGTGCCTTGCCGCAATTGTTGCGCTTCATCAGCGAGATGGCCTGGGGCGCGAAATTGTGGTCGTCCATCAGCCGGCCGAGGCGCAGGACGCCGTGCAGGCCGAGGGTGATCTCGGTCTGCATGTCGGCGAGCTTCTTCTGCACCAGCTGGGTGGCGGCCAGGGGCCGGCCGAACTGCTTGCGGTCGAGCGTGTACTGGCGGGCGCGGTGCCAGCAATCCTCGGCCGCACCCATCGTGCCCCAGGCAATGCCGTAGCGGGCGCGGTTGAGGCAGCCGAACGGGCCGGACAGGCCCTTGGCATTGGGCAGCATGTTCTCGGCCGGGACAAAGACGTCATCGAGCACGATCTCGCCGGTGACGGAGGCGCGCAGGCTGACCTTGCCCTCGATCTTCGGCGTGGCGAAGCCCTTCATGCCACGCTCGACGATGAAGCCGCGGATGGCCTCGTCGGTCTTGGCCCAGACCACCGCCACATCCGAGATGGGCGAATTGGTGATCCACATCTTCGAGCCCTTGAGCACGTAGCCGCCATCGACCTTCACGGCGCGGGTCTTCATGCCGGCGGGATCGGAACCGGCATCGGGTTCGGTCAGGCCGAAGCAGCCGACCCACTCACCCGAGGCGAGCTTCGGCAGATACTTGCGGCGCTGCTCTTCCGAGCCATAGGCATAGATCGGGTACATGACGAGCGAGGACTGCACCGAACAGGCCGAGCGATAGCCGGAATCGACGCGCTCCACCTCGCGGGCGATGAGGCCATAGGAGACATAGCCGAGGTCGGCGCCGCCATATTCGGAGGGCAGCGTCGAGCCGAGCAGGCCGAGCTCGCCCATCTCGCTCATGATCTCCCGGTCGAAGCGCTCGTCGAGGAAGGCCGAGGTGACGCGCGGCAGCAGCTTCTCCTGGCAATAGGTGCGGGCGGTCTCCTGCACCATGCGCTCTTCTTCCGTCAGCAGGGCGTCGAGGTTCAGCGGGTCTTCCCATTTGAAATCCTCGTTGTCCTTCACATAGGAGCCCGAAACGGGGGTGAGCGCGGCGACGGCCATGGCAATGATCCTTCAAGCGAATGATGTCGATGTCTTAGGGTATAGGGTCGGCACCGCCAAGCGCCAGATGGTCATAGCCCGCTTGCCGCGGGCGCGCGATGCGGCATGGCCACCAGACGCGCCAGTGGAGAGGCGAGGGAGACGACGGCCGATGCGGCGAAGGCGGCGGCCACGAGGCCGAGCGCCGCCTCCAGGCCGAAAGCCTGGGCGACGCCGCCCCCGGCCAGGGCGCCGAGAGGCCTGACGCCGTAGATCGCCACCTGGATCGTGGCGGTGACCCGGCCCATCAGCAGCGGCGGCGTCACGATCTGCCGGACCGAGGTCTGCATCACCAGCCAGAGCATGGGGCCGAAGCCGATGAGGCCGAAGGCGAGGGCGGCCATGGCAAGGCCGCCGAAGGCCGGCGAGAGGGCCATCAGCACCGCGCCGAGCGCCGAGGAGAGCGGGCCGAACAGCAGCACGACCCGCGGCTGCACCCGCGCGAAGATGAAGGGCGCGGCGGCCGCGCCGGCGATCATGCCGAGGCCGTTGATCCCCTGGGCGAGGCCGGCGCCCGCCACATCCGTGCCCAGCTGGCCGAGGGCGAAGGGAACGAAGACCGCGATGAGGGCGACGAAGGCGAAGTTCCAGAACACCGCGCAGAGGCCGATGGCGCGCAGCAGCGGATCGGCGACGACGAAGCGCGCCCCCTCGGCGATGGCGGCGAGGACGGGTGGCCGTGCCGCCTGGCCCGGCAAGGCCTCGAAGCGCAGCCTCCCGGCGCAGACAAGCGCGGCGCAGGCGAGGATCGCCGCCAGCGGATAGCCCGCCAGCGGTGATACCCGCGTCGCCAAGAACCCGACCACGAAAGGGGCGGCGGCGCTGGCAGTGGCGCGCGCCAGTTCGACCCGCGCATTGGCCCGCGGCAGCCCCGCCTGAGCGACCATCTGCGGCATCAGCCCGATCTGGACGAGGACGAAGGTCACCGTGCCTGACGCGGCGAGAAAAGCGGCAGCTCCCAGCAATGCGACCTGGTCGAAGGCCGCCGCGGCGAAAGCGGCCAGCGCCCCGGCGAGGCTGAGCGCCAGCGCCGCCATCAGCACCGCACGCCGCGGCAGCCGGTCGACGAGCACCCCGGCCGGCAGGGACACGAGGAGCCAGGCAGCCGTCTGCGCCGCCACCAGCGCGCCGACGAGGCCGGGCCCCGCGCCGAGCACGAGGATGGCGGTGACGGGCAGGGCGGCGAGCGCGATCTGGTCGGCGGCCTGGACGAGGCCGGCGGTGGCGAGGAGGCGAGTGAAGCGGGAGGGTGATGCGGCGTCTGTCACGGGTGCGGTCTCCATGACCTCTCGTGACAGGGGCCGCCGTCGCCCGACACCCGATCTCTCCGCCCGTTTCCTGCGATCACCCGATCAGTTCGAACCGGTCGACGTCGACAAGGCCACGATCGCTGATCTTCAGATGCGGGATCACCGGCAGCGGCAGGAAGGCGACCTGCAGGAAGGGCTCGGCCAGCACCACGCCGAGGCCGGAGGCGGCGGCGCGCAGGTCCTTCAGGGGCTGGATCAACTCCTCGAAGGGGCGGTCGCTCATCAGCCCGGCGATGGGCAGGGCGAGTTCGGCGAGAATCCGGCCGCCCTGCACAACCACGAAGCCGCCGCGGATCGCCACGAGGCGGTTGACGGCGGTCGCCATGTCGGAATCGTCCACCCCGACGACACAGATATTGTGGCTGTCGTGGCCGACCGAGGAGGCGATGGCGCCGCGCTTCAGGCCGAAGCCGTGGACGAAGCCGCGGCCGATATTGTCGTTGACGCCGTGGCGGGCGACGACCGCGACCTTCACAGCGTCCTGGGCGAGGTCGGGCTGCATGGCGCCACCGGCGACCGGCAGCTCCATGGTCAGGTGCTCGGTGATGATCTTGCCGGGGATGACGCCGATGACATGGGCGGTGGACCCCGGCGCCGGCACCCGGAAATCCTCCGCCGACACCCGGCGCGCCTTCATGCTGTCGAGCCCGACCGGGGCGACGGGCTCCCGCCCGGCATAAGCCTGCGGCCCCACCAGCACGCCGCCGGCGATGACGTCCGAGACGGCGCAGGCTTCGAGATCGTCGAGGAGGACGATGTCAGCGCGCTTGCCAGGGGCGATCAGGCCGCGGTCCCTGAGGCCGAAGGCCGTCGCGGCCGTCATCGAGGCGGAGCGATATGCGGCGAGCGGCGGCACGCCGAGGCGGATGGCGGACCGGATGATGAAGTCGAGATGGCCCTCCTCGGCGATGTCGAGGGGGTTGCGGTCGTCGGTGCAGAAGGCGAGGAAGGGCGAGGTCGCCAGTGTCAGCAGAGGCGCCAGGGCATGCAGGTCCTTCGACACCGAGCCCTCGCGGATCAGCACGGTCATGCCCTTCTGGATCTTCTCCAGCGCTTCGTCGGAGGTCGTCGTCTCGTGGTCGGTGCGGATGCCGGCGGCGATGTAACCGTTGAGGTCCGCTCCGAGGAGCAGCGGCGCATGGCCGTCGATGTGACGGTCCGAGAAGGCGGCGAGCTTGGCGAGGCAGTCCGGGTCGGCATGGATGACGCCGGGAAAGTTCATGAACTCGGCGAGGCCGATCACCTTGGGATGATCGCGCCGGGCGACGAGGTCCTGGACGCCGAGCCTCCCGCCGGCCGTCTCCAGATGCGTCGCAGGCACGCAGGAGGAGAGCTGGACGCGCAGGTCCATCACGGTGCGGTCCGCCCCTGCCAGCATGTAGTCGAGGGCGGCGGGGCCGAGCACATTGGCGATCTCGTGGGGATCGCAGATCGCCGTGGTGACGCCGTGGCGCGTCACGCAGCGGTCGAACTCCCTCGGCGTGACGAGCGAACTCTCCACATGGAGATGGGTGTCGATGAAGCCCGGCACCGCGATCCGGCCGCGCCCGTCGATCTCGCGCAGCCCGCGATAGCCGCCATAGGTGCCGACGATGGTGTCGCCGCAGATGGCGATGTCGGTGACGAAGAGATTGCCGGTGACGAGGTCGAAGAGCCGCACGTTCTTGACGACGAGGTCGGCCTCGCCTGAGCCGCGTCCCTGGGCGATCCGCCGCGCGAGCACGTCAGGGGTGAGGCGGGTCCCGACCATGGCGCTACCGGGCCGCCCGTTCGAGGACAAGCGGGCGCACGCCCCCGGCCGGGTGAGCAGACGCGACGTCGGGTGTGGCGGCGACACGGATCATGCGGGATCATCCCACGCCGCCAACGGTTTGTCAGGCCACCCGTGCGAACTGGAAGTTGCGGCCCGGCGCCGCCTCGAACAGCGCCCGCGTATATTCGTGCTGGGGCGCCGCGAAGATCTCGGCGGTCTTGCCGTGTTCGACCACGACGCCGTTCTGCATCACCGCGATCCGGTCACAGATCTGCGCCGCGACCCTGAGGTCATGGGTGATGAAGAGCACGGCGAGGTCGAATGTCTTGCGCACGTCGTCGAGGAGGTCGAGCACCTGGGCCTGGACCGAGACGTCGAGGGCCGAGACGGCCTCGTCGGCAATCAGGATCTCCGGCTCCATGGCCAGCGCCCGGGCGATGCAGATGCGCTGGCGCTGGCCACCCGAGAACTGGTGCGGATAGCGGTCGAGCGCATCGGGCGACAGGCCCACCAGGTTCATCAGGTCGCGCGACTTGGCGATGGCCGCGGCTTCGCTCATGCCGAAATTCATCGGCCCTTCGATGATCGAGGCACCGACCGAGCGGCGCGGGTTGAGCGACCTGTAGGGGTCCTGGAAGACGATCTGGCAGTGCTTGCGATGCGGCCGCAGCTGGCGCTCGGGGAGATTGGCGATGTCGATATTGCTGACGACAATGCCCCCGGAGGTCGGCTGGATCAGCCGGGCGATGCAGCGGGCGACCGTCGACTTGCCCGATCCCGATTCGCCGACGATGCCGAGGGTCTCGCCGCGCCGGACGCGGATCTCGACGTCGGAGGCGGCGCGCACCTCGCGCTTCTTCTGGAAGAAGCCGCCGCCGCCATAGACCTTGCAGAGCTTCACCGTTTCCAGCGCCAGTTCGCCCGTGCGCTCCTCGCGCACCGGCGGGGTCAGGGTGGGCACCGCGTTGATCAGCATCTTGGTATAGGGATGCTGCGGGTTCTTGAGCACTTCCATGGCCGTGCCGGTCTCGACCACCCGGCCGCGCTGCATCACCACGACGCGGTGGGCGATCTCCGCGACGACGCCGAAATCATGGGTGATGAAGAGCACGCCGGTGCCGCGGCGCTCCTGCATTTCGGCGATGAGCTTGAGGATCTGCGCCTGGGTGGTGACGTCGAGCGCGGTGGTCGGCTCGTCGGCGATCAGCAGCACGGGATCGAGCACCAGGGCCTGGGCGATCATGATGCGCTGGCGCTGGCCGCCCGAGAGCTGGTGCGGATAGGCATCGAACAGCTTGGCCGGATCGGGCAGGCGCACCGATTCCATCACCGCCAGCACCTTTTCCTTGCGCTCGCTGGCGCCGAGTGAGGTGTGGATCTGCAGCACCTCGTCGATCTGCTCGCCGCAGGTGACGACCGGATTGAGCGCCGTCATCGGCTCCTGGAAGATCATCGACATGCGCGTGCCGCGCAGCGCCCTGAGGCGGCTCGATGTCGCCTGGAGGACGTCCTCGCCCTCCAGCATGATTTCGCCGTCGGTCGCCTTCAGCTGGCCCTTGGGCAGCAGGCCCATCACCGCATGGGAGGAGACCGACTTGCCCGAGCCGGACTCGCCGACCACGCAGACGATCTCTCCGGGATAGACGGCAAAGGAGACGTTCTCCACCGCGTTGCGGCGGTCGGCGCCCTTGGGCAGTTCGACCGTGAGATTGCGGATGTCGAGGATAGGGGCGCTCATCCGCGCTTCTCCATTTTCGGATCGAGCGTGTCGCGAAGCCCGTCGCCGAGCATGTTCACGGCGAGCACCGTGAGGGCGAGGAAGATGCCCGGATAGAGGATGTTGTGGGGGAAGATGCGGAAGAGCTGGCGCCCCTCGGCCATGATGTTGCCCCAGGTCGGGATATCCGGCGGGATGCCGATGCCGAGGAAGGACAGGATGGCCTCGACCAGGATGGCGGAGGCGCAGATGAAGGTGCCCTGGACGATCAGCGGCGCCACGGTGTTCGGCAGGATGTGGCGCAGGACGAGCTTCACCGTCGGCGTGCCGGAGACCACCGCCGCCTCGACATAGGGCTCCTCGCGCACCGAGAGCACGACCGAGCGCACCAGGCGCACGACGCGCGGCACCTCCGGCACGACGATGGCGATGATGACCGAGACGATGCCGGCCCGCGACAGCGAGACCACGGCGATGGCGAGCAGGATGGCCGGGATCGCCATCAACCCGTCCATGATCCGCATGATGATGCCGTCGAGCCAGCGGATATAGCCGGCGATCATGCCGATGACGAGGCCGATGCTGATCGACAGCAGCGCCACGGCGACGCCGATGAAGATGGAGACCCGGGCGCCGTAGACGACGCGCGAGAACACGTCACGGCCGAGCGTGTCGGTGCCCATGTAATGGGTCACGGTGGCGCGCGTGCCGTCATCGAGGCGCATGGTGCTGGTCGCCATCGGCACGCGGTTGCGGGCGCCGGGATTGATGGCGGTCGGGTCGGCCGGGGCGATCAGCGGCGCGATCAGGCCGATGAACACCATGACCAGGACGATGGCGAGGCCGATGACCACACTGGGGCTGCGGAACAGCTTGCGCCAGACGGTCGGCTTGGCGGGGGCGGCGATCGGCGCGTCGGCGCTCGCGACCGGCTCGGAGGAAGCGGGGGCGGTCAATAGCGGATCCTCGGATCGAAGATCGTATAGGACAGGTCAACCAGCAGGTTGATCATGACATAGACGAAGGAAAAGGCGAGGATGATCGCCTGGATGACGGGGAAGTCGCGGGCGAGCACCGCGTCGACCGTCAGGCGTCCGAGCCCGGGGATGGAATAGACGCTCTCGGTGACCACCACGCCGCCGATCAGCAGCGCGACGCCGATACCGACGACGGTGACGATCGGCACGGCGGCGTTCTTCAGGGCGTGCTGGAACAGCACCTTCATTTCCGTCTGCCCCTTGGCGCGGGCGGTGCGGATGTAATCCTCCGACAGGACTTCCAGCACGCTGGTGCGGGTCATGCGGGCGATCAGCGCCACATAGATGACCGAGAGGGTGAAGGCGGGCAGGACCAGACTGCGGAACCACGGCCCGACGCCGTTGCCGATGCGCTGATAGCCCTGCACCGGGAACCAGCCGAGCTTGATGGCGAAGATATAGACCAGCAGATAGCCGATGACGAAGACCGGAACGGAAAAGCCGATCACCGAGAATCCCATGACGATGCGGTCGATCCAGGTGCCCTGCTTGTAGGCGGCGAGCACGCCGAGCGGGATGGCGACGACCACGGCCAGGACGATCGTCAGGAAGGCGAGCGACAGGGTCGGCTCGATGCGCTCCGAGATCAGTTCGAACACGGTCTTGCGGAAGAAGAAGCTCTCGCCGAGATCGCCGCGCGCCAGGCCGCCGAGCCAGATGAAGAACTGCTGGACGATGGGCTGCTCGAGGCCGAGCTTGGTGCGGATGTCGAGGATCTGCTGCGTGGTGGCATTGTCGCCGGCGATGATCGCGGCGGGATCGCCCGGCGTCAGGCGCAGCATCAGGAACACCATCACGGCGACGGTGAACAGCACGGGCACGGTCGCCGCAAGGCGTCGGAGAATATAGGAAATCATTGGACCTTAGGCCTGACTGCGATGAGAAGGCGGCGGCCGGAACAGGTCCGGCCGCCGATCGTCAGAATCTCACGCGCCGCGGCCCTTCTCCATGTTCCAGAACACCGGAGCCGGTGCCTCGAGCCAGCCGGAGATGTTGCCGCGATGAGCGCCCGGCGAATACCACTGACCCAGATGGACGTGGGTCGGGGCTTCCGACACCCGGCGCTGGATCGCCTCGGCGATCTGCTTCTGCTCGGCCACGGTATTGGCACGGGCGAAGCGGGCGCGCAGGGTCTCGATCTCCGGATCGGTCGGCCAGCCGAACGCCGCCCGGTCGCCGGAGGCGTTGAAGAAGCCGGCCATGACGGGGTTGAGGATGTCGGCGGCCACCCACGAGGTGAGCATGGCGCTCCAGCCACCCTGGGTCGGCGGATCGCGCTTCACGCGGCGGGCGACGACCGTCTGCCAGTCCATGGACTGCATGTCGACGACGAAGCCGGCACGCTCGAGCAGCGACTTGGCGACGGGGGCGAGGTTGGTGAGAACCTGCAGGTCGGTGGAATGCAGGAGCACCACCGGCTCGCGGTTGTAGCCGGCTTCCTGGAGGAGCTGGCGCGCCTTGGCGAAGTTCGATTCCAGCTTGTCTTCCATGCCGGCCATCGTCTCCAGCGGCGAGCCGCAGACGAACATGGCCTTGCAGACCTTGTAATATTCCGGATCGCCGATGGTCGCCTTCAGGAAATCCTCCTGGTTCAGCGCATAGAGCACCGCCTGGCGGATCTTCGGATTGTTGAAGGGCGCGACCGTGTGGTTGAAGCGCATCGTGTACTGGTTGCCCAGCACGTTCCAGTTGAACAGCTTGATGTTCCGGTCGGCCTTCAGGAGCGGCAGCAGGTCGTGGCTCGGCGCTTCGATGAGGTCGATCTCGCCGGCCTGCAGGGCGTTGACCGCCTGCTGCTGGTCGGTGATGACGCGCCACTCGACACGGTCGACCTTGGCGACCTTGCCGCCCGCGAGGCCGGAGGCCGGCTCGGAGCGCGGCTTGTAGCCGGCGAACTTGACATAGACGGCCCGGTCGCCCGGCTTCCACTCGTCACGGACGAACATGAACGGGCCGGAACCGATGAATTCGGTGATCTGGGTGTTCGGATCGGTCTCGGCGACGCGCTTCGGCATCATGAAGGGCACGTTCGACGACGGCTTGCCGAGGGCGAAGATGAGGAGGCCGGTGGCTTCCTTCAGCTTGATCTCGAAGGTCTTGGGGTCCTTGGCCTCCATCGAGCCGATGAAGCCCATGACGGTCTGGCCAAGCGGGTCACGGGCGGCCCAGCGGCGGATCGAGGGAATGATGTCGGCGCTCGTCACCGGCTGGTTGTCGTGCCACATCAGGCCGTCGCGCAGCGTGAACGTGTAGGTCAGCTTGTCGTCGCTGACGGTATATTTGTCGACCATCTGCGGCTGCACCTCGCCCTTGGCATCGAGGGCGAACAGCGTGTCGTAGATCATGTAGCCGTAGTTGCGGACGATATAGGCCGTCGTCCAGATCGGGTCGATGATGCGCAGATCCGAGTGCATCACGACGCGCAGGACATTCTGAGCGCCCTGGGCGGAGGCGCCCGTGGAACTCGCCAGCGCACCGGCGGCAGCGGCGCCGGCCATCACGGTGCGACGGGACAATTTGACGGATTTCATGACCACTCTCCCCTGGAACGTCGCAGCCGGGTCCGACCTCTGTTCGGCCCCTGTCCGCGAGAAGACCGGATCAGACGATGCTTGATCCGAGGGAGTCAATCCCGAAGCGCAGGCAACTGTCGCGCAAATTCCGGGCAGCCGGCTGAGACTTAGGCGCGCAGATGCGACATCGGGACGCGCGCCGGGGGGCGTTCCGACTCGAAGGCCCGCATGGCCCGAAGCACGAGGGCCTCCTGGCGCTTCCAGCCGACGATCTGCAGGCCGATTGGCAGCCCGTCGCCGTCGAGGCCGCAGGGCACCGTTCCCGCCGGTTGCTGGGTGACGTTGAACGGCGGCGTGTAGGGGCACCAGTCCGTCCAGAGCGGGCCCCACTGGTCCTGGCCGGCGAAACCGGCAGGCGGCAGGTCGGCGCCGAGCGGGATGGCGCCGGTCGGCATGGTCGGGGTGATCAGCAGGTCGTAGCGCTCGTGGAACTCCGCCATGGCGATCACGGTCTTGGTCCGCCGGTAGAGCAGGGCGTCGATGAGCTGGGCCGCCGAGAAACGCGCGCCCGTTTCGGCGCAGCCGACAAGGCCAGGGTCCATCGCCCGGCGCTGCGCCTCGGTGAAGGAGGACAAGGCCAGCGCCGCGCCGGCGTTCCAGATATCCCAGGCGATGGGCGCGGGGTCCTCGATCGGCGGGTCGACCTCCTCGACGATGGCGCCCATGGACGCGAAGGTCGCGGCGGCGGCGGCCACCGCCCGCTCCACCTGCGGATCGAGCTTCGTCACGAATCCGAGGCGCGGCGAATAGGCGATGCGCAGGCCGCGCACGCCCTCGTCGAGGCCGATCCGGTAGTCCGGCGCCGGAATGTTCCAGGCCATGGGATCGCGCGCATCGGGACCGGAGAGGATGGTGAGGAGGGCGGCGACCTCGCGGACATCGCGGGCGATCGGGCCGAGATGGGCGAGCTCGCCCATGACCGAGATCGGATAGGCCGGCACCCGCCCATAGGTCGCCTTGATGCCGGCAACGCCGCAGAAGGCGGCGGGAATGCGGATGGAGCCGAGGCCGTCGGAGCCGAGATGGAAGCGGCCTATGCCAAGGGCCGCCGCCGCGGCGCCGCCGGAGGTCGAGCCGCCGGCGGTGCGGTCGCGGTTCCAGGGATTGCGTGTATGGCCGGTCAGCGGCGAGGTGGACAGGCCGATCCAGCCGAATTCCGGCATGGTCGTGGTGCCGAGGATGACCAGCCCGGCTTCCTTGCAGCGCGCCGTGACCGGGGCGTCGAAGGTCACGGGATCGCGCGAGACGACCGTCGAACCCTTGAGGGAGGGCCAGCCGGCCACCGCCATATTGTCCTTCACGGTGACGCCGACCCCGTCCACCGCGCTCAGCGGTGCGCCCCTCGCCCAGCGCGCCTCCGAATCGCGGGCCCAGGCGAGCGTCCGCTCGCGGTCGATCAGGGCGAAGGCATTGATGCTCGCCTGGCTCGCCTCGGCGCGGTCGAGGGCGTCCCGGGCGGCCTCGACGGGTGACAGGATCCGTCGCCGGAAGGCGTCGGCGAGGGCGAACGCATCGAGTTCCGAGATGGCGGTGGAATAGACGGTCATGAAAGCACTCCCGCCATCAAGGCTGCCACGACCGTGCCCGTCACGGTAAGGGGGGGAAGAGGCCATGTGGCATGCAGACCGTCATGCCCGCCGCCGCCGCCTCCTGCGCAAGGCCTTGATCTCCGCGATCCGCGCCTTGTCCTCCACCTGCAGGTAGCGCCCGCGCTCCAGGATCTCGAGCGTGTATTCCGCATAGGTCAGCCCCAGCCTGTCGGCTTTCGCCATGCGGAACAGCATCACCTCCCGCGGGATATTCTTCCAGGCAGCCCGGTGCGCGCGCTGCCAGTGCAGGAACAGATGCGGGTCGCCCTGGCCCCAGGGCGGGCCTTCATCATCCGCGATGGGCGGGCCGCCATTGTGCCGCGGCGCGAGGTACGGCGGAGCGGCGGCACCGCCATGAACAGGGGGTCTCGTCAGACGCAAGGGGATCATCCGTTCTCGTGTGATGGACGATGATTCCATCATCATGGAAGACGCGCAAGCCTCCGGCCGGCGCAGACGGCCGGTCTTCGATCCGGCCGGCGCGATGGTGTAGTCAGGGAGGATGGGGCAGCCGCAGGCGTGGCGGCCCGGGAGAGGGCAGGGTGTCATGGCAGCGGACAATTGGGGCGACCGCGCCCGTATCGGCCTCTTCGTGGTCGGCCGCGAGGTGGTGCCCGAGGCTGAATGGTGGGCCATGCGGCCCGACGGCGTGTCGGTTCATGCCGCGCGCGTCACGGCGGCTGCCCCCTGGGCACCCTGGAACGCCGATCGCAGCGCTGCGACGCTCGTCCTCGACCTTGCCCGCGGCTGCCGTGATTTTGCGGCCATGGCCGTCGATGTCGCGGTCCTTGCCCATTCATCCAGCAGCTTCGCCGGCGGACCCGGCTGGGACGAGGCCGCTGTGGCGGCCCTCGCCGCCGAACTCCCGGCGGCAACCACCGCCACGACCAATGGGCTCGACATCCGCCTGGCGCTGGCGGCCCTCGGCGCGAAGCGTCCCTTCCTGGTCATGCCGGCCTGGATGGGCGACGGCATCATCACGGCCGCCATCGGCTATTATGCGGCCTTCGGGCTGGCGGTCCCCAAGGCCTGGCGTTACCGGCCCTCGCTGCAATGGCAGGCCATTCCCCCCGACGGGCTCTATGCCGCCGGCATGGCGACCGATCAGGAAACGGACGGGCTTTTCGCGCAGACCGTCGCCGAATGCCCGCCAGAGGCCGATTCCATCCTGCTCGCCGGCACCGGGTTGCGCTGCGTCGCCATCATTGCGGCACTCGAGCGCGCCCTCGGCCGTCCGGTCGTCACCGCCAACCAGGCGAGCCTGTGGCGCGCCCTGCAGGTGACCGGCCTGGAGGTCCGTCGCGACGGCTACGGGATCCTCCTTCGCGGCTGAGACAGGAGCCGACTGATCGTAACCGCGGCCTCCGGCGTAAGCGGCCACAGGGAATCGAACCGGGATGTCGGACATGCGGAGACATTGGGCAATCGTCGGGGCAGGGATGGCCGGCCTGGCGGCGGCCCGACGGCTCGCGAGCGCCGGCCACGCTGTCACGGTCTTCGAGAAGAGCCGCGGCATCGGCGGCCGCGTGGCGACGCGGCGGGCCGGAGACCTCCAGTTCGACCACGGCGCCCAGTTCTTCACGGCCCGCGGTGCGCGCTTCTCCGAGGTCGTCGCCGCGCTGGTGACGACCGGTCAGGCGGCCCCCTGGGGCGAACAGGGCTATGTCGGAACGCCTGGGATGAGCTCCCTCGCCAAGGGTCTAGCCGCCGGCCTGACGCTGGTCGGCAGCCAGGAGATCACGGCGCTGCGCCGGGGTCCGCGGGGCTGGACCCTGGCGACGGCGGAGGGGCCGGCCGCCGTCGATGGCAATGGCGCCTTCGATGGCGTTGTCATCGCCGTGCCGGCACCGCAGGCCGTGCCGCTGGCGGCGAGCGCCGGCATCATCTGGGCAGGCCTCGCCCGCATCCGCTATGCGCCCTGCTGCGCGCTGATGCTGGCCTTTGCGGCGGGGGCGGTGGCGATGGGCGCAAGCCTGCGTCCGGCCGGCGGCGGACCCATCGGCTGGATCGCCCGCGACGACACCAAGCCCGGCCGCCCCGCCGGCCGGGACACGGTTGTCGTCCACGCGACGGCGGGCTGGTCGCGGGCCCATCTGGAGACGCCGCCGGAGGCGATCGCCGTCCTGCTGCTCGAGGCCTTCCGCGCCCTCACCGGCACCACCGCCGCGCCCGTCCATGCCGTCGCCCACCGCTGGCGCTACGCCCTCGTCGAGGAGGCCCTGGGCGAGCCCTTCCTGTGGGACGCAGCCCAGCGCATCGGCGCCTGCGGCGACTGGTGCATCGGCGCAAGGGTCGAGGCGGCCTTCGACAGCGGCGACCAGCTCGGCGCCGCCATCGTGGCGATCGGGGAATGAGCGCCGCGCCGGGTCATTGACCGGCAGGTCCCGGCGCCGGATGCTTCCGGTCCGCTGCCTGTCGACCGGCAGCGGGCAGGGAGACGCTGATCATCATGGCCGGACTGGAACGGGCTTTCACGATCACCGCCGCGGTGGAGCCCGCGATCGAGGTCGGGCCGACCCCTCTTGGCGAGCGCCGCCTCATCCCGATCACCGGCGGCACGGTCGCGGGGCCACGCCTGTCGGGGATCATCTTGCCGGGCGGTACCGACTACCAGCTGGTCCGCGATGCCGGCCTCGCCGAAATCCATGCGCGCTATGTCATCGAGACCCCGAACGGGGCGC
This sequence comes from Phreatobacter sp., assembly GCF_022843985.1. Lineage (GTDB taxonomy): Bacteria > Pseudomonadota > Alphaproteobacteria > Rhizobiales > Phreatobacteraceae > Phreatobacter. The sequence continues at coordinate 56,170 of NZ_JALHMP010000020.1, read as the reverse complement.
GCATCTATGTCGAGAACACCGGGATCCGCCGCGGACCGCCCGACCTCGTCGCCCGGCTGCGGCGCGGCGAGGCGGTGGATGCGGCGCAGATCTATTTCCGCACCGTGCCGCGCTTCGAGGCTTCGGCGCCCGAACATGCCTGGCTGATGCGCTCGCTCTTCCTCTGCACGGGGACGCGGCATCCCGACCGCGTCGTCCTCGATGTCTACGAGGTGACCTGACGGGCGCCCTTCCCGCGGCGCCGGCAGGGCGGCCTTGCCGCTGGCGCACTGTTCCTCGGCGCGGCGATCGGCATGATGCCCGCTTCATTCCACGGCAGGCCAGACCGACATGATCACCCACGATTCCCAAGCCGCGCTCGACCGCCTGATGCGTTTCCTCGCCGTCGAGGGCGTGACAGGCCAGGAAAAGGCCATTGCCGAGGATGTCGCCCGTGCGCTGGTGGAGGCCGGCGTGCCGGCCGAGGCCATTGCCTATGACGATGCCAACACGCGCATTCCCATCCCCACCGAGACCGGCAACCTGATCGTCAAGATCCCCGGCCGTGGCAGCCTCAGCAACGGCGAGCCGCTCCTGTTCTCGACCCATCTCGACACCGTGCCGCTCTGTGCCGGCGCCAAGGCGCGCATCGTCGGCGACAGGATCGTCTCCGGCGGCGACACCGCGCTCGGCGGCGATAACCGCACCGGCTGCGCCGTGCTCGTCTCGCTGGCGGCCGAACTCGCCCGGCAGAACCTCGACCATCCGCCGCTGGTGCTGGTCTTCTGCGTCCGCGAGGAGAGCGGCCTGTGGGGCGCCCGCTACATCGATCTCGCCATGGTCGGCCCCGTGGCCATGGGCTTCAACTATGACGGCTCGCGCCCGGCCGACGTCGTCACCGGCGCGGTCGGCGGCGACGGCTGGTCGGTGGAGATCTTCGGCCGCGCCTCCCATGCCGGCGTCGCGCCGGAGCGCGGCATCTCCGCCAGCATGATCGCCGCCATGGCGCTCGCCGATGCCCAGGCCGGCGGCTGGTTCGGCAAGGTGGTGAAGGGCGACAAGGCCGGCACCAGCAATATCGGCACCATTGCCGGCCGTGACGGCCGCGGCGCCGGCGACGCCACCAATGTCGTCACCGACTATTGCTATGTCGAGGGCGAGAGCCGCAGCCACGACATGGCCTTCGTCGACGCCATCACCGATGCCTTCGAGGCCGCCTTCCACAAGGCAGCCGCGACCCTCGTCAGCAGCGAGGGCAAGACCGGGCGGGTGTCGTTCAGCCGGCAGCGCAAGTACCATTCCTTCGCCATCGACCGGAATGCGCCCGTCGTGCAGCGCGGCATCCAGGCGGTCGAGGCCATCGGCCTCACCCCCAATCCGCGCCTCGTCAACGGCGGCCTCGACGCCAATTACCTGACGCTGCACGGCATCCAGACCGTGACCTTCGGCGCCGGGCAGAACGAGGCCCATACCGTCGACGAATGGGTCGATATCCCCGCCTTCCAGAACGCCTGCCGGCTGGCCGTCGCGCTGGCGACGGCGCGCTGACGTCCTGAGGAGCGGTGCCGCCGGCCTCGCCGGCGGGCACGCCACAACCACAACAGAGCCGCCGGATGCGCGGCCGTGAGGGAGACCGTCCATGCCCCATCCGCGCCCCTATCGCGGTGTCTTTCCCGTCGTGCCCACCATCTTCCACGGCGACGGGAGGCTAGACCTCGACGGCCAGCGCCGTTGCGTCGACTTCATGATCGATGCGGGCTCGCAGGGCCTGTGCATCCTCGCCAATTTCTCCGAGCAGTTCGTCCTGACCGACGACGAGCGCGAGACGGTGATGCAGGCCGTGCTCGCCCATGTCGCGGGCCGCGTGCCGGTCATCGTCACGACGACGCATTTCGCCAGCCACATCTGCGCCGAGCGTTCGCGCCGGGCCCAGGATCTCGGCGCCGCCATGGTGATGATCATGCCGCCCTATCACGGCGCGACATTCCGCGTCGGCGAGCCGGCCATCGAGGCCTTCTTCCGCACCGTCTCCGAGGCGATATCGATCCCGATCATGATCCAGGATGCGCCGGTCGCCGGCACGCCGCTGTCGCCCGCCTTCCTGGCGAAACTGGCGCGCGAGGTCGAGAACGTCGCCTATTTCAAGATCGAGGTGGCCCAGGCCGCCGCCAAGCTGCGGACGATCCTCGAACTCGGCGGCGACGCCATCGAGGGGCCGTGGGACGGCGAGGAGGCGATTACGCTGATGGCCGATCTCGATGCCGGCGCCACCGGCTCGATGACGGGGGGCGGCTATCCCGACGGGATCCGCACCATCATCGATCCCTATCTCGCCGGCGACCGCGCGGCGGCCAAGGCCGCCTATGAGCGCTGGCTGCCGCTGATCAATTACGAGAACCGGCAATGCGGGCTCGCGGCCGCCAAGATCCTGATGCAGGAGGGCGGCGTGATTGCGTCCGCAGCACTGCGCCATCCGCTCGCCCTGCCGCATCCGGCGGCGCAGGAGGGGCTGGTCGAACTGGCCCGTGAGCGGGACGCCATGGTGCTCACCTGGGGTCGGTGAGCCCCACGCGGTTCCGCGAGGCTCGCGCGCCTTCGCTCTCCTCGCCGCTTGGTTGCTACCGGGCGAGGAAGGGAAAGGTCACGGCAATGGCCCAGGCGAAGGCCACCGCATTGGCGCTGCCGCCGACGAAGGGATGGCCCGTCGCGCGGTAGGCCCAGGCGCTGAACAACCCGTAGACGACGAAGAACACGACGATGACGGGAATGATGATGAGAAGGAAGAACAGCCGCTCGAAATCGAGGGCGACGGCAAGACCGAGCGAGACGAGAAAGGCGATCTTCGATGCAACATAGGCACCGCGGGCGGCGCCGACGCCGCGCGTCAGCCATTCGTCGCTGAGGAAGAAGCAGAGGGTCCCCGCGAGCATCGCCAGGAACAGGACGAGGCGGCTGGAATGGGGCACGAAGGACGTCACATAGCTGTCGATGGGCCAGACAATGGCGATAAAGCCGAAGGCGATCACTGCGCCCGCGGCAGTTGCGAGGCGCCGGCCCTGCCGGGCAGGCCGCGACAGGCTGTGGCCGGGCCTGACGACCGCCGTGGCGAGGGCGGTGGTCAGCCCGTAGACGGCGAAATGCATGGCCAGATAGTCGCCGACGATGACTGGCAGGAAGTTTGTCGGAACAAGGCGCAGCATGAGCGGCGTGACGATGGCCGGCGCCATGACTGGCAACCAGATGCGCCGCCAGCCAAGCCCGGCGCCGGCAGGCGGGTCCGCCACGACGGGCAGAAGCGCAGCGAGCGGCCAGGCCAGCAGCACGACCCCGGCGAGCAGCAGAAGGATCGCCGGCCCCCGCCCGTCCAGCTCTGGCGCGGCAGCCGGCGGCCGGCCGAAGGTCATGTCGAGCCAGGCCAGCGCCTCGCGCAGGCTCGTCTCGCTGTAGAGAACGCTGACATGCTCGGTATGCGGGCTGATCGCGACCCGCCGCGCGCCGCCTGTCGCGATATCGCCATAGGTCACGCCGGGCACGGCAGCGACGGCTCCCGAGACGAGCCCGGTGACGCGCAGCGCTTCCGCCTTCAGCCCACCCTCCCAGGCGCCGACGATGACGAGCAGGTTGCGCGGCGTCGTCGCAGTCACGGCGGGGGAGAACATCGACACGGCGACGGTCGCCGCCACGGCCGGATCGCGCCGGGCCTGGCGCACGATGATGTCGGTCGCCATGGAATGGCCGAGCAGGGCCAGCCGCCCGTCGCCGAGGGCCTTCGCCCGCTCGGCCACCCTTGCGGTCTCGTCGAGGAGCGTCCGCGTCGCGCCGTCCTCGCGGGTGATGTTGCCCGTCAGAGGGTTCGGATTGCGGCCGTGCCCGGCGAAATCGAAGGTGACGGCAGTGTAGCCCTGGCGCGCCAGCGTCACCGCGAAGGGCTGCATGAGCTGCTGCGAGCCAGCGAAGCCATGGGCGATCAGGACCGCCGGTCCCGGCCCGCCGGCCAGCGGACGATAGACCGTCATCGGCGTGCCGTCGGCGCTCATCGTCTCCGTCCGGATTCCCCCGGCGGCCCCCTGCAGATCGATCAGCGCGACGATGATGGCGACCAGTGCCGCGCCACCGACTGCCCAGCGTTGCCACGCCAGGCGGATCATGGTCAGAGCCCGCCCGGCAGACTGCGTACGGCGACGGCGGCCGCCATCATGCCCATGACGAAGAGCGGCACGCCGAAGCCGCTGTACCAGAGCGCCTTGCCGACCGGATCCTTGAGGAAGCGGGTCATCATCAGGAGCTGGCCGGCCAGGAGGGCGGTGATGATCGCGGCTTCGACCGGCCGCTGCCAGGAAACCAGCAGTGCGATGACGGCGACCTGCGGCAGGGCCATGATGGCGGCCGCCATGCGCGCCGCCCCGACGGGGCCGAGCCGCACCGGCAGCGATCCGATGCCCATCATCCGATCGCCCCTGATCGACTTGAAATCGTTGAGCGTCATGATGCCGTGGGCGCCGACGCTGTAGAGGAAGGCGAGCGCCAGGATCGGCCAGGAGGGCAGCGCGCCGCCCAGCATCGCCGCCGCGCCTGTCACCCAGGCGAGGCCCTCGTAGGAGAAACCGCAGGCGGCATTGCCGAGCCAGCCATTGCGTTTCAGCCGGAAGGGCGGGGCGCTGTAGGCCCAGGCGAGGACGAGGCCGATCGCCGTCGCGATCACCACCCAGGTGCCGAGCAGGCTGGCCACAGCCAGCGACAACAGGCTCCAGAGGCCGGCGATATAGAGGCCCCAGCGCCCCGGAATCCGGCCGGAGGGAATGGGGCGATGGGGCTCGTTGATGGCGTCCACGTCGCGGTCGTACCAATCGTTGATGGCCTGGCTCATGGCACAGACCAGCGGCCCGGCGAGGAGGATGCCGATCAGCGCGACAGACCAGTGCGCCGTGATTGACACGCCGGAGGAAACCACGCCGCAGGCGAAGGCCCACATGGGCGGAAACCAGGTGACCGGCTTGAGCAGTTCAAGCACCGCCGAGGGGGCCGGGTAGCGCGCGCGCTGCGGTCCTGCCGGGGCCGCCGGGTCACCGTCCCGGCTGCCGGGACGGGGCGCGTCACTGCCTGGCACGGTCAATCCGGCCATGGCCATGTCAGGCCGCCACCTCGAGGCCGATCCCCTCGAGACGATCCTCCAGCTCGTCGCCCGCCTGCTGCAGCGCCGCCAGCGTCGCCGCATCGGGCTGCCAGTACTGGCGCTGCTGGGCCTCGATCAGGCGGTTGGCGAGCTTGGCCGAGGCTGTCGGATTGAGCGCCGCGAGGCGCTCGCGCATGGCCGGGTCGAGAAGATAGGTCTCCGTGAGCTTCTGGTAGACCCAGGGCTCCACCTGTCCGGTCGTCGCCGACCAGCCCATCGTGTTGGTGACATGGGTCTCGATCTGCCGCACGCCCTCATAGCCGTGCTTCAGCATGCCCTCGTACCATTTCGGATTGAGCATGCGCGTCCGCGTCTCCAGCGAAACCTGTTCGGACAGGGTGCGGATCGTGCCTTCGCCGCGCGTCTGGTCGCCGATATAGACCGGTGTGGCAGCGCCGCCCTTGGCGCGCTTGACGGCCCGGCTGATGCCGCCGAGCGTGTCAAAGTAATTGTCCACCGTGGTGACGCCGAGTTCGACCGAATCGAGGTTCTGATAGGCGAGGTCGACGCCGCCGAGCACGGTCCGCAGCAGGCCCGGCTGCTCCACCGCCCGGCCGCCGCGGCCATAGGCGAAGCCCTTCCGCCGGGTATAGGTCTCGGCCAGTTCGTCCTCGTCCTGCCAGCGCCCGCTCTCGATCAGGTTGTTAACGTTGGAGCCGTAGGCGCCCTCGGCATTGCCGAAGACCCGCAGCGCCGCCGTATCGAGGTCGCCGCCATGCTCGGCCTGATAGGCCAGCGCATGTTTGCGGATGAAGTTGCGCTCGCAGGGCTCGTCGGCCGAGGCGGCGAGGAAGGCTGCCTCCGCCAGCAGCCTGATCTGCAGCGGCAGCAGGTCGCGGAAGATTCCCGACAGCGAGATCACCACATCGATGCGCGGCCGCGTCAGCTCCTCGAGCGGCAGGAGCCGGGCCCCCGCGAGGCGGCCATAGCCGTCGAAGCGCGGGGCCGCGCCCATGAGCGCCAGCGCCTGGGCGATCGGCGCGCCTTCCGTCTTGAGGTTGTCGGTGCCCCAGAGCACCAGGGCGACCGTCTCCGGCAGGGGATTGCCGTCGGCAATATGCCGGTCCAGCAGCCGCGTCGCCTGTTTCGCGCCGTCCTGGACGGCGAAGGAGCTGGGGATGCGGAAGGGGTCGAAGCCATGCAGGTTTCGCCCTGTCGGCAAAACCGCGGGCGTACGCAGGAGATCGCCGCCGGGGGCGGGACGGATGAAGCGCCCGTCGAGCCCGCGGATCAGCCCGTCGATCTCGTGGTCCTCGGCCAGCAGGGCATCGGCCGCCGCCAGCGTCTTGAGCGCCGCCAGAAGGGCCGCGTCCTGGCCGAGGCCATGGGCCTTCAATGCCTGTTCGGCGGTGGCGCCGGCGACGAGGGTGGCGACCAGCGCCCGCTCCGGCCGGGCCCCTTCTCCCGATTCCGCCATGGCCAGCAGCATGTCGATGCGCTCTTCGGCCGAGAGCGGTTCGCCGACGACGTGGAGGCCGTGCGGGATCAGTGTGTATTCCAGTTCGAGAACGGTCGCGCGCAGCCGGGAAATGCGGCTTTCGGCTCCGTCCGGCCAGGCCGGCTCGGGCGCCGCCAGGTCGAGGGCCGCCGCCTGCGCCTGGATCAGGACGGCGAGTTCGTCGCGCTCGCGCGCATCTTCGGGCGGCAGCTGGCGCCAGCGGTCGAGCGAGACCTTGAGGTCGAGCAGGCCGCGATAGAGGCCCGCCGAGGCGACCGGCGGCGTCAGGTAGCTGACCGTCGTCGCCGCCCCGCGGCGCTTGGCGATGGCGCCTTCCGACGGGTTGTTCGAGGCATAGAGGTAGATATTGGGCAGGTCACCGATCAGGCGGTCGGGCCAGCACTGGCCGGAGAGTCCCGCCTGCTTGCCGGGCATGAACTCGAGCGCCCCGTGCGTGCCGAAATGCAGCACCGCATGGGCGGCGAAATCCTCGCGCAGCCAGCGATAGAAGGCGGAGAAGGCGTGGGTCGGCGCGAAGCCCTTCTCGAAGAGCAGCCGCATCGGATCGCCCTCATAGCCGAAGCTCGGCTGGATGCCGACGAAGACATTGCCGAAGCGCTCGCCGAGCACGAAGATCGACGCGCCGTCGCTCTGCTGGCGGCCGGGGGCGGGGCCCCATTGCGCCTCGATCTCGCCGAGCCAGCGCTCGCGGCGGATATGGTCGCCGGTGGAAATGCGGGCATGGACATTGGCCATGGCGCCGGTGCGACCGGCATTGCCCTCGACGATGGCCCGCCTGAGGTCGTCGACGCTCGCCGGCACGTCGATGGCATAGCCCTCGCGCTGCATCGCCGCCATGGTGCGGTGAAGCGATTCGAAGACCGAGAGATAGGCGGCCGTGCCGGTATTGCCGGCATTGGGCGGGAAGTTGAACAGGACGATGGCGACCTTGCGCGCCGCACGCTCGGAACGCCGCAGCGCGACCAGCTTCTCGGTCCGTGCGACCAGCACCTCCGCCCGCTCGGCGCAGACATGCATGTCGCGTTCGGTCTCGCCGGCCGGGAAGGTGCAGCCGCGCGCGCAGCCCGAGCAGGATCCGGCCTTGTCGGTGCGCCCGCCGAACAGGATCGGGCCGGTGGCACCATCGAGCTCGGGAATGGCGACCATGATCGTGGATTCGACCGGGAGCAGGCCGCGATCCGACGCCCCCCACTGGTCAAGCGTCTGGAACTCGGCCGGATGGGCGGCGATATAGGGCACATCGAGCCGCGCGAGCACCTCCTCCGCAGCCTTCGAGTCGTTGTAGGCCGGCCCGCCGACCAGCGAGAAACCGGTCAGCGACACCATCGCGTCGATGAGCGGACGGCCGTCCCGGAAGAAGAAGGCGTCGATCGCCTCGCGCGCGTCGAGCCCGGTGGCGAAGACCGGGATGACATTGAGGCCGCGGGCCTCGAAGGTCCGGATGACGCCGTCGTAATGGCCGGCATTGCCGGCCAGCACATAGGAGCGCAGCACCAGGAGCCCGACCGTCCCCTTGGCGCCGGCGCGGGCCGGGAGGCTGCGGGTATCGCTCGCCACGCGAGCGGGCATGTCGGGGTGATAGACGCCGGTATCGGGATAATCGACGGGCTTGCCGACCTTCAGGGTGCCGCGCAGGCCGCGCCGCGGGCCATCGGCATAGCGGTCGATGAGGAAGCGCACGAGATTGGCGATGTTCTCTTCCGAGCCGGCCAGCCAGTACTGCATCGTCAGGAAATAGGCGCGCACGTCCTGCGCGGTGCCGGGGATGAAGCGCAGGATCTGCGGCAGGCGGCGCAGCATCTTCACCTGGCCGGCGCCGGCGCCGCCGGGCTTGCCCTTGTTGCCGCGCAGGCGCTTCAGCAGGGCCATCGGCCCGCTCGGCGGGCCGTCCATCCGGAATCGTCCCAGGCGCGTCAGTTTGGTGACCTCCCCCGCCGACATGATGCTCACCATGGCGTCGCAGCTCTCGCGCCGCGCCTGCAACGCGTCGATCAGCGGCAGGAAATGGTCCTCCATGAACAGCATCGTGTTGATGATGATGTCGGCGGTGCCGATCGCCGCGCGGCAGGCCGCCAGTGCCTGCGGATGGGCCGACCATTCGGAGGCGGCGTGGACGGTCAGTTCGAGCCCGGGCAGGTCGCGCAGGAGCTTCGCGCGGGCCCGGTCGGTGGCGCTCGCGACATGGGTGTCCATGGTGACGATGACGACGCGGATCGGGGTCTCGGCTCCGGCATTCGGGGATCTGGCCATCTCAATGCGCCTCCGCCGTCATGCGTTGAGGGCACGCTGCGCCGTTTGCCCTCCTAACCATCTCCCTCTGGCGGGGCATTGCCTCCGCCAGCCCCTGGCGATCGGCGAACAGAAGGCGCGCGGTCGGGCACTGGGGACTGTCCAGCCGCGGTGTCTGCCGCGTGGCCGGGCTGCAACGACCGGGCCCTTCGGGCAGGTGGACACCTTCAAGATCTGTCCGAATGGGCACCGGACGCCTCCTGGTCGGCGCCGTCCACCGGACTGCGGTGACGCTCGCGACACCATGAAATTGCCGGCAAGACTGCAGCGTGTCAAGTCAGATTGACACTTTTGCAGTCGCTTGACGTCAAGGAAATTATACACTCTGGAGAGACTCGAAAACGGCCATTGCCGAGGATCGCAACTCGTGTTTCAATCTGCCGACAGGGTGGGAAGAAAGGTTTTCCGGACAATTGGCCGCTATCCTGCTGTCATTGACCACAAGGGCCTGAAGAACGCCTACGCCGGAGAGCTACCTGCCTTGGGAGGGTCCCCCCCATGGCGAGCTTGGACGATCGCATCACGGGGGAGCACCCCCGCTCTCAAGATGATTGCAGGGATGGCTTAAGGGTCGCCGCGCGCGTCTGGTATCCGAACGCGGATGTCCTGACCGCCGATATGCGCCGTGATCTGGCGAAGACGATCGAAACCCAGGTCATTCCCCGCCTGCTGATGGGGCACCGGGCCGCCGGTCTTGACGTCTATGACGCCGAGTCGCCTGTCCAGGCGTCCGAGTCCTTTTCCTATGCTGACGTCGAGGCCTTCTGCGAGCTGATCGTACGCCATCCGCTGCCGGCGGCGCGCCAGCACATCGACTCCCTGATCGCCGGCGGCATGTCGCTCGAAGGTGTCATCACCGCTGTCCTGTGCAGCGCCGCACGTCACCTCGGCCTCCTGTGGGACGGCGACCGTCTCAGCTTCGTCGACGTCACTGTCGGGCTTTCGCGCATCCAGCAATTGCTGCGAAGCTATGGTCCCGCCTTCAGCGCCGACGTCGTTCCCAAGGGACCAGGCTACCGCATCCTGCTCGCGCTGGTCCCCGGCGGCCAACACACTCTGGGACTGTCCGTCGTCGAGGAGTTCTTTCGCCGCGCCGGCTGGGACGTCGAGAATGAGGGCGCGGCCACCCGCCAGCAGATCCTCGATCGCGTTCACGGTGAATGGTTCGACGCCGTCGGCCTGTCGGCCAGTGGCGAGACCTCACGCGACGAGATCGCCGCCATTATCGCGCTGGTTCGCGATGCCTCGGCCAATCCCCGTATCCAGGTCGTCGTCGGCGGCTATCATTTCGTTGAACAGCCCCAGCTCGCGGTCGAACTCGGGGCCGATTTCGGCGCCCGCGATCCGACCCATGCCATCGAGACCTTCGCCGGCGAAACGCTGCGCGCCAGGATCGAGGGGTAAGTCCCGCCCCGCCGGCGCGATCCGCCCACCGCCGTGACTGTGCTGCAGCCGTCATCCGGCAGGGGTGTGCCCATGCACTGTCCGCAAGCTTGGTCCGTGGCGCCCGTCCGCCGGGCCGGTCCGGAAACGGCCGGCGCCAGCGCGGTGCGATGACCCCGACCACCAACCCGTTTCCATGACCCGGTTTCCAAGACAAAGGGGTGGGCCTCGGCCCACCCCCTCGCATGCGCTTCGCCAGGTCCCTTGGCCCCGCGCCCCCGTCACGGGGCCGGACGCGGCGCCCCCAGTTCCGGATAGTCGCGCAGCATCGGCGCGCCGCCCATCGGCTTCGGCTGGGCCTGGTGGCAGGTGGCGCAGAACACCTTGGCGTTGTCGCCCTCCGGGCCGAGCCGTTCCGGCGGCAGGATCGCCGCCAGCGGCTGGACATGGCGCGTGTTGATGTCGCGCACCATGCGGATGCCGTGGAAGGCCGTTGCCCGCTGCGGCGGACCGTTCCAGGCGCCGAAATTCTGCGAGTTGTGGCAGAACGTACAATTGACCCCGAGGCCTTCCGACATGTGGATCATCAGGCTGTAGGTGAGCTCGGCGTCCTGGATGGTGCGTGGATTGCCCGCCGCCAGTGCCGTCGGCGTGTTCACCCGGATCTCTCCGGCATAGGCGAGGAGCTGGGTGAAGGGATCGTTCGGCAGCGAGGTCGAGCCGACCGAGCGGGCCGCGAAGTTCTGCCCCTGGCGGCTGGCGGTGAAGCCTCCCGCCCCGCGCGGACCGGGATCGAGCTTGAACGTCGCCTGGGGCTGGGGATTGCCACGGTGGCAGGTGTAGCACGTCACGCCGGTCTCTCCGACATGCGACTTCCAGTCGGTATTGAGCGAGCGCGTCATGACGAGCATCTGCCGCGCCACGCGGAACTGATATTTCGACTCGTCCGCCATGTTTTCGAGGTTGTGGCAGTATCCGCAGCTCTGGTCCGGCGGCGCCATCCATTCGGTCATCGAGGCCATCAGCCGGATGAATTCGCCCTCGCTCAGGTCTCCCAGCACCTGGACGTTCTGATAGATCGTCGAGGCGCGCGGGCCCGTCGGGTCGGCCGCGGGCTGGGCCTCGGGGGGCCTGTTGGCAGCCTCCCGCATTTCCAGGGTCCGCGGATTGGTGACCGAGCCCATGGATGTGCCCCGGTAACCGATCTGGTCAGCGGCGGGGGGTGGCCTTTCGCAGCCGGCGAGGAACAGGGCCGAACCCAGAACCAGGGCAGTCAGGCAGGTGCTGACGGATCTCATCGCGTGGCTCCCGGCAGTGTCAGGGGGTCGACGGCAGGCGTGTAGGGCGTCGGATAGACCGGTGCGAAATCGTGCTTGACCGCCCAGAGGTACCAGTTGTCGACCACGGTGCCGGTCAGCAGGATGCCGATGCCGCCGGTCAGCGGGGTAAGGACGGCGAACCACCAGGCCCAGCGGTGGATCGATTCCATCGTGGCGTTGAAGCCCATGGTCCAGCGCCAGAACAGGGCCGCCCGCTCCGAGGCCGTGCCGCGATCGACGATCTGCTCGATCTCGCGCTCGCCGCCATAGCGGGACACCGCCAGGATCGTGGCGCCATGCATGGCGAAGAGCAGGGCCGATCCGTAGAGGAAGGCGATCGAGAGCGCATGGAACGGGTTGTAGAAGAGGTTGCCGTAGCGGATCGAGAAGGCGGCCGTCCAGTCGAGATGGGGGAAGATGCCGAAGGGAACACCCTCGCTCCAGGAGCCCATCAGCAACGGGCGGAAGAAGCCGAGGACGAGCATCAGCCAGATCGCCGCAGCGAAGGCCCAGGCGACATGCGTGCCAAGGCCGAGGGCCCGAGCCCGCCGGTAGGTGCGCACCCACCACAGGATGAGCGACAATGTCATGAAGAACCCGGCCAGCAGCCACCATCCGCCTTCCGCCATCGGCGGGAAGGACAGGCCGTATTTCGGCGCCGGCGGCTCGAGCGCCAGCCAGAACAGCTGACGCACGAACTGGATGGGGTCCCAGTTCACCGAGGCCCACATATTGAGGCCGATGATCTCGAAGGCGATGATGCCGCAGAGCAGCGAGGCGCTGCCGAACCAGCCCAGATAGATGGGGCCGATCTGCGCGTCGCCGATCTTGCCCAGCCAGTAATTGTGCTTGATCGTTTTGCCACGGCTGTACAGGTCGGTTTCGATCGGAGGCCCGGTATCATCCGGCCCGCGGACCTGAACGCGTGTGAAGATGTTCTGGTAGTCGATCGCGAAACTCACGATACCCTCCTCAGCGCCAGATCGGCAGTTCGAGCCACCAGTTCCACCACTCGGGCCAGCCGAGGGTCCAGAACGGGCCGGAGATCACAATGCAGACCGCGCTCCAGAAGACCGCGGACAGGGCCAGGAAGAGCCCGAGGCGATGGATGCCGATCGTGCCGATCGAATAGCCGATGATGTCGCGGAAGAAGGCGTTCTCGTGCTCCGGCGTCTTCACCGCCTCGCCCTTCGGCGGGTTGGTGGCCGACAGAACCAGTGCCCCGTGCAGCGAGAGAGCCAGCGTCGTGGTGAAGAAGAACGTCACCGCGATCATGTGGGCCGGATTGTAGTGGAAGTGCAGGTACTGATAGCCGACGTTCGACACCCAATCGAGATGGCTGAAGATCCCGTAGGGAAAGCCGTGGCCCCAGGCTCCCATCAGCAGGGGCCGGATCACCACCAGGCTGACATAGGCGAAGATGGCGAAGCTGAACGCCACGGGGATATGGAGCCCCATGCCGAGCTTGCGGGAGATCTCGACCTGGCGCAGTGCCCAGGACGCGAAGGCCCCGATCGCGCAAATGGTGATGAGCTGCCAGAGCCCGCCTTCAGCGAGCGGCGCGAAACCGAGGCCGTATTTCAGGTCGGGAGGGGCGATGTTGATCTTCCAGATGTTCCAGGTGTCGCCAAGCGACGCGCCCCAGAAGATCAGGCCGGTGCCGAGGAACGTGAAGAAGATCGTCGTCACCCCGAAGAAGCCCACATAGAAGGGACCGACCCAGAAGTCGAAGAGATCGCCCCCGACCAGGGTGCCCCCGCGGACCCGATATTTCGCCTCGAAGCTCAGCATGGCCATGATCGGCCTCCCATCGGCTGTGCACGTCAAATTCACGGATGCATGGTGACCGGGGTCACCGGCGGCTCGAACGGCCGTCGGTGGCCCCGGGTCTTTCGCGTCAAGTACCGGTGATCGTGAAGGGCAGTCCGGCGACCGTGGTCGTCGGAACCGAAATCACGTCTGCACGCGGCGCCGGGCGGGCACGCGGTCCCTCGATCCAGTTGAAGCGATCGGTGCTGAGCAGGATGAAGTGAATCAGCAGAGCGAGCGCAAACAGGAAGGTGAACAGCGCGACGAGGACCCGCCGTGGATCGAAGATGAGCCAGATTTTCCACATGAGTTCGTCCTCCCGTCAGCCGATGAGCGTCTGGATCGTGGCCGTCGCACCGTCGATCATCGACTGTGCATAGCCACTGGGGCCGGGGAGCCACGGACGCCACTGCCACGCCAGGAAATGGGCGATGATTGCGACAACCGTGAATCCAGCGAAACCCTGGATGAAGTACTTGTGGAACTCTTGGGCCTCCTCTTCAGTGAGCCCCGAGAGGGTCTCTTTGTCAGCCATGATGGACTACTCCTCGTTTCGGCCTTGAAGGCCGTCGCCGTGCCTTCCGGCACGGCAAGGTTGACGCCTGCGCCGGAGCGCAGGCGGCTTCTCGCCCGGTGACCCGGACGACTGGGACCGTCAGCCCATGAAGGCGAACGGAATGGCGGATGCTGCTGCCGCACGGGCCTCGGCGAAGACCGAGCCTTCGCTGCGGGCACCGACCTCGGCCGAGCGGTCCCGCGTCAGGCGGGAGAGGCAGGCGACGAGGAGAAAAATGGGGAAGGACAGGAGCATCAGCAGCCTGAATTCGAGCCGATCCATCCGGCGGGAGCGGGGCTGCGCGTGGCTGCGAACGACGTCGGTCATGATCATCTCTCCCTGACGGGATGGCCCAAGGCCATCCTTCTGCTTCGGCTGCACTGTGTCGCTGCCGCGGGTGGCGGCAGTCCCTGCTTGAGGCACTCAGGTCGGCGGACGACCCAGATTGCCGGCCGCGCGTGTGACGGATTCCGGCTTGACCTCGCCCTCGCCGGTGCTGCGGGCATCGCGTTCGGCGACATCGCGCAGGCGCTTGGCCGCGGAGATGCGCACCAGGACGGGATGGGTTTCGACGACGGCGTCGAGCAGGGCCTTGGCCTCGTTGCTCCACGGCAGTTCATCCTCGATGCGCGATGGCGTCGCCTCGATCTTGTCGAGTTCGCTGGCCAGCGGCAGGATGTGGAACAGCGCGTCGAACAGCGCGTTGCACACCTCCTGGAGCAGGTAGGTGGCGCCGGCATAGCCCATGAAGGGCGTTCCGGTATGGCGCCGGATGATCGCGCCGGGGAACGAGGCGGGAATATAGACCGCCCGTGCGCCGATCTCGGCGAGGTACATGCGTTCATTGTAGCTGCCGAACATGATCAGCGGGGTCTTGTCGCGGATCGCCTGGCGCACCGCCTGGTTGTCCGGCTTGACGCCGGCCTTGCGCGAGAAGACGAAGGTGCAGGGCAGGCCGAGTTCCTCGCCGAGGAAATGGTGCAGGCCGCGCGCATAGGTGTCGGTGGCCACCACGGCGAAACTGGCCGTGCCGAAGAAGTCCTGCGTCACCGACCGCCAAAGGTCCCACAGGGGCTTGATGGTCGTGTGCTTTTCCTTCTCGATGAAGGGCAGGGGGTCGACCCCCGTCAGCTCGCCGAGCTTGGTGAGGAAGCGGGTCGTCGAATGCAGGCCGATCGGGGCCTGGAGATAGGGCCGCTCGAGTTGCTCGCAGAGCAGGCGCCCGAACTCGCGATAGAGGCAGATGTTGACGTCGGCATCGGCCAGCCTCGCGATATCGGCGAGATGGCTTCCGAGCGGGAAGACCATGTTCACCTCGCAGCCGATGCCCTCGACCAGGCGGCGGATCTCGGCCGTATCGGACGGCATGTTGAAGGTGCCGTAGGCCGGGCCGATGATGTTGACGCGCGGCTTGGTGCCAGGCTCGCGCTTGCGGGCCGGAACCTTGCGCGGACCATACTCGGTCCACAGCCAGTTGAGGGCGCGGTCGGCGCTCTGCCACTGGTCCTCGTCGATGGTCCGCGGCAGGAACCGCTTGATATTGGTGCCTTCCGGCGTCACGCCGCCGCCGATCATCTCGGCGATCGAGCCCGTCACGACGACGGCCGGGAGGTCGGGATCGAGCGAGCGATAGGCCCGCCGCATCGCCTCTTCCGTGCCCTTCTGGCCAAGCTCTTCCTCGGCAAGGCCGGTGACGACGATCGGCAGCTCGTGGGGCGGCAGCGCGTCGGTGTAGTGAAGGACGGAGGTCACCGGCAGGTTTTCGCAGCCCACAGGTCCGTCGATCACGACCTGCATGCCCTTCACTGCGGTGAAGACATAGACGGCGCCCCAGTAGCCGCCTGCACGGTCGTGGTCGAGGACCAGCATCAGATCATCTCCTCCGACTTGCGCTTCTTGGCGAGGGCCTCGGTCTGCCGGCGGTACTTGGCGCGGAATTCCGGCCGCGGCGCCGGTGTCTCGCTCCAGATGCCGGCGGAATCGCCCGTTCCGACCCCCTCGAAGAAGGTTGTCATCCGGTCGAACCGCGCCTTGTTGCCGAGCGCCGCATTGACCACCGTTGCCAGCGAGCCGGCGCCGGCGAGGCCGAACAGCGGCCGTGCCGAGATGAGATTGGTGAAGTAGAGCGCGGGGATCCGCCGCTCCTTGGCCTTCTGCACCACCGGCGTCGTGCCGATCGCCAGATCCGGCGCGAAGGCGTCGAGCGCGGCGATGTCCTGCTCCAGCGAGGCCCGGTACTGCACTTCGACGCCGCGCGCGGCGAGCCATGCGCGGTCGGGCTCCGACCAGGGCGTGCGCGGGCAGGCCGTGCCGACATATTTCAGGTCGGCGCCGCTCTCCACCAACAGGCGGCCGACCAGCAGTTCAGAGCCCTCGTAGCCCGACAGGGTGATGCGGCCCCGGATCGGATTGCGCGCGAGCGCCGCCTTGATCATCGGCAGGATGTCGTTCTGCGTCGCGGTGATCCGGGAGGCGTCGACACCCGCTGCCCGTCCGACGGCGGCAAGCCAGTCGGCGGTGCCGTCATGGCCTACCGGGCCCGAGGCGACGATGGGCCGCCCGGCCGCTTCGAACTCGCGGATGGAGGCGGTGTAGAAGGGATGCACCGCGGCCACGGCGACACAGTCGAGCGCACCGTAGAGTTCGCGCCATTCGCGCGTCGGCACCACCGGCCCCGCGGCGAGGCCGAGCGGTTCGAGCAGCCCGCCGATGCCGATGGGATCGGCGGGGAACATCTCGCCGAGCAGCGCGATGGTCGGCCGCGCCGCCTTGGCGACGCGCGGTGACTGGACCGGGCCCTTCTCGGCTTCGGTGCGGGCATAGCGCAGCATGGCGCCGGCCAGCACATCCTTGGCCTCGGCATGGGTCGGCACGCCAAAGCCCGGCACGTCGATGCCGATGATGCGCACACCGTCGATCGCCTTTGGCAGCAGCTTCAGCGGCACGCCCGAGGCGGTCGGCACGCAGAGGTTGATGATGACGATGGTGTCGTAGAGCTGCGGATCGGCGAGATCGTGGACCGCATCGCGGATATCCTCGAACAGCTTGCCGGTGACCAGCGATTCCGAGTTGAAGGGCACATAGCCGACCGTGCGGCGGGCCCCGTAAAAATGCGAGGTGAAGGTCAGGCCGTAGACGCAGCAGGCCGAGCCCGACAGGATCGTCGCGGTGCGGCGCATCCTCAGGCCCACCCGAAGCGAGCCGAAGGCGGGGCACATGCTCTGCGGCTGGTCATGCGGCCCGCGCGGATAGTCCGCGGCATATTGGTCGAGGGTTTCGCTCTTTCCCGCGGCCCGTGCCGCCTTGTTCATCTCGTCGCGACCGGCGTGGCAGGACGTGCCGCCCTCCGCAGCCGCCGGGAGCGGTTCCGTCCCGGTGCGCGATGCCGCCAGCTTGTCGATGAGCGTGACCATGTCACACCGCCTCGTAGATCACTTCGAGGGAGGCGCGCTCGATGACGATGCCGCCGCGCAGGTCGGCCTGCGAGGCCGGCTGCAGCACGACGCCGCGGCCGACGGCATCACCCTTGAACAGGCCGAGCAGATCGTCCTGGGAGAGCGGCTTCGGCCGCACCGGGGGCGCCGCGCCGACATTCAGCGCGAGGGCCTGGAACAGCGACGCCCACTGGCTGTCGGGATGGCCGACGATCTCGTAATTGGCGCTCTTGCGCCGGAGGTCGTCGTCCTGGGGAATGGCGGCGAGGATCGGGATGCCCGCCTCGGCGGCGAAAGCCGCGGCCTCGCCGGTGCCGTCATCCTTGTTGATCACCATGCCGGCGACGCCGACATTGCCGCCCAGCTTGCGGAAATATTCCACCGCCGAGCAGACATTGTTGGCGACATAGAGTGACTGCAGGTCGTTCGACCCGACGACGATGACCTTCTGGCACATGTCGCGGGCGATCGGCAGGCCGAAGCCGCCGCAGACCACGTCGCCGAGGAAGTCGAGCAGGACATAGTCGAAGTCCCACTCGTGGAAGCCGAGCTTCTCGAGCAGCTCGAAGCCGTGGATGATGCCGCGTCCGCCACAGCCGCGCCCGACCTCCGGGCCGCCGAGCTCCATGGCGAAGACACCGTCGCGCTTGAAGCAGACGTCCTCGATCTTCACCTCCTCGCCGGCGAGCTTTTTCTTCGACGAGGTCTCGATGATGGTCGGGCAGGCGCGCCCGCCGAACAGGAGCGAGGTGGTGTCGCTCTTCGGATCGCAGCCGATCAGCAGCACGCGCTGGCCCTGCTGTGCCATCATGTAGGACAGGTTGGCGAGGGTGAAGCTCTTGCCGATACCGCCCTTGCCATAGATGGCGATGATCTGCGTGTTGCGGGTTCCAGGGGCCGATGCGGTCGATTCCGCGTCCTGGATCATGGCCTCGAGGCCGGGGCCGAAGGTCTCGCGCGAGGCGAGGGCCGAAACGGGGGAGTTCATGCGAGGGCCCTCCAGTTGATCAAAGCCTTGACGCAGGCCGTGTCCTCGAAGGCCGTGCGATAGGCCTCGTTGGCGGATTGCGGCGGAAAGCGGTGGGTGATGAGGTCTTCGAGGGACAACAGGCCCTCGCTGACGAGGGCGCGGGCCCTGACGAGATCGGGGTCCCTGAATTCCGCGGCGATGCGGATCGAGGCCTCCCGCATGAAGGCGGGAGGGAAGGCGAAGGAGAGCGGCTTCTCGTAGAAGCCGGCGAGGACGATCTCGCCGCCGCGACCGAGCCGCGCGACCAGCGTATCGAGCAGGCCGGCATCACCGCTGGCATCGGTGATCGCCTGATAGTCGCAGCGCGAATCCGTCGCCGGATCGATCACCGGATAGGCGAAAGTGCCGGTGCGGCGCTCCGGCCGGGTTTCCCACACGACCGGTGGTGCCTGGCCGTCTGTCATGGCGATCCGGGCGATGAGGCGGCCGAGAACGCCGTGGCCGATGATGAGGTCCGGCCTGCGGCCGACAGCGAGGGCCCTGCAGGCCGTTGCCGCGAGGGCGAAGAGCACCGCCGTCTCGCCAAGGGCGGGGTCGACGCCATAGGCCTTGTCGGCCGGAACGATCAGCCGGTGGGCGGCACCGCCGAACAGGCCGCGCACGTCCTTGAAGCCACGGGATCCGGGAACGAAGACCTGCTCGCCGATGCGGTGCGCGGCCTTGGCGCCAGCGCCGGTGATGCGACCGACCGTCTCGTAGCCGGGAATGAGGGGATAGCCGAGTCCTGGAAAGGGAGGCATCCGGCCCGACCAGAGAAGTCGCTCGGTACCGCTGCTGATGCCCGACCACAGGACGTCGACGATCACGTCAGTGTCGGTCAGGGAAACGAGATCGACGTGATCCAGATCCAGATGATGCGGTTCGCGCAGGATGACTGCCAGGGTCTTCACGTTCGACCTCCAGGGTCGGTGCCCACCTCAGGGTGAGTAAGTGTCATTTTAGAATGACAACGAAGAGTGTCAAATTCTTTTTACGTTTCTTTTGGCCGGCGGGCGGTCATCAGCCCTGTGAACAGCGGGCGGCGTGTCCTGTGGTGCCGGATGTCATCGAAGCCGCTGTCACGCAGCATGGCCTCCAGGGTCTGCGGCGAACGGGCCTGCCCGCTGCCCATCGCCATGAGATAGAGGCCGAAATAGGCGTCGGCCATCGGCGCGACCGCCGCCGATTGGGCCATCGGTTCGGCGATCATCAGCGTGCCGCCGGGAGCGAGTGCCCGGCGGATGCGGCCGAGCAGGGGCCGCACGACATGGTCGTCATGATCATGGGCCACCCGGATCAGCGTGATCAGATCGGCCCCGCCAGGGAGCTCCTCTTCCCTGAAACTGCCGGGATGGATGGTGAGGGAATCGGGCCGGTCCGCCTTCGCAGCCGCCAGCGCTGCCACAGCCGGCAGGTCGAACAGCATCAGCCGCGCGTCGGGCGCGCGGCGATGGACCGCACCGAGGAATGTCCCGTCACCGCCGCCGATGTCGAGAATGACGCGGTGGCCCGAGACTGGATAGGCATCGAGAATGTCTTCAGCGATGAGCGACTGCGAGGCCGCCATCAGCGCAGTATAGGCAGCGGCGTCCGCGGTGGCGCCCGCATCGGTCGCGCCGGCATAGGCCCAGAAGCGGCTGAGCTGTGCCGGGTCCGCCTCGCCGCGCAGCAGTGCCACGGGGTCGGCGAGATCGCGATAGAGCATGCCGTGGTGCTCGATCATCGCCAGGGCACCGGGATTGCCGCGCAGGGCAGCCCCGCGCATGCCGAGCCCGACATGCCCGCCCCGCCATTCCACGAGACCGAGCGCCGCCGCCGCTCGTACCAGCCGCAGGCCGGCCGCCGGTGCCAGCCCTAGCCGTCGTGACAGGTCGTCAGGCGGGAGCGGACCTGCCGCGACATGATCGAGCAGGCGCAGCCGGACGCAGGCGAAGAGCACCTGCGAATAGACGAATCCGGCGCAGAGATCGAATAGCGCTGCCGCCTCGCGGCGCGCGACCGGGCGGGTCAGCGGGAAGGCGGCAGCGAAGCGCTGGAACCCGGGATCGCCGACAAGACGGTTGCGCAGGTCCCGCCAGCGGCCCAAGAGCCGGGCCGTCCAGGGGACCGGCTGGTGCTGTTCGCGGGGCGCGATGGCCGTCATGCTGCGTGGCGGACGAGTCCCGCCGGCAGGAAGCGCTTCGTCTCGAGCAGGATGGCGGCACGCAGCTGGGCCTGGCCCGGGCAGGGCGGCACCGAGGCGATCGCCTCGACGATCATGCGCTCGAGCAGGGCGATCGCCGGGGCGAGGCCGAGTTCGCGCGCCGCGTTCGGGCGTCCGAGCGCCAGATCGCGGCCACAGGGTTTGCCGATCTGATCGGGCGAGGCGGCAACGTCGCTGATGTCGTCCGCCACCTGATAGGCCTCGCCGAGCCTTTCGCCCAGGGCGCGCCATTGCAGCGGCTCGGCTCCGGCGGCAAGGGCCCCGGCGGCGGTGGCGCCGGCGAAGAGGGACGCGGTCTTGGCCCGGTGATAGGCGGCGAAGGAAACATCCGCCTCGCTTTCCCAGGCCTGGCCGGCGCAGATGCCGCCGGGCGCGCCGACGGCTTGCCCCGCCAGCCTGATCAGGCCGCCGAGTTTCAGCGGGTCGGCCAGCACGCCGCGGGCGAGCGTTTCGAAGGCGAGGACGATGAGGGCGTCCCCGGCGAGCACAGCCACCGGTTCGCCGTAGGCCTTGTGCACCGAGGCCTTGCCGCGCCGCTCGTCGGCATCGTCGAAACACGGCAGGTCGTCGTGGACCAGCGAGGCGCAGTGCAGGAACTCGATCGCCGCCGCCGCCGCGTCGGCAGCATCAGGGTCTGAGCCGCCGCAGGCTTCCGACACGGCGAGAACGAGGCGCGGCCGGATCCGGTGGCCGGCGGGAAAGACGGCGTAGCGCAGGGCCGCGGCGAGTTTGGGCGGGCAATCCGCCCCTTCCGCCTTGGCAAGGGCGATATCGAGGGCCTTTTCGATCCGAATGCCGAGATCCATGGCTCATCCCCTGATGTCAAATTCAGTTGACACATTAGACTGTCAAGTAAACTGTATCTGGCGGCCGGCACTGTCAACGGCAAATCGCGAGGATCGGCGTGAAGGCGGACAGGGTGGTCATCGTCGGGGCGGGCATGGGCGGTCTCGCCGCTGCGCTCGAACTCGCCCATCGCGGTTGTGCGGTGACAGTGGTAGAAGCCGCGGCGGTGCCGGGTGGCAAGATGCGCCGGGTCGAAACCGATCTCGGTCCCGTCGATGCCGGGCCGACCGTCTTCACGATGCGCGGCATTTTCGACGCGCTGTTCGAGACCGTCGGCGAAAGCCTCGATGAGGTCGTCAGCCTCACCCCGCTCGCCGTTCTCGCCCGCCATGCCTGGGGGGAGGGGCCCTCGCTTGACCTCTACGCCGATGTGGAGCGCTCCGCCGATGCCATCGGCAGCTTCGCCGGCGCGGCCGGTGCGCGGGGCTACCGCCGCTTCGCCGCCGATTCGCACCGCATCTTCGATCTTCTCGACGCGCGCTTCATGCAGGCGCCGCGCCCGAGCCTCGTCGGCCTGGCCTCCGGCCTCGGCCTGTCCGGGCTGGCCATCCGGCCCTTCGAGACGCTGTGGCGGGCGCTCGGCAGCTATTTCGAGGATCCGCGCTTGCACCAGCTGTTCGGCCGCTACGCCACCTATTGCGGCTCGTCGCCGTTCATGGCACCCGCGACCCTGATGCTCGTCGCCCATGCCGAACAGGCAGGGGTCTGGACCATCCGGGGCGGCATGCAGGAACTGGCGCGGGCCTTGGCGGGGCTGGCCGCGGCGCGCGGCACGCAGTTCCGCTACGGGACGGCCGTCGAGTCCATCATGGTGGAGAACGGCACGGCACGCGGCGTGAGGCTCGCCGGCGGCGAGACCATCGCCGCCGATGCGGTCGTCTGGAACGGCGATGCCGGCGCGCTCTGGCGCGGGCTGGCGGGTCCTGCGGTGGCGCGCGCCACGCCCGCCACCGATCCGCAGACCCGCTCCCTCTCGGCCGTCACCTGGTGCCTCGCGGCCAAGGCCGCGGGCTTTCCCCTGGCCTTCCACAACGTTTTCTTCTCCGCCGACTACCGCGCCGAATTCGACGCGATCATGACCCGGGGATGTTTGCCCGACCGGCCGACTGTCTATCTCTGTGCCCAGGACCGGTCGGACGAGGGCCCGCCGCCGACGGGGCCCGAGCGCCTTTTCTGCCTGGTGAATGCCCCCCCCGCCGCCGATACGGGCCGGCCGGCCGATGAGGAGATCGCGCGATGCGAAGCCACCATGATGGACTGTCTGCGCGGCGCGGGTCTGAGTCTGGAGATCACCAGCCGGGCGGTCACGGGGCCGCGGGATTTCGCCCGGCTCTTCCCGGGGACGGGCGGCGCCCTCTACGGGATGGCGACGCATGGAGCGATGGCCTCGTTCCGCCGGCCGGGCTCGCGGACCGCGATCCCGCGGCTCTATCTGGCGGGGGGCAGCGTGCACCCGGGTCCAGGCGTGCCGATGGCGGCGATCTCCGGTCGCCTCGCAGCGCGCACCGTGACGGAGGACCTGATTTCGCGGCCCGTGTCGATCCGGACGGCTATGCCTGGTGGTATGTCGACGCACTGAGCGACGATGGGCGTCACGGACTGGTCGTCATCGCCTTCATCGGCAGCGTCTTCTCGCCCTATTACGCCTGGAACCGGCGCTCCGGGCCTGCTGCGCCCGAGGACTTCTGCGCCGTCAACGTCGCGCTCTACGGACCCGGTGCGAACCGCTGGGCGATGACTGAGCGCGGCTCGGCCGCGCTCGCGCGTACGCGCGACGGCCTCGCCATCGGTCCGAGCAGCCTGCGCTGGCGGGACGGCACCCTGACCATCAGTCTGGACGAGGTCGCGGTCCCCTGGCCGCGGCGAGTCAGAGGTGAGATTGTCCTCCATGCCGGGCCGCAGCCGAACCGTGGCTTCGCGCTCGATGCCGCCGGTCGCCATCGCTGGCAGCCGATCGCCCCCGTCGCGCGCGTCGAGGCCCGGTTCACCGCGCCCGCCCTCTCCTGGTCCGGGCACGGCTATTGCGACACCAATGACGGCGACAGGCCGCTCGCCGACGATTTCCTCGCCTGGGACTGGTCGCGGGAGGGCGGATCGCGGTCGACGCGGCTGCTCTACGATGCGGTGCGCCGCGACGGCACCACCACGGCGCTCGCGCTGGCGCTGGACCATGAGGGGGTTCTGCGGGATGTCGAGGCGCCTCCGCTCGTCGGCCTGAAGCGCAGCCTGTGGGGCATCGCCGGCCGGACACGCAGCGATCCGGGACAGGCCCCGCATCTCCTCAGGCGGCTGGAGGACACGCCCTTCTATGCGCGGTCGATCGTCGGGACGGTCTGGAACGGCTCGCCGGCGACCCTCGTTCACGAGAGCCTGTCGATGACCCGCTTCACCCATCCCGTCGTGCAGGCCATGCTGCCGTTTCGCATGCCGCGCTGGGCGGGTCGCTAGGCTCCGGACGGGGGTTCGTCAGGCTTCTTCTTCGACGCCCGCTCCCGCGAGAGCTTGTTGAGCGACCAGAGCTGGTGGGCGCAGAAGCCGAGGATGACGACAGCCGTCAGCATGAATTCCGCGACGAAGAGGGAGGTGCTGCTCATGGGACCTCCGCCTCATGCCGGCAAGCCGGCGCCTCGGATCGTGCTCGTCCGCACGCTCCGCCGGCGGACCTCGCGCACGGGGCGCGGCGCGGGCGCGCGGCGCGCCAGCTTCTCGAACATGTCGAGCACCCGCGCCATCCTGGCGTCGAGATCGAGGGGAGAGAGCGCTTCGCCGATCGCATGACCCCGGGTCCCCTGCGCCGGAATCCCCTGCGCCGGGGTCGCCTGCACGGCATCGACCAGGAACTGCACCTCGGCAAGAGCCGTCGCGCCAATGCCGGGCGCTGCAAATCCCGAATCCACCACGGCATGGGCCAGCAGCGCGACCTTGCGCGCGCGTGGCACCACTGTGCGCCGGGAAATGCTGTCATAGCCATGGGCCGCGAGGCCGACGCCGATCTCGGCATAGATCAGCCGCGCCGCATGGATGGCCGGCCGGCACCCGACGGGCAGATGGGCGATCCCGCCCTCCGAGCGCCGGTAGAGCCGCGCCGCCTCGTCGAGCAGGCGCTGGACAATGCCCGCAAGCCGCGCGTCGAAGGCCGGAGCGTCGAGCAGCGCGGCCGGATCGACGCCCGCCTCGGCCAGCCAGTCCAGCGGCAGGTAGATGCGGCCGGCACGGGCATCCTCGCCGACGTCGCGGGCGATATTGGTGAGCTGCATCGCAACCCCGAGGTCGCAGGCCCGGGCCAGCACGTCGGGATGGCGCCCGCCCATCAGGAGCGTCATCAGCGCGCCGACCGTCCCGGCGACGCGGGCCGAATAGTCGATGAGCTCGGACAGCGTGCGGTAGGTGCGCCCCCCCGCATCCCAGGCGAGGCCGTCGAGCAGCGCATCGAAGAACACCCGCGGCAGGGCGTGGCCCTGCACCACGATGCTCAGCGCCCGGTCGACGGGGTGGTCGATGGGCGAGCGGGCATAGATGCCGTCGAGCCGCGCGCTCAGGGTCGCGACGGCGTCCTCCGGTGCCCCCGACAGGTCGACGGCGTCGTCGGCGAGCCGGCAGAAGGCATAGAGCACTGTTGCGTTCTCGCGCACCCGCGGCGGCAGCAGGACCGAGGCGGCGAAGAACGACTTGGATCCGGCCCGCAGCAGGGCACGGCACGCGGCAAGGTCGTCTTTATCGGGTCGCGAAGGCACTGGCATGGGGAACGACCTCGTCGAGGATCTTGGCCGAGGACAGGACGCCCGGCAGGCCGGCGCCGGGATGGGTTCCCGCGCCGACCAGATAGAGATGGGCGATGTCCTCGGAGCGGTTGTGCGGCCGGAACCAGGCGCTCTGGGTGAGAACCGGCTCCAGGCTGAACGCGGCGCCATGCGGCGCGTTCAGCTCGTCGCGGAAATCGACGGGCGTCAGCAGGCGCGACGTGACGATGTGGTCCCTGAGTCCGGGAAGCAGCGTTGCCTCCAGATGCGCTTCCACCCGCCGGCGATAGGTCTCGGCCATGGTCGCCCAATCCTCGCCACCCAGAAGATTGGGCACCGGCGACAGCACATAAAAGGCGTCGTGGCCTGCCGGGGCGAGGCCGTCGTCTGTCGCTGTCGGGCGGTGCAGGTAGAGGCTGAAATCGTCGGCGAGGACCTTCCGCCGGAAGATGTCGTCCAGCAGGTCACGATAGCGTGGCCCGAGCAGGATGGTGTGGTGGGGAACCGCGGGATATTGCCGGTCCGTGCCGAAATACCAGACGAAGAGGCTCATCGAATAGGCCGCCCGCGCGAGCTTCGCCGGCCGCCAGCGCCGGCTCGTACCCTCAGGCACCAGCCGGCCATAGGTCCAGGCGACATCGGCATTGGACACGACGATCTCGGCGGGAAGCGCCTCGCCGCTGGCGAGCACGACCCCGGTGGCGCGGCCATCGGTGACGACGATGCGCGCGACGTCTGCGCCCAGACGCACGGTGCCGCCCTGGCCCTCGATCAGGTCGACGAGACCCGAGACCAGCCGGCCGGTGCCGCCGCGGGCGAAATGAACGCCCCAGCGCCGCTCGAGAAAGGCGATCAGGCCATAGATGGCGCTGGCCGTGAACGGATTGCCACCGACGAAGAGCGGGTGGAAGCTCAAGGCGATGCGCAGGCGCTCATCCTTGACGTAGCGACTGACGAGATGGTGCACTGAACGGTGGCCCGACAGGCGGATGAGGTCCGGGGCGACGCGCAGCATGTCGAGAACCGAGCCGAAGGGCACATGGCCGAGCTGCTCGAAGCCGATCCGGCAGATCTCCTCGCTCTGGCGCATGAACCGGTCGTAACCGGCGACGTCGCCCGGCGCGATGCGGGCGATGTTGGCACGCATCACGTCCGGATCGCCCGAGCAGTCCAGCGTCGAGCCGTCGTTGAAGCGCAGCCGGTAGAAAGGTTCCAGCGGCACGAGATCGACATGATCGGCGCGCCGCTTGCCGCACAGCGTCCATAATTCGTCGAAGAGGAAGGGTGCGGTGACGATGGTGGGGCCGGCATCGAAGGTGAAGCCGTCCTGGCGGAAGACGCGGGCGCGGCCACCGGCCTGGTCGAGTTTTTCGAGGACGGTGACCCGGTATCCTCGGACCGACAGCCGGATCGCCGCGGCGAGCCCGCCGAACCCCGATCCGATCACGATGGCATGGGGCCTGCGATCGTCGACGGGGAGGGGATGGCGGACCGGCGCTGTCATAGGGCGGCTGCTCCGAGAGAGGGCGTGACGTCGGCGCCCGCCGGCAGTACGCGGTCGACCCAGTCGCCGATCACCGCGGCGACGCGCGCAGGCTGTTCCTCGTGGGCGAGGTGGCCGAGGCCCTTCAGCTTCGCGACCTCGGCCTGCGCCAGCTTGCGCGCGACGACCGTCGCCTCGCTCGCCGGGACCATGCCGTCCTCCGTGCCGGCGACCAGCAGAAGCGGCAGGGTGAGCCGGGCCATGGTCTTTTCCAGCGCGGCGACATCCCAGCTCGCCATCATCGACAGGGCGGCGGCGATATGGGACGGGGTGGTGGCGAGCCGATGGTAGCGGGCGCGGTCCTCGTCGGGGATGCGCGAACCGGTCTGCTTCAGAAGATCCTCGATGACGCCGGGATCGCGCGCCCGCCAGGCGAACATGTTGGGGACGATCGGCAGCAGGGCGAGCAGCCGCGCGATCGGCGGGAAGAACCGGCTGGCGAAGCCCTCCAGCGGCCGCAGCGCGCCATTGAGGCTGATGATGGCCTTGGGTGCGAGCAGGCCGTCCAGCGCCATCTGGACGGCGATGGCGGCCCCGGCCGAGTGGCCGATAATGATGGCGGGAGGCTGGCCGATCTCCTTCACCAGGCGGGCCAGCGCGGTGGCCATGGCGGCCAGCGACTGGGATGCGCCTTCCGGCGACCGGCTGAAGGCATGGCCCGGAAGATCCGGCGCGATGACGGTGAAGCGTGTCGCCAGCAGCGGGGCGAGGCCGCGCCAGGAATGGGTCGAGGCGCCGGTGCCGTGCAGCAGCAGCACGACGGGCCCGGCACCGGAAACCTGGACGTGCCAGTCGATCCCGGCGGCCTTGACGAAGCGGCTATGCGCCTGGCCGGGCCAGGTCGGGCCGTCGCGCCGCCAGTCCAGCGTCTTCTTCATGGCCGCACCGCCATCAGCGCGTCGGCGCCGGCCCGGACCGCACCATAGAGCATGGCGGCATCCGCATGGGGAAGGGGCAGGTAGAGCGCCCCCATGGTCGATGCCAGTGCCCGTGCCTGCGGCTCGGGACGGCTGGAACTGTCGATCAGCAGGGCCCTGATCCCCTGCGCGCTGACATCGCGGGCGGCCGAGAGGGCATCGGCCGTGGCACGCTCGCGCCCCGTGACGCCACCGAACCCGACATTGGAGCGACCGTCGGTGATGACGACGAGGGTCGGGGTGCGGCCGCGCAGGCCGGTTTCCTGGGCCATCCGGCAAGCGGTGGCGATGCCGTCCGCCAGCGGCGTGCCGCCGCCGCCGGGGAGCCCCGCGAGGCAGGTGCGGGCGCGCTGCAGCGAGCGCGTCGGCGGCACGACGATTTCGGCATCGCGGCCCCGGAACGCCACCAGGGCCACCTCGTCGCGGCGCACATAGCAACTGGCGAGCATCTGCTCGACGGCGCCCTTGGCCTCGGCAAGACGGTCGAGAGCAGCCGATCCGGAGGCATCGACGCAGAAGATCGTGGTGCAGCCCTTGTGGACGCGGTAGCGCCGCACGCGCAGGTCCGACGCGCGGAACCGCAGGCCGGATCCTGTCGCGCCGAGAGCCCTAACCCTCTGCCACGGAACCGCGGCGCGCAGGGTGGCGATGAGATCGAGGCGCGGTCCGCGGCGCGGGTCACCGGCCGCGCTGCCGATCTGCCGGCCGCGCTGGGCAGCCTGCTCGTTCCGGTTTCTGCGTCCGGCGGCGGGCGTTGCACCCCGTCGCATGCTGTCCTGGCCGGTGAGCAGGTCGAGGAGATGCGGTGGAAGGGCGGCCGTCGCCGCCGCGAGGACGCGATCCTCCATGCGCCCGCCACCATCGCTCGGCGGCTGCGCATCGTTCCGGTCGTCGGTCTCCGGCGCACGGTCCTGCTGCGCGTCCTCCGCCGGATCGGGTGCGGGCGCCGGCTCCTGTTGCGGCGCGGGCCGGCGTGTCGCCCGTGGTGCGAGGGTGAGGACGGCAGCGAGTTCGGCATCCGCCTCGGCGACCATCGGCCTGCCGGCCAGCGCGGCGGCGGCGCGGGCGGCGCGGACGGCGAGGATGACGGCGCGTTCGGACCTGACGCCCAGAGCCTCCCCGGTTCGCACCAGCGCTTCCACCATGTCCGCGCCCACCGTGACGCCCGGCAGCCGCGCCCGTGCTGCGGAGAGGTCCTGCTGGGCCGGAACGGGCGGGACCAGCGCGCCGAAAACGCTGAGATCGACCCGCAGGCCGAGCCTCTCGACCAGGGCGACCGGTGGCGGTGGATCGTCGTCGCCGCTCTCGTCGAGGGCGACCAGACCGAAGCGGCAGGCGGGCGTGCCGGTGAAGCCCTCGCGCGCCACGGCCGCGACACCGCGGTCGAGGGCCGCCGACAGGATCGCCGCGATCTGCGGGTCAATGCGTTCGGCCGAGCGCAGTTCGAGGATGCCGCCGTCGGCGCCTGCGAGGAGCCCGCGCTCGCGGACGGGGCGACCGGTGGCGAGCGTGGCGGTGAGGTCGATGTCGCCGAGGAGCCGGCCGGCGCCGGCATGGGCCGGGATGCGGACGACCGGCGCTTCGGCCGCCAGGAAGGCGTGCAGGCGGGCCATCCAGGCATCCCGGATCGGTCCTGCCGGCCCCTTCAGCCGCACGCCGCCCAGCCCGTGCGGATCCACGGCCAGCAGCGCGGCGGCGGCGAGGGCCGCCGCGGCACGCGGATCGCCCTGTCGGTCGTCGGCTGCGGAGGTGTCGGTCATGCCGCCCATGCCTCCGCGACGGCGCGTTCGACCCTGAGGCGCGAACCGGCCTCGTCCATGGGATTGCGCCGCAGCCGATGGCGCAGGGCGAGCGGCGCGACCTGCCGGAGGTGGTTCGGCTGCACCGCATCGGCGCCGGCGAGGGCTGCCACCGCCCGCGCGGCGCGGATCAGCGTCAGTTCGCCGCGCAGGCCGTCCGTGCCCAGCTTGATGCAGAGCGCGGCGATGGCATGGCGCATCATGTCCGTCACGTCGATCGCGGGCAGCCGGAGCCGGGCCGCGGCGATCTGGCTGCGCAGCCGCTTCTCCTCGCGGGCCCAGGCCGCGACGAAGGCGTCCGGATCGCGATCGAACCATTCGCGCCGCTTCACCGCCTCGATCCGCAGCGCGATATCGTCCGGCGATGTGACCTCGACCGACAGGCCGAAGCGGTCGAGGAGCTGCGGGCGCAACTCGCCCTCTTCAGGATTGCCGCTGCCGACCAGCACGAAGCGGGCGGGATGGCGGATGCTCAGGCCCTCGCGCTCGACGATGTTTTCGCCGGAGGCGGCGACGTCGAGCAGCAGGTCGACGAGGTGATCCTCCAGGAGATTGACCTCGTCGATATAGAGGAAGCCACGATGGGCGCGGGCCAGGAGCCCGGGTTCGAAGCGCTTTCGGCCGTGGACCAGCGCCTGCTCGATGTCGAGGGCGCCGACGACACGGTCCTCCGTCGCGCCGAGCGGCAGGTCGACGACGCGGACAGGTTCCACTGCGCTCTTGCGCCCGCGTCCCGCCGGAAAGGCCTCGCTGCAATGGGGGCAGCCGGTGGTCGGTGAATCAGGGCTGCAGCGATAGGGACAGCCCGCCACGACCTTCATGGACGGCAGGACGGCGGCGAGGCCGCGCACCGCCGTCGACTTGCCGGTGCCGCGGTCGCCGGTGATCAGCACGCCGCCGATGCCGGGATCGACGGCGGCGATCAGCAGGGCCTGTTTCATCTCGGCCTGGCCGACGATGGCAGTGAAGGGAAAGGGGATGCCCATCTCACAGGCTCCTTGATGCTGGCGCGTGCGAGGCCGAGGACTCCCGTTCGCGGATGGCCGCCTGCAGCGACTGGGGCAGGCGGAACTCGATGGTCTCCCGGATGTCGCCAACCGTCTCGACGGTAACCTCCCGCATGTCCGACAGGCGTTCGATCAGCGCCTGGACGAGGTCCTCCGGCGCGGATGCCCCTGCGGTGATGCCGACGCGGCTGACGCCGTCGAGCCAGGACGGATCGATCTCCGAGGCATCATCGATCAGATGGGCGGCGATGCCGGCCTTGCGGCCGATCTCGCAGAGACGGTTGGAATTGGAGCTGTTGCGCGATCCGAGCACGAGCAGCAGGTCGACGTCGTCGACCAGGAGCGAGACCGCCGTCTGCCGGTTCTGCGTCGCATAGCAGATGTCGTCGAGTTCGGGCCCGACGGCCGCCGGGAAGCGCGCCTTGACCGCATCCACCACCTGGCGCGTATCGTCGACGCTCAGCGTCGTCTGGGTCACATAGGCGACCCGCATGGGATCGGCGACCTGCACGGCCGCCACGTCGTCCACCGTGCCGACCACCGTGACGCCGCCGGGCACCTGCCCGCGCGTGCCCTCCACCTCGGCATGGCCCTCATGGCCGACGAGCAGGACGCTGTAGCCCTTCTCGGCGAAACGGCGACCCTGGCGATGCACCTTGCTGACGAGGGGGCAGGTCGCGTCGATGACGTCGAGGCCGCGCTGGCGCGCCTCCTCCTCCACCGCCTGCGAGACGCCATGGGCGCTGAACACCGTGACGGCGCCAGGCGGAATGGCGTCGATATCCTCGACGAAGACGGCGCCGCGGCGTGACAGGCGGGCGACCACGTGCCGGTTGTGGACGATCTCGTGGCGCACATAGACGGGCGGCCCGTAGAGGGCCAGGGCGCGCTCGACGATCTCGATGGCGCGCACCACGCCGGCGCAGAAGCCGCGCGGGCTGGCCAGCACGACGGTGAGCTGTTCTCGACGCAGCATGGGCACCTCCCGGTGGCGCTGGGACCTCACGCTCCAGCCCCCGAAAAGGGGGCGTTGAGCCGGACGATCCGAAGGTTGAGAAAGGCGGCGGTGCCGACCCAGACCAGGTAGGGGACCAGGAGCAGGCTCGCGAGCCGGTGGATGGGAAACAGGGCGACGATCAGCGCCAGGATGGACAGCCAGAGGAACGCCACCTCGATGAGGGCGAGGTCCGGCCGGCGCATCTTGAAGAACAGCAGGTTCCAGCCGATGTTCAGCAGGCCGTTGAGGACAAACAGCGCCACGACGAGGATGCGGTCGGCCGGCGTCTGTGCCGCGTTCCAGGCGAGGACGATGGAAATCGCCGCCAGCGTCAGAATGGTGGTCCAGATCGGGCCGAAGGCCCAGTCCGGCGGCTTCCAGGCGGGAAAGGTCAGCGAGCGGTACCAGGGGCCGATCTCGGTCAGCATGCCGCCGACAATGGCGACGATCAGCGTCCCCGTCGCCGCGACAGCGATCACCGCCCAGTCGTCGATGAGGTCCTGCATCATGTGCGTGCCAGTCCGAGCAGGTGGCCGAGATCCTTGAAGAAGATGCGCACATGGGCGACCGGGCTTTGCCGGACCAGTTCCTTGTTCATGTAGGATTCCCAGGTGAGACGCTGCACGTCCTTGTCGGCGCAGATCGAGACGAAGCGCTCTCGCAGCCGGTCGTTGCGGTACCAGAACCACTGCATGATCCCGAGGATGAGAAAGACCCGCCCGTGCGACTTCATGAAGCGCTTGCGCGCCGTCGCCAGCGCCCGCACCTGGCCGGTGCGCAGGGTCTCCTCGACGGCCTCCGCCACCCGCGTCGCCGAGGCCATCGCGTAGTAGATGCCCTCGCCGGAGGCCGGCGCGACGACGCCCGCCGCATCGCCGGTGACAATGACGTCGCGCCCGTTGTCCCAGCGCTTGAGCGGCTTCAGCGGAATCGGCGCCCCCTCGCGGCGGATGGTTTCCAGTTGGTCCAGCCCGGTCCTTTTGCGGAAGGCGGCGACGGATTCCCGCAGGCCGAAACCCTTGTGATAGGTGCCGGTGCCGATGCTCGCGGTCTTGCCGTGCGGAAAGACCCAGCTGTAGAAGTCGGGCGAGTAGCGGCCGTCATAATGGACGTCGCAGCGGCGGGGGTCGAAGGTGATGTCGGAGGCGTCCGGCGACCTGACGATCTCGTGGTAGGCGAAGACGCAGGGCATCCTGTCGCCGCCAGCGATTTCCTGGCGGGCAACGAGGGAATTGGCGCCGTCGGCCCCGATGACGAGGCGGGCCGAGACGCAATCATCGACGATGTCGCCGCCCGCTTCCGAGCCGCTGCGGAAATGCACGATCGCATGGGCGCCGGCATCGCGCGAAATCCGCAGGAAGCGGCCGGTTTGCCGCTCGGCGCCTGCGGCCTCGGCACGCTCGCGCAGGAACTCGTCGAAGACCTCGCGGTCGACCATCGCGACATAGCCGCCGTCGATATGCATGTCGACATGCTTGGCGGAAGGCGCGACGATCCGGGCGCAGTTGATCCGCGCGCAGATGATCTCCTCGGGGATGGCGTAGTCGCGGACAAGCCGCGGAGGAATGGCGCCACCGCAGGGTTTGATCCGTCCGGCGCGGTCGAGCAGCAGGACCGAGCGACCGCGCGCGGCGAGATCGGCGGCAGCCGTCGCACCGGCGGGGCCGCCGCCGACGACGACGACATCATAGTGACGGCGCGTTTCCATGGTTCTAGCCCACTCCGAGTGCGAGTTGAGATCCGGACTGCGTTTCCTGCGGGGCCGCGGGCGCGGCCGACATTGCGACAATGCGGAAGGCGAGGGCCGCAGCGATGAGAAAGAGCAGGCTCTCGACGGCGAAGACGCTGCCATAGGCGAGAAGGCTGGATCCTGTGATGGCGCGCAGCGCATCGACGGCGACGGTTCCCAGGAACCCGCCGATGCCGAAGGCGATGGCCTGCGAGGCGCCCCAGATTCCCATCCGGGTCCCTTCCCGCCGCTCGGCGCCGGCACCGGCGAGTGTCATCATCGTGGCGATGGCGGCGCCGGCATAGACGCCGTTGGCATAGCCGAGCAGGACGATGTTGAGCCGCAGCGGCCAGTCGGTCGCGAGCCAGCCGCCGACGGCGAGGCCGCCGAGGGTCAGAGCTGACATCAGGCAGCCGAGGATCATCCACAATTTGGGCGAACCCGGGCCGTCATGGCGCAGGAAGGTGCCGGCCAGCGCGACCGTCACCATGCCGGCGAGAACGCCGCCGTTCTGCAGTCCGGACAGCGTGGTCGTCGCCCCCGGCGTCAGGCCGAAGACGAGACCGGCATAGGGCTCGAGAATGAGGTCCTGGCCGGAGAAGGCCAGCATCGAGACGAAGATGAAGATGGTGAAGAGGCGGGCCCTGGGTTCGGCCCAGACTTGGGCCAGCGCAACGGGAAAGCCGCAGCCGTACTTGGTCTCGACGGGGACCTGCGGAGCCTCGCCGGGGCCCTCGATCCCGGTCACTGCGACGATGGCGAGGACGAGGGCGATGACGCTGACGGCGGTCGAAACGATGACGAGGCGGTCGAGCGAGAAGGGATCGAGGAAGGCCCCGGCGACGATGGCGGTGATGGCGAAGCCGGCGATCATCATCATCCACACGATGGTGGCGGCGGCCGGTCGCCGCTGCGGCGCGGCGCGCTTCGCCAGCATCGCCAGCAGCGAGGTGCCCGCGGCACCGGCACCGGCGCCGATCAGGGTGAAGGCGATGATGGCAAGGGCGAGACCAGCGGCCCAGGAAGCCGCCATTACCGCAGTGGCGACGGCAGCCAGGCTCCCGCCGATGGCCAGGACCGCCATGCCGCCGATGATCCAGGGGGTCATGCGCCGTCCCTGGTCGGCACCGTAGCCGAAGCGCGGCCTGAGGATCTGCAGGCAGTAATGCCAGGCGACGAGAGCGCCCGGGAGCATGGCGGGGAGGGCGAGTTCGACCACCATGACGCGGTTCACCGTCGATGTCGTCAGCACCACGATGCCGCCGAGAGCCGTCTGGACGAGGCCGAGGCGGATGATCTGGAACCAGGTCAAGGGGGTCGGATGCATCATGGCCTCCCGCTGCACGAGGGGCGCTGCCGGCCGTCGGCAGGCCAGGTGGGGACGATGCCTTGGCGGAGCCCGGGGGGATGGCAACCGAGGCGTGACGGAATGAAGCGCGGCGCGAAGCCCGCGGCGTGACCGCGCGCGGTACGGGAGCGTGCATGCGCGCGTCGCGCCGTGGCCCCGAGAAGCATGGCAATGGCCGACACAGCACCGCCGGACGCCACCATCAGCAAGGTCGGGACATGGCCGTCGACGAGCACGAGGCCGAGAGCGCCGATC
This sequence comes from Phreatobacter sp., assembly GCF_022843985.1. Taxonomy (GTDB): domain Bacteria; phylum Pseudomonadota; class Alphaproteobacteria; order Rhizobiales; family Phreatobacteraceae; genus Phreatobacter. The sequence continues at coordinate 21,376 of NZ_JALHMP010000020.1, read as the reverse complement.
GCCGGCCACCAGGCGATGGGTCTGGACAGGGCGAGAACGTCAGGCACACCCGGGGTGATCATTCCGGCAGCGTAGGATCGCCTTGCCGAAGTGTCAACTTTTCTTTACATGAAAAGTGTCAATCAACCTCAAGCGTCGGGTCGTCCATGATCCCGAAGCGACGCATCTTGAGATAGAGACTTTGGCGGCTGAGGCCGAGGAGTTCTGCTGCCGTCGCGCGGTTGTCCTGGGTCATTTCGAGGGCCGCCTCGATGCACAGGCGCTCGATGATGTCGGTGGTCTCGCGCACCAGTTCCTTCAGCGACACACGCCCGACGAGTTCGGTGAACTGGTCGACCGACCGCGGCAGGAGCTGGTTCTTGCCGCTCGACGCGGCCGCGGGGCGGGCCGTGGAGCGGATGACGAAGCCATAGCAGGGAAAATCCGAGGTCTCGACCAGAACCGCCGAAACCTCCACCGTCTCCGTGACGCCGAGGGCCCCGCGGATGATGGTCGAGAAGTTGCGTACCGACCCGAAGTCGCGCAGCGTCGCGGTCAGGGTCGGGAAGTCGATGCCCATGCGGCCGAGCCACTCGCCCAGCTGGTGTCCACGGGCCTGATCGATCGTGGCGAGTTGCACCACTTCGAGGAAGGCCGGATTGGCCTCCACGACATTGCCTTCGAGATCGGTCACCACGAAGCCGTCGGGGAGCTTCTCTATCAGATCGAGATAGCGCGTCGAACCGGACGAATGGGTCCTGCCGCCGGTCTCTTCGAGCGGGATGAGGCGTAACAGGACGAGGGTCGTGCCCTCGTTGCGGAACAGCGACGCGGTCGCGTCGAAACGGCGCCCGTTGGTGGCGCTCGTGACGCGCACGGTCACGGCGGTCTGTCCGCCGGCGGAACGCGACAGCAGCGCATCGATGTCGCTGCCGCCTTTGTCGTCGAACAATTGGCCGAGGGCGCGTCCGACGAGGCGACCGGACGAGGGCGCAAGGGCTTCCAGCGCCGCCGGATTGGCCTCGACCACCTTCCGCGAGCCGATCTCGGCGATCAGGATCGGCTCAGCTGTCATCTGGAACAGGGCACGGTAGCGGGTCTCGGCGGCCCGCAGACGAACATAGTCGCGTTCCATCGCCTGCTGCGCCTTGACCAGTTGCTGCTGCAGGCCGGACAGGGCGCTGAGGTCGCGGCCGACGATCAGGACATTGCCCGGGGACTTGCCCTTGGCAGCCGAGTAGCGAATGGGAATGGTCGCCTGGGGGTCGGCTCCCTTGTGATTGATCTCGCGCAGCGCCGATGCGGCCCCCGTGGTCGCTTCGCTCAGCAGAGCGGCGGCCTTGTGCCGGCTGTCCGGGGCGATGGTGTCGATCCAGGGCTGGCCCATCCAGGACTTGGCGTCTCCCGCGATCGCCGTGTCCGTGTTGGTCTTCAGATCGCGAACGATCCCGTCGCTGTCGACCACGAGGACGATATCCGCCACGATCGACGCGATAGCCATCGCCGTCTTTCCATCAAGACCGACCAATGCGTTGGGATCAGGCGTTGACATGAGAAGCTTCGCTGTTGGTCGCGCGCTTCGGGAAAGAGCGCGTGAAGGTCACGGTTCAGTTGCCCGTGTGGGATCGCGGGGCCAATCCCACCAGGCCCTCCGCGATCTTCACGGCTTCCCGGCCGTCGGATGCGGAGGCATTGGCGCCAACCAAGGCGTAGCGATCAGGATCGCCGTTGAAAGTAGCCCCTCCCACCACAACGCCGATCGATCGATTCCGTGACCTGCGACGCATCTGGCTTATGGCCGATGTCAACTTGTCTATCAAGTCGTCGTTGCTCAGCGATATCCCCACAAGGTCGAACCACTCGGACGAGAGCCGGTCGATCACCTGTTTGATCCTGGTCGGCGTCATGAGCGTCACCCGCCAGCCGGCCTCGGTAAAAAGCTGGGCGACCAGGGTGATGCCGAAGGCGTGCTGTTCGTTGGGATAGACTGTCAGCAGCACGTGCCGGTCTGGCTCGTCGCGAAGGTCCTGCATCTGCGGTGGCGGCGCCACCGCCCGCATGATGTTCTGCAGGCGCACGAGGCCCATTGTCACCTCCGCGAAGCTGCAGCGGTCCAGCAGCCACATGTCGCCGAGACGCCGCGCGGCCGGTGCCAGCAGACCCAGAAAGATGTCGGGGCTCTTCAGGCCCCTCTCACGCAGGGCCTGGATCTGCGCCAGCGCGACATGGATGTCGTGGAACATGACGGTGCTGACGAAGTCGTCCACTTCCGTCGTGGCGATCGTGTCCGGCGGCGACTGGTCGACGCCCTCCTTGCCACGGGTCGCCATCAGCAGGCGCGGCACGACCTCGTACTGGATCGTCTTGGCGATCGTGACGAGCAGCCTGTCATCGACGACGGCCTGACCGTTGCCCATCTTCGCGCGGGCCTCGCCAGGCGCGGACGCGTCGGGGCTCGAGCCCGAAGACCAGCCGTTCTGGCGATCGTCATACCTTATGTCCGTCATGGGCCTCTCCCCCCACTCGGACCGGTTCATCCACGATAGGACGTCCGGGCCTTATCTTTCTCGCAGGCGACTTGAAGGCGTGTCGGGCACCTCTTGAACGCACGTTTCGTGACGGTACGACCGGCCGCCCCGCATGGATCCGCCAACCAGATTAGCCGAATTGGCTGGTGCCGCAACACGTGAGGTGTCCGCATTGCTTGACACTCTAATCGTAAAAGAGCCTTGACGTAAACTTTTTTTTACACTCACATTGGTCCGTCGCGGCTTGCTCCCTCGGTGCTCGGCGCGACCCAGTCCTGGTTCGGCGGAGGCCCAATGTCCGGTCGTGCAGCGAAAAAGGCCCCGGCGGAACCGCTCTACACGCCCGACCAGCGCCGTCGGCGGGACGAGACGCGGTGGACCCTGGTCCAGGGTCTGCTCGCACCCGTTCAGTTCGCCATCTTCATCGTCAGCCTCTATCTCGTCCTGCGCTATCTGCAGACCGGCGAGGGCTACGAGGCGGCCACGGTCTCTGTCGTCGCCAAGACGCTCGCCCTCTACACGATCATGGTCACCGGGTCGCTCTGGGAACATGCGGTCTTCGGGCGCTACCTCTTCGCTCCGGCCTTCTACTGGGAGGACGTGGTGAGCATGGCGGTGATCGTGCTGCACACGGTCTATCTCGCCAGCCTGGTCGTCGCCGGGGTTTCGCCGCAGACCCAGATGGCCATCGCGCTCGCCGCCTATGGCATCTACGTCGTCAACGCCGCCCAGTACATCTTCAAGCTCCGGCGCGCCCGCCTCGAGGTTGCCTCCACCATGGCGGGGCAGCCGTCATGACCGTCCACACCCTCATCCCCCCCCGTCCCACCCCCGCCTCCGGCTGCGGCGACGATGCCGTCCTGCGGGAGCGCGGCCAGCGCGAGGTCTTCTGCGGCCTGACCAGCATCGTCTGGCTCCACCGCAAGATGCAGGACGCCTTCTTCCTCGTGGTCGGTTCGCGCACCTGCGCCCATCTCATCCAGTCGGCCGCCGGCGTGATGATCTTCGCCGAACCGCGCTTCGCCACGGCGATCATGGAAGAGCGCGATCTCGCCGGCCTCACCGACGCCAATGACGAACTCGACCGGGTCGTCGGGCGGCTGATCGCGCGCCGCCCCGACATCCGGCTGCTGTTCCTCGTCGGGTCCTGCCCCTCCGAGGTCATCAAGCTCGACCTGCATCGCGCCGCGCAGCGGCTCGACAGGAGCTTCGCCCCCCGCGTCCGCGTCCTCAACTATTCCGGCAGCGGCATCGAGACGACCTTTACCGAAGGCGAGGATGCGGCGCTTGCGGCCCTCGTCCCCCACATGCCGGCCGCGCCGCGCGACGCGCGGCCGTCCCTGCTGGTGGCCGGAACCCTCGCCGACGTGGTCGAGGACCAGTTCCGTCGCCTCTTCGCCGATCTCGGCATCGCCGATGTCGGCTTTCTTCCCGCGCAGCGCCTGGCCGATCTTCCGTCGGTCGGGCCCGCCACGCGGGTCCTGCTCGCACAGCCGTTCCTGAGGGACACGGCCAAAGCGCTCGAGGAGCGCGGCGCGAGCCTCCTCTCGGCGCCGCTCCCCGTTGGCGCCGAGGGCACTACCCGCTGGCTTCAGGCCGCCGCGACGGCATTCCATGTCCCCCGCGAGAGGTTCCAGAACGTCACTGCTGCCGGCAATGCGCGCGCCGAGTTCGCCGTTCGCCGTCATCGAGCTGCTCTCGCGGGCAGGCGGGTCTTTCTCTTCCCCGATTCGCAGATCGAGATCCCCGTCGCCCGCTTCCTGGCGCGCGAGCTCGGGATGGAGATCGTCGAGGTCGGCACACCCTACCTGCACCGGACCCACATGGCCGCGGAACTCGACCTGCTGCCCGCCGGGACGGCCATTTCCGAGGGCCAGGACGTCGAGCGCCAGCTCGACCGCTGCCGCCGCGCCGCCCCCGATCTCGTCGTCTGCGGTCTCGGGCTCGCCAATCCGCTGGAGGCCGAGGGCATCGCGACCAAATGGTCGATCGAACTCATCTTCACGCCGATCCAGGGCTACGAACAGGCCGGCGATCTCGCCGAACTCTTCGCCCGGCCGCTGGCCCGGCGCCAGAAGCTGGCGGTGTAGCCATGCAGCTGACCCTCTGGACCTATGAAGGACCTCCCCATGTCGGGGCCATGCGGATCGCCACCGCCATGGAAGGCCTGCATTACGTCCTCCATGCCCCCCAGGGCGACACCTATGCCGACCTGCTTTTCACGATGATCGAGCGGCGCGACCGCCGCCCGCCGGTGACCTACACCACCTTCCAGGCGCGCGATCTCGGCGGCGACACGGCCGGCCTGTTCCAGGACGCCTGCCGCGCCGCCTATGAGCGGTTCAAGCCCGAGGCGATGATCGTCGGTGCCTCCTGCACAGCCGAACTGATCCAGGACGATCCCGGCGGGCTCGCCACGACGCTCGGCCTGCCGATCCCGGTCATCGCGCTGGAACTGCCCGCCTACCAGAAGAAGGAAAACTGGGGCGCGTCGGAGACCCTCTACCGCTTGGTCCGCGGCCTCGCCCGGCCCCGGGCGGCGGACCATGTCCGCGGCCCGCGGCCCAGCTGCAACATCCTCGGCCCGACCGCGCTCGGCTTCCGCCACCGCGACGATCTCCTCGAGATCCGGCGGCTGCTGGAAACGATCGGTGTCACCGTCAACATCGTCGCCCCGCTTGGCGCCCGGCCCGCCGACATCGCCCGTCTTGGCGAGGCCGATTTCAACGTCGTGCTCTATCCCGAGATCGCCGATGCCGCCGCCCGCTATCTGGAGAAGGCCTTCGGTCAGCCGGCCGTCCGCACGGTGCCGATCGGGGTGGGCGCCACGCGGGACTTCATTGCCGAGGTGGCGCGCGTCGCCGGTATCGCTCCGCTGACCGCCGAGGCCGGCTCGCGCCTGCCCTGGTATTCGCGCTCCGTCGATTCGACCTACCTGACCGGCAAGCGCGTCTTCGTCTTCGGCGATGGCCCCCATGCCGTCGCCGCGGCGCGGGTGGCGACCACGGAACTCGCCTTCGAACTCGTCGGCATCGGCACCTATTCGCGGGAATTCGCCCGCGAGGTGCGCGCCGTGGCGGCCGCGCATGGCATCGAGGCGCTCATCACCGACGACTATCTGGACGTCGAGGAGCAGATCGCCGCGCTGCGTCCTGAATTGATCCTCGGCACGCAGATGGAACGCCACATCGCCAAGCGCCTCGGCATCCCCTGCGCGGTCATCTCGGCGCCGGTGCACGTGCAGGACTTCCCGGCCCGGCACTCGCCGCAGATGGGTTTCGAAGGCGCCAATGTGCTCTTCGACACCTGGGTCCATCCCCTGATGATGGGGTTGGAAGAGCATCTCCTGCACATGTTCCGCGACGATTTCGAATTCAATGATCGCAGCGGATCCCACCTCGGCAAGGCGCCAGCGCCGGCGGCATCTGCCGTCGCGGCGCTGGAACCTGCCCCATCCGTGGTTCCGACGACCACCCGGTGGGATGAGGGCGCCGAACGGGAGCTTCGCAAGATCCCCTTCTTCGTCCGCGGCAAGGCGCGCCGCAACACCGAACGCTTCGCTCTCGAGCGCGGCATCGCAACCATCACCCTGGACACCCTCTACGATGCAAAAGCCCATTTCGGTCGCTGACGCCACGCCGCACGGTGCCATCTCGGGAGGATCGGCATGACCGGCCTCGCAACGCCTATCGCCATTCGCAACCCGGTGCCGCGCCGCCCCGACGGGGAAGGCAGCGTCCAGGTCATGATGGATGCCGCCATGGATGTCGGCTCTGCCAAGGTCTTCGCCGTCTACGGCAAGGGCGGCATCGGCAAGTCCACCACCTCGTCGAACCTGTCGGTCGCCTTTTCCAAGATCGGCAAGCGGGTGCTGCAGATCGGCTGCGATCCGAAACATGATTCCACCTTCACACTGACCAAGAGCCTCATCCCCACCGTCATCGACGTGCTGGAGGGGGTGAACTTCCACAGCGAGGAGCTGCGCACCGAGGACTTCGTCTTCGAGGGCTATAACGGGGTCATGTGCGTCGAGGCCGGCGGTCCGCCGGCTGGAACCGGCTGCGGCGGCTATGTCGTCGGCCAGACGGTGAAGCTCCTCAAGGAACATCACCTGCTCGAGGATACCGACGTCGTCATCTTCGACGTGCTCGGCGATGTCGTCTGCGGCGGCTTCGCCGCGCCGCTCCAGCACGCCGAGCGCGCCATCATCGTCGCTGCCAACGACTTCGATTCGATCTTCGCGATGAACCGCATCGTCGCCGCGATCAAGGCGAAGTCGAAGAACTACGACGTGCGGATCGCCGGCGTGATCGCCAACCGCAGCGCCGACACCGACCAGATCGAGCGCTTCAACAAGGCGGTCGGCACCTCGACGCTCGCCCGGTTGCCCGACCTCGACGTCATCCGCCGCTCGCGCCTGAAGAAGGCCACCCTTTTCGAGATGGAGGCGACGCCGGAGGTGCTCGCCGTCCAGGCGGAATATCTGCGCCTCGCCCAGCATCTCTGGGACGGCACGGAGCCGCTGCTCGTCAGCCCGCTCAAGGACCGCGAGATCTTCGACCTTCTGGGGTTCGACTGATGCCCACCATCACCTATCGCGACCGGCGCCATGAACTGGAGACCTATTTCGACCGCACCGCGGTCGATGCCTGGGCGCGGCTGACGTCGGATGCTCCCGTCGGCGGCATTCGTGCGGCGGTCCGGGCCGGCCGCGACACGATGCGCGGGACCCTCCTGTCCTGGCTGCCGCAGGACCTGACCGGCGCGCGCATTCTGGACGCCGGTTGCGGCACGGGCGCCCTCGCCGTCGAGGCGGCGGCGCGCGGCGCCCATGTGGTCGGGGTCGACCTGTCGGAGAAACTGGTGGACCTCGCCCGCGAGCGCACGGCATCTTTCGCCGGGCCGGGCCGGCTCGAATTCCGCGTCGGCGACCTCCTCGATCCGGTCCTCGGCCGCTTCGACCATGTGGTGGCGATGGACTCCCTCATCCATTACCGCGCCGATGACATGGTGCGCGTCCTCGCCGCGCTGTCGCGCCAGACGACAGGCTCGATCGTCTTCACCTTCGCGCCGCGCACGCCGCTTCTCAGCCTGCTCCATGCGGTCGGTCGCCTGTTTCCGCGCAGCGACCGCGCTCCGGCGATCGAGCCGGTCGGTGACGGCGGCCTGAGCCGGCGGATCGCCGTCGATCCAACCCTTGTCGCCTGGTCCCGGGCACGCAGCCTGCGGGTCTCACGCAGCTTCTACATCAGCCAGGCAATGGAGCTCGTCCGCACATGATGCGCGCCAGCGGAACCGTCCTGACTCTTTGGCGGCAGATCGGCACGAAGTTCCTGCCCTTTGCCGATGCCGCCAGCGTCGAGGTTCCGCTCGCCCGTCTCGTCCGCCTCTCGCTCTTCCAGATCTCCGTCGGCATGGCGACGGCGCTGCTTGTCGGCACCCTCAACCGCGTGATGATCGTCGAGCTGGCGGTCCCGGCGTCGCTGGTCGCCGTCATGGTGGCCCTGCCGCTCCTCTTCGCACCCTTCCGCGCCGTGGTCGGCTTCCGCTCCGACACCCACGTCTCGGCGCTCGGCTGGCGGCGCGTCCCCTACATCTGGATGGGATCACTGCTGCAGTTCGGTGGCCTCGCCATCATGCCCTTCGCGCTGCTGGTCCTCTCCGGTGACGGCGCGGGGCCGGTCTGGGTCGGGCAGCTTGGTGCGGCGCTCGCCTTCCTGATGGTCGGGGCCGGGCTCCAGACCACGCAGACCGCCGGTCTCGCCCTCGCCACGGACATCACCCGCGAAGAGGCGCGCCCGCGGGTCGTGGCGCTCATGTATCTCATGCTGCTGGTCGGCATGTTGATCAGCGGCGCGGCCTTCGGGTTCCTGCTCTCCGACTTCAGCGCCATGCGCCTGATCCAGGTGATCCAGGGGGCGGCCGTCCTCACCATCGTCCTGAACGTCATCGCCCTGTGGAAGCAGGAGCCGCGCGACCCCGGCCGCAACCGCTCCCGGTCGCAGGCGCCGCGTTTCGCCGAGGCCTGGGCGGGCCTGATGGCCGAGCCGCTGGCGCGGCGCTATCTGGTAGCGGTCGCGCTGGGCACCGCCGCCTTCAATATGCAGGACATCATCCTCGAACCCTATGGTGGCGAGGTCATGGGTCTGAGCGTCGCCGCGACGACCATGCTGACGGTGCTCGTCGCCCTCGGCGCCATCGTCGCCTTCGCGCTCTCGGCCCGGCTCCTGATGCGCGGCTTCGATCCCGCCCGGCTGTCGGCCCTCGGCGTCATCTTCGGCATCTGCGCCTTCACTGCCGTCATCATGGCGGCGCCGCTCGGGTCGAGTGCCCTGTTCCGCACCGGGGCGACCCTCATCGGCTTCGGCGGCGGCCTGTTTGCCGTTGGGACGCTGACGGTCGCCATGACGCTCGACCGCCGCGGCAATAACGGCCTGGCCCTCGGCGCCTGGGGCGCGGTCCAGGCGAGCGCTGCCGGGCTCGCCATCGCCTTCGGCGGCATCCTGCGCGATGTGGCGGGCGCACTGGCCGCCAGTGGCGCCCTCGGGCCTGCCCTGACCGGACCGGCAGTTGGCTACAGCGCCGTCTACCACGTCGAGCTTCTGCTGCTCTTCATCACCCTCGTCGCGCTCGGGCCTCTCGTCGGACGCAACGCCCATGCCCTGCGGGCCGATGGCCCGCCCCTGCCGAATTTCGGTCTCTCGCAGTTTCCGCGATAGGCCCGGGACCCTACTCACAGCCCTGGAGGCGACGATGATCACCGGAATCGAAGAAAGGGGCCTCGACCTTGCGATGCTCTGCCTGTGGGCCTTCACGCTCTTCTTCATTGGCCTGATCTTCTACCTCCAGCGCGAGAGCAAGCGCGAAGGCTATCCGCTCGTCGAGGCGGCCGGCGACCGCCCGCGCCGCGTCTCCATCATCGGCTGGCCGGCGCCGCCCGCGCCCAAGACCTACCACCTGAACGGCGGCGAGACGGTTACCGTCGATGGCCGGCCGGACCTCCGGCCGGTCGCGGCAAAGCCCATGGCCAAGTTCCCCGGGGCCCCGCTGATCCCGACCGGCAATCCCATGGTCGACGGCGTCGGACCGGCCGCCTATGCCGAGCGCGCCGACGTGCCCGACAAGCTCTTTTCCGGCGAGCCGCGCATCCTGCCGCTGCGCACCGCCACCGCCTTCCACATCGCCGACCGCGATCCCGATCCGCGCGGCATGTCGGTGATCGCCGGCGACCGCGAGACTGTCGGCACCATCGTCGATGTCTGGATCGACCGGGCGGAATATGTGATCCGCTATCTTGAGGCTGAGGTCACCGTGGCCGGCGTCCAGCGCCGCGTCATGATCCCGATGGGCTTCGCGACGGTCGCTGCCCGCCGCCGCCGCGTCGAGATCTCCGCCATTTTCGCCGCGCATTTCGCCGACATTCCGGCCCTGCGCAACCCCGACCTGATCACCCTCCTCGAGGAGGATCGGATCATGGGCTATTTCGGCGGCGGCACGCTCTACGCCTCGCCCAGCCGCGCGGAGCCGCTGATATGAGCGACGATTTCGACTTCGAGCCGATCCCGGGTCTGCCATCCCTGCCGCCGCGGGGGGAACGCATCCTGTGGCAGGGCCAGCCCGACTGGTGGGCCCTCGCCATCAAGGCCTTCCACATTCGCAAGGTCGGCATCTATTTTGCCGTCCTCGTCGCCTGGCGCGGCGTTGCCGCCTATGCCGAGGGCCTGACCATGGCCATGGCGTCGCGGCACATGCTGTGGATTGCCCTGCTCGGCGCCATCTGCATGGCGGTGCTCGCGCTGCTCGCCTATGCCTATGCGCGCAGCACGATCTACACCGTCACCACGCGCCGGATCGTCATCCGCTCCGGCGTCGCCTTGCCGGTGACCATCAACCTGCCCTTCAGCCAGATCGAGGCTGCGGCCGTGAAGGTTCGCGCCGACGGAATCGGCGACATTCCGGTCCGCCTGACCAAGGGCAACCGCATCGCAGCCCTTGCCCTCTGGCCGAACTGGCGTCCCTGGCGCTTCACCCGGCCCGAGCCGATGCTCCGCTGCATCCGGAACGCGTCGTCGGTGGCGAGCCTGCTCGCCAGCGCCCTCTCCGGTGCACCGGTCCAGCCCCATCTGCTCCTGGCGACAGAAGCCCCGAAACCCTCCGGCGCGGCCATGCCGACGCCGGCGGCGACCTGAGGAGACCATCATGACCGCAGCAACCCATCCGGACTTCCGGTTCCGAACCTGGCCGATCATGGCCGCCTGGACCGTGGTTGCCTTCGCGGTCCTGGCCGCCGCCTTCGGACGCTATGCCGGGGTCGGCACCCTGTCGCTGCCGGCCTCGCCCGCCGTGCAGTCACGGGACTTTCTGTTCACAGACACCCGGGACGGCTCGATCACAGTGCTCAACGCCACCGATCGCCAAGCCGTCCTGGTCGTTCCGCTCGGTGAGGGCGGATTCATGCGTGGGGTCATGCGCGGGCTCGCCCGTGACCGAAAGATGCGGGGGCTCGGCCCGGATCTGCCGTTCCGTCTCGAACGGCGGCAGAACGGGATGGTCATCCTCATCGACCTCGCGACCGGGCGTGAAATCGCGCTCGGGTCCTTCGGCCCAACGAACCTGGAGGCGTTCTCCCGACTCCTCCAAAACAAGGAAGGTTCATCATGAGACAAAACGGGAAAAACGGGGAAAGACAGTTCGAAGTGCCTTGCACGATCGACCTGGAGAATACGCCTGAGAGCCTGCACGCCTATGTCGATATCGGAACCGTGGAAATCGGCCCCGGTGACCGCGTGCTGGTCCACAATGCGCCCTCGCATATCGCTTTCGGCGAGAAGCGCATCATCGAGAGCACGGCGACGGTCATCCGCGCCGGCGGGTTGACGCGTATCGCCACCAAGATCGCGGCCTATCTCGAACTCACGGAACTCTACGAGGTCGGTTTCGCGCCGGCGGGAGGCGAGTCATGACACCCGAAGGCGGCACACGCGCAAGCTTTTCCACCGATATCGCCAAGGAAGACGCTCTCCTCAGCCCGCGCTTCTACACCACCGACCATGCCGCGATGGACAAGATCGACGTCTCGTCGGTCCGGGCCGAGTGGGACGAATTGCTCGCGGAAATGCGGCGCGACCCCAATCGTGGCCATTTCAAGCGGGAAGGGGGCTTCGACTTCGATCTGGAATCGCTGCCCGAGGACCTGCGCGGCGAATTCCTCGACTTCATGGTGAGTTCGCTCACGGCTGAATTCTCCGGTTGCGTGCTCTATTCCGAGATCAAGAAGCGGATCCAGAACAAGGACATACGCGAGCTCTTCACCTTCATGGCGCGTGACGAGTCCCGTCACGCCGGCTTCATCAACGAGTCGCTCAAGGATTTCGGCGTCGGCGTCGATCTCGGCTTCCTGACGCGGGAGAAGAAATACACCTACTTCAAGCCGAAGTTCATCTTCTACGCGACCTACCTGTCCGAGAAGATCGGCTATGCTCGTTACATCACCATCCACCGCCTGTTCGAGCGGGACCCCGACCGGCGGTTCCATCCGATCTTCAAGTGGTTCGAGAATTGGTGCAACGACGAGTTCCGACACGGTGAGGCCTTCGCCCTGATCATGCGGGCCAACCCGAAGCTTCTCACGGGCGGCAACCGCCTGTGGATCCGCTTCTTCCTGCTCGCCGTCTACGCCACGATGTATGTGCGCGATCACATGCGGCCGGCCTTCCACCGACAGCTCGGGATCTCGCCGTCCGACTATGACTACAAGGTATTCCGGATCACCTCGGAGATCTCGAAACAGGTCTTCCCCTTCACGCTCGACATCGATCATCCGGCCTTCAAGCCGGGTCTCGACCGGCTGCTCGCCATCGTCCAGGCGACGGAGGCGGCCAAGGCGCGGGGCGGCGTTGTGGGCCGGCTCCAGCGGGTCTGGCTCGGCATGCGCGGCGCCGCGACATTCCTGCGCCTCTACACCCTGCCTGTCGTTCGCAACGAACTGCCGGCCCAGGTGCGGCTGGCCCCGGCCTGGTAGGAGCTGACAGTGCTCGAGATCGCGCTTCCCATCCTGATCACCGTTCTCATCTGGTGGTTCAGCACGGGCGCGATCCTGTATATCGACGGCTTGCCACGCCGGACTCAACGCTGGAGTTTCGGCGTGGCAACACTTCTCCTGCTGGCTGCCCTGGCGGTCATCTGGCATACGGCCGGCGAGACCTCGACCGCCGGAGCCTATGCCGCCTTCATCGCCGTGGTCGTCGTCTGGGGCTGGAATGAACTGGCCTTCCTGACCGGCACGATCGTCGGCGCGCGCCGCGAGCCCTGCCCACCCGGGGCGACCGGCTGGCTCCGCTTCCGCCTCGCCACCGCCGCCATCATCGACCACGAGATCGCCATCGCCCTGTCGGGCATCGCGGTGGTGCTGCTCACCTATGATGCTCCCAATCAGGTCGCCCTGTGGACCTTCGCGGTCCTCTGGGTGATGCGTCTCAGTGCCAAGATCAACATCTTCCTCGGTGCACCCAACATTCCCGAGGCGTTCCTGCCGGCCCATCTGAGCTATCTGGCGACCTATTTCCGCCGCCGGCCGATGAATGCCCTGCTGCCCGTCTCGGTGACGGCCGCCACGATCGTGCTGGTCCTCATGGTGGTCCGCGCTGCCGAACCCGCGACGACGCCGTTCCAGGCGCTCGCATTGCTTCTTCCGGCCAGCATGCTCGCCCTGGCGATCCTCGAGCATTGGCTGATGTTCCTGCCCATCCCGTCCACCCTGTTGTGGAAATGGGGGCTCGTCTCGCACCAGCGTCAGGCCATCGATCCGGCCGGCCGGGACGGTGCGCGGCTGCATTCCTGGGAGGCGCCGATGCTCGGCGCCGTCGACCCCGGCGCGTTGAAGGGCGTCCTCGATCAGGTCGCCATCGGCCAGTTCGGCCAGGTGATCAGTGTGAGCGGCACCAGCCGCTCGGAAGATGGCTGGATCCGGTTTCTCGTCGAGAACGGACGCACCGAACTGCGTCCGGTCGCGGCACACCGGTTCCAGCCCGCATTCGTGACGGCCGTGGGGCGCGACTTCGACGCGGTCAAACTCGGCAAGGCATTGGCCGCATGTGCGGCTTGAACCGTGGAACCACGGAAAGGGAGGACATCATGACCGAAGACCTGGGCTATGCGACCCGCGCAGACTCCCTGTCCCTCGAATCCGCTCACGGTTCCGCGCCGCCGGAAGGCTCCGTCTCCCGCTGTCCCTATGCCGGTGCCTTCGCCCGCCGCAACACGCGGCCGATCGACCACGAGGCCTTCTTCGTCGGCGAACTCGACCGGTTGCGCCTCGAAGGCCGCTACCGCGTCTTTGCCAATCTCGAGCGCCATGTCGGCAATTTCCCCCATGCCACTCACCGCGGCGCCCGGCGCCAGCGCGAGGTAACGGTATGGTGCTCCAACGACTATCTCGGTATGGGCCAGAACCCGGCGGTTCTCCAGGCCATGCACGAGGCGCTTGACCGCTGCGGTGCGGGTGCGGGCGGCACCCGCAACATCTCGGGCACGAACCATTATCACGTGCTCCTCGAGCGTGAGCTCGCCGACCTGCACGGCAAGGAGGCGGCGCTGCTGTTCACCTCCGGCTATGTGTCCAACTGGGCGACGCTCTCCACCCTCGCCTCGCAGATCCCCGATTGCGTGATCCTGTCGGATGCCGGCAACCACGCCTCGATGATCGAGGGCGTCCGCCATTCGCGCGCGCCCAAGAAGGTGTTCCGCCACAACGATCCGCGCGACCTGGAACGCTGCCTTTCCGAGCTCGATCCCTCGGTCCCGAAGCTCGTCGCCTTCGAATCCGTTTACTCGATGGACGGCGACATCGCGCCGATCGCCGAGATCTGCGATGTCGCCGACGCTTACGGCGCCATGACCTATCTCGACGAGGTCCATGCCGTCGGCCTCTACGGCGCCCGCGGCGGCGGCATTTCGGAGCGCGATGGCATCAGCCATCGACTAACCGTCATCGAGGGCACCCTCGGCAAGGCCTTCGGCGTGGTCGGCGGCTATATCGCCGCCTCGGACGCGCTCTGCGACTTCGTGCGCAGCTTCGCCTCCGGCTTCATCTTCACCACCTCCCTGCCGCCGGCAGCGGCGGCCGGCGCCACGGCCGCCATTGCCCATCTGAAGGAGAGCGGCAGCGAGCGTGCCATGCACCAGGACCGGGTCACGGCGGTACGCCGTCGACTGCGCGCGGCCGGCATCCCCATCCTCGACAATCCGAGCCACATTGTGCCCGTGATGGTTGGCGATCCCGTCCGCTGCAAGGCGATGAGCGACATGCTGCTCGAGGATTTCGGCATCTATGTGCAGCCGATCAACTACCCGACCGTGCCGCGCGGCACCGAGCGGCTGCGCATCACCCCCTCGCCGCTGCACACCGACGCTGACATCGAACATCTGGTCCGCTCGCTTAAGGCGGTGATGAAGGCGACCCATGCCGTGATGGCCTGAGCGGCTCGCCAGCCATCGGGGAGGGGGCCGGCAAGCCCCCTTCCGGATTCTCGGAACCGAACACGGAAAGGGGGCCCTCGGGCCCCCTTTTGCTTCGTCAGTGTCGCGCCGCGGCGTTACTGCGTCCGCTGCCCCTCAGCATTGAACTGCTTCAGATAGGCGATGAGATTGGTGATCTGGGTCTCGTCTCGCAGGCCGCTGAAGACCATCCGGGTGCCGGGCGTCACCTCGCGCGGGTTGCGGATATAGACGCGGAAATTCGCCTCGTCCCAGGTCTTGTCAAGGGAGCGATAGGCCGGCGAGTAGTTGAAGTTCGGGAAGGACCCGGCCTTGCGGCCGAACAGGCCGTTGAGCGGCGGGCCGACCCCGGCCCGGGCCGTCGGGCCCATCTGGTGGCAGGCGCGGCACTGCGCGAACACGCGCTCCCCGGCTGCCGCATCGCCGGCGGCGGCGGGCGTTGCGGCTCCCGGGGCAGGCGCCGTCTGGGCCATGGCGGCAGCGGCGGGAACGACAACGGCCACTGTTGCCGCGAGGATCATGCGAAAATTGAATGCCATAGACGGTGCTCCTCCGTGAGGGCGATGCTTCCGTGGATCGCCTGATGTTGTGATTAGATGGATATACGAATGCGCCCGAGGGCTGGATCGCCCCAGGCGGCAGCCAGCCATGCATGATGGCGATGTGGGATCACTCGGCCGCCGTCGAGAGGCGCGCCGCTGCGGGACCATGGATGGCTTCCTGAGGGGAGGGCGCGAAGACGCGCTCGACGAAGGCCGCGATCGTCTCGGCATCGAGCCCCGCCTCGCGATACATGCCGGCGGGTGAATCCTGGGCCTGGAATCGGTCGGGCAGGTTCAGGCTGCGCACCTTGAGGCCGCGATCGAGCAAAGCCTCCCCCGCCATCCATTGCAGCACATGGGCGCCGAACCCGCCGACGGAACCGTCCTCGACGGTCAGGAGCACCTCGTGCGTGCGCGCGAGGCGCGCAATGAGTGCGGTGTCGAGCGGCTTGGCGAAACGGGCATCGGCCACGGTGACCGAAATGCCGCGTGCCGCCAGGGTCTCGGCCGCAGCCAGGCATTCGGTCAGGCGCGTGCCGAAGGACAGGATCGCGACATCCGTGCCCTCGCGCAGGACGCGGCCCTGGCCGATGGGCAGGGGCACGCCGCGCTCCGGCAGCTCCACGCCGACGCCGTCGCCGCGCGGATAGCGGAAGGCGATCGGCCCGTCGTCATGGGCGGCAGCGGTGGCCACCATATGCATCAGCTCGGCCTCGTCGGCCGCCGCCATCACCACCATGTTGGGGACGCAGGTCAGTGCCGCCACGTCGAAGGCGCCGACATGGGTCGGCCCGTCGGCGCCGACAAGGCCCGCCCGGTCGATGGCGAAGCGCACCGGCAGATTCTGCAGTGCCACGTCATGGATGATCTGGTCATAACCGCGCTGCAGGAAGGTCGAGTAGATCGCGACGAAAGGCTTCAGGCCTTCGCAGCTCAGGCCGGCGGCGAAGGTCACGGCATGCTGCTCGGCGATGCCGACGTCGAAGCACCGGTCCGGATAGGTCTTGGCGAAGAGATCAAGGCCGGTGCCCGTCGGCATCGCCGCGGTGATCGCCACGATGCGCGGGTCGCGGCCCGCTTCCGCCACCAGGCTCTCGGCGAAGACCTTGGTATAGCTCGGGGCGTTCGACTTGGTTTTCACCTGCACGCCGGAACCGACATCGAACTTGACCACGCCGTGATAGCGATCGGCGGCGCATTCGGCCGGCTGGTAGCCCCTGCCTTTCTCGGTGACGACATGGATCAGGACAGGGCCGGGGGGGCCGTCACGCACGTCGGCGAGCACCGGCAGGAGCCGGTCGAGGTCGTGGCCATCGATGGGTCCGGCATAGCGGAAGCCGAGATCGACGAAGAGGCCGCCATCGGCCAGCGGGCTGCGGGCGCGTTCGGCCGATGGTGTCAGCACCCGTTCCGTCGCAATGCCCGCGATCGCCGGCGCGAGCCGGGCGAGGAAGGTCGACAGCGCCCCCACCGACGGGGAGATCGACATCTCGTTGTCGTTGAGGATGACGATGAGACGGGACCCCAGCGCGCCGGCATTGTTGAGCGCCTCGTAGGCCATGCCGCCGGACAGCGCCCCGTCGCCGATGACGCAGACGACGTTGAAGTCGTCGCCGGTGAGATCGCGGGCGATGGCGAAGCCCAGCCCCGCCGAGATGGAGGTGGAAGCGTGGGCGGCGCCGAAGGGATCATAGGGGCTCTCGGCCCGGCGGGTGAAGCCGGAGAGCCCGTCCTTCTGGCGCAGCGTGTGGATGCGGTCGCGCCGGCCGGTCAGGATCTTGTGCGGGTAACACTGGTGCCCGACATCCCAGATGATCTTGTCGTGCGGCGTCGCGAAGACGTGATGCAGCGCCACGGTCAGTTCGACGACGCCGAGCCCGGCGCCGAGATGACCCCCGGTCACCGAGACCGCATCGATCGTCGCAGCCCTCACGTCGCTCGCCAGCTGCCCGAGGGCGGCCCTGTCCAGCATGCGGATGTCTTGCGGCGAGGAGAGTCCATCGAGAACCGGAGTCGGTATCATGGCGTGCTCCTCAATCTGCATGACATGCCAGAGTGTCAGAATATATTGACACTCACTGTTGTCAAACATGATTGTCGCCAGTGGTCGACGCTCGTGCATCGGCGTGTCAAGCACCGGATCCGGCACACGGCCGCCGGCGTCCGGGCCTCAAGCGCGCACGGCAATCGTCATGCCGCTCGGTTTGTCACATGGTGGGCTCGGTGCCGAGAGCGCCGGGCGGCCGCGGTTGCGCAGGATATTCGGCACGCCGGCCCTGGAATGCACCGCCCGTGCTGGCGCTTCTCGCCTCGTTGGCGGAGCGGCTGCCCGTAGCGGTTGGGCGGGAGGCCGGCACATCGGGCAGCGGCATGGTCCGGTCGCGTCCCTGCGCCTTGGCCAGATAAAGCTGTCGGTCCGCCTCGCGGATGATCTCGTCAAGGTTGCGCTGATCCGCCTTGCTGGTGGCGACACCGATGCTGGCCGTCAGCCGATGGCCGCTCGCAAGGGGGAGCCCGGCAATTTCCGCCCTGAGCTTTTCGGCAACCTTGATGGCATCGCCCTCGCCCGTGTCGGGAAGCAGGGCGATGAATTCCTCGCCACCCCACCGGCAGAACAGGTCGGAACGCCGTATCAGTGACGTGCAAAGGGCCGCGATCGCCATGAGCGCTTCGTCGCCGGCGCCATGGCCGTGCCGATCGTTCAGCGCCTTGAAGTGATCGACATCGACGATGAGCAGGCTGAAGGCCTGCCCACCCCGCGCGAACCGCGCCAACTCGCGATCGGCGAGGTCGAAGAAGGCCCGACGATTGCCGATGCCTGTCAACTGGTCGGTCCGCACGGCGCGTTCGAGGGCGGCCTGAGCCGCGATCAGCCGATAGGCCAGGGACAGGACGGCCGAAGAGACCAGCGGCGCGACGATCGACGGCACGGCGATCGCCGTGAAGACCCATTGGTCGTAGGGCACGGGGTCCGGCACGAAGATCCGCAGATGCAGGCTCGTGAGCGCCAGCGACAGGCCAACGGACACCGCCGTTACCGCGAGAACGCTGCGGATAAGGCCGAGCTTGAGCAACCACTCCAGCGACCGGATGACGACGGTATCGAGATCCTTGGGCATCAACTTTGACACATCAGCCGGCGGGGAACAGCCATCACACATACCCCCAAACAGTTTAAATCCTCCGCTTGCCGCAAGGAAAACAGTGAAACCATAATTTACAAAAAATTCAAGGATTTTAATTATGGTGATTGGGTCAATCTAGAGAGCAATATTCCATGAAACTCGCTAGTATCCGCATGAGCGTGAAGATCCCGGCTCTGGTTGTCGCTGCGGCGATGACGACGGCTGCGGTGATGGGCGTGTCGTCATTCATGGCAGCGCGGACCAACTCGCTCGCGATGATCCAGCAGTCGATGGTGGCTGTCGCCACCGAACGCCAGAAGGCACTGGAGTCCTATTTCAACGCGATCCGCGAAGACGTTCTTCTGATTGCGGGCAGTGACATGGCGCGCGATGCGGTGCGCAGCTTCTCCGCTGCCTGGCGCGACCTCGGTCCGAATGTCGCAGCCAGCCTGCAGCAATTGTACATTGATGCCAATCCACACCCGACCGGCAAGAAGGACGAACTCGCCGATGCCGGCGATGGTTCGACCTATTCGCGTCACCACGCCCGGCTGCACCCCTGGTTCCATCGCCTCCAGCGCGAGCGCGGCTATTACGACGTCTTCGTCTTCGATACGGCCGGCAACCTGATCTATTCCGTCTTTAAGGAGCGCGACTACGCAACCAATCTCGTCTCCGGACAGTGGCGGGACAGCGACCTCGGGGTCGCTTTCAGGCAGGGGCTGAGCGGTGCCGCAGGGACCGTCCACCTCACCGATTTCCGTCCCTATGCACCCTCGGACAACGTCCCCGCCTCGTTCATCTCCACCCCCATCAGCGACGAGAGTGGCAAGACGATCGGAGTCTTCGTCTACCAGATGCCCATCGACCGCATCAACGCGGTGATGAACGCTCCCCATGGCCTCGGCACCACCGGCGATGCGATCATCGTCGGACAGGACGGGCTGATGCGGTCCAACTCCCGCTTCACCGCGACGGGATCGTCCGACATCCTGAAGACCAGCGTCCAGGCGCCCGTCATCACCCAGTCCCTGCGCGGACAGGCCGGTAGCGGCGACATGACCTACCGGAACGGGGCGAGCCTTGTGGCTTCGGTTCCGTTCACCTTCGGCGACCTGCGCTGGGCGGTCACGGCGACCCAGGCCGAAAGCGAGGCCCTGGCGCCTGTCAACGCACTGCGCCAGAACCTGCTCATCATCGCCCTTCTCGTCCTGCTGGCGGTCGGGGTGCTCGGCTATCTCGTCGCTCAGACCCTGACCCGTCCGATCGTCGCCCTGGTGGCCGACATGGGTGCCCTCGCCCGCGGCAAGCACGATATCGCCCTCGCCGGGCTCGAGCGCGGCGACGAGATCGGCCTGATGTCGCGGGCTGTCGGCGTCTTCCGCGACAGCGCCATCCGCCGGGAGCGGCTGGAGGCCCAGGCGCGCCGCCAGCGTGATCGCGACCTCGCCCGCCGGACCAATATGGAAATGCTAGTCGGGCAGTTCAAAGGCGAGGTGTCCGGCGTCATCGGAAACCTCTCCAATGGCACCACGTCCATGCGATCGGCCGCGACCGTCCTGTCTCGTGTCGCGTCGACGACGCTCGATCAGGCCACACGCGCCAGTTCGGCCTCGACCGAAGCCAACGGCAACACCCAGACCATCGCCGCCGCCTCCGAGGAGCTCGGCGTCTCGATCCGCGAGATCGCCGGCCAGGCCCATAAGGCCAGCGCCATCGTCAGCGAGGTGCGCCAGCAGGCGCTCGCCACCAATGACGACGTGACGGCCCTCGCCGAGGCCGCCAAATCCATCGGCCGGGTGGTCGAACTGATCCGCAGCATTGCCGACCAGACCAACCTTCTGGCGCTGAACGCCACCATCGAGGCGGCCCGTGCCGGTGAAGCGGGCCGTGGCTTCGCGGTCGTCGCGAGCGAGGTGAAGAGCCTGGCGACGCAGACGGCGCGCGCCACGGACGAGATCGCCGCGCAGATCTTCGCCATCCAGGCGTCGACCGACACGGCGGTCGGTTCCATCGGCGCCATGGCGCAACGGATCGCAGATATCTCGTCCCTGAATGCCGCCATTGCCGCCGCGGTCGAGGAGCAGGATGCGGCAACCCGCGAGATCGCCCAGAACGTGGCGCGGGCCGCCGATGGCAGCCAGGTCGTGACGGCCAATGTCGAGGGGGTCGCCTCGTCGGCTTCCGATACCACGGGAGAAGCGTCCCGTGTGATGAGCACGGCCCAGTTGCTGGGCGAAGCCTCGGATGCTCTGGCAACCTCGGTCGCGGGGTTCCTCGACAGCGTCAGCGCCGATCTGTCCGAACGGCGCCAAACCAGCCGCACGAGCCTGTGTGAGCCCGGCACGATCGAGATGAAGGGCCGCACGATCGACATCGAGGTCGTCGACATCAGCCGTGAGGGCGCCCGCCTCGACGCGGTGCTCGACGCGGCTCCCGGGAGCCCCCTGGTCCTCGTCTTCGAAGGGATCACGGCCAAGGGCCGCGTCGTCTGGGTCAATGACAGCGGCACCGGGATTGCCTTCGATACCCCGCTGGCCAAGCTGCCGCGCAGCATCGACACGGCCCTGGCCGCCTGATCCTGAGGGGGTGTCAATCGGCGTCCAAAGTTGACCCCTTTTCGGCGTCCAAAGTTGACCCCCTTGCAGTCCGGCAGCGGACGCCCCGACGCAGCTGGTCGGGATTGCGCAGTCGGGGCGACCGCGGT
>NZ_JALHMP010000019.1 GCF_022843985.1 Phreatobacter sp. | reverse complement strand
TCAGACGCTACGCAACGTGAATAGCTACGCGTCTGCCCACGCCGCTCAACCCGCCCGACAGGGCCAAACCAACCGCCGGGACGAACTCAAGGCTGGATAGAAACTGGGGGCAACGTCACTGATATCGCGCCCCCTTTGTTGCATAACCGTCATAGTTTGGAAGACAAAGTGATTTCGGTCAGGCCGCCACCATGCCTATGGCTGAGCCCGACATCGTCGGCCGTTCCCAGCATGTGATTCGCGCCGCCGCGGCCCTCCGGGCCCGATCCGAGAGTGAACAGACGTGACCCAGGCAGCTCGCCTCGCCCCCATCCCCTTCATCGATCTCGGCACCCAGCGCCGACGCCTCGGCGCGGCAGTGGACGAGGCGATCCTGAAGGTGGTGAACCACGGCGCCTACATCATGGGCCCGGAGGTCTTCGCACTGGAGAAGGCCCTGTTGGACTTCTGCGGAGCCAGGCATGCGATATCCTGCTCGTCTGGCACGGATGCACTCGCCCTCATCCTGATGGCGAAGGGCGTGAAGCCCGGTGACGCGGTCCTCTGCCCCTCCTTCACCTTTGCCGCCACGGCAGAAGTTGTTGCCTGGCTCGGTGCGAGCCCCGTCTTCGTCGACGTCCATGCCGAGACCTTCAACCTAGACCACGCCTCGCTCGAGCAGGGCCTCGTGACGGCGAAGGCGGCCGGCCTGAGGCCCGTCGGCGTCATCGCCGTCGACCTGTTCGGCCAGTCTGCCGATTACGATGCCATAGAGCCCTTCTGCGCCGCCCATGGCCTCTGGCTGCTCGACGACGCTGCCCAGTCCTTCGGCGGCAGCTACAAGGGCCGCAAGATCGGCACGATCGGCATGGCGACGGCGACATCCTTCTTCCCGGCCAAGCCGCTCGGCTGCTACGGCGATGGCGGCGCGGTCTTCACCGACGACGATGCCCTGGCCGACGTGATCCGCTCGCTGCGAATCCACGGGCAGAACAACGAGGACAAATACGACAACCAGCGCATCGGCATGACCGGTCGCATGGATACGATTCAGGCCGCCGTGCTGATCGAGAAGCTGAAGATCTTCGCCGACGAGATCGTGGCGCGGAACGCCGCCGCGGCGCGCTACAACGACGCACTTGCCGCCCTCGTCGACGTGCCGCGCGTGCCTGACGATCTCGTCTCGGTCTGGGCGCAGTACACGATCCTGCTGCGTGGCCGCGACCGCACCCAGTTCGCCGCAGGGCTGAAGGCCCAGGGGATCCCCACCGCCATCTATTACCCACGCCCCCTGCATCAGCAGACCGCCTACCGACGCTATCCCGTCGCTGGCAACGGCCTGCCCGTCTCCGATCGGCTCGCCGGCGAGGTGATCAGCCTGCCGATGCACCCCTATCTTGACGAGGCGCTGCAGAACCGCGTGATCGAGAGCGTTCGCGCCGCTGTGGCATAAGCGCGGCGAAGGGCGCGGGGCGCGGCCCCGCCCTGCCCAACGAGCCCGACATGGCATCGGCCGGCGCATGGCTCTCCGGACTGTGCTCTTCCGGCCACATACCCTGGGCATATCCTGCGGGAATGCCGGCGGGACGGTTGACTGCGACGATGGTCACGGCCGATGTTATGGTCGTGCAAATGCAGTGCAGCACGCGTCATAGTCGTATGTATCGAGGGGTAGTGGCGTGAACGTAGAGATCGCCTTTGAGTTCGCTGCGCTTGTCCTGGGTCTAGCCTCTGCCTGGCTGGTCGTTCGCGACCGTCTCCGCGCCTCCTGATCGGATAACGCAATCCCGGGTCCCCCCCCGCACAACTGGGATAACGGGCGGGGCACCAAGAACCTGGCAATGCGTCCGCATCGGAAGCCGGATAGAATCGGCTAGCGTGGCGCGTTGCCTCCCGCAGGCGGGTGGTCGTCACCAGAGCGGTCCTTCTCGACGATGCCAACCTCCTCAACTCTCCTGACAACCGGCCTCGCCTGTGTCGCAGCCGCGCTTGTCTCATGGCTGGTCATCGCGACCCTGCGGCCTTGGCTGGTGCGCGTCGCAGGCGCCCGGCCCGACGCTCGCTCTTCCCACAAGACCGTGACGCCCCAAGGCGCCGGCCTTGGCGTGGTGGCGAGCCTTATCCTCGTCGCCGGTACGGTTGCGGTTCTGGCGGGAGTGGCCGAGGTCCGCCTCCTCGCCTTGCTGGCGGCCATCGCCAGCCTTACGCTCCTCGGCTTCATCGATGATGTCCGCCCCATCGCCTGGGCCCCCAAACTGGCGGCGCAGGCGGCGGCGGCGGCGGTGACGGCCTTGAGCCTGCCCGCCGAGGCGACGCTGGTGCCGCCGGCGTTGTACTGGGCCGAACGCGCCGTCGCAGCCCTCGTGCTGCTGACGGTGATCAACATCGTCAACTTCATCGACGGCATCGACGAGATCACGCTCGCCCATGGCGCGCCGGCCCTCGCCGTGATCTGGGTGGCGGCTTTGCTGATGCCGGTCGGCGGGGCGACAGGCGTCATCGCCGCTGCCGGCCTCGGCGCGATGGCCGGGTTCTGGCCCTGGAATCGGCATCCGGCATCGATCTTTCTCGGCGATTCCGGCAGCTTGCCGCTCGGCCTGTTGCTGGGTTGGCTGGCGCTGCACCTCGCCCTCCAGGGCCAGCCGGCGGCAGCGCTCCTCGTGCTGCTCTACCCGCTCGCCGATGGCGGCCAGACCCTGCTGCGCCGCGTCCTGGCCGGCCGCAGGCTCACCGAGCCCCATCGTGACCACGCCTACCAGCGCGCCGTCGACAGCGGCCTGAGGGCGCCACGGGTCGCTTTCACCGTCGCCCTCGTCTCCATCGTCTGCGGCGCGCTCGCCCTCGTCTCTCTTCGCTCGGACATTGCCGGGGGGACGGCGGCGGCGCTCGCTGGCGGGATGGCCGTGGTGCTCCTGCCAATCATCGCCTGGCTCAAGCGACCGAGGCGCAGAACATGAGGGTCCTCGTCACTGGCGCGAGCGGCTTTGTCGGCTCTGCGCTCGCCGCCGACCTCGCCGACCGCGGTCATGCTGTCCTTGCGGCGGCGCGAGGACCCCTGCCCACCCGTCTGGCGGGCCGGGTGACGCCCGCCGCACTGCCTGACCTCGCTTCCGGCCAGGTCCTCGATGAGGCCTTCGCGCAACTCCTCGACGGCATCGATGCCGTCGTCCATGCCGCCGGGCTCGCCCACCAGGCGGCAGGGACCGACGAAGCCGCAATGCAAGCTGTCAACGCCGACGCTGCGGCGCGCCTCGCTCGCGCCGCATGCCGGCAGGGAATCGGGCGCTTCGTGCTAATCTCATCGATAAGGGCGGTAAGCGGGCCATCCGCCGCGGAGACCCTGGCGGAGACGGCGGAAGCCAGTCCAACCGACGCCTACGGCCGATCGAAGCGCGCGGCGGAACAGGCTGTCCAAGCAGCCCAGCCGGCGGCGACGGTGCTGCGGCCCCCAATCATCCATGGCGCAGGAGCCAAGGGCAATATGGCGCGCCTCGCCCGCTTCGCCCGCCTGCCCATGCCGCTGCCGTTCGGTGGGCTGGCAGGTCGGCGGTCGATCGTGTCCGACGCCAATCTCGCCAGCGCCGTCGCCTTCATCCTGGATCATCCGGAGACGCAAGGGAGAGTGTTCCACCTCGGCGACGGTGAGCCTCTGACCTTGCCGGAGATGGCCGCATCCATGCGGCAGGCCATGGGCCGTGCTCCGGGCATCGTCGCCCTGCCCTTCGCCCTCGCCCAGCGCATGATTGCACGCCTTGCCCCCGGCATGGCCGATCAGGTCCTAGGCGATCTGGTGGTGGATGACGGTGCGCTGCGCGCGCGCGGCTGGCAGCCGGTAGAGCCTTCGGGTCCGGGTCTCGGCCGGCTGATGCGGGCGGCCGGTGCTCAGAGCCCGATTCAGAAGTTCATGTTTTTTGGCAGTGTCTTGCGATGCATCGTGTGAGCATGCGGATGCTGGCGACGTGCGCGAAAGCTGTGGCGCTTTCGATGGATTTCTCCCAGTCCTTTGCGAGGCGGCGGCAGCGTCCGAGCCATGAGAATGTGCGCTCGGCGACCCAGCGGCGTGGCAGGATGACGAAGCCCATGTCTGTGTCGGAGCGCTTCACGATCTCGATGGTCCAGCTTCCGTGGCCGCGCATGGTGTTCTTCAGATTGTCGCGGGACACGCCATCGGCGAAGACGTGGCGCAGCCATGGATGGGGAACCGGATCGCTCTGAGCAGGTCGGGAGCGCCGTCGCGGTCCTGGACGTCGGCCCGGTGGACCAGCACGAAGATCAGGAGGCCGAGCGTGTCGGTGACGATGTGGCGTTTGCGTCCTTTGATCTTCTTGCCCGCGTCATAGCCGCAAACCCCGCCGCTTTCGGTGGTCTTGACGCGCTGGCTGTCGATGATGCCGGCGGTGGGCTGGGCCTGCTTGCCTACCAGCTCGCGCGCCGTCATCACCAGAAGCTGGTTGATCGTCGCCAGAAGGCCGCTGTCGCGCCAAGCGTAGAAATAGCCGCGCACCGTCGAAACCGGCGGAAAATCGCCCGGCAGCATGCGCCTTGGGCAGCCGCTCGAGGCGATGACCAGGATCGCTTCCACGACATCGCGCATCGCCGTTGTGCGCGGCCGCCCGCCGGGCCGGGACGCAGGGATCATCGGCGCGACCAAAGCCCATTCGCGGTCGGTCAGATCACTTGGAAACCGCAGGCGGTCACGGTTATGCTCAGCACGAGCGATATTGGTCCAGGTCATTGGAAAACCCATTTGAATCAGCACCAAACGGGAATCACAACCTGCTGATATCGCTCAACTACTTTTCAATCGGGCTCTCAGACTCGCTTGACTATGCTGTATCTCTCGACGGACTGCCTCAGTCGTGGTGGCACTCTCGTGAAGAACCTGGCCCATAGCGCATCCCTTTCGTCCTGCGACAACAATGCACCATCAAACCGTGGGATCAAACATCTAACCCGTCTTATTCACGAGGTCTTCTTTTCGTCGAAGCCATGCGGGTTGCAAGACAGGGCGCATGGCGCTTCGCTGCGTGTTTTTCGACGCGGCTTGGACTGGAACTTTGGGCTACGCGCTGGAGTGTTGGTTTTGTGCATCACCGGGGGCGTCACGCCCCACCGGTCAGGAGGGCGCGGGCCTGAGTGCTTGAGCCAGATGACGGAAGAGGTGGGCGTCCGGGCATGCGCTGGCGAAGGCGATGCGCACGCGGCTTGCCGTTTCGGTGACGCGTGCGGCGACCTTGAGAAGCCTGGTTCGGATGGTGGCAAACTCGGCCTTCGCGAGGGCGTGCGCCTTCGGGATGGCGTCACGCAGGGTGAGGATCAGCCAGTAGGCGGCGGTGTGAAGGATGAGCCGCATCTGGTTGGCGGTGGCTGCCCGGCACGAGGTGCGGTCGGAGGCGAGTTGGCTCTTGTGGAGCTTGATCAGGTTCTCGGCCTGACCCCTTGCGCAATAGAGATCGGCATAGAGCCATTGGGGCGTGCCATGGGCGATGCTGGTAACGATATAGCGGGTGTCGAGGACAAGCCGTGTCGCCTCGATGCGGGCGATGACGCGCCGTTCACGCTTCCAGGATCCCGCCGCATGTGTCGTCTCGGCGAAGCCGCGCACGGCGTCCTTGTCCGCGATGGCGCGCATGACGCGGATATCATCGGCGACCGCCTCGACCTTGGCGGCAAGCGCCCTGGTGCCGGTGAGGCCGAAGACGTAATCGACGTTGTGGGCTTCGCATCAGGCCATGACCTCGGGGCGGCCATAATGGCCATCGCCACGCAAGGTAATGCGGGTTGCGGGCCAATAGCGACGGATCGCGCGGATAAGACGGCGGACATGGCCGCGCACCTCACGACCCGACGGCGTCTTGCCCGGCCGCAGGATCATGGCAACGGGGCGACCGGTCGCTGTGTCGTAGACGTGGATCGGCAGGAAGCAACGCTCGTCAAAGCTGGCGTTGAACAGCGACAGCTGCTGATGGCCGTGAACCACATCGACCGTGTCGTCGATATCGAGCACTACGGCCTCAGGGGGCGCGGCATAGCTGTCGCAATAGAGGTCGACCATGACCCGGCCGAGCCGGATCAGATCGCGCAGGCCAGGCAGGTTCTCCAGCCGCGAGACGGTCGGCTGGCTCGCCAGGTCCGCACCGCTGTCGGGCAGGAGCCCACAGGCGAGCTTGAAGGCGGGGTCCGCGCGCAAGGCATCGAGATCGTTGGCGTCCGCGTAGCCACAGGCGATGGCGAGGATGCGGGCCTGAAGGATGCGCGAGAGCGGATGCGTCACCCGCGTCGAATCGCGCCGATCGGGAAGCGCAGCGGCAAGTCTCTCGGCAATGCCCATCCGTCGCGCCGCCGCAGCAAGAAGCATCACGCCCCGTCCGAGGACAGCCTGCCGCCATCAAAAGCAGCTGTGATCTTCCGGCCCCGGACGGCTGGAAAAGAAAAGGCAAGCCTCGTATCGTCGGTCATGGCGGGTGTGGCTTTGGAGATGGCGCGCGCCGGATTGGTCTAAGCAGCTAAATCCTACGCGATATCATGCTCTTACGCTACATCCGCCAACCCCAAAAATGCACCGCCGTGAATAAGATGGGCTAATGAACCGCATCACCCTGCCGGCGCAGGCGCGGATCATTGGGGATGACCGAGTCGCTGATGAGACCGATGCGAAATCGCTTGCCGGATGCCGCCATGGCTCAGTTGATCCCGCGCACGCAGCGGGCGCAAGCCTGAAGCATGTCAAACACAGTCCGGTTCAATGCTGCGTTACGATCGGCATTAAGTTCCTGCCCTTCGGGCGGCGAACGAACGCTCCAACGATCGCTGGAGCGTCTCTGCGATCTGGGCCTGCGACGCCTTCTCGGCGAAGCTGATGAGCGTCTGCGGCGGCAGGCGTGGCGCGAGGCTCGTCACCAGGTCGACAAGGTCGGAGAGGGTCGCCTCGAAATGGAGGCGGAGTTTACTGTCCATGGCGGCCGGGAACTTGAAATAGAGATCCCGCGCCATCTGGACCGCCGCTTCGTCGAGCCGCATGCCCGAGGCGACGACACTGCTGACGCAGAGACGGACGAAGAAGGGCAGGCAGCGTTCGACTTCGTCGGGGACCGATCGCATGTTGAACCGCACTCGATCTCGGGCTCAAATGAAGGACGGGGCTTGACGCCGCAGCCCGGCTGGCCAGTGTTGTCTCACCGGCGCGCGGCAAAGGCAAGGACGGGAATGGTCACAGATTCTGGCGACGCGGCCGTAACGCCGGATCACCTGGCGGGTGCGGGACAGCCGTCTGCGGGTCATGTTCTCTGCCTGATCAACGAGGCCTGGTTCTTCCGCTCGCATTTCATGCCCTGGGCCCTGGCGGCCCGGGCGGCGGGCTTCGACGTCACTGTCCTCGGCGCGCCCGAGACCGGTGCCGGCGCCGCGGATGACGGTGGCGTCAGCTTCCTGCCGAGCAGCGCCCGACGGGCCGGCTGGCGGCCGCAGGGCCTTTGGGCGGCGGCGCGCGAGTTGCGCGACCAGGCGGACAGGCTCGGCGTGTCGGTCGTCCATGTCTTCGGGCTGCACGGCATGGCCATTGCCGCCCTGGCGCGGCTCGCCGGTCTGCGCCTGCCGCTGGTGGTCAGCGTCACGGGAACGGGCTTCCTGGCGACGATACGCGGGCCGGTGCGCCTCGCCGCCCGAGCGCTCGCTGCCGTCACGGCGCGGCTGCTCGATGCCGGCGAGCCCGTCTGGCTCTGCGAAAACCGTGACGATGCCGCGGTCCTGAGGCTCGGCCGGGCGGATCGCGAGGGGCGCGTCACCATATTGACCGGCGCCGGCGTCGATCCCGTCCGGTTCGTGCCGGCGCCGCTGCCGGAGCGCCCGCCGCTCAGGCTGATCCTGGTCGCCCGCATGGTGCGCTCCAAGGGCGTCGATCTCGCCGTGGCGGCCGTGGCGCTGGCGCGCGAGCAGGGCCTCGACGTCACCCTGACCCTGGTCGGATCGCCCGATCCGGCCAATCCGCGGGCGCTCGGGGCGGAGGAACTCGCCGCCTTCGCGCGGACCGAAGGCGTCAGCCATCTCGGCCGTCGCTCCGACATCGAGCAGCTGCTGGGGACGCACCACGCCTTCATCCTGCCTTCACGCGGCGGCGAGGGGCTGCCGAAGGCGCTGCTGGAAGCGGCGGCAGCCGGGCGCCCCGCCATCGTCACGGATGTGCCGGGGTGCCGTGATTTCGTCGTCGACGGCGAAGGCGGCTTCGTCGTTCCCGCCGAGGATGCCGAGGCTCTCGCGGTCGCGATCGAGCGGGCGGGCCGCTCCGATCTCGCTGCCATGGGGGCGAAGGCGCGCGCCGCGGTGGAACGCAGCGCGACGGTCGCCCAGGTCTCGGCGGCGGTGGTCGAGGTCTATTGCCGGCTCGCCGGACGGGCGGGCGCGCCGATCACCTAGGCCTGCTTCTCCGAGCCGCCTTCCGACGCTTCCCTCAGCGGGATGACCCTGGCCGGGACGCGAAGGTCCGCCACAAGTTCGGCGATGATCTCGCGCGAGCGGACGTCGTCGCCCGCCATGGCGGCGGTCTCAAGGCGCTTGAAGACCGGCTGCAGCTGCGACATCGTTGGGGCGCGGGCCTCCGCAGCGACAATCCCGCGAATGCCGATGTCGAGGCGCGGCTCGGTTTCCTCGAAGAGGATCTCGGACATCCGCTCGCCGGGGCGGCTGCCGGTAAAGACGATGTCGACGCCCTTGCCGGGTTCGAAGCCCGCCAGCTTAATCATCCGCTCGGCGAGGTCGGCGATCCTGACCGGCTGTCCCATGTTGAGGACGAGGATGGCGGAGCGGCCGATGGACGTCGCCTCGGCGGTGATCCGCGCCGCGGTCCACAACAGGTCGGTCGATTCCCGCCGCGTCATGAAATAGCGGACCATGGCGGGGTCGGTGACGGTGACCGGGCCGCCGGCCTCGATCTGCGCCCGGAACCGCGGGACCACCGAGCCGGCCGTGCCGAGCACATTGCCGAAGCGGACGGCCACCAGACGGGTCCGCGCCCTGGCCATGTCGGCAGTCAGAAGCTGGGCGGCATCGAGGGCCTGGATATACATCTCCGCCAGCCGCTTGGTCGCGCCGAGGATGGAGACCGGCTCGGTCGCCTTGTCCGTCGAGATCAGCACGAAGGCTGTTGCACCTGCCGCTACGGCGGCGTCGGCCGTGTTCACCGTGCCGAGCACATTGGTGCGCACGGCGTCGGAGACCTCGCGCTCCAGATGCGGCACATGCTTGAGCGCCGCCGCGTGGAAGACGACGTCGGGCGCGAAGTCCGCCATCAGGGTCATCATGCGGGCCCGATCGCGGATGTCGCAGAGACGGCCTTCCACCGGCGCGTCGCCGGGCCGCTTTTCGAGCTCCACGCGGTCGAGGACGGCGTGGAGGGCGGCCTCGGAATGTTCGAGAACAAGCACTGCCGCGGCGCCGAACTGGGCGCTGCGCAGCACGAGCTCCGACCCGATCGAGCCGCCGCCGCCGGTCACCACGACCCGCTTGCCGCTGACGAAGACCTTGAGCGGTTCCTCCGCCACCTCGACCAGCGGGCGGATGAGCAGGTCGTCGTCGATCACGGCGTGCAGGCGCAGCGGCTTGGCCGTGTCCATGGAATGGGCGACGTCGAGGCGGATGGTCGCGATGCCCATCCGTCGGAAGGCGCCGATCACATCCTCCATCAGCGGCCCCGTATGCAGGGCCTCCGGCGCGATGATCGCCCGCTGAAGGGTGATGCCGCGTTCGGCGGCGCTGCGTACGATCGTCTCGAGCTGGTCCGTCGTTCCCCAGACCGGAATGCCGCGGACGGCCTGCCCCGTTTCCTGGATGACGGGAGAAATGATGCCGAATACGCGGATCGGGCCGGCGACCCCCGCCTCGACGGCGCGGATCACGGAATCGGCATCGGCGGCGCGACCGATCACCACGGCGGAGAGCGGGTCGCGGTTATGGGCGGTCTGCCGCCGCCAGGCGCGATAGGCCCGGTAGGCGATACGCGGCCCGCCGAGCAGAATGACCTGCACGCACCAGTAGATCGCCAGCGTGCGCCCGCCGAGCAGTTTCGCCCCCTCGCCGAGGCGCGGCGAGAGTATGTAGTCCGCCAGCAGGAGAACAGCGGTCAGGATACAGACGGCCTTGAAGATGCCGAACAGGTCGAACAGCGAGGCGAAGCGCCAGCGCGCCGCATAGAGCGAGCAGGCCCCGTAGATCAGAAGGGAAAAGGCTGCGAAGCCGAGGGCAATAATCCATGGATTGATCGCAAGGTTCTCGGGGAGCGGTGGCACACCACGCAGGACCAGAGCCAGAACCAGCGCCAAAAACGTCATGGCGAAGTCGTGTGCCATCACGCTGGCTTGCTTTGAGCGCGCGATGATCGACTGTTTTCGGGATTCTGCCCGCACCGGAACTGCCTTCAATATTCAACGCCTTGCGAAAGCCTAGACCAACCGCGCGATCATGTCATTTCACGGATTGCGACGTTTGAACGGCTGCATGCGATCCGCGACCGCCGAACCCTGCTACCATCCCGCGTCCTGCGCCGATGGGCAACCCTCTCGGGTCGCCTACCTTCCGGTACGATCTCGCGCTCGACGGCCGCTACCGCCTCAGCCACGTCCGACGTCACCATTGGCCAGCCGCCGCTCCCAGGCATAGGCGGCCTCGA
Organism: Phreatobacter sp.; assembly: GCF_022843985.1. Classification (GTDB taxonomy): domain Bacteria; phylum Pseudomonadota; class Alphaproteobacteria; order Rhizobiales; family Phreatobacteraceae; genus Phreatobacter. Next base: position 79,418 of record NZ_JALHMP010000019.1, on the reverse strand, counting down.
CGATGCCGGTGAGGTCGTCATGGGCCGGCGTCCAGCCGAGGCGGGTGCGGGCGCGCGTGGCATCCGCCACCACCGCCGCGGCATCGCCCGGCCGGCGCGGGGCATAGTCGGCGCGGAAATCGACCTTGGTGACGGCCCGTACCGTGTCGACGACCTCCTTCACGCTGTAGCCGTGGCCATAGCCGCAATTGGCCACCATGCTCTCGCCGCCGGTGCGCAGATGGGCCAGGGCCGCCAGATGGGCCCGTACCAGATCGGTGACGTGGATGTAGTCGCGCAGGCAGGTGCCGTCCGGCGTCGGGTAGTCGGTGCCGAAGACGTCCATCTTCGCCCGCAGGCCGAGGGCAGTCTGCACGGCGACTTTGATAAGATGGGTGGCGTTCGGGGTGGACTGGCCGGTCCGGCCCAGCGGATCGGCGCCGGCGACGTTGAAGTAGCGCAGGACGACATAGGTGAGGTCATGGGCGGCCGCTGCGTCGCGCAGCATCCATTCGGTGATCAGCTTCGAGGTCCCGTAGGGGCTCTCCGGCAGGGTCGGGGCCTCCTCCTTCACCGGCATCACCTCCGGCGAGCCGTAGACCGCCGCCGTGGAGGAGAAGATGAAACGGCGCACGCCGGTGGCGACGGCCGCCGCCATGACGGCCCGTGTCTTCACGGTGTTGGCGAGATAGTAGCCGAGCGGATCGGCGACCGAATCCGGCACGACGATGCGGGCGGCGAAATGGATGACGGCGTCGATGTCGTGCAGCCGCATGAGCGTCTCGACCAGACCCTGGTCGCCCATGTCGCCGACGACGAGGGTGGCGCGCGGGTCGACGGCCCAGGCGAAGCCGGTGGACAGGTTGTCGAGCACGACGACGTTCTCGCCGGCATCGAGCAGTTCGAGAACCATGTGGCTGCCGATATATCCGGCGCCGCCGGTGACGAGAACGGTCATGGCATTTCCCCGCGGGCGTGCCTTCGGGCGCGCCTGATGTCCATTGGGAGGCCTAGCGCAAAGAGGTCAAGAAAATGCCAAGGCGGCGAGTGCGGGCCTATTCGGCGGCCTCGGCCGGAACGCGGAGCTCGGCCTCCCGTCCCGTCCGTCCGATCGAGCGGTAGCAGAACCCGGCGCGTGCGGCTTCATCGGGGTCGACGAGGTTGCGCAGGTCGACCAGGATCGGCCGGCGCATGATGCGCGCCGCCGCATCGAGGTCGAGTGCGGCAAATTCCGGCCATTCCGTCAGGATCACCGCGAGGTCGGCGCCGGCGAGGGCGGCCATGCTGCCCTTGGCCATGAGCACGCCCGGCAGCAGCGGGCCCGCCTGGCCCATGCCGGCAGGATCATGGGCGACGATGCGGGCCCCCTGCTTCTGGAGCTGCGGCAGGATGACGAGAGAGGCGGCTGAGCGCATGTCGTCGGTGCCCGCCTTGAAGGTGAGGCCGAGCACAGCGATGGTCTTCCCGGCCACCGACCCGCCGGCGGCGCGGACGATCTTGCGCACCATCTCGCCCTTGCGGGCGTCGTTGACGGCCACCGCCGTCTCGACCGAGCGCAGCGGTACGCCGTGGTCCTGCCCGGTCTTCATGAGCGCCAGCATGTCCTTCGGGAAGCAGGAGCCGCCGAAGCCCGGGCCGGCCTTGAGGAATTGGCTGCCGATGCGCGGGTCGAGCCCGATGCCGCGGGCGACATCCTCGACATCGGCGCCGATCTCCTCGCAGAGATTGGCGATCTCGTTGATGTAGGTGATCTTTAGCGCCAGGAAGGCGTTGGCGGCGTATTTGATGAGCTCGGACGCCCGCCGGTTGGTGACGACGAGCGGCGCGCCGGCCTCGTTCAGCGGTCGGTAGATCGCCGCCATCAGGGCTGCGGCGCGGGCATCGTCCGTGCCGACGACGATGCGGTCGGGCCGCATGAAGTCGGCGATCGCGACGCCCTCGCGCAGGAATTCCGGGTTGGACACGACGGCGACATCCGCTGCGGGCGCGCGGGCATGGACGAGCGCCTCGACCTCGTCGCCGGTGCCGACCGGCACGGTCGATTTCACGACGATGGCGGTGAAGGCGGAGAGGCTGGCGGCGATCTCCCCGGCAGCCGCCATGACCTGCGCCATGTCGGCATGGCCGTCGGATGGGCGGGGTGGTGTGCCGACGCAGATGAAGACAGCTGCGGCGCCCGGCACCGCCGCGGCGAGATCGGTGGTGAAGGCGAGCCTGCCGGCGGCGATCTCGCCGGAGACGAGGGCCGCGAGACCCGCCTCGTAGATCGGCATGACGCCGGCTTCGAGGCCCGCAATCCTGCCCGCGTCGCGATCGACCACGACGACCTCATGGCCGATGCTGGCAAGACAGGCTCCGGTGACAAGGCCGACATAGCCGGCGCCGACGACGGTGATGCGCTGGGAGCGGTGCTGCATGGCGGGTGCCTCGCCGGCGGAGGCGGTGATTCCCGTCCGTCTCCGCAACGCCCCCCGAAAAGCACCGCAAGGTGACAGGTGAACGACAGCGGCCCCCGCCCGCCCTCACATCACCGGTGGCGGGTTGCGCGTCATCATGGTGCGGCGCTGGTGCCAGTAGGGATAGGCCGGCGGGATGGCACTGGCGGCGTCGAGGGCCGCGGTCTGTTCGGGCGTCAGCTTCAGCGTACAAGCGGCGAGGTTGTCGCGCAGCTGCGCCTCGTTGCGGGCGCCGATGATGACGGAGGAGATCGTCGGGCGGGCGAGGAGCCAGGCGAGCGCCACCTGGGGGATGGATCGGCCGACCTCGGCGGAAACCGTTTCCAGGGCATCGGTGACGGCATAGAGCCTGTCCTCTGGCACGGGCCAACTGGCGTCTGTCGCCAGGCGGCTGTCCTGCGGCGGGCGCTTCGTCCGCCCGATCTTGCCGGAGAGCTTGGCCCCCGAGAGCGGCGACCAGACCAGCGTGCCGACATTCTGGTCGAGGCCGAGCGGCATCAGCTCCCATTCGAAATCGCGCGCCACCAGGGTGTAATAGGCCTGATGGATGACCGGCCGCGGCAACCCGTGGCGGTCGGCCAGTGCCAGCATCTTCATCAGGTGCCAGCCGGAATAGTTGGAGACTCCATAATAGCGGATCTTGCCGGCGCGGATGAGGGCGTCGAGGGCGGCCAGCATCTCCTCGATGGGAGTGAGGGCGTCGAAGGCGTGCAGCTGGTAGAGGTCGACATGGTCCGTGCCGAGGCGTTTGAGGCTCGCCTCGCAGGAGGCGATGATCTTCGCCCGCGAGGTGCCGATCTCGTTGGGACCGGGGCCCATCGGCATGCCGGTCTTGGTGGCGAGGATGACGGCGTCGCGGCGTCCCTTGATCGCCTGGCCGAGGATCTCCTCCGACAGGCCAGCGGAATAGCCGTCGGCGGTATCGAACATGGTGCAGCCGAGTTCGAGGCAGATATCGACGAGGCGGGTGGCTTCGGCGATGTCGGTCGCGCCCCATTTGCGCAGGAACTCGCTGCCACCGCCGAAAGTGGCGGTGCCGAGGGTCAGGGCGGGGATCTTGAGGCCGGAGCCTCCGAGCGTGCGGTAGTCCATGGCCTTGCCTCCGCGGGGCGATCGGGCGTCGCCTTCAGGGGAGGGAGTGTCGGGAGGCGTCGGCGATCGCGATAGGGTGCTGGCAGACGGGCAGGCATGCCCTATCGGTGCTAATCATCCGCCAGGGTGGCGCTGCCCATGAATAGAACGACTGTTGCATGTTATTTTGGCAGACCCCAGATTACCGGCGTCCGGCCCGTGATCGTCCTTCCTCGCCGAGACAGTCTGGGCGTGTCGTTTGACCGGGTTGCGTGGTGAAAACGAGTTGCCGGGCTTCAGCCTGGCCTGGGGGAAAACGACCGGCGAGGCGGCGTTCCAGGAATGGTCCGATACAGTGTCGACCATCTTCGACCTCGACGCGACGGCAGACAGCATCGCCCAGTTCCGGTTCGGTTTCTCGGCGTGGCATCTGGGATCGCTGGTGCTCGGCGTCAGCCAGAGCGACCGGATACGGTTCGAGCGCAGTTCCTCGACCATCGCGCGCAGTTCGATCGACCACTATCTCGTGCAGGTCTACCAGACCGGCGGCCTCGTCGGTGAGGTCGAAGGGAGCCCGGTCGAAGTCGCGCCGCGCGACGTCTGGATCCTCGATCTCGCTCGCGAGGCCAGCATCCGGGAGGTCGATTTTCGCAGCATCAACCTGGCGATTCCTCGCAACCTCCTGGCGCCCTTCGTCAAGGATCCGGACGGATTGCACGGGCTGAAGATTTCCGAGACCACGCCTCTGGGAGGGATGTTGTCGCGCTATCTGGTCGATCTTGCCGGGCAGGCCGCGCAGATGAGCCAGGCGGAAGCCGCCTCCATCGCGGAATCGACGATCCATCTCGTCGCCGGCTGTGCCGGTCCCAGCCGCGATGCGAGCGAGGTCGTGCGGACTGGCGTCACGACGATCTCGTTGACCGCGATCCGCCGGTATATCGACGGAAACCTCGGCAATCCCGCCCTCGATGTCGACCTGATCTGCCGGCACTTCGGCATGTCGCGGGCCACGCTCTATCGTCTTTGCGAACCGCTCGGCGGGGTTCACGCTCATATCCGGCGGCGCAGGCTGGCCCGCTGCTTCAAGGATCTGGTGTCGCCGGGCGAGAATTCCCTGCGCATCTCGCAGATCGCATATCGCTACGGCTTTACCGACGAAGCCACATTCAGCCGCGCGTTCCGGTCGACCTACGGCCTGTCGCCGAGCGAGGCTCGGGCAGAGGGCTATCGGCACTTCGCCCGGGTGATGGCCGGGGACCAGGGGACCGGGGCGAACGAGGCCGATCTGAGCAAATGGATCGTCGAACTGATGAAGCTTTAGGCCGGACAGGCCCTCGCGCATCGCCCACCACCGGCTTCCCGAGGCGCGCAGCAAGGCCCCGGCGATTCGGTGAGGCCGGCAGGATCGCGCCGGCTCTCCGCCGCCGCAGAAGCGACCATTGGCATCGCCCGTGCGGCCATTCCATCTCAAATTTTTGGCGTGCTGTCTCATCCTGGTGGATCTGCGGGCCGGGGCGATTGTCCGGCCTTCGATGCCGTGCCTAGAAAGCAGGGATATGCCGGCTCCCATCCCCCGCTGCCGGTCATGAGGACCATGATGTCGCGTTTCGCCATCGCTCTCTTCGCATTGATCGGGCTGACCTGGACGGCGTCGGCACAGAATTACAACTTCACTCTGCACAACGAGTCGGACGGTTGGGTGATCAGCGGCTTCCAGACCAATGTGGGGGGCGTGTGGAGCCGCAACTGGCTGAGCTCCAACCTCTCGCCGGGCCGTTCGCGCAACATGGTCTGGTCGAGCCAGAGCGGCGCCTGCGTCGTCGATATCCGGGTGACTTGGCAGGACTGGGGTTCGCAGGAATACACCTTCAACTGGTGCACCGAGAACCCGCGAAACATCCGCATGCAGAACGAAGGTCTCACCTTCGACTGAACTGATCCCCGGTTTCACAGACCCGGCGGGGGAATGGAATCGCTCCCGAAACATGCCCCTTGCTTCCGGGGCGTCCACTTTCCTCCGCTGGACCTATCGCCATGACCAGACGTGGTGCCCTCGCTTTCGCCACGCTGGCGGCCATCGCCCTGTCGGGCGAAAGCGCCGCGGCACAACAGACGGTCACCTGCCCGCTGCGGATGACGACCACGGCGGCGAGGGTCGCCGATCCTGCCGCTGTCGCCGGCTTCGATCGCCTGATCGGTCACGAAGGCGATTCCCAGTCCTGGCTCAACGGTGTCGCCGTCTATGCCGGTACGGTCACCGCGGAGGGGCTCATCGCCGGAACGCCGCGCGGGCGGCGCCAGCTCGACTGGACGCTCGACGGTCAGCGCGAAGTCTTCGTCGCCTGTCTCTACGAGGGGGGCATCGTCCTCTCCCGGGGGGTCGGCAAGGCGAGGTCCTGTTCTGCAGCCTTCATCCGGTCGACCGAGCCCGGTGCGGCTCACTGGGGGTTGCAGAGTGGCCAGTTCAACTGCCGCTAGCCTCCTTCGCCCGTCTCACCGGCGTCTGATGGAAAGGAGCCAGGCGATGCCATGGAAGCGTTTTCGGGGTCTCTGCCTGTGCATCCCGGTCCTGCTGCCGGCCGCCCTGTCCGATGCGGCGGCTCAGCCGCGCCCGCCGGCGGCGACCTTCACCGCGACGTGCCCGCCGACCCTGACGGTGACGTACAGCGCCATCGCACAGCGTGGCACCGGTGATCCCGAGGACGATCTCAGCGGCTTCACCGCCTCCTTCACGCCCGACACGGTCGTCCGCCTCATCGTCGCGGCCGTTGGCCAGCGCTCCGGCCCCGGTGAAGGCATCAATGCGGACGAGCCGGAGAACGGGGAAACGGTCCGGCCCGGCCAGCCGTTGATCTACCGCTTCTGGGACGAGCGGGCGCGCAGGCCGCTTTATCCGGCGGCGATCAAGTGCGGTTACGAGGGCGGTTTCGCCATGCAGCAGCCCGTGCCGGCGAACATGCGTTCCTGCGCTTTGCTGGAAACCCGCCAGGAGCCGACGCAGACCGGCACCACAGCGCGTTCCATCATCACGCGAGCCGCGTTCACATGCCGGTAAGCGCCCTCAAGGTGCCGGCATCCGGTTGCGACCCGCGCCGCCGATGCGGCAGGCGGGGCGCGATGTCAGGCGCGCCCGCCGGCCACCAGCTTCGGCTGCAGCAGGGGCGCCGGACGCTCGCCGAGGCAGCGCATGGCGATGTCGAGGGAGGCGAGGCCGTCGGCACCGCCGGTGACCGGGGCCTTGCCGGTGCGGACACTGTCGATGAAGGCGACGAGTTCGGCGCGCAGCGGCTCGGCATAGGCGACGGAGAGGTGGCGCATCGAATAGGAGCCATCGGGCTTGTAGTCGAAGCATTCGGTGACCTGGCGGGTGATCAGGTCGCCGGAAATATATTTGTTGCGGGTGGCGACATGGACGGTGCGCGCCTTGAACGGCGTCAGCCAGTTCGTGTTGATGTGGGCGAGCACGCCGGAGGCGGTGCGGAACTGTAGAAGCGCGATATCCTCGCGCTCCGCATGGACCGAATTGGTCTGCGGCTGGATCTCGGTGATCTCCGAACCGGTGAACCAGCGGATCAGGTCGATGTCATGGACGGCGAGGTCGATGACGACGCCGATATCCGACATGCGCGGCGGGAAGGGTCCGACGCGGGTGATCTGGATCGACAGTATGTCGTCATCGGCGATGGCCTGGCGGATCGACTGAACCGCCGGGTTGAAGCGCTCGACATGGCCGATCATCAAGGTCACGCCGGCACGGTCGGCAGCGTCGATGATGCGCCGGCCTTCCTCGACGGACTGGGCGATGGGCTTTTCCACGAGGACGTGGATGCCGCGGGCGATGGCGGCGAGCGCGATGGGCGTGTGGAGCTGGGTCGGTGCTGCGATGGTGAGGGCGTCGATGCCGGCATCCATGAGAGCATCGAGCGTGGCAAAGCCCGCGCAGCCGAGGCGGGATGTGACGAATTCGACTTGCGCCGCATCGGGATCGGCGACCCCGGCTAGGGTGACGCCCGGCAGTTCCGCCAGCACCCGCGCGTGGTTCTTGCCCATGACGCCGAGGCCGACGACGCCGACACGCAGGGGTTTTGCCGCGGAGGTGGACTGGGTCATGAAGGGGCCTCGGGAATCACGCGGTGGCGGCGGCTCTGCCACCTGACCCGTCCCCTATACGATTTTGCCCGGGGGCAGCGCAAACCGGCGCGGTTCACGAAGGGTGACGGCGCGTGTCAGCGCCGCCAGCCGGCGAGGGCGGTCGCGGCGCCGTGGCTGCGGGCGAGACCGGCGACATCGGAGGCAACGACGCGCTGGCCCAGCGGGAAGACCGAGGCCGCGGCGAGCTTCAGATGCGCCCAGCCGAAGGGAATGCCGATGATCGTGACGAAACAGGCGAGTGCCGCGACGACGTGGATGACCAGCAGGATGAAGCCGAGCGGCACGAACCAGATGATATTGCCGAGGAAGCGCAGAACGCCCATGGCGCCGGCCGGCCGGCCGGTCAGTTCGCTGACCCAGACGACATCGCGGCCGAAGGGCCAGAGCGTATAGGCGCCGATGCGGAAACAGGCGAAGGCCCAGGGCAGGCCGATGATGGTGATCGCCGCGATCGCGCCGGCCACGAACCAGGCGAGGCCCGCGAGGAGCCCGCCGAGGACGAACCAGAGGATGTTGAGCAGAAGGCGGATGGGTCCCATGGCAATGCGATCCGGACGGAGGAAAGTCACTGCGCATATGGGGTCTCGACTGCTCCAGCGCATCGGCGCGCCACCGTCGGCGAGGCCGAGATTGCGGATCGCGCAGAGCGGCCTCAGGCGGGAGGACTCGCCTTGCCAGGTGCGAAGCGGATGATGGCGGCCTCGATATCGAGGCTGGAGACATCGAGGTCGCGGATATCGATCACGAACTCGGTGCTGTCTGCGAATTCTCGCATCTTGCTGTCCCACTTCTGTTCGCGCGGGCCATATATGGCTGCCTTGGGAACATCGACCACCAGCAAGTCCGCGCGTTCGTGCTGCCGGAGGATCCTGGCGCTGGCGATGGCCTCCCACGGCACTCTGTGGACGAAGTATTCGGGCATCAACATGCCGGTGCCGTCGACGATAAGCTGGGGACCGTGGGCATTCTGGATCCGGCGCTGCCCGAAATGGATGAAGGCCAGCAAGACACCGCAGCCGATCATGCCGATGACGATCTGCTTCACCTCGGCCTCTCGCCAGGCGAGGAAGGCCATCAGGGCAAGGAACACAACGAAGATATAAGCCCCTTGTTCGGAGCGCTTGCGGGCGAACCGCGCGACGAGCGGGGCATCGGGGGCCGGCGGCATGGCGTCTCCGGCATCGGGAGGCAGTGCTGGCGTTGATCATGTTGGCCTGCGGCCGGGCATACAAGCGGAATCCCCCGTTGGACACCCGCGGCCCGCGGCCCTAAAACCGGCAGCCTGAAACCCCGGGGAGATGCACATGCCCGCCATCGCCGACCTGAAGGTCAAGCTCTATACGGACGGGGCCGAGAAGGCCTCCATCGTCGAGATGGCGAAGAGGCCGTGGATCCAGGGCTTCACCACCAATCCCTCGCTGCTGAAAAAGGCCGGCGTCTCCGACTATGCCGCCTATGCGAAGGACCTCGTCGCGGCGGTGCCCGACCATCACATCTCGTTCGAGGTCTTCTCCGACGATCTGAAGGAGATGGAGGCGCAGGCGCGCGTCATCGCCACCTGGGGGAAGAACGTCTATGTCAAGCTGCCGGTGACGAACTCGCAGGGCGCACCGCTCTACGACCTCATCCACAAGCTGTCCCGCGAGGGTGTGAAGATCAATTTCACCGCGCTTTACACCCAGGCGCAGATCAAGGCCTCGGTCGAGGCGCTGAAGGGCGGCGCGCCCTCCATCATCTCGGTCTTCGCCGGCCGCCTGGGTGATGCCGGCCACGACTACATGCCGGTGATGACCTATGCGGTGGGTCTTGCCCGCGGCACCGACACGATCGAGGTCATCTGGGCCTCGACCCGCGAGGTGTGGAACGTCATCGAGGCCGATCGCATCGGCTGCCACATCATCACCGCGCCGGCCGACATCCTGAAGAAGCTGGAGGGCCTCGGCCGTGCGCCGGAGGACATCTCGCTCGACACGGTGAAGGGCTTCGTCGCCGACGCCAAGGCGGCCGGGCTGACGCTCGCCACCTGAGGCGACCGCTAGTCGCGGCGGTCTGAACCCACGCCGAATCGGTTCTCCTCGGCTAGACCTTTGTTTCGTCGGAATGGGCGGCTAGCGCCTTCCGGCGAAACGGCAGTGCGGGTGCGCCTCGCCGCGGCATGCAGAAGGATCCCGTCGGTCGTGATCAGGAACATCTTCTCGGTCTCGGCCCTCACCCTGCTCAGCCGACTTTTCGGCTTCGTGCGCGACCTGATGTTCGCCGCCATCCTCGGCGCGGGAGCATTGGCGGACGCCTTCTTCGTTGCCTTCCGCATTCCCAACCAGTTCCGCGCCATCTTCGCCGAGGGCGCCTTCTCCGCCGCCTTCGTGCCGGGCTTCGCCAAGGTCGCGGCCGAGCGCGGACAGAACGCAGCCCTCATCTTCGCCGATCGGATCTTCGCCTTTCTGATCCTGTCCCAGCTCGTTCTGCTCGCCGTCGCCTTCATCTTCATGCCGACGGTGGTGGGACTGATGGCGCCGGGCTTCAGCGAAGATCCCGTGCGGTTTCCCGCTGCGGTGGAGCTCACCCGGATCACCTTCCCCTATCTGGCGCTGGTCTCGCTGGTGATCCTCGTCAGCGGCGTGCTGAACGCGGTGGGGCGCTTTGCCGCCGCGGCGGCAACGCAGGTCATCCTCAGCCTCGGGATCATCGGCGGGCTCCTGCTCGCGCAGCATTTTCCCACCCCCGCCCATGCCGCCGCCTGGGGCATTATCGTCGCGGGCATCCTGCAATTCCTCCTCGTCTCCGTCGACGCTCTCAGGGCCGACGTCATGGTGGAACTGCGCATGCCCCGCGTGACGCCCGAGGTGAAGCGGTTCTGGAAGACCTTCGTGCCGGCGACGCTGGGATCGGCGGGGACGCAGATCGCCGTGCTCGCCGATACGGTGGTGGCGAGCTATCTCGTCGCCGGCTCCGTCTCCTGGCTCTATTATGCCGACCGTCTCAACCAGCTGCCGATCGGTGTCATTTCCATTGCGGTGGGCACGGTCCTGCTGTCCGAGATGAGCCGCCGGGTGTCGGCCGGCGACGAGCCGGGGGCGCGGACGGCGCAGCTGCGTGCCATCGAACTCACCCTCGTCTTCACGCTGCCGGCGGTCGCCGCCTTCGTCATCGTGCCGGACATCCTGATGAAGGCGCTGTTCATGCGCGGCGCCTTCACCGAGAACGACGCCATCCAGTCGGCGCGGGCGCTCGCCGCCTATGGCGTGGGCCTTGCCGCGCTGGTGCTGATCCGGCCCCTGACGGTGACCTTCCATGCGCGCGGCGACACAACCACGCCGGTCATCGCCGTCGCCGTCGCCATCGCCGTCAACGTGGCGCTGAAATTCGCGCTGATGGGACCGCTCGGCCATGTCGGGCTTGCCACCGCCACCAGCGTCGGGGCCTGGATCAACGTCACGCTGCTCATCGTCTTTGCGCGGCGGAAGGACCTCTTCACCCTCGATTCGCGGGCCCGCTCCGTGCTGCCGCAGATCGCGGTGGCCTTCGCCGTGCTGGTCCTGGCGCTGGTCGTCGGCAGCACGATCATGGCGAGCCTTCCCGGTCCGGGCCTCAACCACAAGGTCGCCCTGCTCATCCTGATGGTGCTTGGCGGCCTGTCCTATTGCGCCGTCCTGGTCCTGCTCTTCGGCAAGCAGTTCATGGCGGATGTGCGCCGGCTCCGGCGGGGCATCGCCGGCTGAGGCCCTTGCCCTGGCGCTCAGCCCTGCGGTGTCGTGACCTTGCGCTGGCCGGCGCGCTCGATGCCGAGCTGGTGCTCGCGCCAGATGACGAAGATGCCGGAGGCGACGACGATCGAGCCGCCGGTGACGACATAGGCGCTCGGCAGGTCGGCGAAGACGATGTAGCCGAAGATGACCGCCCAGATCATCGAGAAATAGTCGAAGGGCGCGATCAGCGAGGTGTCCGCATAGCGGTAGCTCAACGTCAGGAAGATCTGGCCGAGCCCGCCGGTGACGCCGACCATCACCAGGATGAGCGCCTTCCACGGGCTCGGCACGACCCATTGGCCGATGGCCGGCAGGACATGCCCCAGGGGCCATGTGAGGAGCGCCAGCGTGGCGCAGAGCGCCATGAAGGAGAAGACGATGGCGGCCGTCGTCTCGGTGTTGACGAGCCTGCGGACCTGGATGGTGGCAAAGGCGGCGCAGACCGCCCCGCCAAGGGCGAAAATGGCGCCGGTGCGCTGGCTGTCCGGGCGGTCGCCGAGGGTGCCGATATCAAGATGGGGCCAGAGGATGACGACGACGCCGACGAAGCCGATGGCCACCGCCGACCAGCGGTAGATGCGCACCTGTTCGCCGAGGATGAAATAGGCGAGCGGCACGACCATCAGGGGGGCGGCATAGCCGATGGCGGTGGAATCGGCGAGCGGCAGCAGGGTCAGGCCGACGAAGCCGGAAAACATGCCGATGGCGCCGATGACGCCGCGCTTCATGTGGGAGCGGAAGCTGACAAAGCGGAACGCGTCCATGACCTCATGGCGCCAGGCGAGCATCATGAAGAGCGGGATCAGCGCGAAGAAGGAGCGGCAGAAGACGATCTCGCCGACCGGAATCTCCTGGCCCGCCACGCGCGCCAGCGTCGACATGGAGGTGAAGGCCACCGTCGACATCAGCTTGAAGAGGATCCCCGTGGCGGCGCGGGAGAGAACGGGCATGAAGGCGAGGGGTCAGGAGGGATATTCGCCTGTCCCTTGAACCATGCCGGGCCGGGTTCGGGCAGGGCCAAAGCTGCACGCATGCCCTGCGACCATGACCCGGCTCCGAGCCGTTTCCACCCTGGCGCGGTCGTTTTTGCGGTCGCCGTGCCCCCGGCCGGCCGGTTGCACCCCACCGGTCAGCCGATATGGTCGCCGCACCGCCCTGCAAGAGGCGGTGCCACTCACTTCGTCACATCACGGGACCTTCTCATGGACAGCCTCAATCCAACCCTCAACGCCTGGGCACCGCGCCTGCTCTCGGTGCTCCGCATCATGGCCGCGCTGGTCTTGCTGCAGCATGCCTTCGTCAAGCTCTTCGGCTTCCCGATGAGCGTCAATTTCGCCCCGGTCGGCTCGATGCCGTGGATCGCCGCCTGCATCGAACTCGTTACGGGCGTGTTGATTCTGGTCGGTTTTTTCACCCGCCCGGCCGCTTTCGTGCTCGCCGGCACCATGGCTGCGGCCTATTTCATCGGCCATGCCGGCCGCGGCTTCTACCCGATCCAGAACGGCGGCAACCTCGCGATCATGTATTGCTTCACCTTCCTCTATCTGGTCTTCGCCGGACCCGGCCCGTGGAGCGTCGACGCCCAGCGCTCCAGCAATCCCTGACGCTGTTCCGTCATTTCGCGTGACGGTCCAGGCCGCGAGTCGTCCCGTTCGGCTCGCGGCTTTTTCGTCTTTAGACTCAGGTGGTTACCTAGGCGTAACCGGTGTTTTTCGCGGCTTTTTCGCACACAAGATCACTGGTCCGGGTCACGGCTGCGTGATCGTCGCTGAACGATCTCAGCGGCGGGGAGGGGCCCGGCCCTCACGCGCCGGCAGGGCCTTCAGGTAGGCCGCCATGGCCGCGCGGTCATCATTGCTGAGCTGGGCGGTGTTGCGGATGACCGATGCCATGGCCCCGCCGGCCGAGTCGCCGGAGGGCGTGAAGCCGTCGGCGAGGTAGCTGGCGATATCGTCCTCCGACCAGGAGGCTATGCCGTCGCGGTGCGGCGTGATGTTGGGGACCCAGCCCGCGCCTTCCGGATTAGGGCCACCCGCGAAGCGGCGGTCGGCGGTGATGGCGCCGGTGAAGGCGCGCGGCGAATGGCATTCGGCGCAATGGCCGGGACCCTCGACCAAATAGGCGCCGCGGTTCCAGGCGGCGGATTTCGACGGATCGGGCCGGAAGGGCTGGCCGTCGAGGAAGGCGAGTTTCCACAGGCCGAGGCCACGGCGCACCGTGAAGGGGAAGGGCAAGTCATGCGGGCGGTTGGCCGTCGGATCGACCGGCAGCGTCTTCATATAGGCGAAGAGGTCACGGACATCCCCGACCGTCATGCGCTGGTAGGAGGTGTAGGGGAAAGCCGGATAATAGTGCTCGCCGGACGGCGAGACGCCTTTCAGCATGGCATTGGCGAAGTCGGCCTCCGACCAGCGGCCGATGCCGCGCTCCGGATGAGGCGAAATGTTGGGGGCATAGAAGGTGCCAAAGGGCGATTTCAGCCCATGACCGCCGCCCATCCGTGTGCGGTCGGTCTGGCCCTCGGTGACGTGGCAGGAGGCGCAGCCGGCAGCGGCGAAGACCAGCCGGCCGTGCTCGGCATTCGGCGCGGGGCCGGCCAATGCGGCCGGTGCCAGACGTGAGGGCATGGTGAGCCACCAGAAAACGGCTCCTCCGGCGACCCCGAGAATCGCCAGACCCATCACCAGCCGCCTGATCATGCCTTACCTCGTTCGTTGGCGTGACGCGCCGGCCCGCAAGACCGGCGCGCCGCGTTGGCTGGCGCCGCTCAGTTGCGACGGGCGCGGTAGGTCTCGTGGCAGCTGCCGCAGTTCTTGGTCACCTCGCCGAAGGCCGCCTGGAAGGTGGCGAGATCGGTCACCTTGGCGCCCTCGGTGCGGGCATCGGCACCCCACTTGGCGACGGCGGCGTTGAAGGCGGCCCGGTTCGCCCAGATCGTCGGGAGAGCCGCGGTTTCGCCACCGGTCTGGCTGCCATCGGGGAAGAGGTTGGCATAGGTGGCGGCCGATTGCTCGTAGGCGGCGAAGATCGCCCGCGCCTGTGCCAGATCGAAGGGCGCCTGGCCGCGCGCCATGCGGGCGCCGGCGCCGGTCTGTTCGCCGACAGTCTTCATGGATGCCTTGCGGGCGGCGATCGGGTCGGCGCCCTGGGCCGATACGGCCAGGGTGCCGATGGCGATTGTCGCCGCGGCAATGATCAAACGCTTCATGTGAACTTTCCCCCTTGATGTCCTGCTCGAGGACGAGACCGTCGGCCTCGTGCCGACTGGAATCATTCCACACCACAGAAGGCGCCCGCGGGTATCCCCATATTGCAGAGGAGTGATCACGCCTGCGTTATCTCGCCGCATGACCTTGCATTCGCGCATATTCACATTTGCCGTCGTGCAACCGGCTGGGGCCGGGCGGGGGAGGAGGACCGCCCGGTCGACGTCAGGCGGCCTTTGCTGCCTTGGCATCCTGGATCGTCTGCCAGACGAGGGCAGGCGTTGCCGGCATATCGATCTCCTTGATGCCATAGGCACGCCACAGCGCATCGACGATGGCGTTCATCACCGAGGGGCAGGCGCCGATCGTGCCGGCCTCGCCGGCCCCCTTGATGCCAAGGAGATTGGTGACGCAGGGCACGTTGCGCGTCTCGAAATGGAAGTTCGGGATGTGGTCGGCCCGTGGCATGGCGTAGTCCATGAACGAGGCGGTCAGGAGCTGGCCGCTCTCCTTGTCGTAGACGGTGCGCTCCAGCAGCGCCTGACCGATTCCCTGGACGATCCCGCCATGGACCTGGCCGGCCAGCAGGGTCGGATTGATGGTGACGCCGAAATCGTCGACGACGGTATAGGCGACGATCTCGGTGACGCCGGTATCCGGGTCGATCTCCACCTCGCAGATATGGGTCCCATTGGGAAAGGTGGGCTCCGGCGGCCGCCAGGTGCCGTGGCTCTTCAGCTTGTCCTCGGCGCCCGGGAGGGACGCGATCTTCTCATAGGAGATCGCCTTGTCGGTGCCGACGACGCGCACCGCGCCACCGACGATCTCGACATCGCCGACGCCGACCTCCATCTCGGTCGCCGCCATGTCCTTGATCACGTCTGCCAGGGCCCGCGCGCCGACATCGACGGCGGCGCCGCCGACGGGCAGCGAGCGCGAGCCGCCGGTGCCAGTGCCGGTAGGAATCTGGGCGGTGTCGCCCTGGATGACGTTGATCTTCTCGATGGGGATGTCGAGGTGCTGGGAGGCGAGCTGGGCATAGGCCGTCTTGTGGCCCTGGCCGTTGGACTGGGTGCCGATCTTGATGGTCACCGTGCCGTCCTTCTCCAGGCTCATCCAGGCGTTCTCGGGGGCACCGCCGCCGCACGCCTCCACATAGGTGGCCATGCCGATGCCGCGGATCTTGCCGGCCTTCTTCGCCGCCTTCAGGCGGTCCTTGAAGGCGTCCCAGCCGGCGACCGCCATGGCGCGGGTCATGTGGCCGTCGAACTCGCCGGAATCGTAGGTGCGGCCGACGGGCGTCTTCCAGGGGAACTGGTCGGGCTGGATGAAGTTGCGGCGGCGCACCTCGGCCGGGCTCATGCCGGTCTCGATGGCGATGCGGTCCATCAGGCGCTCGATGAGATAGGCCGCCTCCGGGCGCCCGGCGCCGCGATAGGCGTCGACGGGGACGGTGTTGGTATAGGCATATTTCAGCCGGACATGCATGGCGGGGAAGGCATAGACACCGGCCAGCATGAGGGCGCCGACATAGGGGATGAAGGTCGCGTACTGGGACAGATAGGCGCCCATGTCGGCCACAGTGTCGACCTTTACCGCCAGCACCTTGCCGCGCTTGTCGAGCGCCGCCGTGGCGGTGGAGACATTGTCGCGGCCCTGGCTGCAATTGACGAAATGGTCGCCGCGGTCCTGCACCCAGGCGACCGGCTTCTTCAGCTTGCGGGCGGCGAGCATGCAGAGCGGATATTCGCGGAACATGAAGGTCTTGGTGCCGAAGCCGCCACCGACATCAGGCGTGATGACGCGGATCTGTTCCTTCGGCATGTTGAAGATGCGGGTCGCCAGCGTCGCCTGGATGCTGTGGCTGCCCTGGCTTCCGAGGGTCAGGGTGAAGCTCTTCGCCTTGGAATCATATTCGGCGAGGCAGCCGCGCGTCTCCATGTAGTTGGTGACCAGGCGGTTGTTGACGATGGTCAGCGACACCGTGCGGTGGGCCTTGGCGAAGGCCTTCTCGGTCGCCTCCGCCTCGCCGAGATGCACCTCGCCGCAGAGATTGCCGGGAATGTCGGGCCAGACCTGGGGAGCGCCCTTCTGCAGGGCATCGACGGCGTCGATGATCGGCTCGCGCGACGTCCATTCGATGGCGATGGCCTCGGCGGCGTCCTTGGCCCGGTCGAGCGTATCCGCCACGACGAAGGCGATGCCGTCACCGACATGGCGGACGGTCTTAGAGCAGAGCACCTCCCAGGGCGGATTGGGGATCGGGGTCACCGAGGGGATCTGCGACAGGCAGGGCAGGTTGCCGATGCCCTCGAGGTCGGCATGGGTGAAGATCGCCTTGACGCCCTTCATGGCGCGGGCCGCGCTGGTGTCGGTGATCACGAAGTCGGCGAAGGCGAAGGGCGAACGCACGACATAGCCGATCAGCGCGCCGTCCGGCACCAGGTCGGAGACGAAGCGTCCCTCGCCCTTGATCAGCGGCGCGTCCTCGACCCGGCTCAATGCCTGGCCCATTCCGAATTTCGTCGGCGTCATGTCATGTGCTCCGGGAACTCGGAATCAGAATGGAACGCTTCGCGGCTGCGAGGCAAGCCTTGGCCGTCGCAAAGGCGCAATGCGGCGGAGACTGGCCTTGCCACGGAGAACCCGCGTAAATGGCAGGGATCACGATCAGCGCAGGACGGGCTTCATGGCGCCGGACGATCCGAAGACATCGACCCCGCCGGCCATCTATCTCGGCCTCGCCTTCTGCCTAGTCTCGGTGGTCTGGTGGTTCGTCTACTATGCCCAGTATGGCGGCGCCTTCGGCCTCCTCGGCCTGAAGCTCGCCTGCATCGGCTTCGCGACACCCGAATGCGCCTTCTTCCAGGCCAATATCCGCGGGGCGATTCCGCGCTACGTGCCGGTGCTCTGGTATGCCGGCATGGTGACGCTGGCCTTCGGCGTCTTCCAGATCTGGCGGCAGCGCCAGCCCTGACCGGCGCGGTCAGAACGCCTTGAAGGTGATGATCGTATGGGTGTCCTGGATGCCCGGGATCAGCTGCACCTTCTCGTTGACGAAATGGCCGATATCGGTGCCGGGCTCGACATAGAACTTCACCAGCAGGTCGAAATTACCGGCGGTCGAATAGATCTCCGAGGCGATCTCGCGGTCGGCGAGGGCGGCGGCGACCTGATAGGCCTTGCCGAGCTGGCATTTGATCTGGACGAAGAAGGCGATCATGGGGACCCTCGCGGCGCGCAAGGCCTCACCCATGCCATCAATGGGCGCGCGCGTCATCCCCCCGGTGCTTGCGCCGGCGGGTTCCTTGGCCTAACTGTCACTCATTGTCTCGTCGGGGTGCCCTCATCGGGCTGAGAGGTCGCAAGGCCAACCCGTCGTACCTGAACCGGGTCATGCCGGCGGAGGAAACCGAGATGGACAGATGGCCCCCAAGCGGGGATTCCGACTTCAGCGACCGCGTCCTGCACACCGCCCGTGACGGCCTCGCCGCGATCCGTGCACGCAGGCCGCGTGTCCATTGCATCACCAACACGGTGGCGCAGGCCTATACCGCCAATGCGCTGCTCGCCCTCGGTGCGGTGCCGTCGATGACGACGGCGCCGGACGAGATCGCCGCCTTCGCCGGCAGCGCCGATGCGCTCCTGGTCAATCTCGGCACGCTGGAGCCGGAGCGGCGCGCCGTCATCCGCACGGCGATCGAGGTGGCCAGCGCGGCCGGCCGGCCCTGGCTCCTCGACCCCGTCTTCATCGACCGCTCGGCCGGGCGCGCCGCCTTCGCGCGCGACCTCGCCGCGCTCGCACCGGCGGCGATCCGCGGCAACGGCGCCGAGATCGCGGTGCTCGGTCCGGACGAGGACCTCGCCATGATCGCCCGCCGCCTCGCCACCGTCGTGGCGGCGACCGGGGAGACGGATGTGGTGACCGACGGCGATCGCCTTGTCGCCATCGCCAACGGCCATCCGCTGATGGCGCGGGTGACCGCCATGGGCTGCGCCGGGGCGGCGATCACCGCCGCCTTTCTCGCCGTCGGCGACGATGCCGGAGCGGCGAGCGCCGCCGCCATGCTCGTGCTCGGAATCGTCGGAGAGAGCGCCGCCGAGACGGCGCGCGGGCCGGGCAGTTTCGCATCCGCCTATCTCGACGCCCTCTACGGTCTAGAAGCGGCCGATATCGCGGCGCGGGCGCGGATCACGACACCAGAGCAGGGAGAGGCGCCATGACGGCCATCGCGGTGACCATTGCGGGCTCGGATTCCGGCGGCGGTGCCGGCATCCAGGCGGATCTCAAGACCTTCTCGGCGCTCGGCGTCTATGGTGCCAGCGTCGTCACGGCGCTCACCGCGCAGAACACCCGCGGCGTCCAGGCGATCCATGACGTGCCGGCGGATTTCATCGCCGCGCAGATGGATTCGGTCTTCTCCGACCTGAAGGTCGGCGCTGCCAAGATCGGCATGCTGTCGCAAGTGCCGGTGATCGCGGCCGTGGCGGCGGGGCTCGACCGGCACCGGGTCGGCCAGGTCGTGCTCGATCCAGTCATGGTTGCGACCTCCGGCGACCGGCTGCTCCATCCCGACGCGGTCTCGGCGCTGCGGCGCTTGCTCTTCCCGCGCGCCGTTCTCGTCACGCCCAACCTGCTGGAGGCGGCGGCCCTGCTCGATCAGCCGGTGGCACGGGGGGAGGACGACATGCTCGCCCAGGGACAGGCGCTGATGGCGCAGGGGGCAAAGGCAGTGCTGATGAAGGGCGGCCACGGCACCGGCGATACCAGCGTCGATCTTCTGGTGACGCCGGCCGGAACGGTACGGCTGGAGGCGCCGCGCGTCGCCACCCGCAACACCCACGGCACCGGCTGCACGCTCTCCTCGGCCATTGCCGCCGGCCTCGCCAAGGGCTTTCCACTGGGACAGGCGGTCAGCGAGGCAAAGGATTATGTGACTGCCGCCATCGCCGCATCGGAACGGCTGCAGGTCGGCAGCGGCCATGGGCCCACCCATCATTTCCACGCCTGGTGGTGACATGACCTTCAATCGCCGCTCCGCGCTTGTCGCTGGTGCCACCGGCCTGATCGCCGCGCCGGGTCTCGTCCGGGCCCAGCCCGTCCTGCGCTGGCGCCTCGTCACATCCTGGCCGCGCAACCTGCCCGGCCCGGCCTTCTCGGCCCAGCGCATCGCCGACCGGATCAAGCTCCTGTCCGGCGGGCGGATCGAGGTCCAGGTCCTCGCCGCTGGCGAGGTGGTGCCGGCCTTCGCCGTCCACGAGGCGGTGGGCAATGGCACCGTCGAACTCGGCCATACCGCCTCCTTCTTCGCCATCGGGCGGGAGCCGGCTCTCGCCTTCTTCACCACCATCCCCTTTGGCCTGACTCCGCCCGAGCACAATGCCTGGGTGCTGAAGGGCGGCGGGCAGGCTTTGTGGGACGAGGCGGCGGCGCGGTTCGGGGTGAAGCCCTTCCTCGGCGGCAATACCGGCGTGTCGATGGGCGGCTGGTTCCGCAGGGAGCTGCAATCGGCCGACGACGTGAAGGGTCTCACCATCCGCATGGTGGGCCTCGGGGCGGAGCTCTTCCAGCGCCTCGGCGCTACCGCCATCGCCATCCCGCCGGGCGATATCTACCCGTCGCTGGAGCGTGGGGCGATCGACGGGGCGGAGTTCACCTCGCCCGGTTCCGACATCCAGCTGGGACTGTGGCGGGTGGCGCCATTCTATTATGCACCCGGCTTCAACAAGCCGAACGGATCGAGCGAGCTCGTGGTCAACAAGGCGCTGTGGGACGGGTTGCCGGCCGACCTGAAGGGTGTCGTCCAGGCGGCCAGTGACGCGGAGCAGGCCATCGCCCTCGCCGAGATCGAGATCCTGAACATGGACGCGCTGGCGACAATGGTCTCGACCCACGGCGTCCGGCTGCGCGGCTTCCCGACGCCGCTGGTGCGGATCGCCCGCCGTCATGCCGCCGACCTGGTCGGCGAACTTGCCACCCGCAGCGCCATGGCGGGCAAGATCGCCGCGCATTACACCGCCTTCCAGGGACGGATTGGGCCTTGGACGCGGGTATCCACCCATGCCGCTCTCGGTGCGCGCGAGGTGTGACGGCTCGTCCGCGGCGGGCGATGGCGGGCCGCCATCCTTGCTCCCGGGGCCGGCAGGGCATAAGATCGTTTAGTCGAACGATCGTTCGAAACAACGTACGAGACGCCTTGCCGCCGATGGCCGACCGGGACCCGAAAAAAATCGAGATGGATGCCGGCGCCCATGTGCTGTCCGGCAATCTCGGCAAGACCGTGCAGCGACTGCGCAAGGCCTACAACCTGTCGCTGTCGGAACTGTCGGAACAGTCGGGTGTCGCCAAATCGATCATCAGCCAGATCGAGCGCAACGAGACCAATCCGACGCTCGCCACCATCTGGCGCCTCAGCCAGGCGCTCGACGTCTCGATCGAGCGGGTGCTGGCAACGGCGACCGAGGAGCCCTTCCTCGAGAAGCTGTCGCGGGCCGATACCCCGCTGCTGGTGTCCGACGACGGCAAGTGCCGGCTGTCGATCATCGGCTGGATCAAGACCGTCGAATGGCTTCAATGGTATGATTTCCAGTGCGATCCCGGCGGCGTCCTGGAGAGCGAGGGGCACCAGCGCGGCTCCATCGAGAGCCTCTCCGTGCTGTCCGGCGAATTGCAGGTCGAGGTGGGAGACCGGTTCGAGACGGTGGGGACCGGCGAGAGCGCCCGCTACCGCTGCGACGGGCGGCACGTCATCCGCAATGTCGGCCATGAACCCGCCCATGCGGTGATGGTCTGCATCCTCAAGGCGGCCGTGATGGAGTGAGGGCGGCGCCCGCCGGTCTCTCCTCGCGATTCCGTATCGCCCCGCAAGTGTCTGGACGTGAATCGCAATCCGTCCTTGTGCTCAGGTGGAGAGTCCGGTTCTTTACGTGGTGATTCAACTACTCCGGCGCCGCTTTTCGCCCGCCAGGATGACCAGCGCGATCCCCGCGAGGATCGCCAGCGAAGCTGCGGCCATGCGCAGGGTCAGTGCCTCGCCGATGAAGACCACCGCGCCCGCCGCGGCGATGGCCGGCACAGTGAGCTGGACCGAGGCCGCGGTGACGCGGGACAGAGACGGCAGCACGGCATACCAGACGGCATAGCCAAGGCCGGAGGCGAGGGCCCCCGAGGCCACCGCATAGGCGAGGCCCGCCGCGTCCGGCGGATGGACGCGCCAGCCCCAGCCGATGAGCAGCAGCGCCACCGGCAGGCAGCGCAGGAAGTTGCCGGCAGTGTCGGCAAGCGGATCGGCGGAGCCGCGTCCCAGCAGCGAATAGACCGCCCAGCAGAGCCCGGCGATGGCCATCAGCAGCACGCCGAGGGGCGAGGGGGCGGCGGTCCCCGGTGCGACAAGCCAGACGAGGGCGGCGAAGGCGATGACAAGGCCGGCGCCCTCCAGCGGGCCGGGCCGGTCTCCTGCGGCGATGGCGCGGGCGATCATGCCGAATTGCACAGCACCGAAGAGGACGATGGCGCCGATGGCCGCGCCGAGCCAGAGATAGGCGATGGAGAAGGCGAGGGCATAGCCGAACAGCGCCGCTGCCTGCGGCCAGCTGCCGGCGACGGCGGGCCCGCCGTCCTGACGCCCGACGATGCGCGCCAGGGCGAAGAGCACGATGGCCCCCGAGGCGAGGCGCCAGCCGGTATAGCCCATGTCGTCGATGGCCCCGCCGGCGAGGGCGAGGCGTGCCAGGATGGAATTGGCGGCGAAGGCGACCATCGCCGTCGCGGTGAGGGCGATGGTTCTCAGCATCGGGAGTGGCTTCATGTCCGGCGCGGGCGCGGCGGGCGGGCGCTTGGGCGCCCGCCAGTCCGGCTCACTGCCAGGCGATGACCTTCTGTTTCTGCTCGCCGAGTCCCTCGATGCCGAGGGTCATGACGTCGCCGGCGCGGAGGAATTTCGGCGGCTTCATGCCGAGGCCGACGCCGGGCGGCGTGCCGGTGGTGATGACGTCGCCGGGCTCGAGAACCATGAATTCGGAGATGTAGGAGACGATGGTCCTGACGTCGAAGATCATGGTCTTGGTCGAGCCGGTCTGCATGCGCTCGCCGTTGACGTCGAGCCACATGCCGAGCTTCTGCACGTCCTTGATCTCGTCGGTGGTGACGAGCCAGGGGCCGAGCGGGCCGAAGGTCTCGCAGCCCTTGCCCTTCATCCACTGGCCGCCGCGCTCGATCTGGTACTCGCGCTCGGAGACGTCGTTGCAGACGCAGAAGCCGGCGACGACGGAGAGGGCATCCTTCTTGGAGACGTAGCGGGCACGCTCGCCGATGACGATGGCGAGCTCGATCTCCCAGTCGGTCTTCACCGACTTCTTCGGCAGCATGACGTCGTCATTGGGGCCGACGATGCAGGAGCGCGCCTTGTTGAAGAGGATCGGCTCGGTCGGGATGGCGGCGCCGGTCTCGGCGGCATGGTCGGCATAGTTGAGGCCGACGGCGATGAAGTTGCCGACATCGCCGACACAGGCGCCGAGCCGCGGGCGGCCCTTCACCAGGGGAAGCTTGTCCCACTTGGCCTTGGCGATCTTGGCGAGGCCCTTCTTGGTCAGCGCGGCGCCGGCAATGTCGGGCACGATCTCCGACAGATCGCGGATCTTGCCGTCAGGGTCGATGAGGCCGGGCTTTTCCTTGCCCTTGGCGCCATAGCGAACGAGTTTCACGACTATCCCTCCCGTTGTTGTCGAAGCGTCGTTGGCGGAATGATGCCGGCCTCTTCAAACCTTTCGCAAGGGCGGGACATGCATGGAAGGGCGGCGCGTGGAGGGAGAGCGACTCCCCTACCGCACCAGTTCCTTCATCGCCTTGTCGAGGCCAGTGAGGGTGAGCGGAAACATGCGCTGTTCCATGATGTCGCGCATCATGCCGATGGAGTGGGTGTAGTCCCAGTGCTTCTCCTTCACCGGGTTGAGCCAGACCATGGAGGGGTAGATGGAGGCGACGCGCTTCATCCAGGTGACGCCGGCCTCCTCGTTGAAATGCTCGACCGAGCCGCCGGGCTGGGCGATCTCGTAGGGGGACATGGAGGCGTCGCCGACGAAGATGACCTTGTAGTCGTTCCCGTATTTGTTCAGCACGTCCCACGTCGGCATTGTCTCGTCGAAGCGGCGCTGGTTCTTCTTCCACACTTTCTCGTAGAGGCAGTTGTGGAAGTAGAAATATTCCATGTGCTTGAACTCGGCCTTGGCGGCGGAGAACAGCTCCTCGCAGAGCTGGATGTGCCAATCCATCGAGCCGCCGACGTCGAAGAAGATCAGCACCTTGATGGAGTTGCGCCGCTCGGGTCGCATCTGCACGTCGAGGAACCCATGGCGCGCCGTCTCGCGGATGGTGCCGTCGAGGTCGAGCTCGTCGGGCGAGCCGGTGCGGGCGAATTTGCGCAGGCGGCGCAGCGCGATCTTGATGTTGCGGGTGCCGAACTCGACCGTGTCGTCGTAGTCCTTGAACTCGCGCTTGTCCCAGACCTTCACGGCGCGGAAATTGCGGTTGCCGTCCTGGCCGATGCGCACGCCTTCGGGATTGTAGCCATAGGCGCCGAAGGGCGAGGTGCCGCCCGTGCCGATCCACTTGTTGCCGCCCTGGTGGCGGCCCTTCTGCTCCTCGAGCCGCTTCTTCAGCGTCTCCATCAGCTTGTCCCAGCCGCCGAGCGCCTCGATCTGGGCCTTTTCCTCCTCGGTGAGGAACTTCTCGGTGAGTTTCCTCAGCCATTCCTCGGGGACATTGACCTCAAGGCCCTCGGCGAGGGTCTCGAACCCCTTGAAGGTGGCGCCGAAGACCTTGTCGAACTTGTCGATGTTGCGCTCGTCCTTCACCAGGGTGGCGCGCGACAGATAGTAGAAGTCGGTCGGGGCCCGTTCGATGATGTCGGCGTCCAGCGCCTCCATGAGCGTCAGATATTCGCGCACCGTGACCGGCACGCCCGCCTTCTTCAGGTCGTGGAAGAAATTGATGAACATGGCGGGAGGATAGGATGGAACAAGCCGTCCGTCATCCCGTGCCTTTGGGCGGATCAGTCGCCGCCGCCGTCCCCGTCGCTGCAGGAGATGCCGTCGGCGGAGGTCGATCCGGACGGGCGCGGGACGCCGTTGTTGTCACACCAGCGATCGTACCAGAGATGGGCGCCGACCAGCGCAAGGAGCGCGGCCGTCGCCCCAAGAGTGATCAGATTGAGACCGGCGAACAGCTCCATGAACGCAACACTAGCGCGAAAACCTTGCCGCTTCGCGAAGATATTGGGCGAAAAGCCGCCGAATCTCCAGCCGTCGCGCCACCCGACCACGGCGACGGATCAGGCCGGTTCCCAGGCGCCGACCGGCGCGCGGCAGAAGCGCTGTTCGTCGAGCGGGACCGCCGGCGGAGCGCCGAGGAGGGCTTCGGGGGCCGGGCCATAGACGGTGAGGGTCGCGGCGACGACGCGGCAGGGGCGGCCGCGGCTTGCCTCGACGGGATAGACCGAGAGCGTGATCTCGCGACGGGCGCCGGCGCGGCTGCGCCAGTTGGTCTCCATGCCGCGGGCGCTGGCGGCGGTGGCGAGCACGAGGGTCTGGATCTCGCCGACATCCTCGTCGGTGAGGGCGAGGATCGAGGGGCAATCCTCGGCCGATCCGCTGCGGGAGACGGCTGTGACGGAACCGAAGACGACGAAGCCGCCGCCCCCGGCCATGCCGGCCCGGGTGCCACCCGACTGGGTGGCCCGGCAGCGGGCGACCTGGCGGTCGATGGCCCAGACCGCCGCCTCCGGCCGGCCCGGCGGGCTGGCCTCAAGCCCCGCCGAGCAGCCGGCGAGCAGAACGACGAATGGCAGGGCGACTGCGCGGGCGCCCAGGGACATCACGGCGGTCATCTCTCCCGATCCGGGTGGTTCGTCGCGGAATCGACCGACCGCACCATGCCTCAACCGCGCTTGGCGAGGAAGGCCAGGCGCTCGAACAGGTGCACGTCCTGCTCGTTCTTCAGCAGCGCGCCGTGCAACGGCGGAATGGCCTTGCGCGGGTCCTTCTCGCGCAGCGTCTCCAGCGAGATGTCCTCGACCATCAGCAGTTTCAGCCAGTCGAGAAGCTCGGAGGTGGAGGGCTTCTTCTTCAGGCCCGGCACGTCGCGGACGTCATAGAAGATGCGCAGGGCCTCGGCGACCAGCTTCTGCTTGATGCCGGGGAAGTGGACGTCGACGATGGCCTGCATGGTCTCGGAGTCGGGGAACTTGATGTAGTGGAAGAAGCAGCGGCGCAGGAAGGCGTCCGGCAGCTCCTTCTCGTTGTTCGAAGTGATGATGACGATGGGGCGCTGGGCCGCCTTCACCGTCTCGCCGGTCTCGTAGACGAAGAACTCCATACGATCGAGCTCCTGAAGGAGGTCGTTCGGGAACTCGATGTCGGCCTTGTCGATCTCGTCGATGAGCAGGACCGGGCGGACCGGCGCGGTGAAGCCTTCCCAGAGCTTGCCGCGCTTGATGTAGTTGCCGATGTCCTTGACCCGCTCGTCGCCGAGCTGGCTGTCGCGCAGGCGCGAGACGGCGTCGTATTCGTAGAGGCCCTGCTGCGCCTTGGTGGTCGACTTCACGTGCCACTCGATCAGCGGCGCGCCGATGGCCTTGGCGATCTCGATGGCCAGCACCGTCTTGCCGGTGCCGGGCTCGCCCTTGACCAGCAGGGGCCGCTGCAGGGTGATCGCGGCATTGACCGCCACCTTCAGATCGTCGGTCGCGACATAGCCGCTCGTCCCCTCGAAACGCCCGGACGCCATGTGATGTGCCTCATGTCATGATGGATGGCGGAAGCAGCTGCCTCCATGTCGGGAGGCAAGGTAGGGGCCGCAGCAGGCCCCTGCAACACCCGGCAGAATATGCCGATCGGCACAGGCAATTGTGCCGGTGCACCGCCATAAACGCTTTGTAAACCATCCAAGTCTCTGAAATCGCGTGCTTTCGTTTGCCCCGGCCTTTGGCATGGCGACTGCACGGGAAGATCGCATGGTGCGGCGGTGGTCCGTCGCGTTCGCGTTCTGCCGGCATCGGCGAAGGGAAGTTCGATGGGTATCTTCGGTGCAATGACGACGGCGGTCAGTGGCCTGGCGGCGCAGGCCTATGCCCTCGAGAACATTTCCGGCAACATCGCCAATTCGCAGACGACGGCCTTCAAGCGGATCGAGACGAGCTTCGTCGATCTCATCCCCGATTCCGCCCCGAAACGGGAATTGTCCGGGTCGGTCACCGGCTTTTCGCGCTCGACCAACACGATCCAGGGTCAGATTTCGGCGACCTCGATCACGACTAACCTCGCCATCAATGGTGACGGCTATTTCGTCGTCCAGCAACCGTCGGGCTTTGTCGACGGCAGGCCGACCTTCTCCACCTCCAACGCCTTTACCCGCCGCGGCGACTTCGCGGTCGACGCCAATGGCTATATGGTCAACGGTGCCGGCTACTACCTGCGCGGCCTGCCGCTTGACCGCAACACCGGCAACCCGCTTGGTTCCTCGCCGGTGCCGATCCAGATCACCAACGATGTCATTCCCGCCCGCGCAACCGACAATCTGAAGTACCGCGCCAGCCTTCCGACGCGGCCGAACACGGCCAATGCCACCAGCGTCGCCGGCACGGAACTGATGCAGGCCTCGCTGATCGGCCAAGCGACGATCGGCCCGACGAATGCGGCCGACTTCGTTGCGACCTCCATCGCCGGCGGTTCGCAGACGGCCTATGACACACTCGGCAACGAGGTGAACGTCCAGATCCGCTGGGCCAAGACGGCGAATGCCGCCGCCGGTCCGCCGGCCGTGTCCGACACCTGGAGCGCCTATTACCAGTCCGCTTCGGCGACGGGGGCTGAGACCTGGACCCGGATCGGTGGCGACTTCACCTTCTCTGCAACCGGGCAATTGACTGCGCCGACCGCCAACCCGAGCTTCCCAAACCTGACGGTCAACGGTACCAATATCGGCAATGTGACGCTCGATATCGGCACCAATGGCCTGTCGCAATATGCGCGCTCCGACGGCACTGTGCAGGTCACCGATATCGGCCAGAACGGCTATGCGGTCGGCGAGCTGATGAACGTGGCGATCACCGATTCGGGACGGGTTCGCGGCAACTATTCCAACGGCCAGTCCGTCGACCTTTTCTCCATTCCGCTCGCCAGCTTCAATGGCGACAACATGCTGAAGCGTCTCGACGGCGGAGCCTTCGCCGAGACGTCGGGATCGGGGCCGCCGATCCTCGGTGCTTCCGGCCGAATCATGTCGCAGAGCCTTGAGAGCTCGAACGTCGACATCTCCGAAGAGTTCACCAAGCTGATCATCACCCAGCAGGCCTATGCGGCCAATACGCGGATCGTCACGACGTCCAACTCGATGCTGCAGGAAACGATCAACATGATCCGCTGACGCGGATCGTGACGCACGGCAAGGAGTGACCGGGCATGACTTTGACCAGCGCGCTGAGCAATTCGCTCTCGGGACTGCGGTTCACCTCGACAGCGACGGCGCTGACCAGCGCCAACATCGCCAATGCAGGGAACCCCAGCTATACCCGCAAGCTGATCGATCCGGTCGATGCGCTTGCCGGCGACCAGATCGCCGGCGTCAAGGTCGGCTCGATCCGGCGCGAATATGACGCCTTTGTGCAGCGCCAGCTTGTCGGCGAACGCTCCAATGCCGGCTATGCGTCGACACGTTCGCAATTCCTGTCGCGGCTCGACCAGATGATGGGCGCGCCCGGCTCGGCACGCGCCCTCGATACGGTGCTGAACACCTTCTCGTCCTCGTTCCAGACGCTGCTGACCTCGCCGGAGAGCGACACGGCCCGGGCCGGCGTCATCAATTCCGCCACCGTCGTCACGCAGACGCTGCGCAGCCTGTCGAGCACGACGCAGGACATGCGCCTCGATGCGGAGAGCGGCCTCGCCGATGCCACCGTTCGCCTCAACACGCTGCTGACCGACCTGTCGAAGATCAACAGCCGCCTGTCCGTGGCCTTCACCGACGAGAGCCGCGTCGGCCTCCTCGACCAGCGCGACGCCATGGTGGCGGAGATTGCCGACTATGTGCAGGTCCGCACCGTCTATGACGACAGCGGCGCGGTGCAGCTTTATGGCGGGGCGGGCTTCGTGCTGCTGTCGACCAGCCGCTCGGAGCTGTCCTTCGATGCCCGCGACATCATCGGGCCGACCAACGTCTATGACAAGGATCCCGCCAAGCGCACCGTCGGTACCATCACGGCCAGCACCACGTCAGGCACCATCGACCTGATCGCTGCCGGCGTGTTCACGTCGGGAAGGATCGCCGCGCTGATCGAACTGCGCGACAAGGACCTTCCGGCGACCCAGGCGCAGCTTGACCAGATCGCCGCCACCCTGGCCGAGGCGCTCGGCAACACATCCACCTCGACGCCCGTCACCGTGGCTGGGCCGGGGCCGACGACCGGCTTCGACACCGCGCTGCGCAGCGGCCTTGTTGACGGCGATACGGTATCCCTCGAACTGACGGCCAACGGCGTCACGCAGAAGATCACCTTCAAGCGGGTCGATGACACGACCTTGCCGATGTCCGATCCCATGACCGCCGACCCCAACGACATCGTTTTCCGCCTCACCGGAACTTCGTCGGCAGCCCATGCAACCCAGATTCAGGCGGCGATCGACACCTGGGCCGCGGGGGCCGGCGCTCCCGCCGGCGCCTTCGCCATCTCGGTCAATGGCGGCAATCTGAGGGTCCTCGCCGATCCGACCGTCGCCGGCGGCGCCAGGGTTGGTCGGGCCGCCGCCAATGTCACGGCGCGCACGTTGGCCGACGGTGGCAGCGCTATGCCCTTCTTCACCGACCCCGCAGGGGCCGGCGGTCTCTACAGCAATCAGGTCACAGCTTCCAGGTCTCAGTATGTCGGCTTCGCCGCCCGTATCGATGTCAACGCTGCCCTCAAGGCCGATCCCAGCGCGCTGGTGAAGATCAGTCCGACGACGCTGGAATCGGACGAGACGCGCCCCTCCTTCCTTGTTGCCGCCTTGGCCAATACCGAACGCTACTTCGCCCCGGCCGGTGGCCTCGGCACGACGTCGAACCCCTTCCAGGGCTCGGTGCTGTCCTATGCGCGCTCCGTCATCGTCACTCAGACCAACGACGCCGCCAGCGCCTTGCAGGTCTCGCAAGGCCAGGAGGCCGTGGTCACGCAGCTGCAAGCGCGGTTCGACAGCGTGGCGGCGGTCAATATCGACAATGAGATGACGCTCCTGATCCAGCTCCAGACGGCTTACGGCGCCAATGCGCGTGTCATGAGCGCCGTCCGCGAGATGCTGGAATCTCTCCAGAGAATGTAAGGGGCATCATGTCCATCCGTACCGCAGGGATCCTGTCCGGCCTGAATGCCAGCGACTTCATGCGTATGAAGGCCCAGTTGTCCGATCTGCAGCGGCAGCTCGGCTCCGGCAAGAAGTCGGAAACTTACGGAGGCCTCGGCCCCGAGCGCGGTTTCTCGCTCGCCTTTCGTGCATCGATGAGCCAGATCGATGCCTGGCAGCAAAGCATCTCCCTGGTGACCACGCGCATCTCGATCATCGACACCTCGCTGACCGGGATCGCCAAGACGGTCTCCTCGACCAAGACGTCGTTCCAGCCGAATGAGTACAAGCTCTCCTCGGGTCGCACCATCGGCCAGGTCGCCGCCGGCGACGGGCTGAATGCTGTCGTCTCCATGCTCAATGCCAACGACGGGACCCGCTATGTCTTCGGCGGCCGCAAGTCGGCGACGCCGCCAGTGCTCGATCCCTCGATCTTCCTCAGCGGTGACAATTCCAAGGACGGGTTCAAGACCGTCCTGCTGCAGAGAATGCAGGCCGATCTTGGTGTCGCCTCCGCCAATCCGGAGAGCAACCCGGCCGCCACCGGCCGGCTGACCCTCTCGGCGACGGGGACGCAGCCCGTGACGCTGGCCGAAGACGGCACCCATGCGTTCGGGCTGAAGGTCGGCCTCGTCTCGGGCGCGGTGGACGGCCTGACGGCGACGCGGACAGCGGGTCCGCCCGCCTCGGTTTCCATTGCTGCGGGCGCCGGCAATGCCGCGCCGAACCAGTCCCTCACCATCGGCTTCACCCTGCCGGACGGCAGCATCGAGAACCTGACCCTGACCGCGGTCGCGGCGGATGCGCAACTGGTCGCGCCCGACCAGTTCCGGGTCGGCGCCACCTCGGCCGACACGCTGAACAATCTGCGGGCCGCGCTCGGCACGCAGGTCAGCCGGATGGTCGGCACGAAGCTCGCCGCCGCCTCGGCCGTGAAGGCCGGCGACGATTTCTTCCATGGCGAGACGCAGGCCGCGGCCCTGGTCGGCCCGCCGGCGATTGAGCCGGGCGTGCCGAAGCGGCTGGTGGCGGGCGTGTCCGGGACCATGGCCGATGCCATCGCCTATGACACGCCGCAGAATGCCGAGGCCCGCACCGTGCGCTGGTACCAGGGGGACCGGGTCTCGCCGAACCCCCGCGCCACCGCCTCCGCCGAAGTCGACAATTCGCAGGCGGTCTTCTACGGCGTGCGCGCCGACGAGGAAGCGCTGCGCACCGCGGTCCAATACATGGCGGTGGCGAGTTCGCTGCGCTTCAGCGAAAGCGATCCGAACGGGCTCGAGCGCTTTCAGGCGCTGACGCCGCGGGTCGTTTCCGGCCTCAGCATGGACAAGGCCAGCCAGACGGTACAGTCGATCCAGATCGAGATCGCCGCCGCCAACACTGCCGCCGATTCCGCCAAGACCCGCCACAGCGACCGCCGCGCCATGCTCGGCGGGCTGCTCGCCGACATCGAGGGCGTCGACGATAATGACGTCACAGTGCAGATCCTGGCGCTGCAGACGAATCTGCAGGCGAGCTACCAGACGAGCTCGATGCTCTCCAAGCTCACCATCGTCAACTATATGTAAGAAACGGCGCCGCATCCCCGCCCCCACGCAAAAGGGCGCAGCCATCAGCGGTTGCGCCCCTTTTTGCGTGCGGCCAGGCGGCCTGCCTCAGCCGCGGCCGGCGAGGCCCGCGGCGATGTTCGAATTGATGGTGACGAGAATTCCAAGCTTCTCGGGCGCCGGCGCGATCTCGATGTCGATGGTGCGCTGGAAGATGAACAGGCCGAGATTGGCGATGTTGTTCTTGATCGGCAGCGGCAGCGGGTTGTCGGGCTGGGTCGCCGAGGTCGACAGGATCGTCCAGAGCTTGCGGTTATAGGCAAGGGCCGGGCCGAGCTCGGCCTTTCCGGTGTCCCAATTGTCCTTCACCGACTGCAGTCTGGCCGCCGCCCTCAGGAGCAGGCTCGCCTCCAGATCGCGCGGGTTCGTTGTTGCCGTGACCTTAGCGGTCGACGCGTACGCCGCTGCTCCGTGATGCATGACCCAACAGAGTCCCTTCGTACTCGATCAGGCCCTTCGTGGCCTTTAGAGCTTTGTACAGCGAACCGGTTAATATGTGATTGTTGATGTCGTCGATGAAGCCGAGAGTGGAGGGGGCCGCCTTCACCACGTCGTTGACCAGGTCGAAATACATCTTGTGATGACGGCCGGGATCGCGGGACAGGTACATCAGCTGGACGAGGAGATAGATCTTCTTGCAGGGCGTGTCGGCGGCTTCCACCGTCATGACGTCCTTCTCGCGCAGGATCGGCGCCTCGCCCTCGATGGTCAGCCGGGTGCGCTGGTCGTCATTGACAATGACGCTGTCGCCGAGAATGAACTTCTCGCCGGGCTTCAATTCGACCTTGAGCGCCATCCCGAGCCTCCGCACGATTCGTCAACGCGAGATGCTAGCACATGCGCCCGCGATGGCATGACCTTCCCGAGCAGCGGCGTCCTCCGGTTCCTGTTGATCACGCGGCGCGGCCTCGGCCCTTCAACCCCCTTAGCCGAACAGGCTGAGGACGCTCTGGTCGGCCTGGTTCGCGAGCGACAGGGCCTGGGTGGAGAGCTGCTGGCGGGTCTGGAGGGCGAGCATGTTGGCGCCTTCCTCGTTCATGTCGGCCAGCACCAGGTTGTCGGCGCCGGTCTTCAGCGTGTTGGCCATTTCCTGGGTGAATTTCTGGCGGATCTGCACCAGGGCCAGGTTGGAGCCGAAGGCGCTCGACTGCGAGCGCAGCCGCGCCATGGCCTGGGACAGGTCGGCCATGGCGACGTTAATGTCGCGATCGGTCTGGAAGTTGTTCATCTGGTCGCCGATCGCCAGGTCCTCGTTGACCGAGAACCGCACGCCGGTGATCGTCAGCGACGAGGTCTGCCGCTCGTTGAACATGGCCTGGAGAGTGTCGGCGTTCAGAAGATTGACGCCGTTGAAGCCGGAATCCTTGGCCAACTGATCGATCTGGCGGCGCAGTTCGGAAAACTGGGCGGCGATGTTCGAGCGGGTGACATTGAGCTCGCCGGCGGGTTTGGTCCGGTCGTTCAGGCCGAAGCCCATATTCGTGAGGGCGGTGCCGGCATTGGACGAGGAGAGGGTGATCGGCTGGGTGCCGACGGATTCGAGAACGAGGCGGCCATCGGGAGAGAGCAGGGCCCGCGCATCGGCGCCGGCCGCGGTGCCGACGGTCACGCCGACGCCGCTGGCCGTTGCTTCCGACGTGTTGTCGTTGACGGCGTTGATGAGGTCGCCAACCGTCATGCCGGCGCCGATCGTCAGGGTCGTCGAGCGGTTGGTTCCGGTGTTGATGGTGATGGTCTCGGTATTGGAGAATCCGAGGCTGGTAAGCGGTGTGGTCATGGTCATGGCGCCCTGGGCGCCGTTGACCACAGGCAGGACGCCACCGAGACGGGCGGTGGTGGCGGCCGATCCCTGGGCCTGACGGGCCAGGGCCTGGGCGTTTTCGACGACGCGGACGATGGAGCGGATGCCGTTGTCGGCCGCTTCCAGGGTCTTGATCGCGGTGCCGATGCCATCGAGCAGGTTGGTGATGTCGGTGGCGCGCGAATTGAGCATCGCGGCGGAGAAGAAGTTGCCGGGATTGTCCAGCGCGGAGTTCACCTTCTTGCCGGTGGAGAGCCGAAACTGGGTGCGGTCACGCAGGTCGGCGGTGCTCATCAGCGAGAGAAGATTGCCGCGAATGCCTTTTGAAAGGACGATGTCGCTCATGGGTGGTCCTCGGCCGGGCCCGACGATTCTCACGGGCCTTTGACGCACCCTGCCGCGTTAACCCTAATCAAAAGTTAATTTTCGTCTCGAAACCAAAATCGCGCGCGATTTAAAGGGGTTGGCTCAGGTCCCTGTGGCCTGTGCGACACGGCAAGAGTTAACCGGCAGGAATTGCCGGGTGGGGCGGGGGCCTGCCGCGCCATGTCCTGCCCGATTGCGCGCCGCGTGCTTCGGGTCTATCCCGGAGGCGTATCGAGACCGCGCGGGCTCCCCGCGACGTCGATGGCCCGTCCCCCCGCCGGACGGCCTCCGGAGACCGATTCATGGCGAAAACCCGCATCGAAACCGACACGTTCGGCCCCATCGCCGTTGCGTCCGACCGCTACTGGGGAGCCCAGGCGCAGCGCTCCCTCGGCAATTTCCGGATCGGCTTGGAAAAGCAGCCGGCGGCCATCGTGCGGGCGCTCGGCATCGTCAAGCGGGCGGCCGCCGAGACCAACATGGCACTCGGCCGGCTCGACCCGGCGATCGGCGCGACGATCGTCGCCGCGGCGCAGGAGGTGATCGACGGCCGGCTCGACGACCATTTCCCGCTGGTGGTTTGGCAGACCGGCTCTGGCACACAGTCGAACATGAACGCCAACGAGGTGATCTCCAACCGCGCCATCGAGATGGCCGGCGGGACGCTGGGCTCCAAGACACCGGTCCATCCCAACGACCACGTCAATATGAGCCAGTCGTCGAACGACACCTTTCCGACCGCCATGCATGTTGCCTGTGCCGAGGAGATCGTGCATCGCCTGCTGCCGGCCCTGACCCATCTGCATGCGGCCCTCGATGCCAAGGCGCGCGCCTGGACGGAGATCATCAAGATCGGCCGCACCCATACCCAGGACGCGACGCCGCTGACGCTGGGCCAGGAATTTTCCGGCTACGCGCAGCAGGTGGCGAACGGCATCGCCCGGATCGAACTGACGCTGCCGGCGCTGATGGAACTGGCACAGGGCGGCACCGCCGTCGGCACCGGGCTCAATGCCCCCGTCGGTTTCGCCACTGCGGTTGCCGAGCGGATCGCCGCGATCACCGGCCTGCCGTTCACCTCGGCGCCGAACAAGTTCGAGGCGCTCGCCGCCCATGACGCGATGGTCTTCTCGCACGGGGCGATCAACACGGTGGCGGCCTCGCTCTTCAAGATCGCCAACGACATCCGCTTTCTCGGCTCGGGCCCGCGCGCCGGCCTCGGCGAACTGGCGCTGCCGGAGAACGAGCCGGGCTCCTCGATCATGCCGGGCAAGGTCAATCCGACCCAGTGCGAGGCGCTGACGCAGGTCTGCGTCCAGATCTTCGGCAATCATGCCGCGCTGACCTTCGCCGGCAGCCAGGGCCATTTCGAGCTGAACGTCTTCAACCCGGTCATGGCCTATAATTTCCTGCAATCGGTGCGGCTGATGGCCGATGCCGCGGTCTCCTTCACCGACCATTGCGTCGTCGGCATCGTCCCGCGCGAGGACAATATCCGCGCCGGTGTCGAGCGCTCGCTCATGCTGGTGACGGCGCTCGCCCCGACGATCGGCTACGACGCGGCGGCGAAGATCGCCAAGACCGCGCACGCTAACGGCACGACGCTGAGGGAGGAGGCGCTGAAGACCGGCCTCGTCAGCGCCGCGGACTATGACCGTCTGGTCGACCCGCGCAAGATGA
This sequence comes from Phreatobacter sp., assembly GCF_022843985.1. Classification (GTDB taxonomy): domain Bacteria; phylum Pseudomonadota; class Alphaproteobacteria; order Rhizobiales; family Phreatobacteraceae; genus Phreatobacter. The sequence goes on along the minus strand of NZ_JALHMP010000019.1, from coordinate 43,982 downwards.
TCGCGCCGGGCTGATCCGGGCTGGATCCGACCGCGGGGCGGCGCCCCGGCATGACTGCCGCGCGGCCCAGCCGGTTGCGCCCGGGCCCGTGCTGTCGCAAGCGGGAGAATGCTCCTGCGCGACTTCGCCCTTCTGATGCTGGTCTGCCTGATCTGGGCAACCAATTTCATCGTGACGAAGCTGGCGCTCGTTCATCTCGACATTCCGCCGCTCCTGTTCTCCTCGCTCCGCTTCGTCCTGGTGCTGCTGGTGGCGCTGCCCTGGCTGCTGCCCTGGCCGCGGCCGCGCTGGCGCATCGCGCTGGTCGGCTTGATGATGGGGGCGGGGGGATTTGGCCTCGTTTCCATCGGCCTGATGACGGCGACGCCGTCGAGCGCGGCGGTGGTGACACAGCTCGGCGTGCCGATCACCGCCCTCCTGTCGGTGGTCATGCTCGGCGAGCGGATCGACTGGCGCCGCGGCACCGGTATCGCGCTCGCCTTCGCGGGCGCTGTCCTCGTCATGTACGATCCTCAGGGCTTCGTGCTCTCGGTCGGCCTGATCTTCGTCCTCGGCAGCGCCTTCGCATCGGCCTTCGGCGTCGTGCTGATGAAGAAGATGCACAATGTGCAGCCGCTGCAGTTCCAGGCCTGGGTAGGGTTCGCCTCGTCGATCCCGCTCGCCTTCGGCTCGATGGCCCTGGAGACGAACCAACTGGAGCGGGCGGTGCATGCCGGCTGGCCCTTTCTCATGGCGCTCGTCTACACGGCGCTGTTCGTCTCGCTTCTCGGGCACAGCCTGTTCTTCAAACTGATCATGAAATACGAGGCCAATCTCATCTCGACGCTAACGCTGATGTGCCCGCTGATGGCCATCGGTCTCGGCGTGCTGATCACCGGCGACAGTTTCGACATGCGGATGATCGCGGGATCGGCGGTGGTCCTCGCCGGCGTGACCCTGATCCTGCTCGCCCCGCGCAGGGGCGGTGGATAACCTGGATCCGCAACGCCAAAAGCCGCCCTTCCGGGGCGGTCGTGGTGGTCAGGGGTGCGGCGAGGGTCAGGCGACCCGTTCGACCCGCCGGGTGTCGGCCGCCTCGTTCTCCTCCTTGCGCGCCATCTCGCGTGCATAGGCCCTGAGCTTCAGCACCATCTCGTCGGGATATTGCCGCACCACCTCGCCGGTCTCCTTGTCGACCGTGCGATAGACGAGAAGTCCCGCGGCTTCGTCCTTCTCGATCCGGCGCTGGAGCGATTCCCGGATCGTGTCGGCGATGCGCTCCATGCGGGCGCGGCGGTCGGCGAGGATGCGCTCGTCGCGCGCGGCGACGTCGCCAGGGCGTCGATCGTCCAGCGCCGATCCGGCGCTGTTCGACGGAGGCTGTGTCACCCGCTGTGCGCGGGGCAATTCCGTCCGCACCGCTTCGCGGTACTGGACGGGATCCGGCCGCCCGGTAGAATTCGTTCCGACGGCCGGTCGTGTGGACGGGATGTCCATGACCGGTACTCCCTGCGGGGGAAGGACCTCGTGATCCCTCTTCTCCCAAGTGCCGGATCATGAACCCGATGTCCTAAGCTCTCGTTAGGACATATGGTAAATGTTGCGATGCATTATTCTTGAAAATCATGTGCGAATGTTCGTCGCCGGCCGTCAAAGACTCCGGACCACGGCGACCGGCGCGCTCGCACGGGGGGCGGGCGCCGTGGCGCGGCCGTTGGCACCGTAGCCGGCCGGGGCTCGGCGCGCCTGAACCGCCTGCGAGACATGGCGGATGATGCCCTCGGCGACGGCATGGGCGGTGGCGAGGACGGCGAGATTCACCTGCAGTGCGTCCTGCAGGGCGGCATGCTCAGCTTCCAGTCCGGCAAGCGCGGCGCCGGCATGGGTTCGCAGGGCAGCGCTGTGCAGCTTGAGGCGGGCGAGATCGGCGAGGTAGCGATGCGACAGCTCGGTCTTGCGCGCCTCGAAGGGCTGCGCGGCCTTGATCTGGGCGGCGCGAACCAGAGCCGTCTCCTCGGCCAGCACGGCCCTGAGCTCCGTCATGGTGGCGCGCAGCCCGTTGGCGAAGGCGATGGCCTCCGCGGCGCTGGCGAAGGGTGGCGGAACGGGACGGGTGGCGGGGTGCTGCATGGGTCAGCTCCTGGCCGGAACACGGCGGGGCGCGGCTTCCTGCGCGCCGATCAGTTCACGATAGACATGGTTGGCTAGGCCGACGCCGCCCTGGCCGGTGACCGACTTGGCATATTCGTCGACCAGCATTCCACGCCAGGCTTCGCTCTGCTTGCCGCCGAGCGGCGATTCCGTGCCGATGCCGGTGAACATCTGCGAGAACATGGTGTTGAGGAACACCTGCTCGAAATTCTGCGCCTGTGACCAGGCACGCTGCTCGCGCGATCCCGTGACCCGGGCGGCGGCGGGTGTGGCGGCGTTGACGGCGGTGACTTCGGGGGTCAGGCTGCGCATCACAGCACCTCGATCTCGGCCTGAAGGGCGCCGGCGGCCTTGATGGCCTGCAGAATGGCGATCATGTCACGCGGGCCGATGCCGAGGGCGTTGAGGCCGTCGACCAGTTCCTGCAGCGACACCCCCTCGCGGACCAGGGCGAGGCGCTTGCCCTCCTCGGTCGCCTGGATCTGGGTGCGGGGCACGACGACGGTTTCGCCCTGGGCGAGGGGGTTGGGCTGGACGACCTGTGGTCGCTCGGACACCGTCACGGTGAGGTTGCCCTGGGCGATTGCCACGGTCGAGACCCGGACGTCCTTGCCCATGACGATGATGCCGGAGGCTTCGTCGATGACCACCTTCGCCACCTGGTCGGGCTGGACGCGCAACTGCTCGATCTCGGTGAGCAGGGCGACGATGTTGCCCTCGAAGCGCGGCGGTACCTTGAGGTGGATAGTGGCGGGGTCGGTTGGCTCGGCCGCCGGGGCCCCGATGAAGTCGTTGATGGCGGCGGCGATGCGGCGCGCCGTGGTCAGGTCGGGATTGCGCAGGGCGAGCTTCAGCGAGGCCATGCGGTTGATCGAGAAGGCGACCTCCCGCTCGACGATGCCGCCGTTGGAGACGCGCCCGACGGTCGGGACGCCGCGGGTGATGGTGGCGGCCGCTCCCTGAGCCTGGAAGCCGGCGATGGCAACGGCGCCCTGGCCGACCGCATAGACCTCGCCATCGGCGCCGACGAGCGGGGTGACCAGGAGCTCGCCGCCCTGCAGCGAGCGGGAATCGCCCATGGCGGAGACCTTGAGGTCGATGCGCGTGCCCTGGGTGGCGAAGGGCGGCAGGTTGGCGGTGACCATGACGGCAGCGACATTGGCGGTGCGCAGGTTCATGCCGCGCGTATTGACGCCGAGGCGCTCCATCATCGACTGGATGGACTGGCGGGTGAAGGGCGAGTTGTTCAGCGTGTCGCCGGTGCCGTTGAGGCCAACCACGAGGCCGTATCCGATGAGCTGGTTCTCGCGGATGCCCTCGACGTCGACCAGATCCTTGATGCGCGAGGTCGTGGCTCCGGCCGGAGCGGCAAGGGCCAGGAGGCTCAGAAGAAGGGCGAGGCGGCGGAACATCGGGATCCCCTTGGGTCGTCATGGACAAGCATGCGGCGTGCCAACCCGGATTTGGCTTTTAACTCCTTGATTTGCTAACAAAGTTTTTTCCAGTTGCGCGGATTTCGGGGGGATCCTGCCGACTGCCCGGCAACTCTTGCCGGGCATTAACGGCCCCTTAACCATGGCGGGGCTCTCTTAACGGTCGCTCAACACCTGTTGCGCTTTGCTGAAGTGGCCGTTCCGGAGAGGGACCCATGCGGATCATCACGCCGCCTGCCATCGGCGCCGTCACAACCGGCCAGCCGGCCCAGAAGGCCGATCGCCCCCGCACGGCCTTCGAACTGCCGGGCGAGAAGACGGAATCGCCGGCGACCGCCGCGAGCCGCCCGACCATGGCGGCCGCCGGTCTGGAGACGCTGCTGGCGGTGCAGGGCATGCAGCCGGAAGACCGCCGCGAGAAACGGCGACGGGCCATGCAGCGCGGACGTCAGTCCCTCGACCTCCTCGACGACCTGAAGCTGTCGCTCCTCGCCGGCGAGCCCCTGCCGGCGGTGCTCCTCAAGCTGCGCAGCCTGACCGCGGCGAGCCTCGAGGATTCGGGCGATCCCGGCCTCGACTCTGTCCTCGCGGAAATCGACCTCAGGGCGCAGGTGGAGATCGCCAAGCGCGAGGCCGCGGCAAAGGCCTGAATCCTGCCGATCGGCGGTCGAACCAACGGGAATCCCGGAAATCAGGCCTTATGGCACGGTTTCTGCTTTTGCAGGGGTTGCGCTCGCGGCTCCATGACGGCTGCATGACCTGCTTTCAGGTTGTCTGCCCTCGGGACGAATGCTATGAGCGCGCCGAAACACGGAGACTTTTACCGTGAATCTTGAGGGGTTCGGCGCATGACGTTGGAGTTGGAAGCGGATTACCGCCCGAATGACTCGGAGCCGTTCATGAACGAGCGGCAGAAAGAGTTTTTCCGCAAGAAGCTGCTGGCTTGGAAGGACGACATCCTTCGCGAAGCCAAGGAAACCCTGCAAAACCTGCAGGACGAGAACCAGAACCATCCGGACATTGCCGACCGCGCGTCGTCCGAGACGGACCGTGCGATCGAATTGCGGGCCCGGGACCGCCAGCGCAAGCTGATCGCCAAGATCGACGCGGCACTCGCCCGCATCGAGGACGGCACCTATGGGTTCTGCGAGGAGACCGGCGATCCGATTTCGCTGAAGCGCCTCGAGGCCCGGCCGATCGCCACCCTGTCGCTGGAGGCGCAGGAGCGCCACGAGCGTCGCGAGCGGGTCTACCGCGACGAATAGGGCGCCACCGCGCCCGATCGGGACAAGGCGGCCGCCCCTCGGGGCGGCCGTTTCGATATGGGGCCGGGTCGGGGACATGGCCTCTGCCGCCGGTTGAGCTGTAGCAGTCAAGCCCTCGACGGCCTAGTGATGGTCGGGGCCAATGTCCTGCGCACCGGAGTCCATCAATGTCGTCGACCAAGCTGAAGCTCGGCCGCGCCGGTGTTTTCCTGATCGTGGTCGCCGTCGCTCTGTTCGGCGGCGCGGCCTATCTCGCGCCGCAGTCGAACGACCCGGCCGAGGTGCTCCGCCTCGCCGGACAGCTCTGCGGCACGTTCGCCGGCGTCGGCCTTGTGCTTGTCATCGTAGACCGCCTGCGTCGTCGCCAGGGATAAGGACAGGGGCGCCTCAGCGGCGCGCACTGCCGCGCCGGCCGGCGAGGACGAGCGCAGCGAGCACGAGCGCAAGCGCGGCACCGGCGAAAGCCGGCGCATGGGGAATCCAGACAGGAGCCGCGGCCGGGTTGCTCCATCGGTCTGTATAGTTGAGGTCGATCCAGGCCCGCGTCCCGCCATAGCCGGCAAGAAATCCTGCGAGACCGGCGAAAATGGCAAGCAGGATGGCCGGGCCCTGCGCCCCTTGCCCGTCTCGCGGCCCCGTCCCGCCGCCAGTGCGCATCGCGCTCCGTGCTGCAAAATAAAGCCCTGCGGCCAATCCGGCCCCCGGTGCCAGGATGAACAGCGTAAATAGCGCCGTCGCCGTTCCCGGCTGTACCGACATCATGCTCCACACCATGAAAGCCGCCGTCACCGCCGCCACTGTGACGATGGCTGCCACTGCGGCGAAGATTGCGACGAAACGGATTACCCGCATGTTCACGGCCCCTGCCCAGGTCCTGCCAAGCGCTGACTACCGCGATGGAATGCCTGCTCGTGCAAGCGGATTCTCGTTTGCCGTCCGTGCGGACATCAACCGGATTTCGCCGTTACAGCGCGCCAGGCCATGGTTCGCGTTGCGGATCGTGTTTGCCCCTGCCGCACGGGGAGCGCATATCCTGTATCGCCGCGGCGGCCCGAAATGCCGACGCCGCCGGCGTTGGGAGAACGCGGGCGGCGCCGGACTTGCCGTAGTCGCTGGGGAGCGGGGACGGCTGGGAGCTCTGGGTTTGGTCAGAAGGGCAGGAGGACGTCGAGGACCTGCTGGCCATAGCGCGGCTGCTGCTGATCGGTGATCTGGCCGCGACCGCCATAACCGATGCGGGCCTGGGCGATCTTGTTGGAGTCGATGGTGTTGTCGCTCTCGATATCCTCCGGCCGCACGACGCCAGCGACGATCAGTTCTCGCACCTCGAAATTGACCCGCATCTCCTGCTTGCCTTCGAGCACGAGATTGCCGTTGGGCAGGACCTGCATGACGACGGCGGCGACATTCGTCGTCAGGGTCTCCGACCGCGCCACGGAGCCTCGGCCCTCGTTGGAGTTCGAGCCTGTGGTGGACACCAGGCTGGCGGGATCGGCCCCGGTCCGCGCGATCAGCCGTTCGGCGCCGAAGAGGTTGGGGGTGCCCATGCTCTGCGAGCCGGTGCGCGACTGGTTCGTGGTGTTCTGGATGTTGGCCTGGTCCTGGAACCTGACCTTGACGGTGAGGATGTCGCCGACGCGCTGGGCGCGCTGGTCGCGGAAGAAGGCGCGCGACCCGTTGCGCCAGAGCGAGTTCGGATTGTGCGAGATCGGCTGCGGCTCCGGCATGGGCATGGAGACCGGGCGGTAGCCGGCGCGGGCCTGCGGGTTCTCCACCGCCGAGAGGGCCGGGGCCTGGCCGATATTGCGCAGCCGGTCCGGCGCGCCGCAGGCGGCCGTCGATAGGCCGGCCAGGAGGATGAGGAGCGGGCGGGCGGTTCGCATGGCGGTTCCTGACGCGGAACGAGGATGGGATGTGGCGAGCGCGGCGGTCATCACGGGGTCCTCGTCGCGGCGGCGAGGGTGGTCGGCTGTGTCGCCAGCGAGACCCGGTTGAGGCCCGTCACCACCGCCTGCAGTCTCTTGCGCGACTGGATGTTCTCCACCTGGATGACGTCGCCTTCGGCGCCGGCTTCGAGCGCCCTGCCACGCATCGTCAGCGACAGGCCGGGACGCTCGACGATGATGATGACGTTGGCGTTGCGTTCGACCAGTTCCGGTTTCATCAGGTCGATGGTCCGGAACGGGCGCTCCGGCGACAGCGGGCGGCGGGCGGCGAGGCCGACGGCCTGAGCGAGGGAGACAACAGTGTCCGCGGTCATCATCGGCAGGGTGTTGCGCGGCTTGCGGTCGATGACCAGGTCGGAGGCGCGGACGACCTCGCCACGACCGATGGTGCGGGCCGGCACGGCAAACTCGACCAGTTCGTTGGCGGTGCCATGAACGCGGAATCCACCGGCGCGCTCGGAACGTCCCGAGCCGCGGATGCCGAGGACGGCATCGAAGCGGCCGCTGCGCGGATCATGGTCGAGGCGCAGAATGTCGACCTGGCCGCTGGCCTGACGCTCCACCGTCAGCGGACGGGTGCCGCGATCGAAGACCACCTGGACGCGGCTGGAATCCCCGAGGCCGAGGCTGCTGGCGAGCGCCGCCGCGATCTTCTCCTCCATTTCCGCCAGCGGCACGATGCGGGCGTCCCGGGTGACGCTGACATCGCGGTCGCGGTCGGCAGTTTCGGGTTCAAGCCCGGCGCGGCGCGCCGCCTCGACGATCCGCCAGGCCGGGACCTGGCCGGTATGACCGGGATCGGGTGAGCGGAAGACGGCGACGTCGGCATGACGGCCGGCATTGTCGAAGAGGTCGCCGAGCCGCACGATGTCGCCGGCGACGGTGACGTCGTGCCGGAGTACCGGGCGGCCCGTATCCGCACCGGCCGGCAGGACCAGCCCGGCGAGCAGCGTGGCGGCGAGGAGGTTGCGGGCGCGGGCCATGATCAGCCTCACCGCATCAGCTGCGAGGTGGACTGCAGCATCTGGTCGGCCGCGGAGATGATGCGCGCATTCATCTCATAGGCGCGCTGGGCGGCGATCAGGTCGGAGATTTCAGAGACGGCGGTGACGTTTGATTGCTCGAGGTTCTTCTGCAGCAGCGAGCCCATGCCTTCGTTGCCGGGCGTGGTGGTGATCGCCTGACCGGAGGCGGCGGTCTCCATGAAGAGGTTGTCGCCCATCGATTCAAGACCCGCCTTGTTGACGAAACGGGAGAGCTGGATCTGGCCGATGACCTGGGCCGCGGTCTGGCCGGGCAGGGTCGCCTGGACCACGCCGGCGGCGCTGATGGTCACGGCGCTGGCATTGTTTGGCACGGTGATGCCCGGCTCGATCTGGTAGCCGTCGACGGTCACGATCTGGCCGTCGGCATTACGCTCGAAGGAGCCGTCGCGGGTGAAGGCGGTGCGGCCGTCGGGAAGGCTGATGCGGAAGAAGCCCTCGCCGCGGATGGCGACGTCATAGTCCTTCTCGGTGGACAGGACGTTGCCCTGCGTCATGATCCGGGAGGTGCCGGCGGCCTTGACGCCGGAGCCCACGGAAATGCCGACCGGCAGAAGGTTGCCCTGCTGCGAATTCTGGGTGCCGGCTCGGCGCTGGTGGTCGTAGAGCATGTCCTGGAACTCGGCGCGCTGGCGCTTGAATCCCGTGGTGCGCATGTTGGCAATGTTGTTGGAGATCACCTCGACGGTGAGTTCCTGGGCCTTCATGCCGCTGGCGGCAGTGTGGAGCGCGCGCATGGTTCAGCGTCCTCAGGTCGACGTGTTGCCGAGGGAACGGATGGCGTCCCGCCGCATCTGGTCGTGGCGCTCGAGGCTCGAGGCCAGCGACTGGTAGGAGCGGGTGACCTCGATCATCCGCGACAGAGCAAGAACGGGCGTGACATTGGAGGATTCGAGAGCGCCCTGCCTCACATCGGCGGTGGGCACGGCCACCGCCTGGGCGCCGTCGCGCAGGCGGAAGAGGTTGTCGCCGACCTTCTCGAAGGCGCGCGGCACGTTGCCGTCGACCACCCGCAGACGACCGCGGGCACCGCCCGAGGAGGCGACCGAACCGTCGCGACCGATGGTGATGCCGACGTCGTTGGCCTCGAAGGCGATGGGGCCGCCCTCACCGAGGACGATCTGGCCCTGCTTGGTGACGAGCTGGTTCTGGGCATTGAGCTCGAAGGAGCCGTTGCGGGTGTAGCGCTCGCCTTCCGGTGTCTGGACGACGAAGAGGCCGCGGCCGTTGATGGCCGCGTCGAGCGAATTGCCGGTCTGGGTGACGCCGCCCTGGGCGAGGTTGGTCGTGGTGGCGCGGTCCCAGACGAATGACATGCGGCGATCGGCGCCGCGCTGGAACGTATCGTCCCGCGCGACAGGCATCAGGTACTCCTGGAACACGACGTCGTCCTGCTTGAACCCCGTGGTGTTCAAGTTGGCGAGGTTGTTCGCAATGACCTCGAGCTCCCGCTGCAGGGCGACCTGCCGCGAAAGGCCGACGAGACCAATATTCTCCATCGGACCAGTCCCTTCGTGTCCGCCTCGCCGGACCGTCTCTCCCAAGACGGTCGTCCGAAGCGGTGCTCCCCAGTTGGCCCCCGTATCCGTTCTCCCAAACGGGCCCGGTGACCGAAGACCATCACGCAGCCTTCGTGCCAACTGCTCGATGCAAGGAATATCAATTGCTTAACCATGGTCTCTGGTGGGGCGGCGGGCGGCACGAATGGTCCGCCCGGCCGTTTCGTCCCGGCAAATCTTGCCGCGCGCTTAACGAAAATAAACGAGGCGTTAACCATTGGGGCGCCATTGTCCCATTCAGAGAATCCGGGGCATTCACTGATGGCGAAGAAACCGAAGAAGCCTGAAGCGGACGGCGAGGACGCCGAAGAGGGCGTCGCGGCGGAGGCCGGCGGCGGCAAGAAGAAGATGATCATGATCGCGGGCGCTGCGGTCGCAGTGATCGCGCTGGGCGGTGGCGGCTGGTTTTTCTTCCTCAAGAAGAAGCCGGAGACCGCGGCCGCTCCCCCTGTTCAGGCGGTCAAGCCGGTGGCCTTCGTTGATCTGCCGGACATGACCGTGAACCTGTCGGTCGGACAGGACCGGCCGCAATATCTGAGGGTCAAGGTTGCCCTTGAGGTGACGGATTCCAAGGTCGCTGACCAGATCAAGCCGATCATGCCGCGGGTGGTCGACGCCTTTCAGCTCTATCTGCGTGAGATGCGCCCGTCCGACATCGAGGGCTCGGCCGGCATCTTCCGGCTGCGCGACGAGTTGACCCGGCGGGTCAATACCGCCGTCCACCCGGCACGGGTCAACGCCGTGCTGTTCCGCGAAATCGTCGTGCAGTGACGGTCTGACCATGGCTGGCGATATCGATCAGGATGCCCTTGCCGCCGAATGGGGCATGGCGCTGGAGGAGCAGGGCTCCTCGGGATCGGATGCAGAACAGACGTGGGAATCCGTCGGCGAAGACGGCATGGCCCATGTCAGCGCCGGCTCGAAGGGCGGCGCCGAGCGCATCCTCAACCAGGAGGAGATCGACAATCTCCTCGGCTTCTCGATCGAAGACCTGGCGCTGTCCGACAATGGCGGCATCCGCGCCATCATCGACTCCGCCATGGTCGCCTACGAGCGTCTGCCGATGCTCGATATCGTGTTCGACCGCCTGGTGCGGCTGCTCACGACCTCCTTGCGCAACTTCACCTCCGACAATGTCGAGGTCTCGCTCGACCGGATCCATGCTGTCCGCTTCGCCGACTATCTGAACTCGATCCCGCTGCCGGCCATCCTCTCCATCTTCAAGGCCGAGGAATGGGACAATTTCGGCATCGCCACGGTCGATTCGAGCCTGATCTACTCGATTATCGACGTGCTGCTGGGCGGCCGCCGCGGCGTCACCGCCATCCGCGTCGAGGGGCGTCCCTACACGACCATCGAGATGGGCCTCGTCAAGCGGATGATCGAGGTCATCCTGGCCGATGCCGAGGCGGCTTTCCGGCCGATCTCGCCGGTCACCTTCAAGATCGACCGGCTGGAGACCAATCCGCGCTTCGCCGCCATCTCGCGGCCCAACAATGCCGCCATCCTCGTGCGCTTCCGCATCGATATGGAAGAGCGCGGCGGCTCGATCGAGATGCTGCTGCCCTATGCGACGCTGGAGCCCATCCGCGATCGCCTGATGCAGACCTTCGTCGGCGAGAAGCTCGGCCGCGACCCGGTCTGGGAGGGGCACCTGGCGACCGAGATCTTCCAGTCTTGCACGGATGTGGAAGCTGTCCTCTACGAGAATGCGTTTCCGCTGCGCAAGCTGATGAACTTGAAGGTCGGCGACACGCTCGTCCTCGACATGAAGCCGGATGCCCTGGTCAAGGTGCGCTGTGGCAGCGAGACGTTGACCGAGGGGCGCATGGGCCGGGTGGGTGACAGGGTCGCCATCCGGATCCAGAAGCCGCTGCGACGCGGTCGCACCTCGATGTCGCAATTCGAACAGATCTCTTCGGGCGGACAGGAGGCATGATGACCAGCTTCACCGTGTCGATGGTGGTGGAACTTCTCGTTGCAGGGCTGCTGGCGGCGACCATCGCCTATTGCATCACCCTCAACCGGCGCCTGCAGCGGCTGCGCTCCGACGAACAGTCGCTGAAGGCGACGATCGCCGAACTGATCACCGCGACCGAAATCGCCGAGCGGGCGATCCAGGGCCTGAAGGTCACGGTGCGCGAATGCGACGGCACGCTCGGCGAGCGGCTGCGGACCGCCGAACGCTTTCTCGTCGACATCGAGCGCGAGGTGAAGGCCGGTGAGGTCGTGGTGGAGCGCATCAGCCGGATCACCGAGGCAGCCCGCGACGCCGGTCGGCCGCGCAGACCGCCCATCCCGGCGGTCGAGCCGATCATCCCGGTCATCGTCCGCGACCCCGGCGACAATCACCCCGCGGGCGCCGCCTCGACGCTGGCAGCGGCCAAGGCCTTCGCCGCGCGCGCGCAGACGCGCGCCGCCTAGAGGATAAACCATGCGGGACCTGCGGCTTCTTCCCATCGTCATCTTCGCGGCCGGCGGTCTTCTGTTCCTGAAGGCCGTGGGACTGCTCAGCGGGGATCTCGCCGGCCCTCGCCAGGTCATGGCGCAGGACACGACGATCCCCGGCATCGAATCGCCGGCCGATGCCGATCTCACCACAGGTGCGACGCCGGCGGCCGCTCCGGCAGCGGCCCCGGCGGCAGCGCCGCCTCCACCGCAACCCCTGCCGCAGGCCGCCGCGCCCCAGGCCCCCACCGTTTCGGCCGCCGAACGCGCCATTCTCGAGCGCCTGCAGGAACGCCGTCAGGAACTGGATACCCGGCAGCGCGAACTCGACATGCGCGAGAACCTGTTGCGCGCCACCGAGCGGCGCATGGAACAGCGCGTCAATGAATTGCGCGAACTGGAGACGCGCATCACCGGGCTCGAACAGCGCCGCGACGAGGCCGAGCAGGCCCGTTTCCGCGGTGTCGTCAGCATGTACGAGTCGATGCGGCCGAAGGATGCGGCACGGATCTTCGACAGCCTCGACATGAACGTGCTGATCGAGGTCGCCCGTGCTATGCGCCCGCCGAAACTCGCCGATGTCATCGCACAGATGCAGGCCGAGCAGGCCAAGCGCCTGACGACCGAACTGGCGCGCCGGCCGAACCAGCAGGCTGCGGCCGATCCGCGGGTCGTGTCGCCCGACACGCTGCCGAAGATCGAGGGCCGGCCGAGCCGCTGAGGCGAAACGCCGTGTTAATCACGAATGTCCATGATGCCCCGCAATCGGGGGCATGGAGCCGCCGCATGCCGGGTCCCCAGGGCCGGCAGAAGATTCGAGTCCCATGGACGGGAACGCGTGGTGCGTATGGCGTGTGACGCGGGTCGGCCTTGCTGCCGCCCTGCTTTGCCATGTCCCGCTGTCGAGCGCGCAGGCGCAGGCTCCGCGCCCTCCGGCACCCGCCGCCGCCGATGCGCGCCCCGCGGTCAGCAAGGCCGAACTGACCGCCTCGACCACGGGTGGCTTCGCCCGCCTCGTCTTCCATTTCGACCAGCAGGTGCCCACCGAGGTGAAGGTCACCGGCGGGGTCCTCGTCATCGCCTTCTCGCAGCCGGTCGATGTCCAGGTCGCCCCGTTGACGACCGTGCTGCGCGACTATGTCACCGCCGTCCGGCGCGACCCTGACGGCAAGTCGCTCCGCTTCGCCCTGGCGCAGCGTGTCACGGTCAATTCCATGGAGGCGGGCGAGCGGCTCTTCGTCGACATGATGCCGGACAACTGGCGCGGTCTGCCGCCGGGTCTGCCGCTGGACGTGGTCGAGGAACTGACGCGGCGCGCCCGCGAGGCCGAGCGGCGGGCCCGTCTCGCCGAGTCGCAGCGCGTGGCGCGGACCATGCCCGCGGTGACCGTGCGGGTCGGCAATCATCCGACCTTCTCTCGCTTCGTTTTCTCGCTGCCCGAGCCGGCCGCCATCTCGATCGACCGGAGCGGTGACCGCCTAATGCTGCGCGTCGCCAAGCCCTTTACCTCCGACCTCCGGCAGGTGCGCGATGCGCTGCCGCCCTTCGTCGGCGAGATCGAGGCCGATACCGGGACGGATGAACTGGTGTTCCGCATGGCGGTATCGCCACAGGCTGATGTGCGGGCATTCCGGGAGGAGGGCACCTATGTGCTCGACCTGACCATGCGCGGCGCCGCAGTCAATCCGCGGGATCCGGCCGCCGCGCAGTTGCGCCAGCCGGGGCTGGTGCCGCCGGCCGTCACCATGCTGCCGGGCAATGTGCCGACGCCGCCGCTCGTCGCCGCCCGACCGGCCCTGCCGCCGATGCCACGCCTGCCTCCCTCGCCGCCGCCAGTCGAAGCCGCGCGGCCACCGCTCGCACCCGTTGCTTCACCTGCTGCCGCTGCCGAACCCGCCGCTCCCGCCGTCGCAGCGGGCCCTCCCATTGCTCCAGTCGCGGCGCCGGCGCATGTCGAGACCGCCGACCCGGCCGTCCCACCGGCGCCGCCGGCCGCCGGACCGGTCGCCATGCAGGCGCGTCGCGCCGGGGGAACCGTCCGCATTCTCGTCCCCTTCACCCGCGAGACGCCCGGTGCCGTCTTCCAGCGCGGCGACACGCTCTGGCTCGTCTTCGACACGCTGGAGGAGGTGGCGCTCGCCGGGCTCCAGGCCGAAGCCGCCGGCATTTTCTCCTCCGTCGACGCCTCCCGCTCGCGCAACGGCATCGCCGTGCGCATCGGTCTGGAGCGCCAGAGCCTGGCATCGGCCAGCCGCGACGGCCTCGCCTGGATCGTCACGCTGGCTGACAGTATCCTGGAGCCGCCGCGCCCGATGCATCTCTCCCGCGCCACCGAGCAGGGCGACCGGCTGATCGCGACCGTCGATTTTCCCAATGCCGGCTCGGTGCATCGCCTCGCCGACCCGCTGGCCGGCGACACGCTGCTGGTGGTGACCGGCGCGGGGCCTGCACGGTCCTTCGTCCAGCCTCGGGAAATGGTCGAGTTCGTCGCGCTGGCGGGAAGCCACGGTCTCGTGTTCCAGCCCCTTGCCGACGACCTGTCGGTGACGATCTCGGGCGATCAGGTCAATATCGGCCGCCCCTCCGGCCTGCTGCTCAGCGCCGGCCTCGCCAAGCCAACGCCGGTCCAGCGCATGGTGCGGCGGCCCCGGACGATCACTTTCGATCTCGAACTCTGGGCGGCGGATGAACGCGCCCCGTTCCGCGAGCGCGAGGGCGATCTGATTGCGACCGCGGCCGCCGTCCACGACACGCAGCGAACCGCCAGACGCCTCGACCTCGTGCGGTTCTACATGGCGCAGCAGCGCTGGGCGGAGGCCAAGGCTGTCCTCGACGCCATCGTGCGGCAGGACCGGCGGATCGCCGAGGACGGCGCGATTCAGGGCCTCCGCGGTGTGGTCTCGATCATGATGCACCGCCCGGCCGATGCACTGCGGGAATTCGCCCATCCGGCCATGGCGAACGCACCGGACATCGCGCTGTGGCGCGCCACGGCGCTCGCCATGGATGGCCGGTCGCGCGAGGCGCACGACACGTTCGAGGGCTCCGACGTGTCGCCGGCGACCCTGCCGCATCCGCTGGCGCGGGCGATCCTGGTGCGTGCCATCGAGGCGGCGCTCGACAGCGGTGCGGTCGAGCGCGCCGACAAGCATCTCGCCGAGTTGCAGGAGATCGGCATCCCGCCGTCCGCCGAGCAGCAGTTCGCCCTCCTGCGCGGGCGCGTCATCGAGGCCAAGGGCATGGACCGCGACGCCGTGGTCGCCTATGGCCGCGCCGCCAACGGGCCCGACCTGCCGGTCCGTGCCGATGCCGAGCAACGCTTGCTCGCTGCCCGCCACCGCCTCGGCGAGATCGACCGCAAGGCGGCGATCGAGGAACTCGAGGTGCAGAGCTACAGCTGGCGCGGTGACGAGGTCGAGGCCCGGACGCTTGCCCTGCTCGCCAAGCTCTATGCCGACCAGGGCCAGTTCCGCGAGGCCTTCACCACCATGCGGCTGGCGATGCGTGCCCATCCGCGCTCGGAAACAGTGCGCGGCATGCAGGACGACGTCGCCCGCCATTTCGAGCGGCTGTTCCTTGACGGCAATGCCGACCAGATGAAGCCGGTCGATGCGCTGGCACTCTATTTTGATTTCCGCGACATGACCCCGCAGGGACGCCGCGGCGACGAGATCATCCGCCGCCTGGCCGACCGGCTCGCAGGCATGGACCTTCTCGACCAGGCGGCAGCGCTGCTACAGCACCAGATCGACCGGCGCCTGACGGGGGCGGCCCGGTCGCAGGTCGCAGCCCGGCTGGCCCTGATCCATTTGAGCAACCGCAAGCCCGCGGCAGCCCTCCAGGCGCTGCGCACGACGCGCCTTGCCGATCTCCCGGAGGAATTGCGGGTCCAGCGCTACCTGCTCGAGGCCCGCGCCCATGCCGATGCCGGCCGGCCCGACCAGGCGCTGGAAATGCTCTCCGGCATCCAGACGCCGGAAGCCGAGATGCTTCGCGCTGACATCCACTGGGGCGCCCAACGGCACCGCGAGTCGGCCGAGCAGAGCGAACGCTGGGTCTCGGCCCGCTCCGGCAACGCCCCCCTCGGCAACGACGAGCGGCGCCATCTCCTCAGGGCGGCGATCGGCTATGCACTGGTGGACGACGCCCTCGGCCTCGACCGCCTGCGCAACCGCTGGCGCGAGGCCATGAAGGGCACGCCGGACGAGCGTTCCTTCGACGTGGTGACCTCACCCATCGAGGCGCGCGGCGTCGAATATCGCGAGATTGCCAAGTCCATCGCCGACCGTGACACGCTGGACGCTTTCCTGAAGAACTATCGCGAGCGCTATCCGAACGAGACACCCGGCGCCGCCGAGCCGCCCGCGCAGCAATCCGACACGCCGACCGGCGCGACGCCGCGCCAGGGATGAGGCGAGGAGTTGCGCGCTCTACCTAGGTGCCGAAACTTCGCACCAGGCTGCCGGCGACGAGATTCCAGCCGTCGACCAGCACGAAGAAGATCAGCTTGAACGGCATCGAGACCGTGATCGGTGGCAACATCATCATGCCCATGGACATGAGGACCGAGGCCACGACCAGGTCGATGACGAGGAAGGGCACGAAGAGCAGGAAGGCGATCTCGAAGGCGCGGCGCAGCTCGGAGATCATGAAGGCGGGGACGAGCACGCGGAACGAGACCTCCTGGGGCGTCGCCGGCACCGGTTCCCGGGAGAGCTCCTGGAACAGCGCCAAATCGTTCTCCCGCACATGTTTCAGCATGAAGTCCCGGAACGGTCCGGAGGCGCGCTCGAAGGCCTGCGGCAGTTCGATCTGGTTCTCGATCAGCGGTCTGACGCCGAGGTCGTAGCTCTGCTGCAGCGTCGGCGCCATGACGAAACCGGTCAGGAAAAGCGACAGGCCGACAATGACCGCGTTGGGCGGCGCGGTCTGGGTGCCGATGGCCGTGCGCAGCAGTGAGAGCACCACGGCGATGCGCACGAAGCTGGTCACCATGATCAGGATGGAGGGGGCGACCGACAGAATGGTGATGAGGCCGATGAGCTGGATGACCCGCTCGTTGACGCCGGCACCCTGGCCGAGATTGATCGAGATGTCCTGGGCAGCGGCCGGACCGGCGGCAAGGCCAGCGGCAACGAGGGCACACAGCACCGCCGCGCGGCGCAATGCCGGGCGCCTGGGCATCCTGCCATGTGGGGTCGTCGGGGCCATTGCCGTTCCGCGCCATCCGAATCGCTGCTGGCAAGCTTAGCAGGTCGGGGGGCAGGCCTGTGGGGGCGACGCGCCGGCCTGGGCGGCGGGCCTGCCGCCAGGCGGCGGCGGATTGGGCCCGGAAGGCGGTGAAAGTCCCCTGTCATCGTCGCGTGCTGCGGCCCGGATGTCCGCCGCGGGCCGAAACCGGCGATTCCGCTGTTCCGGCGCGGCAGGGAGGTGGATGGTGGGACATTTCGTCCCGCGCTACTTAGGTCACGCCATCGCACGCGGCGATGGCGCTGCCCCTGGTGCGGGCAGCGAGGCCGAGCGTCAGGGCTTCGGCGGTGTCGGTCCACGTCCAAGAAGAGCCGCCATCTCCTCCTCGAGGCTGTCGAAGACGGATTTCTCGTCGGCCGACAGGGCCTTGGCGGGGGGCGCCGGCTGCGGTCGCGGCGGTACGGCCGGTGCAGCGGGTTTCGCTCCGGCCGGCGGCGATGCCGTGCCGATCGGCTTGCGCAGGGCGGCTTCCAAGCGGGCCGCGACATCATCGGCGCCGGTGGCCGCAGCAGCGGGCGGCGCCGGACGGGGCGGTGGCACCGGCGTGCCCGCCCGGACTGGCTGGGTGACGACTGGCGTGATGCGCGGCACTTCCGCACGGGCCGCAGGCGCTGCCGGGGCGGGGCGGGGCGGTTCCGGGCGAACCGCGGCGGGAGCCGGCGCGACGCGGGCGGGCTCGGGACGGACGGGCTCGGGACGGACGGGCTCGGGACGGATGGGCTCGGAACGGGGCGGGGCCAGTGGCATGTCGAGATTGACCGGCCGTGCCGTCACCGGCTCGCCGGCGGCCTGGCGGGCGGTCTCGCGCAGTGACGGGCGCGGCTGCGGCATCGGCGGATCCGGCTCGACATAGGCCGGCGCGGGCGCGGTTTCACGCAGGGCGGTGGCCTGGACGGGCATGCCGCGGACGATCGAGGTCTCCACGACAACATCGGTCGGGCCGCCGAGGAGCAGGAGGTGCTCCACATTGTCGCGCCGGATCAGCACGAGTTTGCGGCGCTGGTCGACGTCGGCATAGTCGAGGACGGCGAGGCGCGGCTGGCGGCCGCGACCGCCCGATCCGATGCCCAGCCCGCGGCCGCGGATGAGACGAAAGATCCACGCCGTCAGGCCGATGAGCACCAGCACCGCCGCGAAGGCAACGATGAAGGTGGCGGCAAGGGGCGCGTTGGGACCGAGCAGATTGGTGAGAAGGTTCATCGAGACCGATCCCATGGCATTCCGGACGCCCACCCCGGAAGAGCGCGCGTTAAATCTATGTTGAGGTTAACAGACCCGGCAAGCCTTGCCGACTTCGACCTCGCCGGATGGTTAACCCGGCGGGGCAGAGGTTGAAAGTCCCTTAACGATTAACCGGTCGTTAACCATGAACCCGGCATCCTTTGCCTATCGACGGGGCGCGGGGGATTCCATGGCGACGAGCGACGTGCCGATCTTTTCCATGCTCCGCGAGCGCATGCGCTGGCACCAGGATCGCCAGAAGATACTGGCCGAAAATGTCGCCAATGCGGACACGCCGGGATTTCGCGCGCGCGACCTTCGGGCCCCCAATTTCGATCGGATGGCGCGCGGCTACGCCACCGCGACAGCCGGCGCCAGTATCGGGGCCGGGCCGATGCGCACCGATCCGCGGCACATCCAGACCGCATCGAGTGCGCAGACGCGATTCGATGTGCGCCGCGATGCCGGTCAGGTCGCGACGCCCGAGGGCAACCGCGTCAATCTCGAGGATGAAATGCTGAAGGTCGCGCAGAACCAGATGGATTACCAGGCGGTCGCCGGACTCTACCAGCGCTCGCTGGGGCTCATCCGCACCGCCATCGGCAAGAGAGGCTGAGGAGACAGCGCATGTCCATGGACTTCCTCAAATCGATCCGCATCGCTTCCGGCGGCATGCGGGCCCAGGCCGGCCGGATGCGCATTTCGGCGGAGAACATCGCCAATGCCAATTCGACGGCGCAGACGCCTGGCGGCGACCCCTATCGCCGCAGGGTGCCCACGTTCCGCACCTCCTTCGACCGCGAGTTGCAGGCCACCACCGTGCAGCTCGGCCCGGTGCGCCAGCAGCAGGGCGAGTTCCGCACGCGCTTCGATCCGCAGCATCCGGCTGCCGATCCGCGCGGCTATGTGAAGATCCCCAACGTCAATTCGCTGGTGGAAAGCATGGATCTGCGCGAGGCGCAGCGCAGCTACGAGGCCAATCTCAACGTGGTCACCTCCACCCGGCGGATGATCCAGCGCACCATCGAACTGCTGAGAAGCTGAGCTCATGTCGACCTCTTCCATCGCCGCCAATGCCTATGCAACAGCCGCCCGCCTGTTCTCCCCCTCGGCAGGGGCCTCCGGATCGGCCGGCCAGGGCAACGGCTTCGGCGACATGCTGCGCAGCGCCGTGCAAAGCCTCGACCAGACCGCCCGCACCACCGACCAGCGCAGTCGGGCCATGGCCAATGGCCGCGCCGACCTCATCGACGTGGTGACGGCGGTGGCGGAGACCGAGGTTGCCATCGAATCGCTCGTGGCGGTGCGCGACAAGGTCGTGCAGTCCTACGATGAAATCATGCGGATGCAGATCTAGGACACGGCCATGAATCCCGCCGATATTCTCGACGTCGCCCGCGACGGCATCCTCACGGTGATCCTCGTTTCTGCTCCTCTGATGGTGGTCGGGCTGGTGGTCGGCGTCCTCGTCTCGCTGGTGCAGGCGCTGACGCAGATCCAGGAACAGACGCTGGTCTTCGTGCCGAAAATCCTGGCGATCTTCGCCACCCTCATCATCGCGCTGCCCTTCATGGGCGACATGATGAACGGCGTTACGGCGCGGATCATGGCCAAGGTGGTCTCGGGCGGGTGAATCAGCTTTGATCGGCGGGACCAGGACCCGCCGGGATCCGGCCAGCTCCAGGAGGGGCGCCCGCCTGTGACCGTCCCGATCACCCCGGACCTCATGGTCGTCTTCCTGCTGGTCTTCGCGCGGGTCGGAACCATGATGGCGCTGATGCCCGGGCTCGGCGAGCGTTCGCTGCCGATGCGCGTCAGGCTCGGCATCGCCCTGCTCCTGACGCTCGTGCTGTTTCCGCTGCACCGGCCGCTCTACGACATCGATATCGGCCGTCCCGGCGGCGTCCTCATGGTGCTGCTCATGGAGATCGCGGTCGGCTTCACCCTCGGCATGGCGGCGCGCATCGCCGTCTCGGCGCTGCTGACCGCCGGTGTCGTCATCGCCCAGGCGATGGGAATCGGCTTTGCCATGCAGGTCGATCCGACCCAGGGACAACAGGGCGCGGTGATCGGCACCTTCCTGTCGCTGGTCGGCCTGGCGCTGGTCTTCGCCACGGACCTGCATCACCTGATCATCGCGGCGATCTCTGACAGTTTCACCATCATCCGGCCCGGTCAGTTGCCGGCCTCGGGGGACGCGGCGCAGTTCCTGACCATGGTGATGGCCCGTTCCTTCCTCATCGCCATCCAGCTGTCGGCGCCGTTCCTGGTCTTCGCCCTGGTCTTCAACATCGGCCTCGGCGTCCTGTCGAAGCTGATGCCGCAGATGCAGGTCTTCTTCATCGCCATGCCGGTGACCATCGGTGTCGGCTTCTTCATCCTCCTTCTCGTCCTGTCGGTCATGATGTCCCATTACATGGGCAGTCTCGAAGCGATCCTGGGCGAGATGGCGGTCAACCGGAGGTAGCCGGTGGCCGAGGGAGAGGACAAAGACCAGAAAACACTCGATCCGACGCAGAAGAAGCTCGACGATGCCCTGCAGAAGGGCGACGTCGCCAAGAGCCAGGATCTGGTCGCCTGGTTTCTGCTGTTTGCATCCACGCTGATCGTCGCGACCATGGCGGCGGGATCGGCGAGCGGGCTGGCGGTGCCGCTGAAGAACCTCATCGCCAATGCCGACCTCGTCACCATCGACCGCTCCGCTCTCATGCAGCTGCTGATGTCGCTGATCCTCGCCATCGTTGTGGCGGTGGGCCTGCCGATGCTCGGCCTCTTCCTGACCGGTGTCGGCGCCAATCTCGTGCAGCACCGGCTGGTCTTCTCGGCCGAGAGCCTCAAGCCCAAACTGTCGAAGATCTCGCCGCTGGCCGGCTTCAAGCGGATCTTCGGCCTCGATGCCATCGTCAATTTCGTCAAGGGCCTCGCCAAGATCCTGATCCTCGGCGTCGTCATCTTCGCGGTGCTGTGGCCGCAGCGCGGGACCATCGACAGCCTGGTGCGCATGGATGTCGAGATGCTTCTGCCGCACACGTTCTCGATCGTAATGACCGTGTTGATCGCAGTGGTGGCGATCCTGACGATCCTGGCGCTGGCGGACTACGTCTACCAGTACCAGCGTTGGTACAACCGCCAGAAAATGTCGATCCAGGACCTCAAGGAGGAATTCAAGCAGTCGGACGGCAATCCCGAGATCAAGGGCAAGATCAAGCAGCTGCGCCGCGAGCGCTCGCGCAAGCGGATGATGGCCAATGTGCCGACCGCCACCGTTGTGGTGACCAACCCGACCCATTATGCCGTGGCGCTGAAATACGAGGCCGGCATGGTCGCCCCGGTCTGCGTCGCCAAGGGCATGGACCAGATCGCCCTCAAGATCCGCGAACTGGCGACCGCCAACGACGTGCCGATCGTCGAGAACGTGCCGCTGGCCCGGGCCCTGCACGCCAGCGTCGAGATCGATCAGCCGATCCAGGAGGAGCATTTCCGGGCGGTGGCGGAGGTGATCGGCTACGTGATGCGGCTCAAGGGCCAGCTCAGCTAGGTGCTGCGTGCTGCAAATTGCGCGCCCCTGAGGCGCCGCCGCCCTTGCCTCGAGGACGGCGACGCGGCACCACTAGGGAGTGAGAATCGGACCTGGATTCTTGCTGACCCTGACCAACGGCTCTTCCCCTGCCATGGCCTTCGCCGACAAGAACATCCGCGCCGACCGTGCGCCCCCGGCCCTCGCCGCGGCGCGCCGTGCGGTCGACCGCTCAGAGCAGTCGGGCTCGACGGCCATGGTGCTGGTCGTCGCTGTGGTGCTGGTCGGGGCCGCCCTGTTCTTCCTGATGATCGGCCGCGACAACGCCTATCCCTATGTCATCGGGCTGCTCGCCAGCCTCGCGGTCTGCGGGGTCTTCTCGCTCTTCGCCTATGCCTCCGGCATCCTGCGCTTCGCCAGCGAGGACAACCGCAACGACTTCACCAAGGCGATGGTCGACAGCGCCGGCGAGGCGGTGGTGGTGAGCGATCCCTCGGGCCGCGTCCTCTATGCCAACCCCGCCTATCTCGCCATGACGGGAGCCTCCGGCGACGAGGATGTGCGCGCCGTCGAGCGGGCCTTTACCGGCGCTCCCGAGGTATCGGAGGCCATCTACCGCCTGTCGCAGGCCGCCCGCGAGGGGCGCCGCCACCAGGAGGAGGTGCGCCGCGCCGAGGCCGAGGATGCCCGCTGGCTGCGCCTGAAGGTGCGCCCGATGTCCGGGGAGGGGGCCGGCCGCATCAAGGGCGGCGGCCGCGCCAGCGTCTGGACCGTCGAGGACATCACCCGCGACCGCCAGAGCGCCGAGAGCGCCTTCGAGACCCTGCAGAAGGCGATCGACTTCCTCGACCATGCGCCCGCCGGCTTCTTCTCCATGGAGCCGAGCGGCGACATCGCCTACATGAACGCGACGCTGGCCGGCTGGCTCGACCATGATCTGACCGAGGTCGGTCCCGGCGGATTGGCCCTCGCCGACATCCTCGCCGCCGATGCCGCGGCCCTCCTGCGCACCGTCCCGGCTAAGCCCTCGGAAGTGACCACGGCGACCTTCGACCTCGACCTGAAGCGCCGCTCCGGCGAGGCCTTGCCGGTGCGCCTCCTGCACAAGGTCGCCTTCTCCGCCGACGGCACGCCGGGAGCCTCGCGGACGCTGGTCATCAACCGCGGACGGTCGGCCGACAGCGGCGACAGCCTGCGGGCCGCCGAGGTCCGGTTTGCCCGCTTCTTCAATTCCTCGCCGCTCGCCATCGCGACCGTCGACCGCGAGGGCCATGTCGGCCGAGCCAATCCGATCTTCGCCCGCATGCTCGCCGAGGTCGCCCCGGCGACGCAGGCCGGACCGCGCTCCATCCTGTCGCTGGTAAAGGACAGCTCGCGTCCGGCGCTGACACAGGCGATCGGCGAGGCTGCGGCCGGCAAGGGCGACCTTGCCGCCGTCGACGGCGCGCTGCAGGGCAATGCCAACCGCTTCTGTCATTTCTTTGTCGCCCCGGTGGATGACCCCGAGCAACCGGGCGAAGCCGCCATCGTCTATGCGGTGGAGACGACCGAGCTGCGCCAGCTGCAGGAGCAGTTCGCACAGTCGCAGAAGATGAATGCCGTCGGCCAGCTCGCCGGCGGCGTCGCCCACGACTTCAACAACGTGCTGCAGGCGATCATCGGCCATGCCGATCTCCTGCTGATGGACCACAAGCCGGCGGACCCGTCGTTCAACGACGTCATGCAGATCAAGCAGAACGCCAACCGGGCGGCGAGCCTGGTGCGCCAGCTCCTCGCCTTCTCGCGCAAGCAGACCCTGCGTCCGCAGGTCGTCCAGCTCGGCGACGTCCTGTCCGACCTGTCGATGCTGCTGCGCCGCTCCCTCGGCGAGCGCGTCGGGCTCGACATGATCCATGGCCGCGACCTCTGGCCGATCCGTGCCGACGTGACCCAGCTCGAGCAGGTGATCCTTAATCTCGCGGTCAATGCCCGCGACGCGATGCCGGACGGCGGCAAGCTGACCATCCGCACCGCCAATGTGCTGGCCGCCGACATCGCCCGCCACCGCTCCAAGGACGACCCGGTGGACATGCCGGAAAGCGATGCGGTGATGATCGAGGTGACCGATACCGGCACCGGTATTCCCGACGACATCAAGCAGAAGATCTTCGACCCCTTCTTCTCGACCAAGGAGGTCGGCAAGGGCACCGGCCTCGGTCTGTCGACGGTCTATGGCATCGTCAAGCAGTCGGGCGGCTATGTCTTCGTCGACAGCGAGGTCGGCCGCGGCACCATCTTCCGGGTCTTCCTGCCCCGCCATGTCGAGAGTGCCGAGCCGGCCGTACCGCAGGCTCCCCCCGTTGCCCTGCAGACGCCCTCCGCTCCGGCCGCGATGCTCGTCGCCGGCGAGTCCGAGGCCGGCGCGGAGCCCGCGGACGCTCAGGTTGCCGCTCCGCCCGCGTCGGTGGAGGTCGCTCCGCCGACCCCCACTGCAATTCCGCCGCGGGACGACACGGGTGCCGGCACCATCCTGCTGGTCGAGGACGAGGAGGCGGTGCGCGCCTTCGCTTCCCGGGCCCTCGCCTCGCGCGGCTATACGGTTCTGGAAGCCGGTTCCGGCGTCGAGGCGCTGGAGGTGATGGCGGAACATGGCGGCACGGTGGACCTCGTCGTTTCGGACGTCGTCATGCCCGAGATGAACGGCCCGACCCTGCTTGGCGAGCTGCGCAAGACCAATCCCGGCATCAAGGTGATCTTCGTCTCCGGCTATGCCGAGGAGGCCTTCAAGAACGACCTGCCGGAAGGCCAGGCCTTCGCCTTCCTGCCCAAGCCCTTCTCGCTGAAACAGCTCATTGAGGCGGTGAAGGAACAGGCGAAAGGCTGACTGGCGGGTTTGGACGGCCGGGACTAGGCTGATCCCATGTCGGCCCGTTCCGTCCAGCCGCTGATCGCCCTTGATGCCGTCGTCGTCGACACGGAAACGACCGGGCTCGACCCGGCCAAGGCGCGCATCGTGCAGATCGGCGCCGTCGCCCTCAGCGAGGGGCGGATCGTCCGTGAGGAGCGCTTCGAGCGCCTGGTCGATCCCGGCGAACCGATCCCGGCCTCCGCCACCGCGATCCACGGCATCGGCGATACCGACGTGGCCGGCGCCGCCACCTTCGCCGACGCCTTCGCGGCCTTCGAGGCCTTCCGGCAGGGCCGGCCGGTGATCGGCCACACGATCGGCTACGATCTCGCCCTGTTCCGTGGGGAATGCCAGCGCGCCGGGCTGTCCTTCGAACCGCCTCCGGCGCTCTGCACGCGCCTGCTCGGTGAGCTCTGCTTTCCCTCGCTCGCCGGCTATTCACTGGAAATCCTCGCCAGCCGGCTCGGCGTGACGCTGGAGAGCGCCGGTCGGCACGATGCGGTGGGCGATGCGGAAAGCGCCGGCGCCATCTTCGTTGGACTGGTTCCGGTCCTCAAGGAGAAGGGCATCCGCACCGTCGGCGAGGCCCATGCCGCCTGCCGGCAACTGACCGGGGCGCTGGACGGCTTCGCCCGCGCCGGCTGGGTCGAGCCGCAGGCGCTGACGCCGCGCTCCGTCGAGGAGGGGGCGCTGGCGCGGATCGATTCCTATCCGTTCCGCCACCGCGTCGGTGACGTCATGGGCCAGCCGCCGCTGGTGGTGCCGCCGGAGACGACCGTGGCGGAGGCGGCGCGCACCATGATGGACCGGCGCGTCTCCTCGGTCTTCGTCGCCGGCGCCGACCGGCCCTTGGCGGCGGAGGCCGGCATCGTCACCGAGCGCGACGTCATGCGGGCGGTGACAGGCGGCGGCGCTGCGGCGCTGGAACGGCCGGTCGCGGATTTTGCGTCGCGGCCGCTGGAGAGCGTCGCGGCGATGGATTTCGTCTATCGCGCCATCGGCCGCATGGACCGGCTGAAGGTGCGCCACCTGGCGGTGACCGACGAGGGCGGCCGGATCGTCGGCGCCCTGTCGGCCCGCGACCTGTTGCGGATGCGGGCGAGCGACGCCCTGATGCTGGGCGATGCGATCGCCGCCGCGAAGGGCGCACCGGCGCTCGCCGCCGCCTTCGCCCGGATGCCGGAGGTTGCCCGCCGGCTGATCAAGGAGGAGGTCTCAGCCACCGCCATCGCCGCCGTGGTCAGCCACGAGATCGGGGCGCTGACGGCGACCGCCGCCCGCGAGGCCGAGGCGATGATGCTGGCCGAGGGCGCCGGTCCGCCGCCGGTTGCCTATGCGGTGCTGGTGCTGGGCTCGGTGGGGCGCGGCGAGAGCCTGCTGGCCGCCGACCAGGACAATGCGGTGGTCACCGCCGTTCCCGACGACCCGGAAGCCGCCGATGCTTGGTTCGCCCGGTTCGGCGAGCATCTCGCCGATATGCTGGACGCGGCCGGCGTTGCCTATTGCAAGGGCGGTGTGATGGCCCGCAATCCCGGCTTCCGCGGCTCGATCGACGACTGGCGGGCGCGCATCGCCGGCTGGATCGCCAAGACACGGCCCGAGGACCTGCTGGCGGTCGACATCGTCTTCGACTTCCGCGCCGTCCACGGCGACATGGCGCTGGCCGCGACGCTCTTCGACGAAGCCTATGAGGCGGCGCACCGGGCACCGCTGCTGGCCAAGCTGCTGGCCGAACAGATCGGCGAGCACCGCCCTCCGCTGACGCTGTTCGGCGGTATCAGGCTCAGCGAGGGGCGGGTGGACCTGAAGATGGGCGGCCTGTTCCCGGTGGTGGCGGCGGCGCGCTGCCTCGCCCTGCGCCACGACATCCGGTTGCGCTCGACCCGCGAGCGGCTGGAGGCGCTGCGCGACCGGCAGATCGGCGCGGCGGAGGACCTGACGCGCTGGATGGAAGCCCATGGCGTGCTGGTGGACGCCATCCTGCGCCAGCAGGTGGCCGATCTCGCCGCCGGCCGCCCGCCGGGCAACCGCGTCGATCCCGCCATTCTCGGTCGGGTCGGCCAAGCGCGCCTGAAGGCAGCGCTAGGCGACCTTGCCCATGTCGGCGACACGGTGAAGGACCTGCTGTTCTCGGCGTGAGGGGCGTCAGCGGCAGTTGCGGGCGATGATCTCGTTCCAGTCGGCGATCGAGCCCTGCATCTGCCCGACATTCTCCTGGCGATGGCGACCGTGGGTGCAGCGGCGGAAGACGTCGGCCGCCGCCTGCATCACCCCGACATGGCTGCGAAAGACCGTGCAGCGCTGCGGCACCGGCGCCGTGCGGGTGGCGGCGAGCCGCTCGGTGGCCTGGCGCAGGCGGATATCGGTGAGGACGAGGTCCGCCTCGCAGCGCCCGGTATCCTGGCCGGCCATCGCCGGGCCCGCCGCGGCAAGCGCCAGCCGGCCCGGCGCCTCGCCCATGCCGCCAGCCTTGGCCGGCCAGGCGGTGATCACCATGGCGAGGAAGGCGATGGCGGTGGCCGCCACCAGGGAGGAGGCGATCAGGGCGAGCGTATGGGCATCGGCGCCGGTGGTGCGGGAGGAGGCGACGGTGACGTGCGGGCTGCGCATGGCGAGGGGCTCCGTGTTGGCGACACAGATGCGCCGCACCCGTTTCCCCGGGATTTCAGCCGGGGAACGCCATGTTTCCGCTCAGAAACAGCCCGGGCCCCTCTGACCTGCTCAATGCCTCACCCGAGATTGAGCTCCTTGAAGAAGTCGTTGCCCTTGTCGTCGACGACGATGAAGGCGGGGAAGTCTTCGACCTCGATCTTCCAGATCGCCTCCATGCCGAGCTCGGGATATTCCAGCACCTCGACCTTCCTGATGCAGTCCTGGGCGAGGCGGGCGGCAGGTCCCCCGATGGAGCCGAGATAGAAGCCGCCATGCTTGGCGCAGGCCTCGCGGACCTCGCGGGAGCGGTTGCCCTTGGCGAGCATGACCATGGAGCCTCCGGCGGCCTGGAACTGGTCGACGAAGCCGTCCATGCGGCCGGCCGTGGTCGGGCCGAAGGAGCCGGAGGCATAGCCTGCCGGGGTCTTGGCCGGGCCGGCATAATAGACCGGGTGGTTCTTGAAATAGTCCGGCATGGGCTCGCCGCGGTCGAGCCGCTCGCGGATCTTGGCATGGGCGGCGTCGCGGGCGACGATCATCGGTCCGGTGAGCGAGACGCGGGTCTTGATCGGGTGCTTCGACAGGGTCTCCAGGATGTCGGACATCGGCCTGGTCAGGTCGATCTTGACGACGCCGCCGCCGAGGGCGCTCTCGTCGATTTCCGGCAGGTACTGGGCCGGATGGTGCTCCAGCTCCTCGAGGAAGACGCCGTCGCGGGTGATCTTGCCGAGGGCCTGGCGGTCGGCCGAGCAGGACACGGCAATGGCGATGGGCAGCGAGGCGCCGTGGCGCGGCATGCGGATGACGCGCACGTCGTGGCAGAAATACTTGCCGCCGAACTGGGCGCCGACCCCCATGGCCTGGGTCAGCTTGTGGATCTCGGCCTCCATGGCGACATCGCGGAAGGCATGGGCGAATTCCGAGCCCTGCTGCGGCAGGCCGTCGAGGTAGCGGGCGGAGGCGAGCTTGGCGGTCTTCATCGTGTGCTCGGCGGAGAGGCCGCCGATGACGATGGCGAGGTGGTAGGGCGGGCAGGCGGCCGTGCCCAGCGTCAGGATCTTCTCGTGCAGGAACTTGATCATCCGGTCATGGGTGAGGATGGAGGGCGGCGCCTGGAACAGGAAGCTCTTGTTGGCCGAGCCGCCGCCCTTGGCCATGAACAGGAACTTGTAGGCGTCCTCACCCTCGGCATAGAGCTCGATCTGTGCCGGCAGGTTGTTGCGGGTGTTGGTCTCCTCGAACATCGACAGCGGGGCGACCTGCGAATAGCGCAGGTTCTTCTTGGCATAGGCGTCGAGCACGCCCTGGCCG
This sequence comes from Phreatobacter sp., assembly GCF_022843985.1. GTDB lineage: Bacteria > Pseudomonadota > Alphaproteobacteria > Rhizobiales > Phreatobacteraceae > Phreatobacter. Next base: position 15,320 of record NZ_JALHMP010000019.1, on the reverse strand, counting down.
AGGGCTGCCTCGTCCTCGCCCTCGGTCCAGACCAGCCGGCCCTTCTTGCCCATGATGATGGCGGTGCCGGTGTCCTGGCACATGGGCAGCACGCCGCCGGCGGCGATATTGGCGTTCTTCAGGAGGTCATAGGCGACGAACCGGTCATTGGCCGTGGATTCCGGATCGTCGAGGATGCGGCGCAACTGGGCGAGGTGGCCGGGACGCAGGAGGTGGTTGATGTCGATGAAGGCCTGTTCGGACAGCAGGCGGATCGCCTCGCGGTCCACCACCACCACGTCCTTGCCCAGAACGGTCTCGACCCGGACGCCCTCGCCGGTCAGCTTGCGATAGACCGTCTCGTCCTTGGCCAGGGGGAAGAGCGAATAGGCGCCGGCAGCCAGCGGTGCGTTCATCAGGGCGGTCCCGTCGATGAGGCCGGGATTGGGCGTCCCGGCCGAGGTGAGGCCAATCCCTTAAGCCATCGCCGCGCCAGTTTGAAGGCGTTCCAACGTAGGGCAGGCCCCGGGTGGGGCGAAGCGCGCCGGGCGAAGGGCAGGGCCCCGGTGCCGGATCGTGTCAGCAGGGGTGGTGAGAACAAAAAAAGAACTTGCGAGCTGGAACAAACCGTGTACGGTCGATTTAAGTGAGGTTTCGGCCATCAGGCCTTGCCAGCACAGGGGAGCTACCGCCATGAGTCAGGCCGCACTGCGACTCGTCGAAGGTTCATCCATGGACAAGACCAAGGCGCTGGACGCCGCTCTCTCCCAGATCGAGCGCGCTTTCGGCAAGGGCTCCATCATGCGGCTCGGCAAGAACGAGAAGCTGATCGAGATCGAGGCGATCTCGACCGGCTCGCTCGGTCTCGATATCGCGCTCGGCATCGGTGGCATGCCGCGCGGCCGCGTGGTCGAGATCTATGGCCCTGAATCCTCCGGCAAGACCACGCTGGCGCTGCACACGATCGCCGAGGCGCAGAAGACGGGGGGGGTCTGCGCCTTCATCGATGCCGAACATGCGCTCGATCCGGTCTATGCCCGCAAGCTCGGCGTCAATCTGGACGACCTTCTGATCTCCCAGCCCGATGCCGGCGAGCAGGCGCTGGAGATCTGTGACACGCTGGTGCGGTCGGGCGCCATCGACGTGGTGGTGGTCGATTCGGTTGCGGCGCTGACGCCGCGCGCCGAACTCGAGGGCGAGATGGGCGACAACCAGCCGGGCATGCAGGCCCGCCTGATGAGCCAGGCGCTGCGCAAGCTGACCGCCTCGATCTCCAAGTCGAAGACCATGGTGATCTTCATCAACCAGATCCGCATGAAGATCGGCGTCATGTACGGCTCGCCGGAAGTGACCACGGGCGGCAATGCCCTCAAGTTCTACGCCTCGATGCGCCTCGACATCCGCCGCATCGGCGCGATCAAGGACCGCGAGGAGGTGGTCGGCAACCAGACCCGCGTGAAGGTGGTGAAGAACAAGCTGGCGCCGCCCTTCAAGCAGGTCGAGTTCGACATCATGTATGGCGAGGGCGTCTCCAAGATGGGCGAGCTCATCGATCTCGGCGTCAAGGCCGGGGTGGTGGAGAAGTCGGGCGCCTGGTTCTCCTATGACAGCCAGCGCCTCGGCCAGGGCCGCGAGAATGCCAAGACCTTCCTCAAGCAGAACCCCGACATGGCCGGCAAGATCGAGGCGGCGATCCGTCAGAATGCCGGCCTGATCGCCGAGAAGATCCTCGGCGAGGTCGATCCGGACGGCGATGTCGACAGCCCGGACTGAGTCCTTCGCGCCTGTCCCGCTCTCGCGAAGGCCGGGTTCTCCCGGCCTTTCGTGCGTCCAAGGGGTGGATTCGCGCGGGGTCCGGGCCCCCCGTGCTGCGGGGAGGCCGGAGCTTTTCCCGCACCGCCGGAGCGGGGCCGGGCGCCGCCGCCAGGCCCTTCCGGCGTCACGGACAGGGGAGTGCCATCGAAACCGGTTTCCTCCGGCCAAAAATGGTCTAGAACACGCGCCGACCCCATTTCAGGCCGCGCTCGTCCCGGGCCCGGCCGCAACCTCTCAGTTCGGGCCATGACCGGCGTCAACCAGATCCGCAAGACCTTCCTCGATTTCTTCGCCAAGAACGGCCATGCCGTGGTGGAGAGTTCGCCGCTCGTGCCGCGCAACGATCCGACGCTGATGTTCGCCAATTCCGGCATGGTCCAGTTCAAGAACGTCTTCACCGGCGTCGAGAAGCGGCCCTACACGACGGCGACGACGGCGCAGAAATGTGTCCGTGCCGGCGGCAAGCACAACGACCTCGACAATGTCGGCTATACGGCGCGCCACCACACCTTCTTCGAGATGCTCGGCAATTTCTCCTTCGGCGACTATTTCAAGGAACAGGCCATCGCCCATGCCTGGACGCTGATCACCAGGGAATACGAGCTGCCGGTGTCGCGCCTCCTCGTCACGGTCTTTTCCGAGGACCAGGAGGCCTATGACCTGTGGAAGAAGATCGCCGGCCTGCCGGATTCCAAGATCATCCGCATCCCGACCTCGGACAATTTCTGGCGCATGGGCGATACCGGGCCCTGCGGCCCCTGTTCGGAGATCTTCTACGACCACGGCGACCAGATCTGGGGCGGCCCGCCCGGCTCGGCCGAGCAGGACGGCGACCGGTTCATCGAGATCTGGAACCTCGTGTTCATGCAATATGAGGAACAGGCCGGCGGCATCCGCACCCATCTGCCGCGCCCCTCCATCGACACGGGCATGGGCCTCGAGCGCATCTCCGCCGTGCTCCAGGGCACCCATGACAATTACGAGATCGACCTCATGCGCGCCCTGATCGGGGCCAGCGCCGTGGAGACCGGCGTCGCGCCGGACGGTGCCCACAAGGTCTCGCACCGCGTCATCGCCGACCATCTGCGCGCCGCCTCCTTCCTCGTCGCCGACGGCGTGCTGCCCTCCAACGAGGGCCGTGGCTATGTCGTCCGCCGCATCATGCGCCGCGCCATGCGCCACGCCTCGCTGCTCGGCGCCAAGGAGCCGCTGATGCACAAGCTGGTGCCGGTCCTGGTGCGCGAGATGGGCCAGGCCTATCCCGAACTGGTGCGTGCCGAGAGCCTGATCGGCGAGACGCTGCGCCTCGAGGAAACCCGCTTCCGCAAGACGCTGGAGCGGGGCCTGTCGATCCTCGATACCGAATCGGCCGGCCTCGGCGACGGCGCCACCTTCTCAGGCGAGACCGCCTTCACCCTTTACGACACCTACGGCTTCCCGCTGGATCTCACCCAGGATGCGCTGCGGCCGCGCGGCATCGCCGTCGACACCGCCGCCTTCGAGGCGGCGATGCAGCTGCAGAAGCAGAAGGCGCGCGCCGCCTGGGCCGGGTCTGGCGAGGCGGCCACCGACACGGTCTGGTTCGCGGTCAAGGAGAAGACCGGCGCCACGGAGTTCCTGGGCTATGACACCGAGACGGCGGAAGGCCAGGTCCTCGCCATCCTCCGCGATGGTGCCGAGGTGGCGGGCCTTGCCCCCGGCGAGAGCGGTCTCGTCGTCCTCAACCAGACACCGTTCTACGGCGAATCCGGCGGCCAGCAGGGCGATCGCGGGGTGATGAGCGGCGAGGGGGTGAAGGCCTCCGTCACCGACACGCAGAAGAAGCTCGGCGATCTCTTCGTCCATGCCGTGACGGTGACGGAAGGGCGGCTCGCCGTCGGCCAGGCGGTTCAGCTCGACGTCGACCACGCGCGCCGCGCGGCCATCCGCGCCAATCATTCGGCCACCCATCTCTTGCACGAGGCGCTGCGCCAGGTCCTCGGCGACCATGTGGCGCAGAAGGGCTCACTGGTCGCGCCCGACCGGCTGCGCTTCGACTTCTCCCATCCCAAGCCCATCGCGGACGAGGACCTCGCCCGTGTCGAGGACATTGCCAACCGCGTGCTGCTCGCCAATGCGCCGGTGGTCACCCGGCTGATGGGCCAGGAGGATGCCATCGCCTCCGGCGCTCGCGCGCTGTTCGGCGAGAAATATGGCGACGAGGTGCGCGTGGTCTCCATCGGGCCGGCGCCGGCCGGGTCGACCGCCTCCGGCTGGTCGGTCGAGCTCTGCGGCGGCACCCATGTGGCGCGCACCGGCGATATTGGCCTCGTCACCGTGGTGGGCGAGGGGGCCGTCGCCGCCGGCGTGCGCCGGCTCGAGGCGATGACCGGCGATGCGGCGCGGCGCCACCTCGCCGAACAGGCGCGGCGGCTGGAAGCGGTCGCCGGCCTCGTCAAGACCTCCGTCGCCGATGTCGAAGCCCGGGTCGAGGCCCTGGTCGAGGACCGTCGCCGGCTGGAGCGCGAACTCGCCGAGGCGAAGAAGAAGCTGGCCATGGGCGGCGGCGCCGCCGGCGCCGATCCGGTGAAGACGGTCGGCAGCCTCAGGCTCATGGCCAAAAGCGTCTCCGGCATCGAGATGAAGGACCTGAAGGGCCTCGCCGATGCCGGAAAGACCCAGATCGGCTCGGGCGTCGTCGCCATTGTCGGTGTCTCCGCGGACGGCAAGGCCGGCATCGTCGTCGGGGTCACCGCGGACCTCGCCGGCAAGGTCAATGCCGTCGATCTGGTCAAGATCGGCTCCGAGGCGCTAGGCGGCAAGGGCGGCGGCGGCCGTCCCGATATGGCCCAGGCCGGCGGTCCGGACGGTCACCAGGCCGAGGCGGCGCTCGCCGCCATCGAGGCCGCGCTCGCCGCGGCCTGAGACGCTGTCGCACCGGCCCGGTTTGACGCGCCGGGCCCCGGCGCGGCAAGGTGTCGCGGTGTCGGTCCGGCGACGGGGGGATCATGGCGGCGGCGGGGCTGCGACGACGGGTCTATGAACTGCTCGACAAGGGTCTTGCCGGCTCGGCCTTCGCCGACGTCGTCCACGGGTCGCTGATCGCGCTGGTCATCGTCAATGTCGCGGCGGTGGTGCTGGAATCGCTGCCCGCGGTGGCCAGTGCCTATGGGTGGCAGTTCCGGGTTCTCGAGGTCGCGTCGGTCGCCGCCTTCACGGCGGAATATCTGGCGCGCCTGTGGGCGGCGCCCGAGCATCCGCCCTATCGGGGCCTTTCCCCGTTGCGCGCGCGTCTGCGCGCGGCGCTTTCGCCCGGCATGGTCATCGACATGCTGGCCATCGTGCCATTCTATCTCGGCCTCATCTTCGATCTCGACCTGCGCTTCCTGCTGCTTCTCAGGCTGGTCCGCTTCTTCAAACTCGCGCGCTATTCGCCGGGTTTCGCCAGCCTCGTTGATGCCTTGTGGAGCGAGCGCCGGGCGCTCGGCGCCTCGCTGCTGATTTTTCTCGGCGCCCTGGTAATCGTGGCCGCCACGATGCGGATTGCCGAGCAGGAGGCGCAGCCGGACAAGTTCGCCACCATCCCGGACGCCCTGTGGTGGGCGGTCATCACCCTGACGACGGTCGGCTATGGCGACGTCTTTCCGGTGACGCCGGCCGGCAAGCTCATCGCCGGCGTCACAGCGGTGCTCGGCATCGTCATGCTGGCCCTGCCGGTCGGCATCATCGCCACGGCTTTCGCCCGCGAGATCCAGCGCCGCGATTTCGTCGTCACCTGGAGCATGGTTTCGAGCGTGCCGCTCTTCGCCGGGCTGGATGCCGCCTCCGTCGCCGAGGTGATGCGGGCGGTGACCAGCGCCACCTATGAGCCCGGCGCGCTGATCTGCCGGGCCGGCCAGCCGGCCCATGCCATGTTCGTCATCGCCGAGGGCGAGGTGGAGGTGCAGGCGGGCGAGATGCACCACACCCTCGGCGCCGGCCGCTGCTTCGGCGAGGCGGCGGTCCTTCACGGCACGCCGATGGACGTGACGGTCAGGGCGACCAGCCGGGTCAAGGTGCTGGCCCTCGATGCCGAGGAACTGCACCATCTGATGACGACGCGACCGGCCATCGGTCTGGTCATTGCGGCGGTGGCCGAGACCCGGATCGCGGGAGATGACCGGGGAGCCTGAGGCGCTGCCGGGTCAGAAGATCTTGCGGTACTGGATGAAGCCGGATCTGTCGGCGATGCGGTCGTAGAGCAGCATGGCGGCGTCGTTGGTCTCGTGGGTGAGCCAGTGGACACGGCCGGCGCCCTTCTCCCTGGCGATGGCGTAGACCTTCTCGATGAGGGCGCGGCCGGCGCCGCTGCCCCGCACTGCCGGATCGACGAAGAGGTCCTGCAGGTAGCAATAGTCCTCCGCGGTCCAGCAGGAGCGGTGCAGCACGGCATGGACGATGCCGACCATGCGCTCGCCCTGGAAGGCGCCATAGGCCCACATGGGCTCCTTCGGGTCGTGGAAACGGGCCCAGGTGACATCGGTCACGCCGGCGGGAATGTCGACCTTGTAGAAGGCCTGGTAGCCGCGCCAGAGCGGTTCCCAGGCGGCGCGGTCGGTGGGCGTCAGTTCGCGGGTGGTCAGACTCATGGGTTCCTCCTTGGCCCGCCAGTGTGGCGCGCCGCGGGCGCCAGTCCAGAGCGCTTTCGTCATCGCCGCCATCACGGCCGGTGATCGGTCCGGCCGCGGGCGGCAACGCAATGTTAAGGCTCCGCGGCGATGATGGAGTCGAGGAAAGGATTTCCGACATGGTCTCCAGTCTGGGCCCGAGCGCCTGGGACACGATGCAGTCGTTCCGCACCAGCCGCAGCTTCGGCGCGGCGCAGGGGCTGGCGAACTCGTCAGCCATGACCAGCCAGATTTTCGGCGTCGATCCCTCCACCAATGCCGCGCTCTCCATCTTCGGCATCGATACCGGCAATGCCGACAGCCTCTTCGCGGCGACCAATGAGGGGATCGAGGCCTCGATGACCATCGCCATGGCGCGAGCCGCCTGGGCGAGGGACACGCCCTCGAAGGCCGACGAGGCGACGACCAAGGCCCTCAACGGCGGCGGGCTCGGCGGGAATTTCGACTTCTTCGCCTGAGGCCATCAGCGGCGTCGCGCCTGCAGGGCCGCATCGGCCTGTTCCGTTCCGGCCAGGAAAAAGCCGCCCGGATCGCTCCGGACGGCTCTGTCGTTGCTGCGGATGAACCGTGCGTCAGCTCCACTTGCCCATGGCGGTGGAGAGGTTCTCCGAGACCTTGTCGAGGAAGCCGGTGGTGGAGAGCCACTTCTGGTCGGCGCCGATGAGCAGGGCGAGATCCTTGGTCATGTAGCCCGCCTCGACAGTGTCGATGCAGACCTTCTCCAGCTCCTCGGCGAAGCGCTTCAGCTGGGCGTTGTCGTCCAGCTTGGCGCGATGGGCGAGACCGCGCGACCAGGCGAAGATGGAGGCGATCGAGTTGGTCGAGGTCTCCTTGCCCTTCTGGTGTTCGCGGTAGTGGCGCGTCACGGTGCCATGGGCGGCCTCGGCCTCGACGGTCTTGCCGTCGGGCGTCAGCAGCACCGAGGTCATCAGTCCCAGCGAGCCGAAGCCCTGGGCGACGATGTCGGACTGCACGTCGCCGTCATAGTTCTTGCAGGCCCAGACATAGCCGCCGGACCACTTGAGCGCCGAGGCGACCATGTCGTCGATCAGGCGGTGCTCGTAATGGATCTTCTTCTTGTCGAACTCGGCCTTGAACTCGGCGTCGAAGATGGCCTGGAAAATCTCCATGAAGCGGCCGTCATACTGCTTCAGGATGGTGTTCTTGGTCGACAGATAGACCGGATAGCCGCGGGCCAGGCCATAGTTGAAGGAGGCGCGGGCGAAATCCCTGATCGATTCGTCGAGGTTGTACATGGCCATGGCGACGCCCGAGCCTGGGGCCTTGAAGACCTCGCGCTCGATGACCTTGCCGTCGTCGCCGACGAACTTGATGGTCAGGGTGCCGGCGGTGGGGAACTTGAAGTCGGTAGCGCGATACTGGTCGCCGAAGGCGTGGCGGCCGACGACGATCGGCTGGGTCCAGCCGGGGACGAGGCGCGGCACGTTCTTGCAGATGATCGGCTCGCGGAAGATGACGCCGCCGAGGATATTGCGGATGGTGCCGTTCGGGCTCTTCCACATTTCCTTCAGGCCGAATTCCTTCACGCGGCCCTCGTCGGGGGTGATGGTGGCGCATTTGACGCCGACGCCGTGCTTCTTGATGGCGTTGGCCGAATCGATCGTCACCTGGTCGTTGGTGGCGTCGCGGTGCTCCACGCCGAGGTCGTAATATTCGAGATTCACATCCAGATAGGGGTGGATGAGCTTCTTCTTGATGAGGTCCCAGATGATGCGGGTCATCTCGTCGCCGTCGAGTTCGACGACGGTTCCCGCGACCTTGATCTTCGACATGGTCGGCCTGTTTGAGAGCGCTGGAGCAGAGGGGACTCAGTCTCGGTGCACCGGACATGCGCTCTGTGAGCCCGGGCCCCCGCGACTGGCGCGCGCCTCATAGCAGAGGCGTGGGCGGGGGGTAAGGGAGAAGAAGGTCGGACAAGCGCGGGCAAAGCCGGCGGGCCATGGCCTCCTCCGGCACCACTGCGCAGATGACAGCCCCCCGCAAAAGCTGCTGACCGCCTGCTTCCGGATCGGCTAAGAGCATCGCCGCGCCCGGCACCAGCTCCCGCTGCCGAGCCTTCCGACGCGGACGCCGATGCAGACCTTCGCCGCCCTTCTCCTCGCCTACATCCTCTCGATCTTCTTCCGCTCGTTCCTCTCGGTGCTGGCGACGAAGATCATGGGCGACATGCAGATCGGCGCGACCGAACTCGCGGCGATGAGTTCAGCCTGGTTCATCGTCTTCGCGCTGATGCAGTTTCCGGTGGGATGGGCGCTCGACGCGCTGGGGCCGCGGCGCACTGTGCTGCCGCTGATGGCGGTGGGCGGCATCGGGGTCGCCCTGTTTCCCTTCGCGCCCAATGCCGTGGTCGGGGCCCTCGCCATGGGGCTGATCGGGGTCGGCTGCTCGCCGGTGTTCATGGGGGCGCTCTATGTCTTCGCCCGGGTGAATGCGCCGCACCGCTTCGGCTTCCTCGCCTCGCTCCTGCTCGGCTTCGGCTCCATCGGCAATCTCATCGGCACGACGCCGCTCGCCTATGCCGCCGAGGCCTGGGGCTGGCGCCAGGCGATGATGGGGCTCGGCGGGCTCTATGTGCTCGCCTTCGTCATGGCAGTGCTGTTCCTCAAGGACCCGCCGCAGCTCGCCCGTCAAGCGGACGGCGGCATTTTTGCCGGCATCGGCCAGATCGTCGCCAGCCGCGTCATCTGGGCCTTCGTGCCCATCGTCATCTTCAGCTATGCCATCACCGTGACGCTGCGCGGCCTGTGGGTGGCGCCCTACCTCGAAAAGGTCGTCGGGCTCGATGCTCTGGCGCAGGGCGACGTGGCGCTGTTCATGGCGCTGGCCATGACGGCCAGCGCCTTCCTGTTCGGCTGGATCGAGAGCCGCTGGGGCTTCGCCAAGGCGATCGCCCTCCTCGGCAATCTTGCCCTCGTCGGCATTCTCGCCGCGCTCGCCATCTCGGGCGTGCAGACGGCGTTCTGGGCCGCGCTCGCCTTCGTCGCCATCGGCTTCTGCGGCTTCAGCTATACGATCCTGATGGCGCATATGCGTCCCTTCTTCCCCGACCACCTGGTCGGGCGCGGCATGACGCTGATGAACTTCCTCTTCATCGGCGGCGCAGCGCTGGTGCAGACGGGCTCGGGCTGGCTCATCGACCTCGGCCGCACCGAGGGCCTGGGCGAGGCCGCCGCCTTCGCCCGCATGCACGCGGTGCTGGCGGCGGTGCTGCTGGCCGCGACGGTCGTCTATGCGCTAACGCCGGCGAGCGCGCGGCGCTGATCCCTCACGCAGGCTTCATCCGCCCCGCCACCACGCGCACCCGGCGCGGGGCGGCGAGCCAGATAGCGGCGGCGGAGACAAGGCTCATGGCGATGCCGATCATGAAGGCCAGGCGGTAGCTGTCGGTGAGGTCGTGGATCAGGCCGGTGACATAGGGCCCGGCTGCGCCGCCGGAGAGGGCCACGAACATCAGGGTGCCGAAGATCGTGCCGAAATGCCGCCCCTGGAAAATCTCGGCGACCACCGCCCCGAGGATCGAGGTAAGGCCATAGCCCAGGAAGCCCTGGACGGCGACCATGGCGTAGACAAGGAGGAAGGAGGGGTTTTTCTCCAGCGCGATGAGGGCGATGAAGCAGAGGGCGAAGCCGCCGACCGACATCGACCAGATCCATTCGCGGCCGATGCGGTCGGAGAGGGCGCCGAGCGCGATGCCGCCGGGAATGCCGAGCAGGCTGACGAAGCCGAGGGCCCAGGCGGCGGCGGTGGAGCCGAAGCCGATCTCGACCAGATATTTGGTCTGGTGCACCTGCACCGCGTACCAGGCATAGAGCGCGCCGAAATAGCCGAGTGCCAGCCACCAGAACCGCGCCGTCGCGAGGGCGCGGCGCAGCGTCCAGTCGGTGGCGGCCCAGGCCGCGTCGACGACGTTGGAGCGCGGCGGTTCCGCATTGGGCAGCGGCGTCGCGTCGCCGTCGGGTTCGAGGCCCATGTCCTGCGGGCGCTTGCGCAGCAGCAGGTTGAGCGGGGCGAGGACGACAAGGATCAAGAGGCCCATCGCCATGCTCGCCTGCCGCCAGCCGGCGCCGTCGATCATGGTCTGGACCCAGGGCAGCAGCGTCACCGAGCCGATCCCGACGCCGGCGAAGGCGATGCCGACGGCGAGGCCCCGGTTGCGGACGAACCAGTTGGGCAGGAACAGCGACTGGCCGGAATAGCCAAGGCAGACCGAACCCGCGCCGACGAGGACGCCGATGGTGAGATAGAGGTGCCAGGGTTGGGTGGTGAGTGGGGCGAGGAGCAGGCCGGCGCCCATCAGCACGACGCCGAGCTCCATCACGGTGCGCGGACCCGTGCGGTCCATCAGCTTGCCCATCAGGGGCGAGAGCGCCGCCGAAGCCAGGAAGCCGAAGGAGAAGGCGCCGGCGGTGAGGCCGCGGTCCCAGCCGAACTCGTCGATGATGGGGGCGTAAAACAGCGAGAATGCGGTGCGGGCATTGACCCCGATCCCCATGGTGACAAAGGTCACCGCGACGATGACCCAGCCATAGTAGAGGGGCAGGCGCATGCTCTCATCCTCCCGCGCGGCCTCGCCGCGGCGTGGCGCCATCATGGCCCCTCGCGACGTCGGGGCCAATTCCCTCCAAGGTCATTTGCCGGTATAGGCGCCGCTTCGCAGGCCAGCCGCAGAGCCCATGACGCTTTCCTCTCCCACCGCCCCCCTGACGGGCAGCCCCGTCGTCATCCTGGTCGAGCCACAGATGGCCGAGAATATCGGCACGACGGCGCGCGCCATGGCGAATTTCGGGCTGTCGCGGCTCAGGCTGGTGGCGCCCCGTGACGGCTGGCCCCAGGCGCGGGCCTATCCGGCGGCCTCGGGGGCGAACCGCGTCCTCGACGAGGCGGAGGTCTATGCGACCCTCGAGGAGGCGATCGCCGAACTGACCTATACCTATGCCGCCACGGCGCGGGGCCATGACCAGGTCAAGCCGGTCGTCGGACCGCGGGAGGCCGTGGCAGGGCTGGTGACGCGGGTTGCGGCGGGGGAGGCGGTGGGCGTCGTCTTCGGCCGCGAGCGGAACGGCCTGCTCGCCGGCGAGGTGGCGCTGGCCAATGCCATCCTGACCTATCCGGTGAACCCGGCCTTCTCGTCGCTGAACCTTGCTCAGGCGGTGCTGGTGCTCGGCTACGAATGGTTCTCCCAGGCCCATGGCGCGGTGCTGCCGCATCAGGGGGAGGAGCGCTCCGAGCCCGCCACCAAGTCGCAGATGCTGGCCTTTTTCGCCTCGCTGGAGAAGGCGCTGGACCGGGTCGAGTTCTTCCGCCCGCCGGAAAAGCGCGAGGGCATGGTCATCAACCTGCGCAACATCTTCCAGCGCATGCAGCCGACCCAGCAGGACGTGGCGACGCTGCACGGTGTCGTCACGGCGCTCGGCGAGGGTGCCAAGGGCCCGGCGCGCGGCGCCACCCTGACGCCGGACGGCGCCGAGGCGCTGCGCAATTTCCTCGCCGATTCGACCAAGGGCCTGAGCGGCGGCACGGCGCCGATCCGCGGCATTTCCCGCCTCATCCGCCGCAACCCGACCGAGGCCGAGAAGGCGCTGTGGGAGGTGATGGTCAAGGACCGCCGTTTCGCCGGCCGCGGCTTCAAGCGCGCCGTGCCGATCGGCCCGCACGTGGCCGATCTCGTCTCCTTCGACCTGCGCGTCGTCATCGATTTCGATCCGCATACGCAAGGGGACGAGGCGGCCGAGCGGCGGACCGAGAAGCGCGCCTGGCTCGCCGCGCGCGGCTACCGCATCATCGTCATGGAGGCACGCGGCGTGGAGGCTGATCCGCCTGCGGCGCTCGACCGGCTCGAGGTGCTACTGGCGGGCGGCGCGGCCTGACCGTCAGGCGCGCATGGCGATGGTCATGCCGGCCATGACGATGACCATGCCGACCAGTTCCAGCGCCGAGGGCCATTCGCCGAGCAGGATGGCGCTCGCCACCGCCGTAATGGCGGGCACCAAAGGCAGGAAGAGCGAGGCGCGCGCCGCCCCGAGCGTCTGGTTGGCGCTGGCATAGAGAAACACGGAAGCGACGCCGACCAGCAGGCCCTGGTAGCCGGCCTGCAGGGCAATGGCGGATAGGCTGGCGCCGGCGAGTTTCAGCGGCACGACAAAAGCCAGCAGCGGCAGGACGGCGAGCGACAGGATGGACAGCGAGATGGTGAGGTCGAAAGCGTCGGCCCCCCAGCGCTTTGCCAGCAGGCCGAAGATGGCCCACATGGTGGAGGCCAGCACGAAGAGCAGGTCGCCGCGCCAGGCACCCTCCTGGCCGCCTTGGAACAGCCCCTGACCGGCAAACAGGCCGATGCCGGTGACGATGAGCGCCAGGCCGACGATGCGGCCGAGTGGGCTCTTCTCGCCCATCACCGCATAGGCGAGGAGGGCGGTGACCACGGGGATGAGGCTCGGCGCGATCACCGCGGTGTGCAGGGCGGGGGCGAAGGTCGAGCCGCCGACCAGCACGGTGGAGAAGGGGGCGCCGGCGAAGAAGGTCAGGATCAGGGCCTTCCGCCAGCCGAGACGCCCGACGGGAAAGGGCTTCAGCCGCATCAGGGCAAAAGGCAGGAGAGCCACGGCGGCGGTGACGAAACGCAGCACCGTGACATCGACCGGGCCGAGGCCGTCAGCGACCGACTGCCGGGAAACGACGGCCTGGATACCCCAGATCAGCGCCGCCCCGGCGCCGCAGGCAAAGCCGATCAGCCGGCCGCGGCCGGCGGCCGGGGAGGAGGACGGGGAGGGGGACGGGAGCGGTCTTGCCGCCGGCTCATCGAGGGCCATGACACCAACCGGGGCGAAGCGCATGCAGCGAGTCAGGCTGCAATGGACCGGCCCGCGGCCGTCGGCAAGGGCTTCGCACACAGGGCTGCGGCGCGCCTGCGGGGTGCCGCCGCCCAGCACGCCGCCGTGACGCGGACAGCGCCGTCGACAACGTCAACGGCCCCTGAACATCGTCCAGGGGCCTCTGGTCGAACAGGTGGTTGCCGGCGCTTCAACTCGCCTGGATCTGGGCAATGGCCGTGGCCATCAGCTCGTCCATGGTGCGGCGGATCTGGTGGTCGGACTGGTCGGAGCCGGCGGCATCGAGGTCGGCCTTCACCTTCCGGAACACGTCGTCGTCGCCGGCTTCCTCGAAATCGGCCATGACGACGCTCTTGGCATAGGCCTCGGCGTCCTCGCCGGTCTTGCCGATCTTCTCGGCGACCCACAGGCCGAGGAGCTTGTTGCGCCGGGCCGTGGCCTTGAAACGCAGTTCCTCGTCATGGGCGAATTTCTTCTCGAAACCTTCCTGACGTTTGTCGAAGGTGCTCATGGGCGTATCCTCGGGCTCGGGTCCGTCATCTCTAGCGGATCGTCGGACCCGCCGGGAAGGGGCATGGCCCCGCTCAGGCTTGCATATAGGCGCGCCCTCCCCACCTTGGCGAGAGCAAAGGCGTCGCACCACGCGTTTTCACGCAGGGCAGCGCGCGCCGATGCCGGGTCGACCTTGGCCAGCTTCGACCGACTTCATTGTGCAATCGCGAACGATCGGATAGGAAGGCCCAGCGGGCAAGGGCTCAGCGCGCCCGATTCTGATTGGTGCGCGTCGATCGTCCGTCTGCCCCGTCGCCGGAGACCGGCAAACCGGACACCTGGTGAAAGATGGACTTCCTCAAGACACGGTATATCCCCATGAGCCGCCGTCGCCGCATCTACGAAGGCAAGGCCAAGGTTCTCTACGAAGGCCCCGAGCCGGGAACCCTGATCCAGCACTTCAAGGACGACGCGACCGCCTTCAATGCCAAGAAGCATGAGGTGATCGACGGCAAGGGCGTGCTTAACAATCGCATCTCCGAGTATATCTTCTCGAAGCTGAACGACATCGGCGTGCCGACGCATTTCATCCGTCGGCTGAACATGCGCGAGCAGCTCATCCGCGAGGTCGAGATCATCCCGCTTGAGGTGGTGGTGCGCAACGTCGCGGCGGGATCGCTGTCGACGCGCCTCGGCATCGACGAGGGCACGCAGCTGCCGCGCTCGATCATTGAATTCTACTACAAGAACGACGCGTTGAACGATCCGCTGGTGTCCGAGGAGCATATCACAGCCTTCGGCTGGGCGACTCCGCAGGAGATCGACGACATCATCGCCCTGGCGATCCGCGTCAACGACTTCCTCTCGGGCCTGTTCCTGGGCGCCGGCATCCGCCTGATCGACTTCAAGCTGGAATGCGGCCGCCTGTGGGAGAACGATGTCATGCGCATCGTCGTCGCTGACGAGATCTCTCCCGATTCGTGCCGGCTCTGGGACATCAAGTCGAACGACAAGATGGACAAGGACCGCTTCCGCAAGGATCTCGGCGGCCTGATCGAGGCCTATACGGAAGTGGCGCGCCGGCTGGGCGTGATGGGCGAGAACGAGCGCCCGACCGGTCCCGTCCTGGTGCAGTGACCGCTGCGCCATGCGCCTTCTTGCGCGCAGGCCGACCCTCGATGCACCGGCGGCTGCCGCCGGTGAGACCTTCGTCCTGCTCCGCGCCGGCTTCCTCGCCGTCTTCGCCACCGTCGTCCTCGCCTCCTGCGCCTATGTGCCCGTGGCGGTGGAGGGGGTGACGACGCGCCCGGACATCGCCGCGCGCGATGCCGACAATCCCTGGGTCTTCGTGCCCACCGGCGCCTGGATCACCCGCGATACCGTGACGCCCGTCTCGGTCGGCGCCTGCCCGGCGGCGGCCTGTCCCGAACGCATCGCCGTGGCGGTGATCGAGGCGCGCGGCGCCGAGGCGCGGACGCTGATGCGCAACCTGCGCCAGCCGGCCGGGCTGGTGACGCGACTCGCCGAGGGCAACCGC
>NZ_JALHMP010000018.1 GCF_022843985.1 Phreatobacter sp. | reverse complement strand
CCGCCTCGCGGCCGGCCGTCGCGCCCGCCGCGCCCGCCGCCCCCGCCGCGTCCGGCAATCCCAATCCGCGTCCCGGCGTCCTCGGCACGCTCCATGCCTCGCAGCTGACCACCGCTTCCGTCTCCCCGCGCCCGGTGCAGATGGCCGCCGCCGGCTCAGCCCCCGTCACCGAGCCCCCCCCGACGCGCCGCGGCGAATGGTCGATCCAGCTCGGCGCCTATCCCACCGAGACCGCCGCGCTCGAGACCCTGAAGGAGGCCCGCGAAGCCTCCGGCCGTCAGCTCGGCGCCGCCGATCCCTACACCGAGAGGGTCGAGGCCCGCGGCATGACGCTGGTGCGCGCCCGCTTCGCCGGCTTCGACCGTTCCGGCGCCGATGCCGCCTGCCGGGCCCTCAAGTCCCGCGACTTCGACTGCATCCCCGTCCGCAACTGAGCCAGCGATCCCAATCCGATGACACGCGTTTCAGGAGTTCCGGCCATGACGGTCCAAGAGGGTGTCCTTGGCCTGGTTGACCCGCGAAGCGAGCCACGTCGACCCGCCCTGGTCGGGGTGCAGCTTCTTCATCAGCGCGCGATGCGCGCCGCGGATGGCCTGCTCGTCCGCCCCGGGCTGAAGGCCAAGGATCTGGTAGGCCTCCTCCTCCGTCATCGCGCTCGAGCCCGGCGCGCCGCGCTGCCGCGCACCCGCATCGCCATGAGCGTTTTCACGCCAGGCGGGCTCCCGGCGGTCAAGATAAGCCTCGAGTAGCTGCGCGCTTTCCCCGTCGATCTCGGCAAAGGCCTCGATCAGCCGGGGGAGCGGGATCTGCTCCAGGGTCTGGCCGGCCAGCGAGCCGGCGATGAAGCGGCCGCTCATCTCGCCCGTATCGATGTCCAGAACCATCTCGACGAAGCGCGAACGCACCGTCGAGTTCTGCCGCGGCGTCTTGTTGCCCGCCTGACCCCAGCCCGACAGCGCCGCCTGGCCCGGCACGATGCCGAGCAGGGCCGCGCCTGCCAGGAAGGCCGGCATCGCCATCTCCCAGCGCCCGCGCGCCAGCAGGAAGATACCGAAGGCGATGACGGCGATGCCGCCGGCCTTCTTCACGGTGCCGGACAGCCATTTGGGATTGGCTCCCAGGATCTGGTTGAGGAAGCCGGAAAAGACGATGAGCGCGATCAGGCCCGCGATGAAATAGGTCATGGATCAGCTCTAGCGCATCTGGCCGAGGAGGAGCTGCGCGCCGCGCGAGCCTTTGGCCGCATCGGCCAGCGCCAGCCGGCCACCGGAGGCGAAGGCGGCGACAGCCCGCAGCAGCTCTGCCAACTGGGCCCCCGCACCCGGGTCGAACCGGGCGAAGGCGCCCCGCGTCAGCCGCGCGATTTCGCGATAGGCGCGCTCGGCGACGGGATCGCCGCCTTCCAGGAACAGGAAGACCGGCACATTGGCCATGGCGAGCCGGCCGGCCTTGGCGCAGAGGTCATCGAGGCTCTCCTCCATGGCGTCGCCGACATAGACGACCGCATGGATGCGCCGCTCGGCGGCCTCCTCCGCCGCATGGGCGAGGACGCGGCCGATCTGTGTCTGGCCGCCGATGCAGGAAACCTTGGCCATCAGCGCCTTCAGCCTGGCCGCATCCGCGACCCAGCCCGAGGAGCGGCATTCGCCGATGCCCCGGAAGAAGACGAGCTGGATGTCCAGCGTGCCGACCCGAGCGGCCTCCGTGAACATCTGGCCCTGGATTTCTTGCGCCATGCCCCAGGTCGGCTCGCGGCTCGCCGTCGCGTCGAGGGCGAAGACAAGCCGGCCGCGTTCACCCGGCACTTTCGGCGGGCCAACGGCAGCGGCCGTCTTCAGGAAGGCCGAGATATCGGCCGCGCCCGAGACGGATACCCCACCGGCGCCGGTGCGGCCGGGAGTGGTGGTACCGGTCTGCCCCGGCGCGAGAGGATTCTTCTGCGTCATCGGCTGAATTTGGCGAAGGCGGCGTCGAATGCAAGCCGCGATCGTGCCGCCCCGCCGCGACGGTCTAGGCCACCGCCGGCGATTGCGCCTGCCGGGAGCCGCGCTAGCCTTCTCGCTCTGGTCCTCGAACCCGGTGATCGCGATGAACGCCCCTTCCCGTCGCCTCATGCTGACCGGCGGCCTCGCCGTCGTCTCCGGCGCCGCCCTGGCGCAGAACCCCCATGCCGGGCACGGTCCCCATCATCCCCATCGCGAGGGCCAGTTCGAACGGCTCAACGCGCCGGGCCGCGTCGACATCCCCGACATCCACCATTCCCAGGCCTATGTGACGAGCCCGGTGCCCATGGCCGCCAATCCCGGGCGCTGGCGGGCACGGGCACCGCTGCCGGTCCCGCGCACCGAGATGGCCTGGGCGGTCGGCCGCGAGGGGCGCATGCACCTGGTCGGCGGCTATGCCGAACAGCGCGTCGACCGCCCCTATCACCATGTCTACGACCCCGTGACTGACACGTGGATTGCTGCTGCGGAGGTGCCGCGCGGTGCCAACCATGTCGGTGTCGCAGTCTCCGGGGCGAAGCTCTACGCCATCGGCGGCTTCATCGAGCAGAATCGTACGCCCCATGCCGAGTGCTTCGTCTGGGGCGCCGACGGCGACCGCTGGGCCGCCATCCGTCCCCTGCCCGAGGCCTGCGGCGCCATCGCCTGCATCAATATCGACGAGCGCATCCACGCCATCGGCGGCGCCATCGGCAACAGCTTCGCCAACCGCAAGTCGATCGACTGGCACCTGGTCTACGATCCCGGAGAGGACCGCTGGACACGCCTCGCCCCGATGCCGCTTGGCCGCGACCATGTCGGCATCGTCGCGATCGACGGCCGCATCCACCTGATCGGCGGGCGGGTCGACAGCTTCCACACCAATTCCGTCCTCCACCACGTCTATGACCCCCGGGAAGACAAATGGACGGCCCGCAACCACATGCCGACGCCGCGCTCCGGCCATGGCGCCGTGCTGTTCCAGGGCAGGATCTTCTGCATGGGCGGCGAAGGCTGGAACCGCGTCTACGGCCAGAACGAGGCCTATGATCCCGTCGCCGACCGCTGGGATGCCTATGCGCCGATGCTGACCCCGCGGCACGGCATGGGCGCGGTGGCGATCGGCGATGCCATCTACGTTGCCGGCGGCGGCCCGCAAATGGGTGGTGGCGTCAAGAGCGCCATCCACGAGGCCTTCACGCTGGGCTGAGGGGGCTGAAGCCGGGGCTGGTCGCGGTGACGGCTGGGGACGTCGGATCGAGTGCCCTGCACTGCCGGAGTGCGTCCTTCGAGGCTTGCTCGCTCCGCTCTCTCGCGCCTCAGGATGAGGGGGGTTGAGAGTTGCATCCGCTTGGCTGAAGCGCGACCGTCCCGCCTCCAGCGACCACCGTGGAAGGCACCACCACCCTCATCCCGAGGTGCGAGAGAGTTGCATCCTGGCCTGCTGAAGCGCCACCGTCCCACCTCCAGCGACCAACCTGCAACCCACCACCATTCTCATCCTGAGGCGCGAGAGAGCGGAGCGAGCGAGCCTCGAAGGACGCAGTTCCGGAATGCAGGGCACCGTGGGAACGGCGCGATGACGAAGACTGACAGGCACTTGCCCACGCTTCCGGACTCGGACTCTCAGCCTCCGCCCACTTGAATCATTCTCTCAACGGCTGGAATCGATCTCCCAGCACCCCGCCGCAACCCATTCTTCCGACTCGTCATTCCGGCGAAACCACCTTCAGGCCGACAATGCCGAGGACGAAGAGGCCGATACAGGCGAGGCGCAGCGCGTGGGTGCTCTCGCCGAACAGGAGGATGCCGAGCACCACCGTCCCCACCGTCCCGACACCGGTCCAGATGGCATAGGCGGTACCGAGCGACAGCGTCTTCAGGGCGAAACCGAGCAGGAACACGCTAACCGCCATGCTGGCGACGGTCAGGACGGTCGGGACCGGCCGGGTGAACCCGGCGGTGAACTTGAGGCCAACTGCCCAGCTGATCGCGAACAGGCCGGCGAACAGCAGATCGATCCAGGCCAAGGCGGCCTCCTTCGGTGCGGGGTCGTCCGAAGGGGCGCATCACGACGGCGGCGGGACCCCGCCCCCTTCGCGATAGGCGCAAGCACGTGGCGGCCAAGGCACAGACCCCCGGCGGGTGGCGCTGCGGCTCTCAGAGCTCGTAGAGATAGAAGGTGACCGGCTCGTCCTCGACCGGTCCGAGACGGGTGTAGAGCGCCCGTGCCGGCCGGTTGTCGACCTCGGTGGCGACCCAGGCCTCCTCGCAGCCGCGCGCCCGGCCCAGCGCAAAGATTTCGCCCATTAGCTGCCGTCCGATGCCCTGGCGCTGCAGCGCCGGCGTCACGCCGAGATTGTCGATATAGAGTTCGTCAGGCATGTCGGGATGGCGGTGGATCACCGCGGCCACCTGCCCGACCACCTCGCCGTCCCGCAGCGCCAGCACCATGAGATGGTCGGCGGCATTGAGATAGGCGGCGAGCCGCTCGGGCACCACCGCGCCGTCGAAGACCTCCGGCGCCACGCGCTTGAACAGCGCGCGGTCGGCAGGCCCGACGGCGCGAATCTCGATTCGCTCCAGGGTCTGGTCCTCAGCCACCGGTGACGCGCGCGACCACGTCGGGCGCCGTCAGCATCTCGCGCTCGCCGGTGGCGCGCAGCTTCATCTCCACCTTGCCCTCGGCGAGGCCCCGCGGGCCGATCATCACCTGGTAGGGGATGCCGATCAGATCGGCGGTGGCGAATTTCGCGCCCGGCCGGTCCTCGCGGTCGTCATAGAGCACATCGACGCCCTTGGCTGTCAGGGTGCGATAGAGCTCTTCGCAGGCGGCGTCGCAGGCGCTGTCGCCCTGTTTCAGGTTCATCACCGCCACGGTGAAGGGGGCCACCGCCACCGGCCACTTGATACCCGCCTCGTCATGGCAGGCCTCGATGATGGCGGCGACGACGCGCGTCGGGCCGATGCCGTAGGAGCCCATATGGACCGGCACCGGCTTGCCGTCCGGCCCCTGCACGGTGGCACCCATCGGATCGGAATATTTGGTGCCGAAATAGAAGATGTGACCGACCTCGATGCCGCGCGCCGAGACCCGTGAGGCCGCGGGAACGGCGTCATAGGCGGCGGCGTCATGCATCTCGTCGGTGGCGGCATAGAGCGAGGTCCATTTCGCCACCGTCGCCTTCACGCCCGCCACATCGTCAAAATCGGTGTCGGCCGGCGGCACGGTGAAGTCGAGATAGTCCTTGTGGCAATAGACCTGGCTCTCGCCGGTCTCGGCGAGGATGATGAACTCGTGGGAGAGATCGCCGCCGATCGGGCCGGTATCGGCGCGCATCGGGATCGACTTCAGGCCAAAGCGCGCGAAGGTCCTGAGATAGGCGAGGAACATCTTGTTGTAGGCGTGGACCGCAGCGTCCTTGTCGAGATCGAAGGAATAGGCGTCCTTCATCAGGAATTCGCGCGAGCGCATGGTGCCGAAGCGCGGCCGCACCTCGTCGCGGAACTTCCACTGCAGGTGGTAGAGGTTCAGCGGCAGGTCCTTGTAGCTCTTCACATAGGCGCGGAAGATCTCGGTGATCATCTCCTCGTTGGTCGGCCCGAACAGCATCTCGCGGTCGTGCCGGTCGCGGATGCGCAGCATTTCCTTGCCATAGGCGTCGTAGCGCCCGCTCTCGCGCCACAGGTCGGCGGACTGGATGGTCGGCATCAGCAGTTCGACGGCACCCGAGCGGTTCTGCTCCTCGCGCACGACGGCCTGCACCTTGTTCAGCACCCTCAGGCCGAGCGGCAGCCAGGCATAGATGCCGGCACTTTCCTGGCGGACCATGCCGGCGCGCAGCATCAGGCGGTGGGAGACGATCTCGGCTTCCTTCGGCGTCTCGCGCAGGATCGGCAGGAAATAGCGGGACAGACGCATCGAAGACCTCGGCAAGGCATGGCGGTGGCGGCCGCGAACGGGGCGCGGGAGGCGGAATTGACCCTCTTTTGCCGGCGGAAGCAAGATGAAAGGCCGGCTGATGCGGGACTTGCTGCCGTCGGCGCGCCGGCACTCCCGTCCGGTGGTTGCCGTCGCCGGGGCCCCCGGGCCAAAAAGGAAAGGCGGGATCATGGATCCCGCCTCCTCTAGGTCATGCCAGTGAAGATCGACGTCGCGGAGTATCGCGCCGGCCGTCTCCTTTTTATATCCCGTGACGGCGATCCTTCCGGATCTTCACCACAGGGGGTCTTCCTCCCAAGACCTGAGCCATGAAGCCTTTCCGCCGTCGTTCGCGGGGGCCTCTTTCTTGCAGCAATCGGAGGCTAGATCACGGAAAATGGTTTGTCACCAACATGGGCAGCCGGTGGCGAAAAAAAGTGCAAGAGAACCCATCCGGAAGAATACTTATTATCCCTTGCGCTGCGCTGCAGCATACAGGGCTACCGGACGGGTTCAGCCGACCTGGGCCTTCGGGATGAACGGAATGTCGTCCAGCGTGATGAACCCATAGACAAAGTTCACATAGTAGAGCGCGAAGACCACGGCGGCCACGACGGTTGTGGCGATGATCTTGTGCCGCATCACCGTCCGCTGCGGCGCGCCGGGATCACTGCCCGGCACCACCCGCCCCGCCTCGATCTGCGAGGTGATGCCGAAGGGCAGCACGACGAACAGCACCAGCCACCAGATGATGAAATAAATGGCGAAGGCGGCCGCGATACTCATGCCTGTTCCAGTTCCACCAGCGTGCCGTTGAAGTCCTTCGGGTGAAGGAACAGGACCGGCTTGTCATGGGCGCCGATCTTCGGTTCGCCATCTCCAAGGATACGCGCGCCCTGGGCTTTCAGATGATCGCGTGCGGCGACGATGTCGTCGACCTCGTAGCAGACATGGTGAATGCCGCCATCGGGGTTCTTGTCGAGGAACCGGGCGATCGGGCTGTCGGCCCCCAGCGGCTCGAGGAACTCGATCTTGGTGTTCGGCAACTCGACGAAAACCACGGTGACGCCGTGAGCGGGCTGCGCCACCGGCGCCGTCACCCTGGCCCCGAGCGTGTCCCGGTAGAGCGCGCTCGCCTTGGCAATGTCCCGCACGGCGATGGCGACATGGTTGAGGCGTCCGATCATGGAGGGCTCCCTTGGCCGACGGCGGTCGGGCGTGCGACCGCCCTTCGCCACCTGCCTTATACCGTCACCACGAGCACGTGGCACATGGGCTTTTTGCCCCACTTGCCGTTGAGCGTGCCGCGGATGGCACGGGTGACGCTCTCGGCAACCGCATCGGGATCGCGCCGGCGGGCCTTCGGCAGTCCCTCGACGCAGTCGATGACCGTCTCCTCGACCAGATCGGCGAGATCCTCGCCCATGGCGTCCTGCTCCGGGACACCGGCCATGTCCATCTGGATGTCGCCGACGATCTGACCGCGGTCGTCGAGTGCGATGGCCACCGAGACGATCCCGGCGAAGGACAGCCGCCGGCGCTCGGGAACGACGCGCGCCGCCTCCTCGATCAGCAGCGACCCGTCCTTCAGCAGCCGCTGCGCCGGCACGGTATCGACCACGTCCGGCTCGCCGGGAGCGAGGCGAATGACGTCGCCGTCATTGGCAAGAATGACGTCCTTGACGCCCATGCGCCGGGCCAGCGCCGCATGTTCGGCCATGTGATAGGCCTCGCCATGGACGGGAATGGCGATCTTCGGCCGCACCCAGTTGTACATCTGCTCCATCTCGCCGCGACGCGGATGGCCGGAGACATGCACCAGGCCGTCGCGGTCGGTGATGATCTTCACCCCCTGCTTGACGAGATTATTGATGATATTGCCCACCGCCTTCTCATTGCCGGGAATGGTGCGCGAGGAGAACACCACCGTGTCGCCGGGGGTCAGTGTCACCTCGGGATGGTCGTCGTTGGCGATACGGGCGAGTGCCGCCCGCGGTTCGCCCTGGCTGCCGGTGAGCACGGCAACGACCTTGTCGCGCGGCAGATAGCCGTAGGATTCCGCGCCGACGAAAGGCGGGATGCCGTCCAGCATGCCCTGTTCGCGGGCAATGCCGATGACGCGCTCCATGGCGCGTCCCACCAGAACCACCTGCCGGTCGCAGCGCATCGCCGCCTCCGCCACCGAGCGGATGCGGCCGGCATTGGAGGCGAAGGTGGTCACCGCCACCCTGCCCTTCGACGCGCGGATGATTTTCTCGAGCTCATTGGCCACCTCGCGCTCGGAGGGCGAGCTGCCCTCGCGGATGGCATTGGTGGAATCGCCGATCATGGCAAGGACGCCCTCGTCGCCGAGCGCCCGGAACCGTGCCTCGTCCGTCACGGTGCCGAGGACCGGCGTCGGGTCGATCTTCCAGTCGCTGGTATGGATGACGAGGCCGAGCGGCGTACGGATCGCCAGCGAGGTCGATTCCGGAATCGAATGCGCCACCGCGATCATCTCGAAGGAGAAGGGCCCTACGGTGATGACCTGGCCCGGCTGGATGATGTGGATCGGGATCTTCGGCGCGCCATGCTCGCCCAGGCGCTTGGCTTCCAGCATGGCCGCGGCGAAGGGGGTAAGATAGACTGGACAGCCAAGGCGAGGCCACAGATCGGCGACGGCGCCGATATGGTCCTCATGCGCATGGGTGATGACCAGCGCCCGCAGCCGCTTCTTCTCGTCGCCGAGGAAGCGCGGATCCGGCATCACGAGATCGATGCCCGGCAGGTCGGGACCGGCGAAGGCGACGCCGCAATCCACCGCCAGCCAGTCCTTCTTCGCCGGCGAACCGAGGCCGTAGAGCGAGAAATTCATCCCGATCTCGCCGACGCCGCCGAGCGGGCAGAAGACCAGCTCCTCGGCCGTTCCCGCGTTGTTTCGTCTCGCCATGGGTCAGTGCACCGTGCCGGCCAGCGCGGGAACGACCTCGCCGACGGTGATCATTTCCCGGCCGTCCGGGGTATCGAGGAGAAGGCGCCCTTCGGCGTCGAGCCCGACGAAGACGCCCTCGATGCGCCTGTCGCCGGTCTTCGCCACCATGGGGCCGCCGAGATTGTGGGCGCGGGCGAGCCAGCCGGCGCGGATGGCGTTGAAGCCCTCCCCGCGCCGCCAGATGGCGAGCGCCGTCACCATCGAGCGGCTGAGCGCGGCGAAGACCGCGTCGCGGTCGACGGCGATCCCCGCGGCCCTGAGGCTCTGCGTCGGATAGGGCATGCCGTCCGGGTGATGGGCGACATTGACGCCGATGCCGATGGCGACCTGTGTCGTCGTCCCGCGCGTCGTCGCCTCGATCAGGGTGCCGGAGACCTTGGCGCCATCGAGCAGCGCGTCGTTCGGCCATTTCACCTTGAAGCGGCTTTCGATGTCGGGGGCGAGCGTCAGCAGCGCGTCGTCCAGTGCCAGGGCGCCGACGAAGCAGAGCTGGGCGATGCGCGGAGGCGGCGCCGGATCAGTCAGCAGCAGCGTGGCGAAGAGATTGCCCTCGAACCCGGCCCAGGATCGCCCCAAGCGGCCCCGCCCGGCCGTCTGCCGGTCCGCCACGACCCAGGTCGGCCGCGTCTCGCCCGCCGCACCGCGCGCCAGCGCCTCCGCATTGGTCGAGCCGACCTCAGCGAGGTGGACGAGTTGGAAACCTGCCGCCGTGGCGGTGTCAGAGAGGGTCAGCACGACATCCTGCATGTGACAGAGCGGACCGGGAGGCCCGCCCGCGTGAAACCGGCGCACACGGCCGCCGCAAAGGTCCGGCAGTCCTAGAGGCCGCGCTAGGCCGGGACAAGCCCGGCTTCGCTGTTCCGCGGCAGGAACGTGGCCGGATCGGCCGTCAGGCTCAGAACAGGGCCCGGGCCGCCGCAGCGGCAGCCGCCACCAGCGGGGCCGGATAGATGACGAAAAGCGTGTTGAACAGGGCGGAGGCGACAAGAACCGTCTTTAGTTCGATGCGCACCGGCGAGAAGGCCGGCGCCGGCTCGTCGAAATACATGAGTTTGACGATGCGCAGATAATAGTAGCAGCCGACGACGCTCGACAGCACGCCGATGACCGCCAGCGTGTAGAGCTGGGCCTCGATGGCCGCCGAGAAGACGTACCATTTGGCGAAGAACCCGGCGAGCGGCGGGATGCCGGCAAGCGAGAACAGCAGCGCTGCCAGCGCCGCCGCCATCAGCGGATTGGTCCGCGACAGTCCCGCCAGATCGTCGATGGTCTCGACCGCCTCGTCGCCGCGCCGCATGGCGATGATGCAGGCGAAGGTGCCGAGGGTCATGATCATGTAGATGGCGATATAGGCGGCGACGCCCTGGACGCCGGCCGCCGTGCCGGCAGCGAGGCCGACCAGCGCGAAGCCCATATGGCCGATGGAGGAATAGGCCATCAGCCGCTTGATATTGGTCTGGCCGATCGCCGCGAAGGCGCCGAGCAGCATGGAGCCGACCGAGACGAAGACGACGATCTGCTGCCATTGCTGCGTCGCTGCCGGAAAGCCAGTGACGAGGACGCGGGCGAAAATGGCGATGGCCGCGACCTTCGGGGCGGCGGCGAAGAAGGCCGTCACCGGCGAGGGCGCGCCCTCATAGACGTCGGGCGTCCACATGTGGAAGGGCACGGCGGAGACCTTGAAGGCCATGCCGGCAATGAGGAAGACGAGACCAAAGACGAGGCCGAGGCTGATCGGCCCGGTCTTCAGGGCGGCGGCGATGCCGGCAAGCTGAACCGTGCCGGTGAAGCCGTAGATCAGCGAGCAGCCATAGAGCAGCATGCCCGACGACAGGGCGCCGAGAACGAAATATTTCAGGCCCGCTTCCGTCGATTTCGCATTGTCGCGATGGATCGAGGCGATGACGTAGAGCGCCAGCGACATCAGCTCGAGGCCCATATAGAGCGCGATGAGGTCGCCGGCAGAGATCAGCACGCCCATGCCGGTGGCCGACAGCAGGATGAGGATGGGGAACTCGAACTTCTCGATGCGCTCGCGCCGCAGGAAGTCCTGCGACAGCACCAGCGCCACCGCCGCGCCGAGGAAGGCGAGGACCTTCATGAAACGCGCGAAGCCGTCGAGCAGGAAGGAGCCATTGAAGGCGCTGCGCGGCGTGCCGCCGATGAGCATCACCGTCACGGCGGCCGCGACCAGCAGGACGATGGCGCCGACCGTCACGGTGCGGGCCGAACGGTCGCCGGTGAAGACGCCATACATGAGCAGCGCCATGGCGCCGAGCGCCAGGATCAGTTCGGGCAGGATCGGGACGAGGTCGAGGACAGGAGCGTTCATCGTCGACACCATCAGCGCGGCGGAACGGCCGCGGCCGTGCGGGCCGCTCCGTTCGCCTGTTTGTAGGATTCCACCAGCGCGTTCACCGCGACCTCGGACGTCGCCAGGATCGGACGCGGATAGACGCCGAAGAAGATGGTCAGCACCACCAGCGGGACGAGGATCGTCAGTTCGCGGCGGTCGACATCGGCGATGGCCTTCAGCGACGGCTTGGTCAGTTCGCCCCAGACGACCTGGCGGTAGAGCCAGAGCGCATAGCCGGCCGACAGGATCACGCCCGTCGTGGCGAGGAAGGCGGCGATTGTAGAGCTCTTGAACGTGCCCATCAGCGTCAGGAACTCGCCGACGAAGCCCGACGTGCCGGGCAGGCCGACATTGGCCATGGTGAAGACCATGAAGATCACCGCATAGATCGGCATGCGGTTGACGAGCCCGCCATAGGCGGCGATCTCGCGGGTGTGCATCCGGTCATAGACGACGCCGACGCACAGGAAGAGCGCGCCCGACACGATGCCGTGGGAGATCATCTGGAACACGGCGCCCTGGATGCCCTCGGCATTGCCGGCGAAGATGCCCATGGTCACGAAGCCCATATGGGCGACCGAGGAATAGGCGATCAGCTTCTTGATGTCCTCCTGCATCAGCGCCACCAGCGAGGTGTAGATGATGGCGATGACCGACAGCGTGAAGACGAAGGGCGCGAAGAAGGCGCTCGCCTCAGGGAACATCGGCAGGGAGAAGCGCAGGAAGCCGTAGCCGCCCATTTTCAGCAGCACGCCGGCGAGGATCACCGAGCCCGCCGTCGGCGCTTCCACATGGGCGTCCGGCAGCCAGGTATGGACCGGCCACATCGGCATCTTCACCGCGAAAGAGGCGAAGAAGGCGAGCCACAGCCAGAACTGCATGTCGCGCGAGAAGATCTGCGGGCCGGTCTTGATCAGCTCGGCGATGTCCGAGGTCCCGGCGGCGAAGATCATCGCCATGATGGCGAGGAGCATCAGCACCGATCCGAGCAGCGTGTAGAGGAAGAACTTGTAGGCCGCGTAGACCCGCCGCTTGCCGCCCCAGATGCCGATGATCAGGAACATCGGGATGAGGCCGGCCTCGAAGAACAGGTAGAACAGCACGATGTCGAGGGCGCAGAAGACGCCGATCATCAGCGTCTCGAGCACCAGGAAGGCGATCATGTATTCCTTCACCCGCTTCTCGATGGAGACCCACGAGGCGAGGATGCAGAAGGGCATCAGGAAGGTGGTGAGGATGACCAGCGGCAGCGAAATGCCGTCGACACCCATCCGGTAGCTGATGACGCCGCCGAGCCAGGCGGCGCGCTCGACAAACTGGAACTCGGCCGTGGCCGGGTTGAACAGCCAGACCGGGATCAGCGACAGGCCGAAGGTCACCAGCGTGGCGAACAGCGCGATCATGCGGATGTTGCGCTTCGCCGCCTCGTCGTCGCCGCGCACCAGGAGGATCAGCGCAGCGCCGAGCAGCGGCAGGAAGGTGATGATCGAAAGGATCGGAGCATTCGACATCAGCGGACTCCTGCGACGCCGCCGGAGAACATGAACCAGGTGGCGAGCGCCGCGACCCCGATCAGCATGGCGAAGGCATAGTGGTAGAGGTAGCCGGTCTGCAGCCGCACGACACCGCGTGTGATGTCGACCACCTTCGCGGCGATGCCGTCGGGGCCGAAGCCGTCGATCAGCCAGCCGTCGCCCTTCTTCCAGAAGAACCGCCCCAGCCAGCGCGCCGGCCGCACGAAGATGCGGTCATAAAGCTCGTCGAAATACCACTTGTTGAGCAGGAACTGGTAGAGGCCGGGGTGCTCGCGGGCGAGCTGCGCCGGCACGTCCGGACGCTTGATGTACATGTACCAGGCCAGCGCGAAGCCGATCGCCATCATCACGAAGGGCGTCCAGGGCACCCAGTCGGGCACCGCGTGGAAGTTGTGGATGATGTGGTTTTCCGGTCGCATGAAGACGGAGTCGCGGAAGAACGATTTGATGCCGTCCTCGTAGAGGAATTTCTTGGCGAAGACGATGCCGGAGAACACCGCCCCGACCGCCAGAATGCCGAGCGGGATCAGCATGACCAGCGGGCTCTCGTGCGGCTGGTGGGCATGGCCATGGCCGGCATGGTGGTCGTCATGGGCGCCGTGGGCCGCGGCATGCGGGTCGGCATGGCCGTGGGCCGGGTCGGCCGTATGCGCACCGGCATGGACATGATCGGCATGGGCGTGCTGGTCATGGGCATGGGCGTCATGGCCCCAGCGCGGCTGGCCGTGGAAGGTCAGGAAGATCAGGCGCCAGGAATAGAACGAGGTCATCAGCGCCGCGGCGACCGTCATGAAGAAGGCAAAGGGCCCCATGGCGCCATGGGCGGCATAGGCGACCTCGATGATCGCGTCCTTGGAGTGGTAGCCGGCAAAGCCGATATGCAGGAACGGCAGGCCGAAGCCGGTCAGGGCCAGGGTGCCGATCACCATCATCGCATAGGTGAACTTGATGTGGCCGGCGAGGCCGCCCATCCGGCGGATGTCCTGCTCGTGGTGCATCGCGTGGATGACCGAGCCGGCCCCGAGGAACAAAAGCGCCTTGAAGAAGGCATGGGTGAAGAGGTGGAAGACGCCGACCGAATAGGCCCCGGCCCCGAGCGCCACGAACATGTAGCCCAGCTGGGAGCAGGTCGAATAGGCGATGACGCGCTTGATGTCGTTCTGCACCAGGCCGACCGTGGCGGCGAAGAAGGCCGTCGTTGCGCCGAAGAACATCACGACCTGCAGGGCGATGGGCGCATATTCGAAGACCGGCGACAGGCGCGCCACCATGAAGACGCCGGCGGTGACCATGGTCGCCGCATGGATGAGGGCGGAGACCGGGGTCGGCCCCTCCATGGCGTCGGGGAGCCAGGTGTGCAGCAGGAACTGCGCCGACTTGCCCATGGCACCCATGAAGAGCAGCAGGCAGACGACGGTCAGCGCATCGACCTGGTAGCCGAGGA
Source organism: Phreatobacter sp. (assembly GCF_022843985.1). Classification (GTDB taxonomy): domain Bacteria; phylum Pseudomonadota; class Alphaproteobacteria; order Rhizobiales; family Phreatobacteraceae; genus Phreatobacter. Next base: position 81,527 of record NZ_JALHMP010000018.1, on the reverse strand, counting down.
AGGCCATCGGCTTGCCGGCAAGGCCCTGGGCGGCGCCGAACACCGCTTCGAAACTGACCGAACCGGTCAGCATGTAGAGGCCGAAAATGCCGAGCAGGAAGCCGAAGTCACCGACGCGGTTGACGATGAAGGCCTTCATCGCCGCGGCATTGGCCGAGGGCTTCTTGTACCAGAAACCGATCAGCAGATAGGAGGCGAGACCGACGCCCTCCCAGCCGAAGAACATCTGCAAGAGGTCATTCGCCGTCACCAGCACCAGCATGGTGAAGGTGAAGAACGACAGATAGGCGAAGAACCGCGACCGGTCCGGATCCTCGTGCATATAGCCGATGGAATAGAGGTGGACGAGGAAGGAGACCGAGTTCACCACCACCAGCATGACGACGGTGAGCGTGTCGATGCGCAGCGACCATGACACGTTGAGAGAGCCGGCGCTGATCCAGCGGAACAGCTCGACAGTGGTGCTCTGACCGGCATAGCCGACCTGGTAGAAGGCGACCCAGGACAGCAGCGCCGCGATGCCCAGGAGGCCGGTGGTGACGATTTCCGAGGCACGCGCCCCGATGGCCCGGCCGAACAGGCCGGCGATCAGGAAGCCGACGAGCGGAAGGAAGACGATCGCCTGATACATGGACCGGTCAGCCCTTCATCATGTTGACGTCTTCGACCGCGATCGAGCCGCGGTTGCGGAAGAAGACGACGAGAATGGCGAGCCCGATGGCCGCTTCCGCCGCCGCCACCGTCAGCACCATGAGCGCGAAGACCTGGCCGACCATGTCGCCCAGGTGGGTGGAGAAGGCGACGAGATTGATGTTCACCGCCAGCAGGATGAGCTCGATCGACATGAGGATGACGATGATGTTCTTCCGGTTGAGGAAGATCCCGAGCATGCCCAGCGTGAACAGGATGGCCGCGACGGACAGGTAGTGGGAGAGACCGATGGTCAGCATGGTTCAGACCCCCTCGCCCGTCTTGACCTTGACGACCTCGATCGCCGTCTCCGGCGTGCGGGCCGACTGGGCGGCCGGATCCTGCCGCTTCACGCCCTTGCGGTGGCTGAGCGTCAGCACGATGGCGCCGATCATGGCGACCAGCAGCACCAGGCCCGAGAGCTGGAAGAAATAGACATATTGGGTGTAGAGGACCCGGCCCAGCGCCTCGGCATTGGTGACGTCGACGGGGATCGGTGCGGTGATCGTCTTCGGCGCCGCGCCACCCAGCGTCCAGGCGCCGATGACCATGAACAGCTCGGCCAGCACGACGAGGCCGACCAGCGCTCCCACCGGCAGATATTGCAGGAAGCCCTGGCGCAGCTCGACGAAATCGACGTCGAGCATCATCACCACGAAGAGGAAGAGCACCGCGACGGCGCCGACATAGACCACCACCAGGATCATCGCCAGGAACTCCGCGCCCATCAGGACGAAGAGGCCGGAGGCGTTGACGAAGGCGAGGATGAGGAACAGCACCGAGTGCACGGGATTGCGCGCGGCGATGACCATCACGGCCGAGGCCACCAGCACGGAGGCGAAGAGGTAGAAGAAGAGACCGGCGAGCATCTGCCCCTTTGCCCCGTTCCTGTTACGGAGGGCGCGCTTGTGACAGACTCGGGGGGAGCCCTGCGCGCGCCTCTCTTAAAGTCCAAGTTGCAACGCGTCCAGACGGCGCTCCGCCCGGCTGCGTCACTGCATCGTCACCTGTAGGGTGCGTCCTTCTTCAGGCTGTCGGCGAGCTCGCGTTCCCAGCGGTCGCCATTGGCCAGAAGCCGTGCCTTGTCATAGTAGAGTTCCTCGCGGGTCTCGACCGCGAACTCGAAATTCGGCCCCTCGACGATGGCGTCGACCGGGCAGGCTTCCTGGCAGAAGCCGCAATAGATGCATTTCACCATGTCGATGTCGTAGCGGGTCGTGCGCCGCGTGCCGTCATTGCGGCGCGGGCCGGCCTCGATGGTGATCGCCTGGGCCGGGCAGATCGCCTCGCACAGCTTGCAGGCGATGCAGCGTTCCTCACCGTTCGGATAGCGGCGCAGCGCATGTTCGCCGCGGAAGCGTGGCGAGATCTGCCCCTTCTCGAAGGGATAGTTGATGGTCGCCTTCGGCTTGAAGAAATAGCGCATCGACAGGAAGAACGCCGAGACGAACTCCGTCAGAAACAGGGCTTTGGCCGCGCGGTCGAGCCTGAACGTCGACGCCATGGACCTCTTCTCCTCAAATGCCCCAGCCGCTGATCGTGCGGCCGAGCCAGTAACCAAGGCCCGCGAAGGCGGGCACGATGACGACCATCAGGATCCGCTGCGCCAGGACGATCCGGCGCTCGTAATCCCGCCGCTCGGCCTCGGTGGTCGAGCGATCGGTCTGCCTGAGCTTGCCGGCCACCAGACCCGAGACGATCCGGTAGTCGACCCAGCCGACCCCGGCGCCGATCAGGGCGCCGATCAGTCCTGCCGGGCTGAACAGGCTGTCCATGCCGGGCCCCTTACGGCGCCCAGCCGGTGAATTGCAGGACGCTCGCCACCACGACGACCATGACCAGCGAGATCGGCAGGAAGACCTTCCAGCCCAGACGCATCAGCTGGTCGTAGCGGTAGCGCGGCACGAAGGCCTTCACCATGGCGAACATGAAGAAGACCAGCGTGAGCTTGAGCACGAACCAGATCACGCCCGGCACCCAGGTGAAGGGGGCGAAGGGGAATGGCGGCAGCCAGCCCCCGAGGAAAAGGATCACGGTCAGCGCGCACATGGTCATGATGGCCACGTATTCGGCCAGCATGAACATCATGTAGGGGGTCGAGGAATATTCGACCATGAAACCGGCGACGAGCTCGGATTCGGCCTCCGGCAGGTCGAAGGGGGGGCGGTTCGTCTCCGCCAGCGCCGAGATGAAGAAGATCACGAAGACCGGGAAGAGCGGCAGCCAGAACCAGCCGAACAGGCCGATGTCCTTGTCCTGCGCCCGCACGATGTCCGACAGGTTGAGGGAGCCGACGCAGAGCAGCACGCAGATGATCACGAAGCCGATGGAAACCTCGTAGGACACCATCTGGGCCGCCGAACGCAGCGCCCCGAGGAAGGGATATTTCGAGTTCGACGCCCAGCCGCCCATGATGACGCCATAGACGCCGAGCGAGGACACCGCGAAGATGAAGAGGATGCCGACATTGAGGTCGGCGATGGCCCAGCCCTCGTCAAGCGGGATGACGGCCCAGGCGGCGAGCGCCAGCAGCACCGAGACGAAGGGCGCCAGCAGAAAGACGCCCTTGTTGGCGCCCGACGGGATCACAGGCTCCTTGAAGACGAATTTCAACAGGTCGGCGAAGCTTTGCAGCAGGCCGAAGGGGCCGACGACATTGGGCCCGCGGCGCAGCTGCACCGCCGCCCAGATCTTGCGGTCGGCGAGCAGGATGAAGGCGACGAAGACCAGCAGCGCCGCCATCAGCACCAGGCTCTGGATGGCGATGAGCAGGATCGGCCAGATCAGGGTCCAGAAATTGTCCATGGTTCTGCCTTACTCCGCCGCCTGCCGGTGCGAGCCCTTGGCGATCGCCGAACATTCGGCGAGCGTCGCGGAGGCCCGCGCGATCGGATTGGTCATGTAGAAGTCGTCAATGGCGGCGATGAAGGGGGACGCCTCCACCTTGCCGCCGCGGGACGCCAGGGCGCCGATGGCGGCGCCGTCCACCGGGGCCAGCCCGCCGATGCGCAGTGTGTGGGGATGGTCCTTGGCCATGGCCGCGCGCAGCTGCACCAGCGAATCGAAGGGCAGCTTCACACCCAGGACGTCGGACAGCGCCCGCAGGATAGCCCAGTCCTCCTTGGCCTCGCCCGGCGGGAAGCCGGCGCGATTCACCACCTGGATGCGGCCTTCCGTATTGGCGGTGAGGCCGGACTTTTCCGTATAGGTCGCGCCCGGCAGGATGACGTCGGCGCGGTGCGCGCCGCGGTCGCCATGGGTGCCGATATAGACGACGAAGGGGCCGTCGCCGATGGCGATCTCGTCGGCCCCGAGATTGAACAGCACGTCAACCCCGCCGCCCGCCATGGCCGCGGCATCGAGACCGTCCGCACCCGGCACCAGACCGAGGTCGAGCGCGCCGACGCGGGAGGCCGCGGTATGCAGCACTGCAAAGCCGTTCCAGTCCTCGGCCAGCGCGCCGAAGGCGGTCGCCGCATGGGCGGCCAGCGACAGGACCGCGACGCCGTCGGCGCGGGCGAGCGCCCCCTGCCCGACGATGACCAGCGGCTTCTTGGCGCCCTTCAGCACCTCGGCGAAGGAATGCTTGCCCGCCACGACGTCGGCCAGCGTGTCCGGCCCGGCACCGAGATAGTCATAGGTGTAGGTGAGGTCGACCACCTCGCCGATGACGGCAATCTTGACCCCGCCCATGCGCCAGCGCTTGCGGATGCGCGCATTGACGATGGGCGCCTCGCGCCGCGGATTGGTGCCGACCAGCAGGATCGCATCCGCCTCCTCGATCGCGGCGATGCCGGGATTGAAGAGGTAGGACGCGCGGCCATGGGCCGGGTCGAGTTTCACCCCGTCCTGGCGGCCGTCGATGTTCGACGAGCCGAGCGCCGCGACGAGGCCCTTGAGCGCGTACATCTCCTCAAGGGTCGCGAGATCGCCGGCGAGAGCGCCGATCTTCGCCGGCGCCGTGGCCTTGACCCTGGCGGCGATGGCGGCGAAGGCCTCCGGCCATGTGGCGGGCCGCAGGCGGCCGTTCTCGCGCAGATAGGGCTGGTCGAGGCGCTGGGTGCGCAGGCCGTCGGCGACATGGCGGGTCTTGTCGGAGATCCACTCCTCGTTCACCGCCTCATTGAGCCGCGGCAGCACGCGCATCACCTCGCGGCCGCGGGCATCGACGCGGATGGCCGAGCCGACCGCGTCCATCATATCCGTCGATTCGGTCTTCAACAGTTCCCAGGGCCGGGCGTTGAAGGCGAAGGGCTTCGAGGTCAGCGCACCGACCGGGCAGAGATCGACGACATTGCCCTGCAGCTCGGACGTCATCGCCTGTTCCAGATAGGTGGTGATCTCGGCGTCCTCGCCACGGCCGATCAGCCCGAGCTCGGCAATGCCGGCCACCTCCGTGGTGAAGCGGACGCAGCGCGTGCAATGGATGCAGCGCGTCATCACCGTCTTCACCAGCGGGCCGATATACTTGTCCTCGACGGCGCGCTTGTTCTCACTATAGCGCGACTTGTCGACGCCATAGGCCATAGCCTGGTCCTGCAGGTCGCACTCGCCGCCCTGGTCGCAGATCGGGCAGTCCAGCGGGTGGTTGATGAGCAGGAATTCCATCACCCCCTCGCGCGCCTTCTTCACCAGCGGCGTCCGGGTGTTGATGACCGGCGGCTCGCCATTGGGGCCCGGACGCAGGTCGCGCACGTTCTGGGCGCAGGAGGCCACCGGCTTCGGCGAGCCCTTCACCTCGACAAGGCACATGCGGCAGTTGCCGGCGATCGACAGCCGCTCATGGTAGCAGAAGCGCGGAATCTCGGCGCCCGCGGCCTCACACGCCTGCATCAGCGTGTATTCGCCCGGCACCTCGATCTCCTGCCCGTCGACGATCACCTTCGCCATCGGCTCATTCCATCCGGTCCTGGCCGGGACCGCGCGACGGCGGCTCCGGCATCCTCGTGAGGCGGCTCGCGCCACCCCTCATCTCAAATCCGCCTGACCTTGCCGGGCCGGCGGAAGGTTTCAGTCCTTGCCGGGCTCGGAGCCCGGATTCTTCTGGATCGACAGTTTGGGCAGGGAAATGCCCTTGGCCGTCGATGTGGTCGCTATTGTCAGCGCTTTCGGCGCTTTGGGGATAAGTTTTTTTGCAGGAGCCGCCGTTTTCACAGCCGCAGGGTTTGCAACCCTTGACGTTTTCGCCGCCGCCGGCATGGCGGCCGTCACCATCGGCTTCGCCTTTATCCCCGCCGATCGCGCCGGAGCGGGGCTCGCAGCTGCCACCGGGACCTCGGCAACCCCCGCCTTCACGGCGCCGGTCTTGGGGGCCGCGGGCAAATCCTTCGCCGACACGGGCTTTGTCGACTTCGGTTTGGCCGGCGATGCCCCTGGCCGGGACATCTTCGGCGGCGCAGCCGGCAGCTTCGAAGGGGCAGGCTTGGCTAGCACCGTCACAGGAACGGCCGCCACGGCCGCCGGGGGCGGATTGGAGACGACGAGCCGCGGCGCGGCAGCGGCCGATGCCGGTGCCGGTGCCGGCACTATCGGATCATGGGGGGTGACGCCGAAGGCCCTGGCAAAGGCGAAGCTGAAGCCGCACATTGTGACGATGCCACCCAGCATCAGGGTGCTCGGCAGCATCATCGCCGCTATGGCCGGACCCGCCAGGGCGTCCAGCGAGGCGTTGCTGCCCATCGGCGATGCACTCACGGTCTTGGTGGCTGCGGTCATGGCCGGCCCTCCGTCGCGGTTGCGGTGGTGCACTGGAGCCGCCGCCGGAACTGTCCGGAAGCCGGCGCGTTGTGGACGAGCAAGGCCGCGACCACGCCGCTCCGCACGATTGCCCGCGCTCCGCCGGAAGCGGAGGCGCGAGCGCCGGTGCGGGGGCTGGCGGCGACCATGATCGTCATCGTCCCGCCATCTGCGTCTCGACCTGTGCCTTGAGCTCGGCGAGCGACCGGTTGCCGGCGGCGACATCGTCCGGGGTCAGCAGAACGGCGCAGCGCGTGCCGTCGCCGTCGATGAGGAAGCGGCGCTCGGTCAGGGCGGTGCGGCTGGCCGACCCTTCGGTGGTGATGACAACGCTGACCCGGCGTCCCGGCTTGTGCGGGCCGCAGACGGCGGCGAGCGCCGGGGTCGTCTCGGCAATCGGCCGCTCCAGCACGACAGTGCGGGCATTGGGGGTGCGCGCCACCGCCCCGCGGGACGCAGCGCGCATCAGCAGGGTCTGGCGGACGAAGTCCGGCGAGGCGTTGATGGTGACGCGCAGCGCCGCCTCCTCGGTCGGACGCGACGGCGGCGGAGCCGCCGTGACGCAGCCGCCGAGGGCCAGGATGCCGATCAGGAGCAGGCCGTGCCGGGTCATGCGCGTCACTCCGCAGCGATTCGCACGGGCTCGCCGTGCGGGTTGGCCGAATAGGCGTCGATCTTTTTCTCGATCTCGTGACGGAAGTGCCGGATCAGGCCCTGGACCGGCCAGGCCGCGGCATCGCCGAGCGCACAGATCGTATGGCCTTCGACCTGCCCCGCCACTTCGAGGAGCATGTCGATCTCCTTCTTCTGGGCGCGGCCTTCCGACATGCGCGTCAGCACGCGCCACATCCACCCCGTGCCCTCGCGGCACGGCGTGCACTGGCCGCAGCTCTCGTGCTTGTAGAAATAGGAAATGCGGGTGATGGCCCTGACCACGTCGGTCGACTTGTCGAGGACGATGACCGCCGCCGTGCCGAGGCCTGATTTCAGCGCCCGCAGCGAATCGAAGTCCATCGCCGCGTCCCAGATTTGCTCGGCGGGCACCAGCGGTACCGACGACCCACCGGGAATGACGGCGAGAAGATTGTCCTTGCCGCCGCGGATACCGCCGCAATGCTTCTCGACCAGTTCGGAGAAGGGGATCGACATCGCCTCCTCGAAGGTCGCCGGCTTGTTCACGTGGCCGGAGACGCAGAACAGCTTGGTGCCGAGATTGTTTGGTGCGCCGAACGAGGAAAACCAGCTCGCGCCACGCCGCAGGATCGTCGGCGTCACCGCGATCGACTCGACATTGTTCACTGTCGTCGGGCAGCCATAGAGGCCCATATTGGCCGGGAACGGGGGCTTCAGCCGCGGCTGGCCCTTCTTGCCCTCAAGGCTCTCCAGCAGCGCCGTCTCCTCGCCGCAGATATAGGCGCCGGCGCCATGATGGACGTAGAGGTCGAAATCCCAGCCGTTGGTGTTGCCCTTGCCGAGCAGGCCGGCGTCATAGCACTCGTCGATGGCGCGCTGCAGCGCCTCGCGTTCCCGGATGAACTCGCCGCGGACATAGATGTAGCCGACATGCGCGCCCATGGCGCAGGCGGCGATCAGGCAGCCCTCGATCAGCGTGTGCGGGTCGTTGCGCAGGATCTCGCGGTCCTTGCAGGTCCCCGGCTCCGACTCGTCGGCATTGACGACCAGATAGTGCGGCCGACCGTCCGACTGCTTCGGCATGAACGACCATTTGAGCCCCGTGGGGAAGCCGGCGCCGCCGCGGCCGCGCAGGCCCGAATCCTTGATCTGCTGGATGATCCAGTCGCGCCCCTGGGCGATGAACCCCTTGGTACCGTCCCAATGCCCGCGCGCCATCGCGCCTTTCAGGCTCTTGTCCTGGAACCCGTAGATGTTGGTGAAGATGCGGTCGTTGTCGGCGAGCATGCTCTCACTCCTTCACGGACGGCGTGCCCGCCGCCAGCGCCTTGGCCTGCACGGTCCACTCCTCGCGGTCGATGCGGCCCGGGAACGACAGGTAAGTGCCGACCCAGCGGATCTCCTCGCGGGTCCAGGCGGCGATCTGATCGAAATGGAAGATGCCGAGGGCCTGGAGCTTGCCCTCGTTCACCGGGCCGATGCCCTTGATCCGCTGCAGCTTGTCGGACTTGGCGTCGCGGGCGGCCGGCAGACCCTGCGGGCGGGTTCCGACCGCATCGGCCTTCTGTTCAGGGCTGGCGTCGGCTGCCAGCATCGCGAGCTTCGCCTTGATGGCGGCCTCTTCCTGCGCCGCAAGGGCCAGGGCCGCGGCGGAAGGGCCGGTCTCGACAGGAGCCGACTGGGCCGCAGGCACCGCCCTGGGCTTCTCGGCCAATGCCGTGCCGCCGGGAGCGTCGTAGGACAGGTCACGCAGGGTCAGCGCCCCGCCCTCGGGCTCGGCGCCGCGACGGCCGTTCTGCGGACCCGGCATCGGCGTCTCGCCGCGGGCGAAGGCATCGAGCACCGTCTCGAAGCTCTCCGGTGTCAGATCCTCATAGGTATCGGAAAAGACCTGGATCATCGGCGCGTTGACGCAGGCGCCGGCACATTCGACCTCTTCCCACGAGAAGTCGCCGTCGTCGGACAGGTGGAAGGGCTCGTGATGGATCCGGCTCTTGCAGATCTTGATCAGCGCCTCGGCGCCGCGCAGCATGCAGGGCGTGGTGCCACAAACCTGGATATGAGCTTTCTTTCCAACCGGTTGCAGCTGGAACATCGTGTAGAAGGTCGCCACCTCGAAGACCCGGATATAGGGCATGTCGAGCATGTCGGCGATATATTCGATGGCCGCCTTGGGCAGCCAGTAGGCGTGCTGTTCCTGCGCCCGCCACAGCAGCGGGATCACGGCGGAGGCCTTCCGCTCGGACGGATATTGGCCGATCGTCTTCTGCGCCCAGGCGAGATTCTCGGGCGTGAAGGCGAAGGAGGCCGGCTGGACCTCGTCTGGCGCCAGTCTGCGAACGCTCACCGGTCAACCTCTCCGAACACGATGTCGATGGAGCCGAGAATGGCGGACACGTCCGCCAGCAAATGGCCCTTGCACAGGAAATCCATGGCCTGGAGATGGGCAAAGCCCGGCGCCCGGATCTTGCAGCGATAGGGCTTGTTGGTGCCGTCGGCGACCAGATAAACGCCGAACTCGCCCTTCGGGGCCTCGACCGCCGCATAGACCTCGCCGGCCGGCACGTGGAAGCCTTCCGTGTAAAGCTTGAAGTGGTGGATCAGCGCCTCCATCGAGCGCTTCATCTCGCCGCGCTTCGGCGGCACCACCTTGTTGTCCTTGGTCGAGACCGGGCCGGGCGTCTCGCGCAGCAGCTTGCAGCACTGGCGCATGATCTTCACCGACTGGCGCATCTCCTCCATGCGGATGAGATAGCGGTCGTAGCAGTCGCCGTTCTTGCCGATCGGAATGTCGAAATCGAGCTCGGCATAGCACTCGTAGGGCTGCGACTTGCGCAGGTCCCACGGCGCGCCGGAGCCGCGCACCATCACGCCCGAGAAGCCCCAGGCCCAGCACTCGTCGAGCGTGACGACCCCGATATCGACGTTGCGCTGCTTGAAGATGCGGTTCGGTGTGAGCAGCGCGTCGAGATCGTCGACCACCTTGAGGAAGGGGTCGCACCAGGCCTCGATGTCGTTGATCAGATCGGCAGGCAGGTCCTGGTGGACGCCGCCGACGCGGAAATAGGCCGCGTGCATGCGCGAGCCCGAGGCGCGCTCGTAGAAGATCATCAGCTTCTCGCGCTCCTCGAAGCCCCACAGCGGCGGGGTCAACGCGCCGACGTCCAGAGCCTGGGTCGTGACGTTGAGGAGGTGCGAGAGGATGCGGCCGATCTCGCAGTAGAGGACGCGGATCAGCTGGCCGCGCTTCGGCACGGCAATGCCGAGCATGCGCTCGGCCGCCAGGCAGAAGGCATGTTCCTGGTTCATCGGCGCGACATAGTCGAGCCGGTCGAAATAGGGGATCGCCTGGAGATAGGTCTTGGTCTCGATCAGCTTCTCGGTGCCGCGATGCAGAAGCCCGATATGCGGGTCGCAGCGCTCGACCACCTCGCCGTCGAGTTCCATGACGAGACGCAGCACGCCGTGCGCGGCCGGATGCTGCGGGCCCCAGTTGAAGGTGAAATTGCGGATCTCGGCTTCGGCCATGGTCAGTTCGCCTTGGCTTTTTCATCGCCGGGCAGCACGTAATCCGTGCCTTCCCAGGGGCTGAGGAAATCGAACTGCCGGAATTCCTGCGGCAGGCGGACCGGTTCGTAAACGACGCGCTTCACCTCGTCGTCGTAGCGCACCTCGACGAAACCCGAGGTCGGGAAGTCCTTGCGCAGCGGATGGCCGTCGAAGCCATAGTCGGTGAGCAGGCGGCGCAGGTCGGGATGGCCGGTGAACAGCACGCCGAAGAGATCGTAGGTCTCGCGCTCGAACCACAGGGCGCCGGTGAAGACGTCGGTCGCCGAGGCGACCGGCGTCGTCTCGTCGGTCTGGATCTTGATGCGAATGCGGCGGTTAAACTTCGGCGACAGCAGATGATAGACCACGTCGAACCGCTTGGCGCGTCCGGGATAGTCGACGCCGCAGATGTCGATGATGTTGCGGAACAGGCAGCCCGCGTCGTCGCGCAGATGCGTCAGGATCCGGATGATCTCCCCCGCCTCCGCCTGCAGCGTCAGCTCACCATAGGCAACGCTCGCCCCCGTCACGGCGCCTGGCAGCGCCGCCATGATGGTTTCGCCGAGTTCGGACAGATCCGTCACTTCTGGCTCTCCAATTCGCGAACCTTTTTCTCAAGGGCTTCAATACGCTCTTCGAACTCACCGGTCAGCAGCTTGCTCATCCATGTGTCGGCCGTCAGTGCGTGCCTGAATGACCCTTGTTGTTCTTCAAGCTTGTCCAGGCGTGCCATCACAAGCTGGTGGCGCGAGGCGTTATCCTCACCCATCGCAGCGAAGCGGTCGCTGATCTCCGCCCGCATCTCACGCAGCAGCGGCAGGATCATGTCGGCTGGCTCGCCCATACCCGCCCCCTCACCGCTCGATCGTGCCGGTGCGACGGATCTTCTTCTGCAGCAGCAGAACCCCGTAGAGCAGCGCCTCGGCCGTCGGCGGACAGCCCGGCACATAGATGTCGACCGGGACGATGCGGTCGCAGCCGCGCACCACCGCATAGGAATAGTGGTAATAGCCGCCGCCATTGGCGCAGGAGCCCATGGAGATCACGTAGCGCGGCTCCGGCATCTGGTCGTAGACCTTGCGCAGGGCCGGCGCCATCTTGTTGGTCAGCGTGCCGGCGACGATCATCACATCCGACTGGCGCGGCGAGGCGCGCGGTGCGAAGCCGAAGCGCTCGACGTCGTAGCGCGGCATGGACAGCTGCATCATCTCGACGGCGCAGCAGGCGAGGCCGAAGGTCATCCACATCAGCGAGCCGGTGCGCGCCCAGTTGATGAGCTCGTCGGTCGCCGTGACGATGAAGCCCTTGTCGGCCAGTTCGGCATTGACGCCGGTGAAGAACGGGTCCGAGGCGCCCAGGGGACGTCCGTCGGCGCCGACGAGACCCTTCGGGGCCGGAGCGACGAGCGGAGCGCCGCGGTCGATTGCGGTGGCCATGGTCAGAACCTCAATCCCACTCCAGGGCGCCCTTCTTCCATTCGTAGACGAAGCCGATCGTCAATACGCCGAGGAAGGCCATCATGGACCAGAAGCCGAACAGACCGACCTCCTTGAATGACACCGCCCAGGGGAACAGGAAGGCGACCTCGAGGTCGAAAATGATGAACAGGATGGCGACGAGATAGAACCGCACGTCGAATTTCATGCGGGCATCGTCGAAGGCATTGAAGCCGCACTCGTAGGCCGAAAGCTTTTCACCGTCGGGCCGCGAGAAGGCGACAACGAAAGGCGCGACAAGAAGGGCAATCCCGATGAACGCGGCCAGCGCAATGAAGATCACCAGCGGCAGATAGTCGTTCAGCAGTGCGGATGTCGCAGCCTGCATCGAAGGCCCTCCTGCATGGCTGGAAGGGACGCGCGAGCCCCCGAACCAGCGTTGCCCTGTGCCTTACTCCCTCCCCTGTTGCGGTGCAAGCAGCGGACAGACCTTCAGGAGTCGCATTCCCTGGAAACGTTAGAAAATCGTGCGGATCGGCGCCTTCACTTCGGCGCGAGACGGTGAAACTGAGCGAATCAGGCGAAGAGATTTCGTCGCAGGTGCTCTTGTGACCTTGCGCACGCGGCAGACCCATTCGCGCCCCTGGCAGGGCGCCCCGAACGGAGCGATGACGAGAGAGAAGAAACTGGCGCGGGCGACGGGACTCGAACCCGCGACCTCCGGCGTGACAGGCCGGCACTCTAACCAACTGAGCTACGCCCGCGCGCTGCTCGGCTCACGTGACGTGCGCCGGTCGAGGAGGCGGGAATTACGGGAGGCTCATGGGCCTGTCAAGGCGAATTGCGGAGATCGCTGCAATTGCCCCCGGCAGCTGCGAGGCCTGGGCGGCCGGGGTCGAGGGGCAAGGTCCGGATTGGTGTCACCAACCGTCCCCTTTTGATCCCATTTGAGTCTTCCTTAACCAGCTTCGGCCGTAATACCGCCGGGACCAGGTGCGCGAATGTGCCGGATTGAGGGTGGACACGTTCATGGGCTTGGGAAGTCTTCTGCAACTGCGCACGATCGGTGCGAAACTGATGCTGTCGGTGACAGCCACCGCTCTGGTCGCCGCGGGTGTCGTGGGCATCGCGGGCTACTTCCAGCAGGACGCCCTGAGCGACCAGGCCATCGAGTCGGCGCTCGTCCAGCGCTACGAGGCGGTTGTCGCGGCCATGACCGAGCAGGGGCAGCGCGCCGAGGTCGCCGCGAGGACCATCGCCAATGATCCGCGCGTGGCCGAATCGTTCCTGAAAGACGACCGCCCGGCGCTTATCGCCGCCGTGAACACGGTCGCCGAGCCACTCAAAACGAGCCTCGGGCTGGCCCTGATCACGTTCCATAAGCCCGACGGCACGGCTATGGCACGCGCTCATGCTCCTCAGGCCTTTGGTGACAGCACGATCGGCCGCCGCAACACGGTTCGGACTGCCCTGTCGACCGGCAATGCCGTCACCGGGATCGAGCCCGGTCGAGACAATGTCTCGATCTTCTCGGTCGTGCCGGTTCGCAACGGCGACCGGGTCATTGGCGTGACGGATATCGGTGCGCCCCTCGGTCTTCCTTTCCTCAACGACCTGAAGCGCCGCTTCAAGGTCGACATCGCGATGCATCTCATCCAGGACGGCAAGGTCAACTCGCTCGGCGCAACCTTCCCCGAAAAGACCTTGCTCGACCTTCCCGTCCACCAGGCCGCCATGCAGAACCCTGGCCAGTGGCGTCCCTCGACCATCGGCGGCAAACCCGTCGCCGTGCTCGCCGGCCCGCTGCGCAACTATTCCGGCCAGGCGATCGGCACGCTCGAAGTCGCGATCGATTCGAGCGCCTTCGTGTCCGCCCGCAACACCGCCATGCTGACGCTTCTCGCTGTTCTTCTGGCGGTCGCGGCAACCGGCACCGCCATCGCCACCCTGCTCACCCGCCATCTCGGCAGGCCCATCCGCGAACTCAACGCGACGATGACCGCCATCGCCGGCGGCAACCACAATCAGATCGTGCCCTCGACTGAGCGGCGCGACGAGATCGGCGACATGGCCCGCTCTGTCGACGTCTTCCGCGACAATGCCGTCGCCCGCGCCAGGCTGGAGACCGAGACCGAGGCCGAGGCCCGCGCCCGGCAGATTCGGCAGGCCCGCATCGACGCTCTGGTGCGTGACTTCTCCGATTCGATCGGAACCGTCCTGAAGGGGGTCGGCGACAATGCCGGCCGCATGGAGGAGACCGCCCGCACCCTCACCGGCATTGCCGCCGGAGCCTCGGGCCAGGCCGATCAGGCCTCGGGCGCCTCGCGGCAGGCCTCGGCCAACGTTCAGTCGGTTGCCGCCGCATCGGAGGAGCTCTCCGCCTCCATCAACGAGATCGCCAACCAGATCGGCCAGACCAATGCGGTCGTCGAGCGCGCCAGCGCCGAGGCCGACGGCGCCAACCAGCGGGTCAAGGCGCTGGCCGAGGCGGCCGGCCGGATCGGCGAGGTGCTGAACCTCATCCGCGCCATCGCCGAACAGACGAATCTCCTCGCCCTCAACGCCACGATCGAGGCGGCGCGGGCCGGAGAGGCGGGCCGCGGCTTCGCCGTCGTCGCCAGCGAGGTGAAGTCCCTCGCCGGCCAGACCGCCAAGGCCACCGAGGAGATCGCCGCGCAGATCAACGCGGTGCAGCAGGAGACCACGACGGCGGTCGGCTCCATCGAGGCCATTGCCCAGACCATGACCGAGGTCGCGAGCTATGCCTCGGCTGTCGCCGCCGCCATCGAGCAGCAGCGCTCCGCCACCGGAGAGATCTCGCAGAACGTCCAGGCCGCCGCCACCGGGACGGCCCGGGTTGTCGACAACATCACCGCCGTCACCACCGCTTCGGCGGAGACCAACAGCTCGGCCTCGCAGGTGCTGGCCGCCGCCGGCAGCCTCTCCGAACAGGCGACCAGCCTGTCCCGCTCGGTCGAGACCTTCCTCCGCGAGGTCAAGGCGGCCTGACGCGACGGCGAGAGGCCGGCAGCGGGCAGCTTCCGGCCTCTCGCCGTTGCGGCTACGGCGCGCGGCCGCCCCCCAGCCAGCGGAAGCTCAGCGGCGCCGCGATCATGGTCAGAAAGACCCGGATGATGTGGAAGGCGGCGACGAAGGCGACCTCGGCCTGGAGGGCGACAGCGATCAGCGCCATCTCTGTCAAGCCGCCCGGCGAATAGGCGAGGATCAGCGTCACGGTGGAAAAGCCCGACAGGTGGGAGAAGGTCACAGCGAACAGCGTCATCCAGAAGAGCAGGATGGCGGTTGAGCCGACAGACAGCGCCAGCACGCGCCAGACCACCCGCCCCGCCGTTCCGGCGAAGCGGCAGCCGATGGCGACCCCGAGCACGAGCTGGGCGGTATTGACGATCTCATAGGGCGGCTTGAAGTCCGACAGGCCGGACATGTGGACCGCGGCGCTGGCGATCATGCAGCCGAGCAGCGTCTTGGCCGGCAGACGCAGGACATGGCCGAGGAAGGCTCCGGCAAAGCAGCAGACGACCAGCCAGAGCTCCGACGTCAGCGGCGCGTCGAAGATCGATATGCCGCCGACCGGACGGTCAAGGCTGATGCCCTGGCTGAACTGGATGATGAAGGGCAGCGTCAGCACCACCAGCAGGATGCGCGCCGAATGGACGAGGGCGATGACCCGGGCGTCGCCGCCGCGCTCCTCGCCATAGATGACCATTTCCACGAGCCCGCCGGGCATGCCGGAGAAGAAGGCGGTGGTCCAATCGTAGCCGCCGATCCGCCGGTAATACCAGACAACCGACAGGCCGCAGGCCGCCATGAACAGCACCAGCCCGCCGAGGGGCACCAACCATTGCGGCACTTGCCAGACGATCTCCGGCGAGAAGCCTGATCCGAGCATGACGCCGATGATCGCCGACATGGGCGAACGGATGACGCCCGGGGCGGCCACGGGTACGCGCGCCAGCGCGGCGAGCGTGCAGACGGTCATCGCCCCCAGCATCCAGGGCAAGGGCAGGCGCAGTGCATAGAACAGGGCGCCGCCCATGACGCCGAGAACCAGGGCAAGGACGAAGCGGCGATAGGGGAAGACGCTGGGAGACAGTTCCGCAAAACCGCTGCGGACCTCGGCAAGCCATCCCGTCACGTCCCTGCCCCTTCATGCTATCGGCCGCTGCGCCGCAATCGAAAGCCGCTTAGCACGGTGCCGTGAGAGGGATGGTGGCGATTCCGGCACCCCAGCCTCCCGGCCTCCGCCGAGGCCGGCATCACGCGGCCGGGATGGCGACAGATCAGCCGGCGGGAAATGGTGGGCAGTGACGGGCTCGAACCGCCGACATCCTGCGTGTAAAGCAGGCGCTCTACCAACTGAGCTAACCGCCCCCGGGATCATGGTGCCTTCGCCATGTAGACCGCTCCCGCCGCCGGGACAAGAGGCGGCGCCCCCCGACCGGGACGATGCGGCCCGACGAAAACGCCGCCGCAGCCCCGGGCCGCAGCGGCGTTTCGCACATGCGGCGTCAACGGCTCAGGAGTTGACGGCGTCCTTCAGGCCCTTGCCGGCCGAGAACTTCGGCGCGTTCGAGGCCTTGATCTGCACGGGCTTGCCGGTGCGCGGGTCGCGACCCTCGCGGGCTGCGCGCTTGGTCACCGAGAAGGCACCGAAACCGACGAGCTTCACGTCGCCGCCGGCCTTCAGGGTCGCGGCGATGGCGTCGAACGTGGCATCCACTGCTGCACCCGCCTGCGCCTTCGTCAGGCTCGCCGCATCGGCGACCGCGGCGATCAGTTCGTTCTTGGTCACGGGCTGTTCTCCTTCAGTTGTGCCGGTCCGGGAATGCGAATTCCGTTGCCGGCGGGCGTCCCCTTTGCCGCGCCCGCATCGCGAAAGCAAGAAAAATACTGGTTTTTGGCCCCGAAACTTGCGTTTTTTGGAGCCTTTCAACAGAAAACCCCGGGCCTCGGCCCGGGGTTTCGAAGCATTCCAAAGGCATGACGGTCAGTGCGCCACGACGCCGAGGGGATCCTCCTCGCCCGGCTTGCGCGGGGCGATCGGCTCGGCCTCCTCGTCCCATTCCACCGGCTCGGGCTGGCGGATGAGCGCGTGCTTGAGGACCTCGTCCATGCGCGCGACCGGGATGATCTCCAGGCCGTTCTTCACATTGTCCGGAATCTCCGCCAGATCCTTGGCGTTCTCCTCCGGGATGAGGACCATCTTCAGCCCGCCGCGCAGCGCCGCCAGCAGCTTCTCCTTCAGCCCGCCGATGGGCAGAACCCGGCCGCGCAGGGTGACCTCGCCGGTCATGGCGATGTCCTTGCGGATCGGAATGCCCGTCATCACCGACACCATGGCGGTGGCCATGGCGATGCCTGCCGAGGGGCCGTCCTTCGGGGTCGCGCCCTCGGGCACGTGGACATGGACGTCGCGCTTGTCAAAAAGCGGCGGCTTGATGCCGAAATCCAGCGCCCGCGAGCGGACATAGGAGGCCGCCGCCGAGATCGACTCCTTCATCACGTCCTTGAGGTTGCCCGTCACCGTCATGCGGCCCTTGCCGGGCATCATTACGGCCTCGATGGTGAGCAGCTCGCCGCCGACCTCGGTCCAGGCGAGACCCGTCACGGCGCCAACCTGATCCTCGGTCTCCGCCATGCCGTAGCGGTAGCGCGGCACGCCGAGATACTCCTCGACCACCTTGGGGGTGACCTTGATCGTCTTCTTCTTGGTCAGCGTCAGATCCTTGACGCCCTTGCGGACGAGGTTGGACATCTCACGCTCGAGGTTGCGGACGCCCGCTTCCCGCGTGTAGCGGCGGATGACGGTCATCAGCGCCTCGTCGGTGATCGTCCAGTCCTTCTCGCTAAGTCCGTGCTTGGTGACGGCATTGGGGATCAGGTGCTTCTTGGCGATCTCGCGCTTCTCGTCCTCTGTATAGCCGGCGATGCGGATCGTCTCCATCCGGTCGAGGAGCGGCGGCGGGATGTTCAGCGTGTTCGCCGTGGTGACGAACATCACGCTCGAGAGGTCGAAATCGACCTCCAGATAATGATCGTTGAACGTCGCGTTCTGCTCAGGATCGAGCACCTCGAGCAACGCCGCGGAGGGGTCGCCGCGGAAGTCCTGACCCATCTTGTCGATCTCGTCGAGCAGGAACAGTGGATTCGCCGTCTTGGCCTTCTTCATCGACTGGATGATCTTGCCGGGCATGGAGCCGATATAGGTGCGCCGGTGGCCGCGGATCTCGGCCTCGTCACGCACGCCGCCGAGCGAGATGCGGACGAATTCGCGCCCCGTCGCCTTGGCGATCGACTTGCCGAGCGAGGTCTTGCCGACGCCGGGCGGGCCGACCAGGCAGAGGATGGGACCGGTCAGCTTGTTGGCGCGCTGCTGCACCGCCAGATATTCGACGATGCGGTCCTTGACCTTGTCGAGGCCGAAATGGTCGGCATCAAGCAGCTTCTGCGCCGCCGGCAGGTCCTTCTTGATCTTCGACTTCTTGCTCCAGGGCAGCGACAGCATCCAGTCGAGATAGTTGCGCACGACGGTGGCCTCCGCCGACATCGGCGACATCTGGCGCAGCTTCTTCAGCTCATGATGGGCCTTGTCGCGGGCCTCCTTCGAGAGCTTGGTCTTCTTGATCTTGTCCTCGAGCTCGACGAGTTCGTCCCGTCCGTCCTCGTCGCCGAGTTCCTTCTGGATCGCCTTCATCTGCTCGTTGAGATAATACTCGCGCTGCGTCTTCTCCATCTGGCGCTTGACGCGGGTGCGGATCTTCTTCTCGACCTGCAGCACCGAGATCTCGCTCTCCATCAGGCCGAGCGCCTTCTCCAGCCGCTTGGCGACGTCGATCGTCTCCAGCACAGCCTGCTTGTCGGAAATCTTGACGGCAAGGTGTGAGGCGACCGTGTCGGCGAGCTTGGAGGGCTCGTCGATCTGGCTGACCACCGAGACGATCTCCGGGGAGACCTTCTTGTTCAGCTTCACATAACCCTCGAACTCGGTGATCACCGAGCGCGCCAGCGCCTGGACCTGGACCTTGTCGCCGATCTCGTCGGCGATAGCGCCGGCCTCGGCCTCGTAGAAGTCCTCGCGGCCGGAATAGGCGCCGATGCGGGCGCGCGAGACGCCCTCCACCAGCACCTTCACCGTGCCGTCGGGCAGCTTGAGGAGTTGAAGCACGGAAGCGAGCGTGCCGATCTCATAGATGGAATCGGGCTCCGGATCGTCGTCCTGTGCCTTCATCTGCGTGGCCAGCAGGATATGCGTCTCGGCACGCATCACCTCCTCAAGGGCGCGAATCGATTTCTCGCGGCCGACGAAGAGCGGGACGATCATGTGGGGGAAGACCACGATGTCGCGCAGCGGCAGGACCGGGAAGGTCTTGACCTCGCCGGGGTTGAGGGGCGGACGCTTCTTGGCATCGCTCATGGTTCACTCGTCCTTTCCTCGACACGCCGCGATGCGGCCCTCACGGGCCCGCGCCGACGGCGGCGCTCGGATGATTCCTGGCAGGGTCACGCGGCTTTACGCTTTTGTCGCGCGGGGACGGCGGCGGGATTGAGGCCGGCCCGGAAGCTCTGCGGCTTGCTCGGAGGTCTCGACGCGCTTGGCCGACCTCGGGCACAAATCCCTGCCCGGGGGTCTGTCGGTATTCATTAGGTGGCGCTGCACACCCCGGGTGTCAAGGCGACGAAAGGCCGGAGGCCGAAGCCATTTCAAACGCTGCGGAAATCCACGTTGCCACAGGCTGTCGCCCTGTCCCTGAACGACAAAGGGCGGGCCCACGGACCCGCCCTCGCCGACAATACCGGACCGGGAATCAGGCGCTCTGCGCCTTCTCCTTTTCCGCATAGATGTAGAGCGGCCGGGCCTTGCCCTGCACGACCTCGTCAGAGATCACCACCTCCTCGACGCCCTCGAGACCGGGCAGGTCATACATCGTGTCGAGCAGGATGCTCTCCATGATGGACCTGAGGCCGCGGGCGCCGGTCTTGCGCTCGATGGCCTTGCGCGAGACCGCGCCGAGCGCGTCCTCGTGGAAGGTGAGGTCGACATTCTCCATCTCGAAAAGGCGCTGGTACTGCTTGACAAGCGCGTTCTTCGGCTCGGTGAGGATTTTCTTGAGTGCCGCCTCGTCAAGGTCTTCCAGCGTCGCCAGTACCGGCAGACGGCCGACGAATTCGGGGATGAGGCCATACTTCAGCAGGTCCTCGGGCTCGACCGAGCGGAAGATCTCGCCAGTGCGCCGCTCTTCCGGCGCGCGCACGGTGGCGCCGAAGCCGATCGAGGACCCCTGCCCCTTGGTCGAGATGATTTTCTCGAGGCCGGCGAAGGCGCCGCCGCAGATGAACAGGATGTTGGAGGTGTCGACCTGCAGGAACTCCTGCTGGGGATGCTTGCGCCCGCCCTGCGGCGGCACCGAGGCAACGGTGCCCTCCATGATCTTCAGCAGCGCCTGCTGCACGCCCTCGCCCGACACGTCGCGGGTGATCGACGGGTTGTCGGACTTGCGCGAGATCTTGTCGATCTCGTCGATATAGACGATGCCGCGCTGCGCCCGTTCGACATTGTAGTCGGAGGCCTGGAGCAGCTTCAGGATGATGTTCTCGACATCCTCGCCGACATAGCCTGCCTCGGTGAGCGTCGTCGCGTCGGCCATGGTGAAGGGCACGTCGAGGATGCGCGCCAGGGTCTGCGCGAGCAGCGTCTTGCCCGAACCGGTCGGCCCGATCAGCAGGATGTTCGACTTCGACAGTTCGACGTCGTTGTGCTTGGTCGCGTGATTGAGGCGCTTGTAGTGGTTGTGGACTGCCACGGACAGGACGCGCTTGGCGTGGAACTGGCCGATCACGTAATCGTCGAGGACCTTACAGATTTCCTTCGGCGTCGGGATGCCGTCCTTGGACTTGACCAGCGACGACTTCGATTCCTCGCGGATGATGTCCATGCAGAGCTCGACGCACTCGTCGCAGATGAACACCGTCGGCCCGGCGATCAGCTTGCGGACCTCGTGCTGGCTCTTGCCGCAGAAGGAACAGTAAAGGGTGTTCTTCGCGTCGCTGCCGGCCTTGCTCATCATCTCTCTCCAACGCAACCCGTCACCCTTGGGATCAGGATCGTCTGACGCGAGACCCCATCGGGTCTCTCGGTGCCTCGGCCCCCCGGTGCGCCGATTGGCTCCGTAGCCAACCATGGTGCGCACCGCGGGATCAAGAAAGGATTAACGCTATTTCGTCACATGCGGTTCATCTAGGGACCGCAGGCGCATTCGGATCAGTCTATGCAAAGGGCGGACCGCCCGTGGTGACCCAAAAGTGACACCGGGGGGATGGCGGCACCCGCCATCCCGTCCGCCCAGGGACCATCGTCAGGCCTTGGCGGGTTCGGCTTCCTCGGCCCGCTCCTCGATGACCTTGTCGATGAGGCCGAACTCCTGCGCCTTCTGCGCCGACATGAAATTGTCGCGCTCGAGCGCCTCCTCGATCTCCTTCAGCGTCCGGCCCGTGTGCTTCACATAGACCTCGTTCAGGCGCCGCTTCAGTTCCTTGACCTCTTCGGCATGGATCAGGATGTCGGTCACCTGGCCGCGATAGCCGCCCGAGGGCTGGTGGACCATGATGCGCGAATGCGGCAGGGCGAAGCGCTGGCCCTTGGCGCCGGCGGTGAGCAGGAGCGAGCCCATCGAGGCGGCCTGGCCCATGCACAGCGTGGTGACGGCCGGCTTGATGAACTGCATCGTGTCGTAGATCGACATGCCCGCCGTGACGACACCGCCCGGTGAGTTGATATACATGTTGATCTCTTTCTTCGGGTTTTCCGCCTCGAGGAACAGCAGCTGGGCGACGATCAGCGTCGCCATGCCATCCTCGACCGGGCCCGACAGGAAGATGATCCGCTCCTTCAGGAGACGGGAATAGATGTCGTAGGACCGCTCGCCGCGGTTGGTCTGCTCGACCACCATCGGCACCAGGTAGTTCATCAGCGTGTCGTGCGGGTCTCTCATCGTCTTCGGTCCTTCGGGATCGTGATTCGGGCGGAGCATCGCCCGAATCTCTTTGACGCCATCCTAACGGCAATGCGCATCCGCGGTGAAACCGCCCGGTTTCCCGAAAAAGCGAAGGGCCGCACGCGGCGGCCCTTCCCTCACAAGGAATTGTCCGGTCGCAGCGCCCTTCAGGCGGCTTCCTCGTCGTCGTTATCCTTGAACAGCTCATCCTTTGAGACGGGCTTCTCGGTCACGTCGGCGAGTTCGAGAATGTAGTCCACGACCTTCTCCTCGAAGATCGGGGCGCGGAGTGAAGCCAGCGCCTCGGGAGTCTTGCGGTAATAGTCCCAGACCTGCTGCTCCTGACCGGGGAACTGGCGCGCCCGCTCGACCACGGCGCGCGACACTTCCTCGTCGCTGACCTTGATCTGGGCCTTCTCGCCGATTTCCGCAAGGACGAGGCCGAGACGGACGCGGCGCTCGGCGATGGCGCGGTATTCGGCGCGCGCCTTCTCCTCGGTCGTCTCTTCATCGGTGAAGGTCTTGCCGCGGGATTCGAGATCCTGGCTGACCTGACGCCAGACGCTCTCGAACTCCTGGTCGACCAGCGTCTGCGGCAGGTCGAACGCATGCTTCTCGTCGAGGGCATCGAGCAGGGCGCGCTTCACCTTGCGGCGCGAGGCGGCCGCATACTCGCTCTTCAGCCGGTCAGAGACGGCGGCCTTCAGCTTGGCGAGATCCTCGAAGCCCACCAACTTGGCGAACTCCTCGTCGATGGCGCGCTCGCCCGGCTTCTCGATCGCCTTCACCGTGACGGCGAATTCGGCGTCCTTGCCGGCGAGGTTTTCCGCCATGTAGTTCGACGGGAACTTGACCTTCACGACCCTGTCCTCACCGGCCTTGACGCCGACGAGCTGGTCCTCGAAGCCCGGGATGAAGGAGTTGGAGCCAAGCTCCAGCTGGATGTCCTCGTCCGTGCCGCCCTCAAACTTCTCGCCGTCGATCGTGCCGACGAAGCCGATGGTGAGACGGTCGCCGCTCTCGGCGGTCGCGCCTGCGGGCTTGGCCTCGAACGGGCGGTTCTGTTTGGCCATGGTCTCCAGCATCGCCTGGACGTCGGCCTCGGCCGGCTCGACCACCGGGCGCTCGACCTTGATGCCCTTGAAGTCGGCAAGCTGGATCGTCGGAAGCACCTCGAAGGCGACCGTATAGTCGAGGTCGGCGGTGCCGTCGAAGACGGCCTTCGCCTCGGCCTCGGCCTCGGGCAGCTTCACCGAGGGCTCCTGGGCGAGCTTGAAGCCGTTGTCGGCGACGATCTTCTGGTTGGCTTCGCCGACCAGCGCCTCGATCGTCTCGGCCAGAACGGCGCGACCATAGAGCTTCTTCAGATGGGCGGTCGGCACCTTGCCCGGGCGGAAGCCGTTGATGTTGACGCGGCCCTTGAGGTCGTCGAGGCGGGCATCGGCGCGGGCCGCAAGGTCGGTCACAGGAACCACCACGCGGAATTCGCGCTTCAGACCTTCGGACAGGGTGGCGGTCACCTGCATGGCTTCGTTTCTTTCGTGTTCATGATCGGCGCGGCCGGCAGGATGGTGCGGGCGGAGGGACTTGAACCCCCACGACTTTCGCCACGGGAACCTAAATCCCGCGTGTCTACCAATTCCACCACGCCCGCCGAGGGCCGCTCGAAATAGCTTCTCGACCCGGTGGATGCAAGTCATCCCTCGGGCGCGGCCTCATAACACCGGCTCTGGGCGATTGCACCAAGAAAATCGCTCCCCCGCCATCAGGTGCGGGCGAAGAGGCCGACCCAGACCAGGATGACCGTCGCGCCTGCGGCGCCGAGCGCAACCGTGGCCGGGCTGTGCGGCAACAGGCCGAAAGATCCGGCTGCCACCAGACCGGCGATGCCGATCAATGCTATTTTCACCATGGAACGCCTCCATTCGGGACAGGGACGCTCTCCATCTCAAGTCCCGTGCCATCCCGTTGTGAGACAGGGCCGCCCTTGCCTTCCCAGACTCCCTCCGCGCCCACCGACCGCCGCTTGAACCGCCGCCGCCTGCTCGCCGCTCCGGCGGTCCTGACGCTCGCAACGCTGGCGTTACCGGACCGCGCCATGGCACAGGGGCTGCGGCTCACCGCCGCAGCAGGCAAGCTTCCGCTTGGGGCCGCTGACGGCCCGACGACGCCGTTCACCGGCTATGACGGGCTTCTGCCGGGTCCGGTGCTACGGGCGCAGCGCAACGTTCGGCTGGCGATCGACGTCACCAATGCGCTGGCCGAACCGACAGGCCTCCATTGGCTGGGCCTCCGGGACCCGGCGGTGCTCGCCCTTCCCGATATCGCGGCCGGCGCCACCCAGCGCCACGACCTGACCTCGCCCGATGCCGGCACCTTTCTCTACCGGCCGCGGCTTGCCGGCGGCGAGGCGCAGTTGCGGGCGGGCCTTGCCGGACTGCTGATTGTTGCCGACGCGACGCCGCCGGTCCATGACCGCGAGGTGCCCCTGCTCCTCTCCGAGCCGCCCGGTGGCGCGGCGGCATCGCCGGCGGGCCTCCTCGTCAACGGCCGTACCGACCTCACCCTCTCCGCGCGCCCGCACGAGCGCCTCTGGCTGCGCTTCGCCAACGCCACCGCGAGCCGCATCCTGCAATGGACCGTGCCTGACCAGCGCCTCACCCTCGTCGCCCTCGACAGCCAGCCCTGCGAACCCTTTCCCCTCGACCAGGGCCGGCTGATGCTGGCGCCCGGACAGCGCGCCGAAGTCATGTGGGATGTCGCTGCGGCGGCCGTTACGGCCCTGCCGATCGCCCTTGCCAGTTTCGCCGGAACGACCCTGACCGGCCGGATGCGGGTGGAGGGCTCGCCCCTGCGCCCGGCGCCTCTGCCGCCGCCGGCACCGCTCGCTGCCAATCCGCTGCCCCAGGCCATGGATTTCCGGCGCGCGACACGGATCGACCTGCCGATCGGAGCGGCAGGCTTCGCCGGGCGGCGCACCCACGATGCGGCGGGCGCCACGGTCCTTCGCCTGCGCCGCGGCACGGTGGTCCTCGCCGCGATCCGCAACGACAGCGCGGCCTTTCACGCCGTCCACGTCGAAGGCCACCCTGCCCGCCTTCTCGACGGCCTTGACGACGGCTGGAAGCCCTTCTTCCTTGATACGGTGCTGGTGGCGCCCGGCAGCACCGCCCGCATCGCCTTCGTGGCGGAGCGGACCGGACGGTTCCGCCTGACGGCCCAGGCGATCAACGCCGCGGAGGGGCCACTGGTCGCCCTCCTCGACGTCGGCTAGTCATCGTCGGCAGGATCTACGACAGCGTCTCTCGCCTCGGCGAGACGGCCCGCCAGCATACCGAGAACCCGCGGCAGCACCTCCGGAAGATCCTCGGCGATCAGCCCGAGACCGGCGGCCTGGCCGGCCTCGCCATGCAGCCAGACCGCGGCGCTCGCCGCGGCGAAAGGCGCCATGCCCTGCGCCAGAAGGCCGGTCACGATTCCCGCCAGAACGTCGCCGGACCCGGCCGTCGCCAGCCAGGGCGGCGCATTGGCGGCGATCGACACCGTGCCGTCGGGCATGGCCACCACCGTATCCGGCCCCTTGAGGATCACGGCGGCGCCCGCCAGCGCGGCAGCCCGGCGCGCCGCATCGGGCTTCGCGAGGCCTGGATCGGCACCGAACAGGCGCACGAACTCGCCGGCATGGGGCGTCAGCACCACCGGACGATCCGGCCAGGCGCGGATGCCGGCGAAGAGCGCCGCAGGATCGGCTGCGAAGGCGGTGAGGCCGTCGGCATCGATGACGGTCGCCGCCCCGCTCGCCAGCGCCTCGGCGACCAGCGCCCGCGTTGCCTCGCCCGTCCCCAGCGCCGGACCGAGACAGACGGCATTGCGGCGGCGGTCGGCGAGGCTGGCGGCAAGGCCGGAGGGCCCGTCCATCCGCTCCAGCATGATCGCCGTGAGATGGGACGCGTTGACGGCCAGCGCCTCGGGGGGTGAGGCGAGCGTCACAAGGCCCGCGCCCGCGCGCAGGGCGCCGCGGGCGGCAAGGCGCGCCGCGCCGGTCCGCGCCAGCCCGCCCGACACGACGACCGCATGACCGCGGTGATATTTGTGCCCGTCCGCCCGCGGCAGCGGGAAGGCGTCACCCCAGAGCGCCGGGTCATTGGCGAAATCGCGGATGGCGAGCCGGTCCAGGACCGCCGGCCGGATGCCGATATCGGCCACCCGGACCGTGCCGCCATGCAGGCGACCGGGCATCAGAAGATGGCCGGGTTTGCGGCGGAAGAAGGTGACGGTCTCGCGCGCCATCATGGCGACGCCGCGCACCGCGCCCGTCGCTCCGTCAACGCCCGAGGCGATGTCGGCCGCGACGACCCGGCAGCCCGAGGCATTGACCGCGGTGATCACCTCGGCCTCGACTCCGGTAATGGCGCGGGACAGACCGGCACCGTAGAGCGCGTCGACCACAACGCCCGGCCGCACGGCAGCCCAGTCCGCCAGCGGGACCGCCGCCCTGCCCCAGGCTTCCGCCGCGGCCACGGCATCGCCCGCCTGCGCCCGCGGCGGCGCGCTGGCCGCAACCGTCACGCCGAAGCCGCGTTCGCGCAGAACCTTGGCCGCCACATAGCCGTCTCCGCCATTGTTGCCGGGCCCGCACAACACGACGATGCGGGTGCCGAGGGGGGTCGCGCGTGCCACCACATCGGCGATGGCAACACCCGCGCGGTGCATCAGGACCGCGCCTGGCGTACCCGCGGCGATGGTCAGGCGGTCGGCCTCGGCCATGGCCAGGGGCGTGAGGAGAGCGCTGGAGCGGCGTGTCATGGCGCCACCATCGGAAGGCACCCGGCCCGGGTCAATCGTCACGGCTGCCGGCGCTGCACTTTTCTTTGCCCATTATTGCGGCACTGATGGTGCGACGGCGCGCCCCAACCGACCATGCAGCAACAATGATGATCATTTTTTGATCATTATGCACATTGAATTGGCAAAAAGATCGCCGCTTGGAGAGGCCGCAGCCAAGGAGCACTGGCTTTCGCCTTGGAATTCCAGCACAATTGTCGAGGGACGCCTCTGGCACATCTCCTGCTAGCCCGCGACAGCGGTTCGGGAGCGGGAGCCAGATCCGGCGATCGGACCACAGGAGCAGGATCGGAATGAAGAAGATCGAGGCGATCATCAAGCCCTTCAAGCTCGATGAGGTGAAGGAGGCGCTGCAGGAGGTCGGACTTCAGGGCATCACCGTCACCGAGGCGAAGGGATTCGGCCGCCAGAAGGGTCATACCGAACTCTACCGCGGCGCCGAATATGTCGTGGATTTCCTTCCCAAAGTGAAGATTGAGATCGTCATGCCCGACGACATGGTGGACAAGGCGATCGACGCCATCCGCCGCGCGGCCCAGACCGGCCGCATCGGCGACGGCAAGATCTTCGTCTCGACCATCGAGGAAGCGATCCGCATCCGCACCGGCGAATCCGGCCTCGACGCGATCTGAACGGAATTCGGCGGGTCCGCCTGCCGCAAATGCAAACGTGCAAACCAAGAGGAAGCACTAAATGACGACTGCCAAGGATGTCCTGAAAATGATCAAGGAGAACGACGTGAAGTACGTCGATCTCCGCTTCACCGACCCGCGTGGCAAGTGGCAGCACGTCACCTTCGACATCACCATGATCGACGAGGATATCTTTGCCGAGGGCACGATGTTCGACGGCTCCTCGATCGCCGGCTGGAAGGCGATCAACGAGTCGGACATGCTGCTCATGCTCGACCCGACGACGGCGCAGATCGACCCGTTCTTCGCCGAGACGACCATGTCGATCGTCTGCGACATTCTCGAGCCCTCCACCGGCGAGCCCTATAACCGCGACCCGCGCGGCATCGCCAAGAAGGCCGAGGCCTATCTGAAGTCCACCAAGATCGGTGACACCATCTTCGTCGGCCCCGAGGCCGAGTTCTTCGTCTTCGACGACGTGAAGTTCGCTGCCGAGCCCTACCACACGGGCTTCAAGGTCGACTCTTCGGAGCTGCCGACCAACTCCTACACCGACTACGAGGGCGGCAATCTCGGCCACCGCGTCCGCGTCAAGGGCGGCTACTTCCCCGTTCCCCCGATCGACAGCCTGCAGGACATGCGCGGCGAGATGCTCGCCTCCATGGCCAAGATGGGCGTGAAGGTCGAGAAGCACCACCACGAGGTCGCTTCCGCCCAGCACGAGCTCGGCATGAAGTTCGACACGCTGACGCACATGGCCGACCAGATGCAGATCTACAAGTACTGCATCCATCAGGTCGCCAACATCTACGGCAAGACCGCCACCTTCATGCCGAAGCCGGTCTATGGCGACAACGGCTCGGGCATGCACGTGCACCAGTCGATCTGGAAGGGCGGCAAGCCGCTGTTCGCCGGCAACAAATATGCCGACCTCAGCCAGGAATGCCTCTGGTACATCGGCGGCATCATCAAGCACGCCAAGTCCCTGAACGCCTTCACCAACCCGTCGACCAACTCCTACAAGCGTCTGGTCCCGGGCTACGAGGCCCCGGTGCTGCTCGCCTATTCGGCCCGCAACCGCTCGGCGTCCTGCCGCATTCCGTGGACGGCGAACCCGAAGGCCAAGCGCGTCGAGGTCCGCTTCCCCGATCCGACCGCCAACCCCTACCTGGCGTTCGCGGCCATGCTGATGGCCGGCATCGACGGCATCACCAACAAGATCGACCCCGGCGCGGCCATGGACAAGGACCTCTATGACCTGCCGGCGAAGGAGCTGAAGAAGATCCCGACGGTCTGCGGCTCGCTGCGCGAGGCCCTCGCCAACCTCGACAAGGACCGCGCCTATCTCAAGGCCGGTGGCGTCTTCAACGACGACTTCATCGACAGCTACATCGAGCTGAAGATGACCGAGGTGATGCGCTTCGAAATGACGCCGCACCCGGTCGAGTACGACATGTACTACTCGGTCTGATCCGGACGGGGCGGGCTTTCGGGCCCGCCCCTTTCTCTTGGGGTCACAGCTTCGCCGGCGCCCCGTCTTCATGCATGTGCGCGCCCTGCCGGGCGTGACATGGGGGCCCTGTCACGGCACCGGCAGCGTCATGTCCCCAAGCGGCTGCCAGCGCTGGGTGGTGATCATTTCGACACCGCTGAACCGCGAGGTCGAGATCGCCTGGGTTGCGATCCCCGATTCCCGGCTGATCCAGTAGCGGTTGTGCATCTCCACCCGCACCGACCCTTCCATGGTCATGCGCGCCTCGTAGGTATCGTGGACCACGCCGTCGAGCGTCTCGGTCCCGCAGACCACCCCCGTCGCCGACCGCGCCTGGGACCTGATCGCCTCCTTGGCTTCGGCATGCTGCTTGTCCCGGTCGAAGCTGTGAACCTTCGTCCAGCTGCGGCCCTGGTCGGCGGACTGGTACATTGCGCTCTGGTAGGTGAGCACCCAGGGAATGTTGTCCGGATTGACCGGCTTGAACATGTGGTGGTCGCGGGAGACGAAGATGAAAAGGCTCTCCTGGGTCGAAGCGCCCTGCTGCACGGTGGTGCGGCTCTGGCCCGGCCGGCCGTCGAGAGCACTCTCGAGATAGCGCACCAGACGGTCGCGGCATTCGTCGGCGCCAGAGGCGCCCATGGCAAACAGGACCAGTGTCATTGCGACAGTCAAGGTCTTCATTCCGGCCCCTCTCCGATCGACAGCGGGCATCGGTGCCCGTCGACCGATATCGGGCCACGAACCACGGACGGTGGCAACTCCCGTTATGCGCTGTGTTGCTCACGGTCGTGCAACCGCCGGCGTGGCGGTTAGGCCGCCGGGTCGGCCGCGGCCACCGCGGCTCCTGCTCGCGGATTATCGATGATCGACTGCAGGTGAAGCCCCTGGGGGCCACTTGGTCACGGGCGGCGTATGCTGAGGATCGGATTCACGGCAGCATGCCGGTGCCGGCGGAACTGCCATGCCGAAAACGACGACGAAACGTCCATTCCCGAAGGGAAGATCAGAATGTGCCGCCTCTGCACGCTTCAGACCGGTGGATCGCGGAGCCGTCCGGTCCCTGCATTACGCAGCATGCTGCATGGCGACGGCGGCGCCGCCGGGTTCCTGGACGGGTTGGATCGTCCATTCGGCCGGGTGCACCTGGGGCTCTCCCGCGGCCCTAACGCCCTCCCTCAGAGCACCAGGAACGTCGCCGCCAGTGCCACGGTCACCACCCAGGCGCCGATGCGCCCGAGCGTCCACTCCGTGCTCTTTTCATCTCCGGGGAGCACGAGGCTCGTCTCCTCGGGGTCGATGCAACCCAGGGCGAGGCCGGCGCGCTCGGCCGCGCGCATCAGCTTCGCCATGTCCTGTTCGACGGTCACCAGTCCCAATACGCGGTCCATGACGCAACTCCGGAACGCCTCACCCTACCCAGTCGCGGACTGTGGACGTGCAGGCGTAAACGAGGTCTTTGCAATCGGCCCGGGGACGCGTGCGCCATCAGCATGATGACGCGGATGACGGCGAGCTGTGGCATTTTGGCTTCACCGGATAGAGGATCACCGCCGTCATGGCGTTGTCGCCGGCCTCTGCTGACATCGTCGACGATGCCCACAAGGAGCCCGACATGATGCGCGACGCCGACAGGCCGGATGATGATGGCCTCTGCAATGCCTCGCAGCGGGCTGAGGCAGCGGAAGACCGGGGCACTAGCCCGGCTGGCGCGCCGACCTTCGGCGACGTGGTTGCCACCCGATTCCACCGCCGCGAGTTGATGAAGGGCGTCCTTGGTGTCGGCGCCATCACCGCAGCGCTTGGCCCCGCCGCCCTCGCCTCCCGGACCGCTGCGGCGCAGACGGCGGCTGCCACGCCCTCCTTCGGCTTCCGCGAACTCTCCTCCACCCCCACCGACCGCGCCGAAGTGGCCGCGGGCTACGACGCCGACGTGCTGATCCGCTGGGGCGATGCGGTGCTGGCCGATGCGCCGGCCTTCGATCCGCGCCACCAGAGCGGGGCGGCCCAGGCGCGCCAGTTCGGCTACAACAACGACTATCTCGGCTATTTCCCTGTGCCGGGCGCATCGGACCCGTCGCGTCACGGTCTGCTCTGCGTCAACCACGAGTACACCAACGAAGAGCTGATGTTCCCCGGCATCGGCCGCCAGGATGCCGGCGGACCGCTCGGCCGCGCCAGGGCCTTTTCCGGCATGACGCCCGAACTCGTCGCGATCGAGATGATGGCCCATGGCGGCAGCGTCATCGAGGTCCGGCGCGAGGATGGGCGCTGGCAGGTGGTCGCCGGCTCGCGCTATGCGCGGCGCATCACCGCCGAGACAGCGATGGAGATCACCGGCCCTGCCGCCGGTCATCCGCGGATGCGCACCGCCGCCGACCCGGCCGGCCGGCGCGTCCTCGGCATGCTCAACAACTGCGCCGGCGGCATAACGCCCTGGGGCACCTGGCTGAGCTGCGAGGAGAACGTCAACGGCTACTTCACCGGCCGCCTGCCCGAGGGCCATGCCGAGGCCGTCAATTACCGCCGTATGGGCATCCCGGGCCGCTGGTACAATTGGGGCGATCATGTCGACCGCTTCAACCTGGAGAAGGAGCCGAACGAGGCGAACCGCTTCGGCTGGGTGGTGGAGATCGACCCCTTCGATCCCGCATCGATTCCGAAGAAGCGCACCGCACTCGGCCGCTTCAAACACGAGGGCGCGGCGGGCATCGTCGGCCGCGACGGGCGCTACGTGCTCTATTCGGGCGACGACGAGCGCTACGACTATGTCTATCGCTTCGTCACCGCGGGGCGCGTTACCGGCGACCGGGCGCGCGACCGCGACCTCCTCGATGCCGGCACGCTCTCCGTCGCCCGCTACAATGCCGACGGCACCGGCGACTGGCTGCCCCTGGTCTTCGGCGAAGGGCCGCTGACACAGGCCAACGGCTTCCACTCCCAGGCGGATGTGGTGATCGAGACGCGCCGGGCCGCCGATCTCCTCGGCGCCACCCGGATGGACCGGCCGGAAGACGTCGAGGCGAACCCTGCGACCGACAAGGTCTATGTCATGCTCACCAACAACAGCCGCCGCAAGCCGGAGGAGGTCGACGCCGCCAATCCGCGCGCCGACAACCGCTTCGGCCATATCGTCGAGATGCTCCCCGACGGCCGCGACCATGCCGCACCGCGCTTCACCTGGGACATCCTCGTGCGCTGCGGCGACCCGTCGGTGGCAACCGTCGGCGCCACCTTCAACAGCCGCACGAGCCAGGACGGCTGGTTCGGCATGCCCGACAATTGCGCCATCGATGCCGATGGGCGGCTATGGATCGCCACCGACGGCAACTTCCCCTCCCGCACCGGCCGCAACGACGGCGTCTGGGCCATGGAGACGGAAGGCGCGGCGCGCGGCACCGCCAAGCTCTTCTTCAAATGCCCCTTCGGTGCCGAACTCTGCGGACCGGAATTCACCCCCGACGGCGAAACCTTCTTCGTCGCCATCCAGCATCCCGGCGAAGCCGATCCGGAAGACGCCAGGGCGACACCGGCGACCTTCGAGAACCCGGCGACCCGCTGGCCCGACTTCGCGCCTGACATGCCGCCCAGGCCCTCCGTCCTCGCCATCACCCGGCAGGGCGGCGGCAAGATCGGCAGCTAGACACCGGCGGCGGCTAGGGCGCCAGCGCGAGGAGCGCCCGCGTCAGCGCGCCGTCGGGACGGCGCATCGTGTCGAGGATGGAGAAATGGTCGGTATTGGCGACCGGCAGGAGTGTCCCTGGCGCGCCGGCCCGCAGCCGCGCCGCCTGCATGGCATGGGAATTCGCCACCAGCGCCGGCAATTCCCGCGCGCCATAGGTGATGGCCAACGGCTTCATCACAGGCGGGCGGCGCAGCGGCGACAAGTCGGCGATCTCGGCTGGGGAGAGCCTGAGGGTTTCGTTCAGATAGGTGTCGGCGAGCGGCGCGAGCTCGAAGATGCCGGAAATGGCGAGCCCGGCTGTCACCGCCCCATGGCTCAGCGCCATGGCGGCGAGGTGCCCGCCGGCCGACCAGCCGGCGACGATCAGCGGGCCGACCACGCCATGGGCGGGGGCATGCGCCGCCAGCCAGTCGAGCGCCGCGCTGCATTCGCCGACGATGTCGGCGAGGCAGGCCTGCGGCGCCAGGGTGTAGCCGGGCATCGCCACCGACCAGCCACGGGCCGCAACCCCCTCACCCAGAACCGCGAACATCTCGCGGGAATTGCGCATCCAGTAGCCGCCGTGGAAATAGACGAGACAGGGGGCGGCCGGGTCCTGCCCGGGATAGAGGTCGATCTTCTGCCGCTCCGCCCTGCCATAGGGCAGGTCCATGGTGGTCGGGTAGCGCGCCCGGATATCGGCGGATTCCGCTGTCCAGCCGGCGAATGTTGCGACCCAGCTCGGCACGGCCTGGCCGTTATTGTAGGCGGCGTCGCGCAGGGCCTGCGGGACGGGCGAGACGTCTATGGCCATGATCGGGTATCCGGTCGGGAACAATGGCCAGTGTCGCACGGAACGCGCCGGGGGGAACCGCCGCGACCGCATGCGGTTCACCCGCGGATGAGGAGATCGCCATGACCCGACCGGCCAGCCAGCCCGCCGACCATTCCACCGTCTCAGCCTATGTGATGGCGCAGGGCGCACGCGACCTGATGGACTTCCTCGGCACCGTCTTCGGCGCAAAGGCGCTGATGGCCATCGACCGTGAGGATGGCAGCCTCATGCATGCCTCGCTCAGGATCGGCGATTCGGTGGTGATGATCGCCGAGGCCACTGCCGACTACCCCGCCTTCCCCACCTGGCTGCACGTCTATGTCGACGATGTCGACGCCACCCATGCCGCGGCGCTGGCCAAGGGCGCCACCGAGGTCTGGGCGCCGTCCGCCAAGGGCGACGGCGACCAGCGCGGCGGCTTCCGCGACGCCTGCGGCAATACCTGGTGGATCGCGACGCCGGTCAGATGAGCCGCCGCGGGGGACCCAGCCGGCCTGCTCGGCGCCCCTGGAACAATCCCCGGACCGACTGCCATGACGCCCCAGGTGACAACCTGTCTGCGGAGCCGGAGAACGACGCCCGCCCACACCCCCCGCGACCAGCAGCGGCGGCCGCAGATTGGCCGGCTCTGAACAAGGCTCCTCGGGATCAAATCAGCAATTCGGCCCAACCCTTGAAGCTGCGCCGCGCTGATCCGTCGGATCGGGCGAGGGTGCCGTGGATCACCGCCATGGCAAACCCGCCAGTCCGCCAGTCGGCAACCTCCTCCAGCGCGACGGTCCCGGCCTCAAGCTGCCACGCCGCTCCCCGGTGGGTGAAACCGACCCGCCAGTCTGTCGGCCAGCGATAGGGGCGATCAGCGACGGCGCGGCTGTCGCGGATCTTGAAATCGATGTCCGACAGGACGCCTGCGCCGTCGACGGTGGTCATGCCGCTCTCGCGCGGCACGCCCGGCTGGGCCCGGTCGTGGTAGCGCAGATAGATGTCTCGGTTGTCCTCGGTCCACAGGTAAAGGCCGTTGAAATTGTTCCAGTTGGCGCCGAAATCGCTGGTGAACCGGTTGAAGCCGGTGCGCGCGATGAATTCGAAGATGACCCGCCCGCGAAGCTCCCGCCCCTTCCAGCGCATCGTCGCGGACGCGGCGCCGATCCAGTAGTCATTGTCCGGCATCTGCCGCCGCAGGATCGGTGTCAGTCCTTCCACGGCCATGTCGATGTCGTTGGTCGCGCTCACCATGCGCAAGCCGCCGGCAACCGTCCCGCGAAACTGGAAATGCTCGGAATCCGGAATGGTCTCGAGGATCCTGTCCGGATTCGGGTAATGCGCGCTGCCGGCGACCGGCACGACACCCTGGCCGTCGGCGAACATCGCGATCCAGTGGTCGGCGAAGAAGCGGTCTCCGGTCTGGCCGCGGTTGTTGTCGTGCGCGAGGTAGACGGTGCCCTGCGCGTCGGAACCGACGAAGGAGAAATAGTCGGAGTGATAGCGCCGGGTGACCTCCGCCCAGGCCAGTGTCGGCACCGAGGCCACAAAGCCGGTCGCCGCGAGCAGGACATGACGACGATGCAGAACCATGGGCCGACCCTTCGCGTTACCAGATCAGCATGCCGACAATGACCGTCGCCGCAATTCACGTCTTATTGACGCACAAAACGATCCAGCGCCGCCGGTCATACCCGCGCAGCGCCGCCCTGGCGGTGGCGGGAGCCATAGCCGTCTGACGGGGGCCGGCCCCGGCCCAGGGCCATCGACCGGAACATCCGGACGATCCTGATGTTCTTGATCTGGGCAACCGAGGAGGACCTGGCATGCCGAACGGCAAGACGACGAGTGTGACCACCCGCAACACCATCACCCGCGAGGCGCAGACCATCGCCACCGAAGCGGACACCACGATCCCGGCGCACGACAAGCCGGTCGAGACCGGCGGCGCGGAGGCTATGCAGCGCCGGACGGTGCTGAAGGAAGCCCATTCGACGGCGACCGAGGCCGGCACCACGATCCCGGCCCATGATCGGCTCGTGCCTAAGGGCGCTTAGGCGTGCTTGGGCAGCCTCTCCCCGGAAACGAAAAAAGCCGGGCCCAGGGCCCGGCTTTTCGATGTCGTGAAGAGCGATCAGCGCTTCGAGAACTGGAAGGAACGGCGGGCCTTGGCCTTGCCGTACTTCTTGCGCTCGACCACGCGGCTGTCGCGGGTGAGGAAGCCTTCCTTCTTCAGCGCGCCGCGCAGATCCGGCTCGTAATAGGTCAGAGCCTTGGAAATGCCGTGGCGCACAGCGCCGGCCTGGCCGGACAGGCCGCCGCCGGCGACCGTCACATTGATGTCGTACTGCGTGTCGCGGCCGACGAGAACGAGCGGCTGGCGGAGCAACATGCGCAGAACCGGACGGGCGAAGTAGACTTCGAGCGTACGGTCATTGACGGTGATCTTGCCGGAACCCGGCTTGACCCAGACGCGGGCGACCGCGTCCTTGCGCTTGCCGGTGGCATAGGCGCGGCCCTGCTTGTCGAGCTTCTGCACATGCCGGGGGGCCTCGGCGGCCGCCGGCTTGAGGGCGCTCAGGCCTTCGAGAGACGAAACGGTCTCAGCCATGATCAGGCCCTCACGTTCTTGGAGTTCAACACGCCGACGTCGAGGACGACGGGCGCCTGGGCCTCATGGGGGTGCTTGTCGCCGCCATAGACGCGCAGGTTCGACATCTGCCGGCGGCCAAGCGGACCGCGCGGGATCATGCGCTCCACGGCCTTCTCGACGATACGCTCGGGGAACTTGCCGTCGCGGATGGTCTTGGCGATCCGCTCCTTGATGCCGCCCGGATAGCCGGTGTGATGGTAGTAGGCCTTCTGGTCCCACTTGCGGCCGGTGAAGACCACCTTATCCGCATTGATGATGATGACATTGTCACCGCAATCGACATGGGGGGTATACGTGGCCTTGTGCTTGCCGCGCAGGCGCGTCGCCACGATCGTCGCGAGGCGGCCGACAACCAGGCCCTTCGCGTCGATCAGAACCCACTTCTTGTCGACCTCGGCGGGTTTCGCCACATAGGTCTTCATGGTCGTGTCTTCCGGAATTGAGAAATCGGAAGCGGCGGTGCGCAGATCGCCCGTCGCGTCGGGAGGGCTATAGGCGAGACCGGCCGCGGCGTCAACGCGGGCAACCGGCAAAAAGAAAAGCAAAACCAATGACTTATAAAATAGGTATTTTGATACCTTGATTTTATGGCCGATTTTGCAAGGGCTTGCCCCCGTCCCGGCTCAGGGGCGCGCCGGGATCTCGAGCCCCCGCTGGACCGCGGGACGGGCGAGACAGCGCTCGAGCCAGGCCGGAACCTCCTTGAGGTCGTGATAGGCGACGAGATCGCCGGCCCCATAGAAGCCGACGAGATTGCGCACCCAGCCGATCAGCGCGATGTCGGCAATGGTGTAGTCGTCGCCCATGATGAAGCGGCGCCCGGCGAGCCGCGTCTCCAGCACCCGGATCAGGCGGTGGGCCTCGGCGCGGTAGCGCTCCAGGGGGCGCTTGTCCTCGTATTCCCGGCCCGCGAACTTGAAGAAGAAGCCGAGCTGGCCAAACATCGGGCCGACGGCCGCCATCTGGAAGAAGACCCACTGGATGGTCTCGATCCGGGCAACCGGATCGGCCGGCAGGAAGCGACCGGTCTTTTCGGCGAGATAGAGCAGGATCGCTCCGGATTCGAACAGAGCGAGCGGTTGTCCGCCGGGCCCTTCGGGGTCGATGATCGCCGGAATCTTGCCGTTCGGGTTGAGCGCCAGGAATTCCGGGGTCCAGGTTTCGTTCTGGCCGATATTGATCGCATGCGGCTCGTAGGGCAGCCCCGTCTCCTCCAGCATGATCGACACCTTCACCCCGTTCGGCGTCGGCAGCGAATAAAGCTGGATGCGGTCGGGATGGGCGGCGGGCCAGCGGCGGGTGACGGCGAAGGCGGAAAGATCGGACATCGGGGAAGCTCCTCGGCCGTCACTGCGACGGCTGACCCTGCGACAAATGGGCGGCAAACCTCGGCGATCAATGGACGCCGCGCAAGCGTCGCTGCTTCGAGCCCGGCCTCCTACGCCGCACGGCCCAGTTGAGCGGCGCTCCGCCCTGCCCCACGCTCGTCCGATCCGGGAGGCGGGATCAACCCGCCCCGCATGAGTCCAGAGGAAAGCCCATGCCGATGGTCACCCCGCCCGCGGGCCATGTCGGTCCCTTCGCCGGCCTCGACGTCCCCTGGCTCCTGAAGCTTCGGGCCCGCACCCGCCGCGACCATCCCTTCATCGTCTGGGCGCCCTTCGAGCGGCCCGCAGTCATCCTCACCTACGGCGCCTTTCACGCCCGCGTCGGCGCCCTCGCCGCGGGGCTGGTGAAGCGCGGTGTGAAGCCCGGCGAGTTCGTGCTGATCCACCTCGACAATTGCCTCGAGGCGATCCTCGCCTGGTATGCCTGCGTCGAGCTCGGCGCCGTGGCGGTCACCACCAACACCCGCTCGGCGGGTCCCGAAATCGCCTATTTCGCCGGCCATTGCGGGGCGGTTGCCGCCATCACCCAGCCGGCCTATGCCGGCGCGGTGGCCGCCCATTGCCCGGGCCTCCGCTGGATCGCTGTCACCGACAACGACAGCGGCGAGCCCTCCCCGGCCGGCACGACCCCCGAGACGGCGATGCGCTTCGACGCCCTCTTCGCCGAGGAGTCCGACCGGCCCGTGCGGCCGCACGACCCGCTCTGGCCCTGCAGCGTGCAATACACCTCCGGAACCACCGCCCGGCCCAAGGCCGTGCTCTGGACCCACGCCAACGCGCTGTGGGGGGCGAAGGTCAACGCCGTCCACGAGGATCTTCGGCCCGAGGACGTCCATCTCGTCCATCTGCCCCTCTTCCACACCAACGCCCTCGCCTATTCGGTGCTCGCGAGCCTCTGGGTCGGCGCCACCGCCGTCGTCATGCCGCGCTTCTCGGCGAGCCGCTTCTGGACCATTGCCGCCGCGCACCGCTGCACCTGGACCTCCGTCGTCCCCTTCTGCACCCGCGCCCTCATGGAGCGCGACATCCCGAAGGTCCACACGTTCCGGCTCTGGGGCAGCGCCGTCTGCGAGCCGCCGACCGATGCGATCTTCGGGGTGAAGACGATCGGCTGGTGGGGCATGACCGAGACCATCACCCACGGCATCATCGGCGAGGCGAACCAGCCGAACACGCCCTTGGCCATCGGCCGGGCAGCGCCGGAATACGAGATCCGCGTGAGCGACGACGATGGCCGGCCGACGCCGCTCGGCGGCACCGGGCACCTGCGCATCCGCGGCATTCCCGGCCTGTCGCTGTTCAAGGAGTACCTGTTCAATGCCAAGGCCATGGCCGAGAGCTTCGACGAGGACGGCTACTTCATCACCGGCGACCGCATCACCCTCCTGCCCGACGGCTTCCTGAAATTCGCCGACCGCGACAAGGACATGCTGAAGGTCGGCGGCGAGAATGTCGCGGCCTCCGAGATCGAGCAGGTCATCGTGGCGGTTCAGGGCGTGCGCGAGGTGGCGGTGGTGGCCCAGAAACATCCGATGCTCGACGAGGTCCCCGTCGTCTTCATCATCCCGCAGGGCGGCATTGCCGGCGCGGCGCCGGGCCTTGCCGACGCGGTTCTCGCCGCCTGCCGCGCCGCCCTCGCCGATTTCAAGGTGCCGCGCGCGGTGCATCTCGTTGACGACATGCCGCGCTCGACGCTGGAGAAGATCGCCAAGGCCGAGCTGAGGAAGCGGCTGGAGGCCTGAGGCCCCTCACCGCTCCGGCGGGATGGAATAGGTGCCCGTCGCATGGGCGACGAGGTCGTCCGGCTCGCCCTCGGACCAGATCGACACCTCGCCGACGGCCAGCCGCTTGCCGAGCTTGATGAGCCGGCATGTGGCGATCAGGTCGCGCTGGTCGGGCTTCCTGAGGAAGTTGATGTTGAGATTGGTCGTCACCGCCAGCGCCACCGGCCCGATCGAGGCGAGGATCGCCACATAGAGCCCGGTATCGGCGAGGGTCATCATGGTGGGACCGGAAATGGTTCCGCCGGGGCGGAGCTGGCGCGGATCATAGCGGCAGCGCATCCGGGCGAAGCGGTGCTCCACCGCCTCGACCAGGAAGGTCTTGCCGGCGCCGAAGACCTGCGGGAACTCCCTCTCGAGGAAGGCCTCCATCGCGGCGGCATCGAGTTTCGGCGGCGGCTTGGTCTGTGACATGGCACGAGCGGATCCCGACGGCGGTCGTTCGACAGCCTTGCGGGCGCGACGATAGCGGGCGACAGTCCCCGCCGCTCCTCTTGCGAAAGGCGGATGGCGATGAACGCGCCGGCCCTCTCGACGCGCCCGATCCTCGACCGTCGGGACCACGACGGCGTGACGACGCTGACCCTCGACGATCCCGCCAGCCGCAACGCGCTGTCCGAGGCGATGCTCGCCGGTCTGTCCGACGCTTTCACCGCCATCGCCGCGGACCGGTCCGTGCGCGCCGTGATCCTCACCGCCGTCGGTCCCTGCTTTTCCTCCGGCCACCACCTCAAGGAAATGACGGCCCGCCGCGCCGACCCGGACCGCGGCCGCGCCTATTTCGCCGACATCCTCGCCCGCTGCTCCACCATGATGCAGCAGATCGTCCATCTGCCCCAGCCGGTCGTCGCCGCCGTCCAGGGCCTGGCGACCGCCGCCGGCTGCCAGCTGGTGGCCACCTGCGACCTCGCCGTCGCCTCCGCCGCGGCCCGGTTCTGCACGCCCGGCGTCCATATCGGCCTGTTCTGCTCGACGCCGATGGTGGCCCTGTCGCGCAACGTCGCGCCCAAACACGCCATGGAAATGCTGCTGCTCGGCGACATGGTGGCGGCGGAGGACGCCTTCCGCATGGGCCTCGTGAACCGCGTCGTCCCGGCCGGCGAGGAACTGGCCGCGGCCGAGGCCCTCGCCGCCCGCATCGCCGCCAAGTCCACCCTCACCGTGAAGATCGGCAAGCGCGCCTTCTACGACCAGAGCGGCATGGGCCTGGCCGATGCCTACGACCACGCCAGCGCCGTCATGGTCGAGAACATGCTCGCCCGCGACGCTGAGGAAGGCATCGGTGCCACCCTCGCCAAGCGCCAGCCGCTGTGGGAAGACCGGTGAACCACGACCATTATCCCGACGCCTATATCCGCACCATCCTTGGCGAGGTGAAGGTCGTTGCCATGGTCGGCGCCTCGGCCAATGCCGTGCGTCCCAGCTTTTTCGTGCTGAAATACCTCCTCGACCGGGGCTACCGCGTCCATCCGGTCAATCCGGGCCTCGCCGGACAGGAGATCCTCGGCTGTCGGGTCCATCACAGCCTCGCCGCCATTCCCGAGGCGGTCGACATGGTCGACATCTTCCGCAATGCGGAGGCCGCCGCAGCCGTCGTCGACGAGGCCCTCGCCCTGCCCACGCCGCCAAAGGTCGTCTGGATGCAGCTTTCCGTCCGCAACGATCAGGCCGCGGCGCGGGCCGAGGCCGCCGGCCTGAAGGTGGTGATGAACCGCTGCCCGAAAATCGAGCTCGGCCGCCTCTCCTCGGAAATCTCCTGGATGGGCGTCAATTCGCGCACCATCTCGGCCAAACGCGCCCCGCAGCTGAAGTCCGGCAAGTTCCAGAAGCTCGGCCTGCGGCAGACCTTCGAGGGCAGCGACTGACCGTCGCCGCTGCGGCGGCCGTCATGTCGTGCTAGGACAGCAACGTTCCCTCCCAGCTCTCCCCGCGAGCCCCCATGACCACTGCCGCCATTGCCCTGCCTCCCGCCGTCGCGAAGTTCCCGGTCCTTGGCTGGATGGTGAACGACGCCGTGACCGGCCGCGACGACGCCAAGTATTATTTCATCGGCAATGTGCTGCTGACCATCGTCCTCGCCGTCTATCTCTTCGGCTATCCGCTTCTGATCGTCCTCGCCCTCGCCGCCGCGGCGCTGGCCCTCACCACCATCGTCATCTTCACCGCCGCGGACATGTTCGAGAATCGCCGGCCGCGCCGACCGACATCGCCAGCCGCCCGTCCGAAGCGCTAAGTCTCGCCGCGGACGGCCGGCGGAAACCATCCATCTGCGGCGGCCCTAGAAAAGAAAATTCTCTCTCCTTGACCCGCCGACCGACCGTTCGATAAAACGAACATCTCGTTCGCCAATCAAGCCAGCCTCAGGGCGGCACCCAAGGAGGACACCCCATGGCCGACCGCGCTCCCGGTTTTGCGACCCTCGCCGTTCATGCCGGCGCCCAGCCGGACCCGACCACGGGCGCCCGCGCCACACCCATCTACCAGACGACGTCCTTCGTCTTCGATGACGTCGACCATGCGGCGTCCCTGTTCGGGCTCCAGGCCTTCGGCAACATCTACACGCGCATCGGCAACCCGACCAATGCGGTGCTCGAGGAGCGTGTGGCGGCGCTCGAGGGCGGCACCGCCGCTCTCGCCGTCGCTTCCGGCCATGCCGCCGAATTCCTCGTCTTCCACGCCCTGCTGCAGCCGGGTGACGAGTTCGTCGCCTCGAAGAAGCTCTATGGCGGCTCGATCAACCAGTTCAACCATTCCTACAAGAGCTTCAACTGGACCGTCGTCTGGGCCGATCAGGACGACGTGTCCTCGTTCGAGCGCGCCATCACGCCGAAGACCAAGGCGATCTTCATCGAGAGCATCGCCAACCCCGCCGGAGAGATCACCGACATCGCCGCCATCGCGGCCATCGCGAAAAAGCACGGCCTCCCGCTCATCGTCGACAACACGCTGGCGACACCCTACCTCATCCGCCCCTTCGAGCACGGCGCCGACATCATCGTCCATTCCGCCACCAAGTTCCTCGGCGGCCACGGCAATTCCATCGGCGGCGTGATCGTCGACGGCGGCTCCTTCGACTGGATCAAGTCGGGCCGCTACCCCTTCCTGACCGCCCCGCGGCCGGAATATGGCGGCATTGTCCTCGCCGAAACCTTCGGCAACTTCGCCTTCGCCATTGCCACCCGCGTGCTCGGCCTGCGCGACCTCGGCCCGGCCCTCTCGCCGTTCAACGCCTTCCAGATCCTCACCGGCATCGAGACCCTGCCGCTGCGCATGGAGCGGCACTGCGCCAATGCGCTGAAAGTGGCCGAATTCCTCTCCACCCATGCCAAGGTGGCCTGGGTCTCCTATCCCGGCCTTGCCGGCGACAAGGGCCATGCCCTGGCCAGGAAATATGCCCCCAAGGGGGCCGGCGCGGTCTTCACCTTCGGCCTCAAGGGTGGCTTCGACGCCGGCGTGAAGCTGGTCTCGGAGGTGCAGCTCTTCTCCCACCTCGCCAATGTCGGCGATACGCGGTCGCTGATCATCCACCCCGCCTCGACCACCCACCGCCAGCTCTCCGACGCGCAGAAGACGGTGGCCGGCGCCGGGCCGGAAGTGGTGCGCCTCTCGGTCGGCATCGAGGACCCCGCCGACATCATCGCCGACCTGGAGAAGGCGCTGGCGGCGGTGTGAGGCCACGCGGCGTCCAGCGTCGTCATGCCCGGGCGCGTCCCGGACAGTGCGCCCTTGGCACACACGTTCACCTCTCCCCGCCGGGGAGAGGTGCAGCGCAGCCTTTAACCCGAGGAAAAGCCCGGCCTGCTACTCCGCCGCGACCACCCGCCCGACCGGCGCCATCTGCATCCGCGGCGCGTGGGTCAGGGCGAAGACATGCGCCAGGGCATGGCCCAGCAGGACCACCGCGAAGCCCTGGTGCAGCAGGCCAGCCCAGAGCGGCACGACCAGCATCAGCGTGACGATGCCGATGACCGCCTGCGCCAGCATCAGCCCGAACAGCACGGTCGCGCTCTTGAAATAGGCCGTGCCCCGCGCCGACAGCATGTGCCAGAGCGCCAGGGCGACCAGCCCATAGGCGACGAGGCGATGGTTGAACTGGACGAGGGCCAGCGAGTCGATGAAGGCCTCGAAGACGCTCGGCTTGTCGAACAGCACGGCCATCGGCGGAACGAGGGCGCCGTCCATCAGCGGCCAGTCGTTGAAGCGCATGCCCGCCTTGTTGCCGGCGACGAGGGCACCGAGGGCGATCTGCAGCCCCAACACCGCAAGCACGGCGATGCCACCGCGGCGCACCGCGTCGGGCGCCGGCTCGCGGTCGCGCGGCGCCCCCAGCATGAGCGCTGTCCAGACCAGCAGCGCGAAGATGACGCAGGCCAGCGACAGGTGGAACATCAGCT
Organism: Phreatobacter sp.; assembly: GCF_022843985.1. Classification (GTDB taxonomy): domain Bacteria; phylum Pseudomonadota; class Alphaproteobacteria; order Rhizobiales; family Phreatobacteraceae; genus Phreatobacter. The sequence goes on along the minus strand of NZ_JALHMP010000018.1, from coordinate 37,804 downwards.
TGAGCGGCGCCACATAGACCATGCCCGGCTGCAGCCCTGAGGCGACCATCAGCCAGCCGACGAAACCCTGCAGGCCCATCATCAGGCCGATGGCGAAAGTGCCGGCGGCAAGGCGCACCGACATCCAGCCCTTGGCGGCGAAGAACAGCCAGGGCAGCAGCATGGCGGCGCCGAGGAGACGGCCGAGGAAACGATGGCCCCACTCCCACCAGTAGATGAACTGGAAGTCGGCGAAGCTCATGCCGCGGTTGATGGCCTCATATTGCGGACTGGCGCGGTATTTGGCGAAATCCTCCGCCCATTGCGCCGCGGTCAGCGGCGGCAGGGCACCGGTGACAGGCTTCCATTCGGTGATCGACAGGCCGGAATCGGTGAGGCGCGTCGCGCCGCCCACCACCACCATGGCGAAGACGAGCACGGCCACCACCAGCAGCCAGAGACGGATGATGCGATCGGTATCGGGGCGGGACGAAAGGTCCGCTGTCGCCGTCATACGGCGATCCTCCAGCTTGTGATGAGCGTACGGGGAGAGATATAGCCCTCACCTCCCGCCCGACAAGGCGGCAACCTGACCCGGTCTTCACGCATGCGTCAACGCACCCGCAAACTCATCGGCACGCTCCTGCTCCTGGCCTGGGTGACCTTCTACGCCCTCATCGTCATGGCGATCACGCACAATGCCGTCCGCCGTTTCGGGCCGATCGGCGAGCCGGTCTTCTACGCCGTCGCCGGTTTCGCCTGGATCCCGGTCGCCATGCTGGTGATCTGGTGGATGACCCGTCCGGACCCCGAGGAGGACGAGGCCTGAGCGGCCCTCAGAGCAGCCCGAGTTCGGAGAGTTCCCTCGCGAGTTCCGGCGGCATGCCCTTGGTGGCCCCGGAATTCAGGTCCGGCGGGGCATCAGAAGCCGCGAGATAGCGCCAGCCCTGGAACGGCCCCTTGCGGCGCGGCTGCACCCGGTGGATCACCGGCTCGAGGATCAGGTCGCAGCGCGAGATCCCCTCGCCATCGGTGAAGGGACGCACGCCGATCAGCTTCTGCCGGCATTGCACCTGGCCCTTGATCACCCAGTAGAGCGACCCCTCGCCGATGATCTCGTCGGCGCGCTTCGGCTGCATCCGCGTCGTGTGGACCTGCTCGCCGAAACTCTTGATCCGCCAGTCGATCCATTCCTGCAGGTCCTCGACGGAATCGGCGCCGACGCAGAGCTTTATGAGGTGCAGGGTCATGGCCCCAATCTAGCGCGCCGCAGCCGCCGCCCCAAGCGCCGCGATCTCACCGGCTGGGGACAAAGGGCAGCGGCCGCAGCGCCAGTGCCATGCACAGGTCGGTGCGCCAGACGCGCCCGTCGCGCCGCGCCGCGACGACCACCCGCTGCGGCACCTGGAAGTTGACGCCGCAGGCCGCCGGGCTCGCCGGCGTCAGCAGGGTAATGGAGGTGACCTCCGGGCCCTTTTCCAGCCGCTGCACGTCGATCGTCGCCTGCAGCTGGCCGCGCACCACGGTGACGACGGCGACCGTGCCCTCGAAGACGATATCGGCGCGCTGGACAATCTCGGCGCGGGAGAAATTGAAGCACTGGCAGGCGGAAGCGGGGGTGGCGAGGGCGAGGGTGAGTCCGGCGAGGACAAGTCCGATGGCGGATCCGCCCTGCAGGAAGGCAAGTGCGTCCTTCGAGGCTCGGCTCCGGACGATGCCGGACGCATCGCCGGGGCCTCGCACCTCAGGATGAGGAGGGCGGAGACTTGCACACGCCAAGCTCAAAGCGCGGCGCCGACGCCTCATCAACATAGATGCCATGCACTCCACTCCTCATCCTGAGGTGCGAGCCTCGGCGAGAAGCGAACGCATCTCGCGTTCGCTCGATGCTGGGGCGAGCCTCGAAGGACGCACTTGGGTGATGCAGGGCCTTGGCCGATGCAAGGCACCACCCTCACGCCGCCTGCGCCTCGGCCGCCTCGATGGAGGCGACCGGTGCCCCCTCGGCCACCTGTTCGCCGGCGAGCACCGCCACCATCGTCACGGTCCCGTCCGAGGGCGCCACCAGCGTGTGTTCCATCTTCATTGCCTCGATCACGGCGATGCGGTCGCCCTTGGCCACCTGCTGACCCGCCTCGACGAAGACCTGCACGACCTTGCCGTGCATCGGCGCCTTCACCGACCCGCCACCATCGAGATGGTCGAGATCGACGTCGAGCGGGTCGAAGGCGCGGACCTCGGTCTGGCGGCCATCGCGAATGACGAAGACGCGGTCGTCGGCGAACACGAGTTTGACCTCATCGGGATACGACACCCTTTCGCCTACATAGATGAAGTCAAAAAGCTGACCGAAGCCGGACAGCATTGGCGTAGCGGGACTGACTGGAGCACCTGCACCGAAAACCACTGCAGGCCCCGATTGGGACCACGTCACATCTGCAGTCTGGGTTTCACCGTCGACAACCACGGCCCACCTGCGCCTCCAAACACTCTTGGAAAGCAGAAACCCGTCCCCCGAAGCCGGCTCCCATGGACTCCCCCGCAGGTCAGCGCGGACTTGGTCCAGCCGCTTGAGTTCCCCCTGGATCAACCGCAGCGCCCCCACCGCCGCCGCTTTCGCATCCATCGGCTGCGGCACGGCCCCGAGCGCCTCGACGTTCCGGTCGATGAATCCCGTGTCGAAATCCCCTTCGCGGAACCCCTCCGCCTCGGTCAGCGCCTTCAGGAACCGCACATTGGTGCGCGGACCCGCCACCACCGTCCCCGCCAGCGCCTGCCCCAGCCGGTCCAGCGCCTCGTCGCGCGTCGCGCCATGGGCGATCACCTTGGCGATCATCGGGTCATAGTAAGGCGAGACCTCCGCGCCCTCCTCCACACCCGTATCGATGCGCACGCCCTCCGCCTTGCCGAACTCGAGCGCGTGCAGCGTGCCGGTCGACGGCAGAAAGCCCTTCTCCGGGTCTTCCGCATAGAGCCTGGCCTCCACGGCATGGCCCTCGATGGACAGGTTCTCCTGCAACAGCGGCAAGCGCTCGCCGGACGCGACGCGGAGCTGCCACTCAACGAGATCCTGCCCGGTGATCGCCTCCGTCACCGGATGCTCCACCTGCAGGCGCGTGTTCATCTCCATGAACCAGAACCGGTCAGGCTGCAGCCCCTGCGACCCGTCGGCGATGAACTCGACCGTTCCCGCGCCGACATAGCCGACGGCCCGCGCTGCCTCGACCGCCGCGCGGCCCATGGCCTCGCGCATGGCCTGGGGCATGCCGGGCGCCGGCGCCTCCTCGATCACCTTCTGGTGGCGGCGCTGCAGCGAGCAGTCGCGCTCGAACAGGTGAACGACGTTGCCTTGGCTGTCGCCGAACACCTGGATCTCGATGTGGCGGGGCGACAGGACATATTTCTCGATGAGCACGCGCGGATCGCCGAAGGCGCCTTGCGCCTCGCGCTGCGCCGAGGCCAGCGCTTCATCAAAATCAACCGCCTTGTCGACGCGCTTCATGCCCTTGCCGCCGCCGCCGGCCACCGCCTTGATCAGCACGGGATAGCCGATCTCGTAGGCCTTCTCCTTGAGGAATTTCGGCTCCTGCATGGCGCCGTGATAGCCCGGCACCACCGGCACGCCGGCCTTCTGCATCAGGGCTTTGGCGCCGTCCTTGAGGCCCATGGCGCGGATGGCGGAGGCGGGCGGGCCGACGAAGACGATGCCGGCGGCCTCGCAGGCTTCCGCAAATTCGGCGCGCTCGGAGAGGAAGCCGTAGCCCGGATGGATCGCCTCGGCATGGGCTTCGCGGGCGACGGCGATGATCTTGTCGATGACCAGATAGCTGTCGCGGGCCGGGGCCGGGCCGATGCCATAGGCCTCGTCGGCCATGCGCACATGCATGGCATCGGCGTCGGCCTCCGAATAGACCGCGATGGTCCGGAGCCCCAGGCGCTTCGCCGTCTTCATGACCCGGACGGCGATCTCGCCGCGGTTGGCGATGAGGACGGAGGAGAACATGCGCGCCTCGGCTGCTGGATCAGGGGTCTGTGAATGTAACCCGTTCGCGCGCCGATGCCAGCATGCCGAAGGGACGAAGCGCGTGCATGGCATGCCCCCTGCCCCGCGGCTTGCACCGGGGCCCGCGCGGCGGGACAAGGGCGCATCTGCCGGAGCCTGCCATGACCGACCTCGCCGACCTCACCGCCGCCGCCCTGTCCAAAGCCTATGCGGCGAAGACGCTCTCGCCGGTGGAGGTGACCCGCGCCGTCCTCGCCCGCATCGAGGCCTCGGAGCCCGCCATCAACGCCATGTACCTCGTCTCGGCCGATGCGGCCCTCGCCGCAGCCGGTGCAGCGGAGGCCCGCTGGGCGAAGGGCGCGCCGCTCTCCGCCCTCGACGGCGTGCCGGTGACGGTGAAGGAGAATATCGGCACGAAGGGCGACCCCGCCCCCATCGGCGTGCCCATCGCCGACATGACGCCGCGGGCGGAGGACACGCCCGTGCCCGCGCGCCTGCGCGAGGCGGGCTGCGTCATCCTCGGCAAGACCACCATGCCCGATTACGGCATGATGTCCTCCGGACTCTCCTCGCTCCACGGCATCACCCGCAACCCCTGGGACCTCTCGAAGAACCCCGCCGGCTCATCTTCCGGCGCCGGCGCAGCGGCGGCGGCGGGCTACGGGCCGCTGCATGTCGGCACCGATATCGGCGGCTCCATCCGCCTGCCCGCCGCCCATTGCGGCCTGTTCGGCCTCAAACCCTCCTATGGCCGCGTGCCGATCCACCCGCCCTTCCTCGGCCGCGTCGCCGGCCCCATGACCCGCACGGTGGAGGATGGCGCGCTGCTGATGACCGTCATTGCCCGGCCCGACCCGCGCGACTATGCGAGCCTCCCCTATGACGGCCAGGATTTCGCCGCGGGTCTGGAGGGCCTGTCGCTGAAGGGCCTGAGGGTCGGCGTCATCACCGCCATGCCGGCGGGCCTGCCCGCCGATCCCGCCATCGTTGCGGCGGTGGAGGCGGCGGCCGCGGCACTGGCCGCCGAGGGCGCCCTGGTCACGCCGGTCGAAGGCTACCTCACCCCCGCCATGCTCGACGGCATCTGCCGCTTCTTCGAGGCACGCTCCCACGGCGACGTTGCGAAGCTCTCCGCTGCGGAGAAGGCACGCATCCTGCCCTATATCGTCGAATGGGCGACCTGGCGCGCCGGCGCCTTCACCGGCGCGGACGTGATGAGCGGCTTCCTCGCCGTGCAGGCCATGCGCGAGGCGGCGATCCAAGCGATCCAGGGCTTCGACGTCCTCCTGTCGCCCTGCACCTGCCCGGTGAACTATGCCGCCGAGGCCCATTCGCCCACCGACGACCCGCACCGGGCGCTGGAGCACATCCCCTTCACCGTGGCGCAGAACTTCTCCGAGCAGCCCGCCGCGAGCGTCAACTGGGGCTACGACCGGACCGGCTTCCCCATCGGCGTGCAGGTCACCGGCCACCGCTTCGACGATGTAGGGGTGATCAGGCTCTGTGCGGCGATGGAGACGCTGCGGCCGGAGCAGAAGCCCTGGCCGGTGGTGGGGTAGCCGGACGCGCTCAACCTCTGCGCGTCATGCCCGGGCTTGTCCCGGGCATCCACGACTTGACCACCGCCCCTCAAAGAATTCGTGGATGCCCGGGACAAGCCCGGGCATGACGCAGTGAAGGCAGCCTCAGCCCTCAGATCGGCGCGACACCCACCGTCATCCCGCCGCACACATAGAGCACCTGCCCCGTCACGAAGCTCGCGCCCTCCGACAGGAAGAAATCCGCGGCATGGGCGATGTCCTCGGGCTGCCCGAGACGCTGCACCGGCACGCCGCGGATGATCGCCTGGGTGCGCGGCGAATTGTGCGGGTTGGCCGACTTGAACAGCTCCGTCTCGATCGGCCCCGGCCCGATGGCGTTCACCGTGATCCCGTGGGGCGCGAGTTCCAGTGCCCAGGTGCGGGTGAGGCCGATGACCCCCGCCTTGGTGGCGGAATAGGCGGTGCGCAGTTCCTTCCCCAGCGCCGCCCGGCTTGAAATGGTGACGATCCGCCCCTTGCCCGCCGCCTTCATGGCCGACAGCGCAGCCTGCGCCGCCAGGATGCAGGCACGCAGGTTGATGGCGACGACCTTGTCGAAATCCTCCATCGTGGTGTCTTCCAGCGTCGCGGGGGCGGCGATGCCGGCATTGTTGACCAGCCAGAGGATGGCGTTCTCCGCGCTGATCGCGGCGAGCGCGGCCTGTGTCGATGCGAGGTCGGTGAGGTCGCACTGGACGAAACGCGCCGCCGAGGGCTCGGCCGGCGCCTCCCGGTCGAGAATGACGACCTTCAGGCCGCGGGCCAGCAGCTTGCGGACGATCGCCGCGCCGATGCCGCGGGAGCCGCCGGTCACCAGGGCGGCAGGTTCAGGGGTTCTCATGCGTTTCGTCCCTCATGCCGGCCGTTCGCCGGCCCTTGTCGGGACGAGACTAGACGGCTCCGCGGGGATCAGGCGAGCGGCTGTACTGCATGACGCAAGTGCGTCGTGCAGCAACCGTGTTGGCGGACCGCCCTCACATCCGGAACACGCCGAACCGCGTCTCCGGCACCGGCGCGTTGAGGCATGCCGACAGCGCCAGCGCCAGCACGCGCCGGGTCTCCGACGGCAGGATGATGCCATCGTCCCAGAGCCGCGCCGTGGCGTAGTACGGATGCCCTTCTGCTTCATAGTTCGCCCGGATCGGCGCCTTGAAGGCCTCTTCCTCCTCGGCGCTCCAGTCCTTGCCCTCGGCCTCGAAATTCTCGCGCTTGACGGTGGCGAGCACGCTCGCGGCCTGTTCGCCGCCCATCACCGAGATGCGCGAATTCGGCCAGGTGAAGAGGAAGCGGGGCGAATAGGCCCGCCCGCACATGCCGTAATTGCCAGCGCCGTAGCTCCCCCCCACCAGCAGCGTGATCTTCGGCACCTGCGCGCAGGCCACCGCCGTGACGAGCTTGGCGCCGTCCTTGGCGATGCCGCCGGCCTCGAACTGGCGGCCGACCATGAACCCGGTGATGTTCTGCAGGAAGAGCAGCGGAATCCGCCGCTGGCAGCACAGTTCGATGAAATGGGCGCCCTTCTGGGCGCTTTCCGAGAACAGGATGCCGTTGTTGGCGATGATGCCGACGGGCATGCCGTGCAGGCGGGCAAAGCCCGTGACCAGCGTCGTGCCGAAGAGCGCCTTGAACTCGTCGAACTCTGACGCGTCCACCAGCCGGGCAATGACCTCGCGGATGTCGTACTGGGTCTTGAGATTGGTCGGCACCAGCGCCTCGAGCTCGGCCGGGTCGTATTTCGGCTCACGCGGCTCGGCGAGCGCGATGTCGACGGTCTTGACCGAATTGACGTTGGCGACGATGCGCCGGGCGATGGCAAGCGCGTGGGTATCGTCCACCGCATAGTGGTCGGCGACGCCGGACTGGCGGGCATGAACGTCGGCGCCGCCGAGATCCTCCGCGGTGACGATCTCGCCCGTCGCCGCCCGCACCAGCGGCGGTCCCCCGAGGAAGATCGTGCCCTGCCGCCGCACGATCACCGTCTCGTCCGACATGGCCGGCACATAGGCGCCGCCGGCCGTGCAGGAGCCCATCACCACCGCGATCTGCGGGATGCGGGCGGCCGAGAGGTTGGCCTGGTTGAAGAAGATGCGGCCGAAATGCTCGCGGTCGGGGAAGACCTCGGTCTGGTGCGGCAGATTGGCGCCGCCGGAATCGACGAGATAGACGCAGGGCAGCCGGTTCTGCAGCGCGATCTCCTGCGCCCGCAGGTGCTTCTTCACCGTCATGGGATAGTAGGTGCCGCCCTTGATGGTGGAATCATTGGCGACGATCATCACCTCGCGCCCCTCGACCCGGCCGATGCCGGTGATGACACCGGCACCGTGGATCGCCTCGCCATACATGCCGTTGGCGGCGAGCTGGGAGAGTTCGAGGAAGGGCGAGCCGGGGTCGAGCAGGCCCATCACCCGGTCGCGCGGCAGGAGCTTGCCGCGGGCCACATGGCGCTGGCGGCTCTTCTCGTTGCCGCCGAGTGCGGCCTCGGCGCGCTTGGCCTGCAGGTCGGCGATGATCACCTGCCAGGCTTCGGCATTGGCCCGGGCATCGGGCGTCGCGGCGTTGAAGGATGACTTCAGGATGGCCAAGGCGTCACGGCTCCGGCAGGGACTGCGGGACGCCTTGGTTAGCGCGGCCCGCGCCCCCTGTCATCCGGGCGGAGAGAGGGAGGTTCAGCCCTTCGCCTTCGGCGCCCAGTCCTCGACCGGACCGCCGGTCTTCTTCCAGGCCCCGAAGCCCCCCTCGATATGGGCGACGGGCTTCAGCCCCATGTCCTGCGCCGTCCTGGCGGCAAGCGCCGACCGCATCCCGCCGGCACAGAAGAAGACGAACTTCTTGTCCTCCTGAAAAAGCGGCTTGGCATAGGGGCTTTCCGGGTCGATCCAGAATTCCAGCATGCCGCGCGGGCAATGGAAGGCACCGGGAACCTTGCCGTCCCGCTCCAGCTCGCGCGGGTCGCGGATGTCGACCAGAACGACGTCGTCGCGCCCATGCAGGGCCTTGGCGGCGTCGATGCTCAGCGTCTCGATGGCGGCATTGGCCTCGGCAATCAGCGCCTTGTAGCCCTTGGTGATGGTCTGCGGCATGGATTCTCTCCGGCGTGTCGGGGCGAGCCTAGCACCAAGCCGGGCCTGCCGGACACCCGCCGGACGGCGGACGAGTAGACGCGGATGCCCACCGCTTGCTACCGATGATCGATGCTTGGACTGACATTCCTCGACGGCGTCGCCTTCGGCTATTTCGCAGTGGCCTGGGCCACCTATGCCTGGCTGGTGGAGGTCTGGGGCGGCGGGCGGCGCGGGCTGACCGCCATCATGGCCGACTACCGCCGGGCCTGGATGACCGAGATGCTGGTGCGTCCCAACCGCATCGTCGACACCCAGATCAACATGACGCTGCAGCAGGGCTCGTCCTTCTTCGCCTCGACCTCGCTGCTGGCGGTCGGCGCCTGTCTTGGCCTGATCAATGCCTCGGATCGCGCCCTGGAAGTCCTCCAGTCGCTCTCCTTCGGCCATGCCGGATCGCGCCAGCAATGGGAGATCAAGCTCGCCGGGCTGCTGGTGATCTTCGTCTATGCCTTCTTCAAGTTCGGCTGGGCCTACCGGCTGTTCAACTACTGCGCCATCCTGATCGGCGCGACACCGGAGGGCGACGGGCGCGGCAGCGACGAGGCCAAGGCCATGGCCGAGCGCGCGGCGCGGATGAACACCATCGCCGCCGCCCATTTCAACCGGGGACAGCGGGCCTTCTTCTTCGCCCTCGGCTATCTCGGCTGGTTCGCCGGCCCGCTCGTGTTCATGGCGGCGACCACCGCCGTCTTCGCCGTGCTCTACCGGCGGCAGTTCCATTCCGAGAGCCGGCAGGCGCTGCTCTAGGCCAAGGCTCGACGGCCGGCCCGCCGTGGTGCATGAGGGCGCCATGACCCCCAGCGATTCCGATCTCCAGGCCGCCATCCTGCTCCTCACCCAGGGACGCGGACCGGACAAGTCCATCTGCCCTTCGGAGGCTGCCAAGCATGTCGCGGCGGCCCGCGACGTCGATTGGCACAGCCTCATGCAGCCGGTGCGGCGGGCGGCTGTCGGACTGGCGCGCGAGGGCCGGCTCGTCATCCTGCGCAAGGGCAAGCCGGTCGACCCCGATGATTTCCGTGGCGTCTACCGCCTCACCGTGCCGCGCCAGGACTGACCTCACGGCCCCGGCAGCAGGGCGTCGCTGCGGCCGCCGAGGCGATAGGCGAGAAGCCCCAGCCATTCCCGCACCATGCGGTCGACGAGATCGAGGCCGCGGCTGACCGGCAGGATCGGCCGCCAGAGCTCGCCTGGCCGCCCCCGCGTCTCGAAATCGGTGGGATAGGCGATCACGGTCCAGCCCGCCTTGCGGAAGATGCCGAAGGAGCGCGGCATGTGCCAGGCCGATGTCACCAGCAGCCAGGTCTCGCCCGGCCGCGGCTGGACGAGCGCCCTGGTCAGGACGGCGTTCTCGAAGGTGTTGCGGCTGTCGCGCTCCAGCGTGAGCCGGGCGGGATCGATGCCGAGCTGACGGAACAGCGCCTCCGCCGCCCCGGCCTCATCCAGAGCCTCCCCCCGGAAGACGGCGGCCGAACCGCCGGTGAAGACCAGCCGCGCGGCGGGAAAGCGCCGCGCCAGCGCCACCGCCTCGGTGATACGGCCGGGCGCCGACCCCATGGTCGGCTGTCCCCGCGCCGCCGTGGTCAGCGGGTCCATGGAACCGCCGAGGACGATGATGCCGATCGGCGCCGCCAAGTCCGGTCCCGGGATCGGGAAACGGCTCTCCAGCGGCGTCGCGAGCCAGAGACCGAGAGGCGAGAGGCCGCAGACGGCGAGGCCAAGCGCCCCGGCGACGACGAGGCGCCGCCCGCCCCGGCTCCAGCGGGTGAAGAGCAGCACAGCGCCGACCAGCACCAGGGCGGTCAGCACGTTGGAGGGCGCCGCGAACCACCAGAGGATCTTGGACAGGTAGAAGAAGACGTGGTTGGCGAAGGTCACTGGCGCTCCCGGCGGCGCGGAACGCGAGGGCCCGGGACGAGCGCCCCGGTCACGAACCGCCTCACATGGTCTTGTTGAACAGTTCCCGTCCGATCAGCATGCGGCGGATCTCGCTCGTGCCCGCGCCGATCTCGTAGAGCTTGGCGTCGCGCAGCAGCCGTCCCGTCGGATAGTCGTTGATATAGCCGTTGCCGCCGAGGAGCTGGATGGCATCGAGCGCCATCTTCGTCGCGTTCTCCGCGGCATAGAGGATGGCGCCGGCGGCGTCCTCGCGCGTCGTCTGGCCGCGGTCGCAGGCCTTGGCGACCGCATAGACATAGGCGCGGGCGGCGTTCATCGAGACATACATATCGGCGATCTTGCCCTGGACCAGCTGGAATTCGCCGATCGCCTGGCCGAACTGCTTGCGCTCGTGGACATAGGGCATGACCACGTCCATGCAGGCCTGCATGATGCCGATCGGCCCGGCCGCCAGCACGGCGCGCTCATAGTCGAGGCCGCTCATCAGCACGTTGACGCCGCGGCCGACCTGTCCGAGCACGTTCTCCTCCGGCACTTCGCAGTCCTCGAACACGAGTTCGCCGGTGTGCGAGCCGCGCATGCCGAGCTTGTCCAGCTTCTGGGCACAGGAGAAGCCCTTGAAGCCCTTCTCGATGAGGAAGGCCGTCATGCCGCGGGCGCCGGCAGCGGGATCGGTCTTGGCATAGACGACGAGGACATCGGCATCGGGACCGTTGGTGATCCACATCTTGGTGCCGTTGAGGATGTAACGACCGCCCTTCTTCTCGGCCTTCAGCTTCATCGAGACGACGTCGGAGCCGGCACCGGGCTCCGACATGGCCAAGGCGCCGACATGGGCGCCGCTGATCAGCTGCGGCAGGTAGCGCCGCTTCTGCTCTTCCGAGCCGTTCTTGCGGATCTGGTTGACGCAGAGGTTGGAATGGGCGCCGTAGGACAGCCCCACCGAGGCCGAGGCGCGCGAGATCTCTTCCATGGCGATGCAGTGCTCGAGATAGCCGAGCCCGCTGCCGCCATGCTCCTCCTCGACGGTGACGCCAAGCAGGCCGAGCCCGCCGAACTTCTGCCACAGGTCCATGGGGAACTGATCGGTCTTGTCGATCTCGGCGGCACGCGGCGCGATCTCCGCCTGCGCGAAGGCGAAGACCGTGTCGCGCAGCATGTCGGCGGTCTCTCCGAGGTCGAAATCGAAGGAGCGCGGCATATTCCTCAGCATGGCATGGTCCTCGGCGGTACGGGCTTCGTGCGGCGGCTTCGGGAAGGTTATAGAAGCGGTATGCCGGGCTGTCATGATCGGCCTTGCGGCAGGGAGACGAGGATGACGGACGCGCCAGACACACCCTATGCCGATCGACCGAACCGCTTTCCGCTGCCGCCGCTCATTTTCGTCGGCGCGCTGGCCCTCGGCTACGGCCTGAACTGGCTGGCGCCGGTGGTGCTGCCGGTGGCGATCGTCTTCAAGGCCGCCGGCGCCCTGGCGCTGGGAGCGGGCCTGGCGCTGATCCTCTGGGCCTCCTCCGCCCTGTCGCGGGCGGGGACCGCGATCCTGCCGCACCACGCCGCGCGGCGCCTGGTCACGACAGGGCCGTTCGGCTGGAGCCGCAATCCGATCTATCTCGGTGAGGCGCTGATCATCGGCGGGTTCGGCGGGGTCGAGGGGGCGCTCGGCTATCTCGTGGCGGCGGCGGTCTTCGTGATGGCCATGACGCATTTCGCGATCGTGCGCGAGGAAGCGCATCTGGCGGCGCGGTTCGGCGCCGACTGGCAGGCCTATGCGGCGAGGGTCCGGCGCTGGGTGTGACCGCGATCAGCCCTGCGCGCCGCTGAGGCAGACCGCCGCGGCCCCTAGAAGCGCGGCCGCGATGCCGGCAGAGGCGCCGTCGTCATGGCCGGCGCATCGGCGGCGGGGACAGCGGCGGCGGGCACCGATGTCGTCGCCGTCGGCACCTGTGCCGGGCTCGTCTCGGCCGCGGCGAACGCCATGGGCGGGGCCGCAGCCGCCGGCGCTGCCGCCACCGCCGTCACCGGCTGGCCGCGGTGACGGAACCCCGTCTGGGCGATCTGCTGCCATTGCTGGGGCGTGCCGGCGAAGACGTTGCGGTCCACCGGAGTGTTGATACCGGCGACACGGCCGGTGGCTGTGATCTGCCAGAAGGCCCAGCGGCGGCCCGGATAGCGCTCATGCGGCACGGCCGCCACCGAGCGGACCCAGAACGGATATTCGGCAAACTCGTTGTTGGCCAGAATCTCGCGGTGGAACTTGATATCGGCATAGATGATCGGCTTCTTGCCGTAATGCCGCTCCATGGCCCGAAGAAACTCGCGCATCTTCGCCTGAGCCACGGCGACCGGAACGCGCCGCGGGCAGGTCGGCGACTGGAAGTTCCATTCGACGTCGAGCACTGGCGGCAGCGCGTCCGGCTCGACCGGCACATGGCGCTTGAACCAGGCGATCTGGTCCGCCATCGGCCGGCACCAATAGGTGAAGTGATAGGCACCGCGTGGAATGCCGGCCCGGCGCGATGCCTCCCAGTTCTCGCGGAAGCGGCTGTCGAGGAGATCGCCGCCTTCCGTCGCCTTGATGAAAGCAAAGGACACGCCCGCCGCCCTCACCTGCTCCCAGTCGATCCGGCCCTGATATTTCGACACATCGATGCCATGCACCGGATGGGCGTGATGGCCCACCGTATGGGTGATGGTCGGGAAGGGATGGTCACCGGTCGGCGGCGCGGCAACATCCGTCGGCACGCTGCCGCAGCCGGCGAGCATCAGCCCCATCAGGGTCACGGCGGTGAAGGCGATGGAGCGTCGGTTCATGGTCGAGGATGTGGCCAAGGATTGCGGCTGCGAAATGGCGGCCTTCTCTCATCCCTTATGCTTTACGACCCGTTTCCTTTTCGTAACGGGCCTTGGTCTCGGCGTTCGGCGGATAGAGGCCCGGCAGCGGCACGCCCTTGTCGATCTCGCCCATCAGCCAGCCTTCGAGATGTTCCTGCGCCTCGGCTGCCTCGAGCACCGCCTCGACCATGTCCTGCGGGATCAGAACCGCGCCGTCACCATCGCAGACGACAATGTCGTTCGGGAAGACGGCGACGCCGCCGCAGCCGATCGGCTCCTGCCAGTTGATGAAGGTCAGCGCCGCGACGGAAGCCGGCGCAGCAGCACCCGAGCACCAGACCGGCAGACCCGTGCCGCGCACCCCGTCGGCATCGCGAACCACGCCGTCGGTGACCAGCGCGGCAACGCCGCGCTTGGCCATGCGGGCGCAGAGGATGTCGCCGAAAATGCCGGCTTCCTTCGAGCCCATGGCGTCGACCACGGCGATGACGCCCTCGGGCATGGCCTCGATGGCGCCGCGGGTCGAGATCGGATGCGACCAGCTCGCCGGTGTCGCCAGATCCTCGCGCGCGGGGACGAAACGCAACGTGAAAGCCCGCCCGACCGTGCGCTTCCCCGCATGGGAGAAAGGCTGTGTCCCGGCCATCCAGATCTTCCGCAGGCCCTTCTTGAGCAGGACCGTCGTCAGCGTCGCGGTGGTGATCGTCTCGAGCTTCGCCTTGATGGCGGGATCGAGGGGCAGGACGTCAGTCATGGCAGGGGTCCGTCGGAAGGCTGAAGGAAGGCCGCGACCCTGCCCGACGTCAGCGGCGCTGTCGAGGACACAAAACGCCGGACAGCCCCCTCATACCCGGCCTGACACCGCCCTTCCGGACACGATGCCCGGCGTTGTCACGGCCAGCGGCAGGCGAGAATGCGCGCACCGGGCTGGCTTGGGCGCCACCTGCCGAACGCGGCCACGGCCGCAGACGCGAGGCGTGGGACTTTTGCGAGCGGGATCAACAAACAGGACAGCGCGGCTGATTCACAATCTGAACCACCATGTCGCGATCATCAGGAAACTGAAGAACCCGGTCACGTCGGTCACCGTCGTCACGAAGGGGCCGGAGGCGATCGCCGGGTCGACCTTCATCCGGTCGAGCGCCAGGGGGACCAGCACGCCACCGAGCGAGCCGGCCACCAGGTTGCAGACGAGGGCGAGCCCGATCACCATGCCGATGCCGGCATTGGTGAACCAGAAGCTCGCCACCGTTCCGGTGATGAGCGCGAAGGCGATGCCGTTGAACAGGCCGACGAGCATCTCGCGGCGAACGACGCGCCAGGCGTTGCGCGGACCGAGCGCGCGGGTCGCGAGCGCGCGGACCGCGACCGTCATGGTCTGCGTCGCCGCACTGCCGCCCTGGCTGGCGACGATCGGCGCGAACACGGCGAGTGCGACCATGGTCTCGAGCTGGTTCTCGGAGGATTTGAGCACGGTCGTCGCGAGAAAGGCGGTGACGAGATTGATGAGCAACCAGCGGAAGCGGCTCTTGGCCGTGGTCCAGACGCTCTGGATAGTCCAGCGCCCGCCGCCGGCGCCATGTCCTCGAGAATTTCGGCGCGGATCGTCTCGTCGATCTCGTTCAGCGCGTTGAAGTCGAAGGCGGCGCCGAGCAGGGACACGACCCTGCTGCGGTCCTCCGCGTCGAGCTGGGCGAGCAAGGCGCCGAGATCGGCCTCATGGGCCTCGGAAACGAGGCTCTTCAGGCTGTCGCGGTCATCCGCGCGCAGGATCGACTGGACCAGATGGACGACGGCGGGCAGCAATTCACCATCTTCGTCGCGCCAATCCTGGTCACGCCATTGTTCGGCCATGGCGGCGGGCGACGTGGTGACGGCCATGGGGCCTCCAGGCGAAGCGCAGCTCTCGGATCAGGGATCGGTCGTTCTTGGATGCACGGCAACGATTTGGCTAGCAGAGGTGGCGCATGGCCACCGACAGTGCCTGCAGAAGGATGGCGACGCCATGACGTCCGCTCACTCACCCTCGCGCCGCGCCCTTCTCGGCGCCCTGTCGCTGACGCTGGTGCCGGCCGCCGCCGGCGCGGCGTCCTGCGGGCCGGGCCGGCTCGGCACGGCGCGTGTGCTGCAGGTCTCCACCGCAAACGGCCTGCGCGTCGGTCGCAGGAGCTATCCGCGCACCCTGCCCCTCGAAGCCGGCGAGGTGCTGCTGACCTTCGACGACGGACCCCATCCGGGAACGACCGAGCCGATCCTCGCCGCGTTGGCGGAGGAATGCGTCAAGGCCACCTTCTTCATGATCGGCCGCCAGGCGGCCGCGCACCCTGCCCTCGCCCGCCGTGTCCTGGCGGAGGGCCATACGGTCGGCCACCATTCGAACACCCATCCGATGACGCTGGCGCAACTGCCGCAGGCCGCAGCCGAAGCCGATATCGAGGCCGGTTTCGCCGCCGTCGATCAGGCGCTCTACGGGCGCTATACGGGCCAGCCGCGGACCCCGTTCTTCCGCTATCCAGGCTTCGGCGATTCAGAGCCGCTCAACCAGGGACTGGCGGCCCGGCGCATCGGCATTTTCGGCGCCGACCTCTGGGCCAGCGACTGGAACGACATGGCGCCGGATGCCCAGCTCGGCCTCGTCATGCGCCGCCTCAGACAGGCGCGTGGCGGCATCCTGCTGTTCCACGACACGCGGCCGCAGACGGCGGTGATGCTGCCGGCCTTCCTGCAGGCCATGCGGCAGGAGGGCTTCCGGGCGGTCAATATCGTCCCGGCGTGAGGACGGGCGGCATCACCGCCCGTCCCTGTCGGGCCGTCAGGCCTTGCGCTCGATGTTCCAGATCACCGGGAAACCGAAGTCGATCACGCCCTGCAGCTCGCTGCGCCACACGGCCGGACTCTGGAACTGACCGGCGATGGGGAAGGTCGCGTTCTCCAGCGCGAACTTCTGGATCTCCTCAGCGATCGCCTTGCGCTTCACCGGGTCGCTTTCCGCCTCGAAACGCTCGATGGCCGGCACCATCGGCTGCACGCAGTAGCCCCAGGGCTGGTTGCCGGTGCAGTTGAACCCGACGCCAAGATTGGACAGCGGGTCCGACATGTCGAAGCCGGTATAGACGACCGGAATGACGCTCCAGCCGCCCTGGTCCAGCGGGTTCTTCTGCACCCAGCGCTGGGCGATGGCCGACCATTCCAGACCCTGGACATCGACATTGAACCCGGCCCGCTTCATGCGGTCGATGAGCACCGCGCCGAAGGGATTGAGCAGCGGGCTGTCGAGCGGATGGAGAACGACGATCTTCTCGTTCTTGTAGCCGGCCTCCGCCAGCAGCGCCTTGGCCTTGTCAATGCTCGGATTGGCGATCATGTCGCTGCCGCCCTTGTTCTCGTAGGGCGCGCCGCACATGAACATGGCGGTGCAGTCGGGCTTGCCGAGTTCGCCGCCGAAGCCGGCACCGGCCAGCACCTCGCCGCGATCCAGGCACTGCTGGATCGCCCGCCGCACCAGGACATTGTCCATCGGCGCCTGGAAGTGGTTGATCGACACCGCATACATGAGGTTGGCGCGGCCGCTCGCCTGGGCGAAGGTGAGGTTGCGGTCGCGGCGCATGCGCGGAATGAGGTCCACCGGCGCATATTCGAGATAGTCCACCTCGCCGCGCGTCAGCGCCGCATAGCGCAGCGCGATATCGGGCATGGTGAGCATCTCCACGCGGTCGATCTTGGCGATCTTGCCGCCGGCCAGCCCGTCCGCCGCCTCGTTCCGCGGCACGTATTTGTCGAACTTGCGGAAGGTGGCGCGGTCACCCGGGATCCATTCGCTGCGCTGGAACGCATAGGGGCCGGAGCCGACGATCTCGGAAACCTGCTGCGTCGGCGGCGTCGCTGAGGCGATCCGGGCCGGCATGATCATCGGCACATGGACCGACGGCTTGCCGAGTGCGTCGATGACACCGCCGAAGGGCCGCGACAGTTTCAGCGTGAAGGCATCGGGGCCGTCGGCGGTCAGTTCGGCGGTGGCCGCCATCAGACGCCGGCCGATGGAATCGCGGCTGCCCCAGCGCCTCAGCGAGGCGATGACGTCCGCGGAGGTGACCTTGGCGCCATCGTGGAACATGAGGCCGCCGCGCAGCTTGAATTTCCACGTCAGGCGGTCGGCGCTGACCTCCCAGCCCTCCAGCATCTGCGGCTTGTACTCGCCCTTGCCGTTGAGCGAGACGAGCGTGTCGAAGACCAGATAGCCGAAATTGCGCGTCACGAAGGACGGCGAGGCGATCGGGTCGAGATTCTGCAGGCCGACATTGACGACGAAACGCAGCGGTCTTTCTGCGCTCTGGGCGAAACCGACCCTCGGCGCGGCAATGAGCGCGGCGGCTGCGACAAGGCCCTGGCGGCGGGTGATGCGCATGGAAGGCTCCCTCTCGTCGGGTCTTCGGGGACTGTTCAGACCGCCCTCCCCGACAGAAGACGCGGCCCTTGACCCGTCGAGCCTATGAAACTTAACCGCCTGCCAGACATGCGAAGTTGGCAAGACTGATGACCAGGAACGACACAGCACTATCGCTCAGCGATACGATTGATGTTGAGATGCAGCCCGTGCCGGATTTGGATGCCCGCCGCCTTACGACGAGCGGCGCGCCGAGAAGCTGTTAGCGCAACACCCGGCCGGTAGCCCCGGGTATCGATGCGGCGAGAGACGGTGGCGACGCCCGCGGCGAACGGCAAAAAGCCCCGGCGGACCTTCGTCCACCGGGGCTTTGAATTTGGTGCGGTCGAGAGGACTCGAACCTCCACTCGGTTAAGAACTACCACCTCAAGGTAGCGCGTCTACCAGTTCCGCCACGACCGCAGTGCCAGGTTGACCTAGCGAGGCGGCTGTCTAGCAGAGCGTTTCCGTCGCCGCAAGGCTCAAACAACGCCCGCCGGCAACCTCATTCGAACTCCATGATGACGGCGTCCACGGCCAGGCTGTCGCCGGCCTTGGCGGCGATGGATTTGACCTTTCCGTCGCGCTCGGCACGCAGCACGTTCTCCATCTTCATCGCCTCGACGACGCAGAGCGCCTCGCCGGCCTTCACCTCCTGGCCGACGGCGACGGCGATGGACTTGACGAGGCCGGGCATGGGGCAGGTCAGCTTCTTGCCGCTGTCGGCTGCCACCTTCACCGGCATCAGCGCTGCCAGATCCGCCTCGCGCCGCGTATAAACATGGGCGGTGGTGGCGATGCCGCGATAGGCGAGCCTCACGCCGTTCGGCACGGTGCGCACAAGGAGGTTCACCGGGCGGCCGTCCACCTGACCGGCAAGGACCGGCTGACCCGGCGTCCAGGTCGAGGCGACCGTGTGGGTCTTGAGTTCGGTGCCGCCCGGCCCGTCGAAAATCCGAACCGCGATCTTGCCGCCCTCGTCGATGACCTCGACGTCATGGCGTGTGCCGGCCATCAGCACGACGCGGTCGCGCTCGAAGGCGACGCGATGGCCCTGCCGCATCTGGCCAGAGATCTGGCGCTTGCGGACGTTCTGGATGTGATCGATGAACGCGGCGACGGCGGCCATCACACCGGCCGCCTCGCCTTCCGGCGCCCGCGGCTTGAACCCTTCGGGATATTCCTCGGCGATGAAGCCCGTGGACAACGTCCCCGACTGCCAGCGCGGATGCTGCATCAGCGCCGAGAGGAAGGGAATATTGTGCTGGATGCCGTCGATGGCGAAGGCATCGAGCGCATCGGCCTGCGCCGCGATCGCCTTCTCGCGGGTCGGTGCCCAGGTGACCAGCTTGGCGATCATCGGGTCGTAGTAGAGCGAGATCTCGCCGCCCTCGAAGACGCCGGTATCGTTGCGCACCATCGCATCGCCCGCCGGGCCCTCCGCCGGCGGCCGATAGGTCACCAGGCGGCCGATCGAAGGCAGGAAGTTGCGATACGGATCCTCGGCATAGATGCGGCTCTCCACCGCCCAACCGTTGAGCTTCACCTGATCCTGGGTCAGGCTGAGCTTCTCGCCATAGGCGACGCGGATCATCTGCTCGACGAGGTCGATGCCGGTGATCATCTCGGTCACCGGATGCTCGACCTGCAGACGGGTGTTCATCTCGAGGAAGAAGAAGGACTTGTCCTGCCCGGCGACGAACTCGACCGTTCCGGCGGAATCGTAGTCGACCGCCCTGGCGAGGGCCACCGCCTGCTCGCCCATGGCGCGGCGGGTGGCCGGGTCGAGCAGCGGCGACGGCGCCTCCTCGATGACCTTCTGGTTGCGGCGCTGGATCGAGCATTCGCGCTCGCCGAGATAGATGACGTTGCCGTGCTTGTCGCCCAGAACCTGGATCTCGATGTGGCGCGGATTGACGATGAACTTCTCGACGAAGACGCGGTCGTCGCCGAAGGAGGACTTGGCCTCGGACTTGGCGAGGGCAAAGCCCTCGGCCACTTCCGATGCGGAATGGGCGATGCGCATGCCCTTGCCGCCGCCGCCGGCCGAGGCCTTGATCATCACGGGATAGCCGATCTCGTCGGCGATGCGGGTGGCGTGGGCCGCATCCTCGATGACGCCGAGGAAGCCGGGAACGGTGGAGACCTTGGCGGCCGCCGCCGCCTTCTTCGATTCGATCTTGTCGCCCATGGCGGCAATGGCACGGGGATTGGGACCGATGAAGACGATGCCGTTATCCTTGAGCGCCTGGGCGAAAGCCTCCCGCTCCGACAGGAAGCCGTAGCCCGGATGCACCGCCTCGGCGCCCGTCTGCTTGGCGGCGGCGATGATCTTGTCGATGACGAGATAGCTCTCGGCCGCCGCCGGCGGGCCGATATGCACGGCCTCGTCCGCCATCTCCACATGCATGGCATCCCGGTCGGCGTCCGAATAGACGGCGACCGTCTTGATGCCCATCCGCCGCGCGGTCTTGATCACGCGGCAGGCGATCTCGCCGCGGTTGGCGATCAGGATCTTCTTGAACATGCGGGAAGTCTTTCGGGCAGCACGCAAAATGGAGCAGTTCGGACGGTTTCTAGAGCCAAGGCCGCCCGGACGTCCACTCAGCTAATGGGATGACGATCCGGCTTGATCGGCCGGATCGTCCCGTCCCATGCAAATCGCCTGCCGAAAGATGGCGTTCAGGCCCGCAGCGGCTTCAGGGCGCCGGCCCACTTGACGAGTTCGTCGAGGACCTCCTTGGCGCTCGTCGCCATCAGGTCGTTGGGCTTGAAGGTCGCATCCGGGCCGAGGAAGGAGCCGAAGCCGGGAACGGCCACCGCCTGCGGGATGGGCATCATCTTCAGCGTGGTCAGCGTCGGCTTGATCTGCTGCACGGCGCGCAGGCCACCGGACACGCCGCCATAGCCGACGAAGCCCACTGGCTTGTAGGCCCATTCACCGGCCAGGAAGGTCAGGGCGTTGTAGAGCGCCGGCGAGACGCCGTAATTGTATTCAGGCGTGACGAAGACGAAGGCATCGGCCGCCTTGACGCTCTCAGACCAGGCCTTGGTATGGGCCTTCTCGTATTTCGCCATGCGCGGATGGTTGGGCTCGTCGAAGACCGGCAGATTGAAACTGGCGAGGTCGACCAGTTCGGCCGAAAAGCCGCCATGGGCGACCGCGACGTCGTTGAACCACTTGCCGACCTGGGGGCCGACACGTCCCGGCCGTGTGCTGGTGACGATCGTGTGGAGCTTGAGGCTCATGCTGTTCTCCTGGGCGGTGCCGCTGCCGGCAGCCGCGATACCGAATTCGTGGTTACTGTCTGTAACCGGGGGTAGTCTGGTAATTCATGTTGCATCGCGCAAGAAGGCAGGGCGGAGAAAGCAGGGAACAAAGGCGTGAGCGCAGGCCCTCGAAGCCCGCGGACCGCGCCGCGCCCCCTTAGGGAATGACCCGCAATTCGCTCTCGCGGCTGACCAGCCGTCCGAGCGTACGCAGTCGGTTCGAGAGCCGGTCGCCGGCGAGGCCGGCGAGGTCGCCGGCCAGCGTCAGGACCAGCCGGCGGTCCTCGACGCCGAGCGGCGCGCGCGGCAGCGCACCCGGCATGGCAGCGGAGACGAGATAAGCGACCCGCATCGCCGCGCCGAGAATGCGGGCGCGATCGAGAAGCCTGACGCCCACCAACTCGCGGATCCGCGGTGACATGAACTCGTCGAGCAGGCCCTCGTGCCGGTAGAAGCTGGCGAGCGCCAGATAGGCGCGGCCGGGATGGTCCACCCCGACGAAATTGGCATGGGCGATGATGTTGAGGCTCTGCTCGCCGCGATAGTCCGGATGGGCGCGCCAGCCGATATCGGCAAGCAGGCAGGCAGCATGGCGCAGCCTTTTCTCCTCCGCGCTTTCCTCGAGATGGGCGACCTCCATGAACCGGTCGGTCCAGGCGATCAGTTCCTCGCCGTGGCGCGGCGATCGCGATCTGAGCAGACAGAGCTCGCGCGCCGCCGCGATCAGCGGATCGGCCGCTCTCTCGTCCGGGTCGAGCAATGAGTAGAGCAATCCCTCGCGCACACCGGTGACCGAGATGACCACCCGCTCGATCCGCGCGGTGCGGACCACCGCCTCCAGCACCAGGGCGCCATAGGCGAGCAGCGGCCGCCGGCTCTCCGCGACCACGTCGATGCGGGAAATCGTATCGGTCGGCTGCCGGCTGACGAGATAGCAGAAGTCGGCGACCTCCCGGCCGGTCAGGGCATAGCCGTGCATCACGTTGAGGGGATAGCCGCGCTGGGCCATGTGCAGCTTGGCGAGCGACCGCCAGGTGCCACCGACCGCATAGAAGGTCTGGCCCCGGTTCTTCTTGAGGAGATCGACCTTGCCGACCAGCTTGGCGGCGATGCGCTCCGCCTTCTTCACCGACTGGCCGGACGTGTCCTGCAGCGCGAGGCCGCCGAGCGGCAGGGTCACACCGGTACCGATGGCGCCACCATTGATGTCGACGAGTTCGAGCGATCCGCCACCGAGATCGCCGACGAGGCCGTGGGGCCGATACATGCCGGAGACGACGCCGAGCGCGGCGAAGGCCGCCTCGTCCCGGCCCGACAGGAGTTGCAGCGGGACACCGCAGATCGCCTCGCATGCGGCGACAAATTCCGGGCCGTTCTTGGCGTCGCGGACCGCGGCGGTGGCGAGGATATGGAGTTCGCCCACCCGCAGCTGCGTGCACAGCGCCCGAAACCGTCGGATCGAGGCCAGGGCCCGCACCACCGCGTCATCGGCAAGGCGGCCGGAGGTCTGCACGTTGCGGCCAAGGCCGCAAAGGGTCTTCTCATTGAAGATCGGTGTCGGGGATCGCGTTAGCGCCTCGTAGACGACGAGACGGACCGAATTCGATCCGATGTCGATGACGCCGATGGTCGGGCCGAGCTGCAACCGGCCCGGGGCGATCTCGAACACGTCACTCGTCTGACCGCTCGGCCCTGCTGGCAAAGCGGCGGGGAGACGATTCTTTGAGCGATTTTCCACGTCCGGACAGACTCGGATTGGTCATGAAGTATTTGTGGGCGTTGAAGGCCTCTTCGCCCTTGGCCGGCTTGATACGCTCCGAGGTCCCGTCGGGCAAGAGACGCCAGCTCTGCTCGTTGTCCTTGAGGTTAGCGATCATGATCTGGTCGAGCACCTGTTCATGCACCGTCGGGTTGACCAGCGGGCAGAGCACCTCGACGCGCCGGTCGAGGTTGCGCGGCATCAGGTCGGCCGAGGAGATATAGACCTTGGCCTTGGCGTGAGGCAGGCCGTGACCACCGCCGAAGGCATAGATGCGGCTGTGTTCGAGGAAACGGCCGACGATGGACTTGGCGTGGATATTGTCGGACAGGCCGGGCACGCCGGGCCTGAGACAGCAGATGCCGCGCACGACGAGATCGACGCGCACGCCGGCCTGGCTGGCGTCGTAGAGGGCATCGATGATCATCGGGTCGACGAGCGAGTTCATCTTCAGCCAGATCGCGGCCGGCTTGCCGGCCTTGGCGAAGGCGATCTCCTCGGCGATGTGCTCGAGCAGCTTCTTCTTGAGGCTCAGCGGCGAGATCGCCATGGCCTCGAGCTCCTGCGGCTCGGCATAGCCGGTGATGAAGTTGAAGATGCGGGCGACGTCGCGGCCGATCACCGGATCGTCGGTGAAGTACGACAGGTCGGTATAGATGCGCGCCGTGATCGGGTGATAATTGCCGGTGCCGACATGGCAGTAGGTGACGAGGTTCTCGCCCTCGCGGCGGATCACCATCGACAGCTTGGCATGGGTCTTCAGCTCGATGAAGCCGAAGACGACCTGCACGCCGGCGCGCTCCAGGTCGCGGGCCCAGCGGATATTGGCCTCTTCATCGAAGCGCGCCTTGAGCTCGACGAGGGCCGTGACCGACTTGCCGGCCTCGGCCGCCTCGGCCAGGGCCTTGACGATCGGCGAGTCCGAGGAGGTCCGGTACAGCGTCTGCTTGATGGCGACGACATTGGGGTCGCGCGCCGCCTGGTTGAGGAACTGCACCACCACATCGAAGCTCTCATAGGGGTGGTGGACGACCAGATCCTTCTGCCGGATCGAGGCGAAGCAGTCGCCGCCCTGGTCGCGGATGCGCTCGGGATAGCGCGGCGCATAGGGTACGAACTTGAGGTCCGGCCGCTCCAGCGAGACGAGCTGGGACAATTCGTTCAGCGCCAGCACGCCTTCGACCCGGAAGATTTCGTCGTCGACGACACCGAGCGCTCCCGCGATAAAATGGCGAAGGTCGTCGGGCATCGACGCCTCAGCCTCAAGGCGGATCACCGAGCCGCGACGACGCCGCTTCAGCGCAGATTCGAAGTGGCGGACGAGATCCTCGGCCTCTTCCTCGATTTCCAGGTCGCTGTCGCGGATGATGCGGAAGGCGCCCTGCCCTTTGACGTCATAGCCGGGAAAGAGGCGGTTGATGAACAGGCCGACCGTCTGCTCCAGCGTGACGAAGCGCCGGGCGCCGGTCTCGGCGAGATCGGGCAGCTTGATGAACCGGTCGATCTTGGCGGGGACGCGGATGAGCGCGCGCATCGGGCGGCCGTCGGCGATGCGCTGCAATGCCAGCGCGACGGTGAAGCCGAGATTGGGGATGAAGGGAAAGGGGTGGGCCGGGTCGATGGCGAGCGGCGTCAAGACCGGGAAGACATGACCGAGGAAATGGTCCTCGAGCCAGGCACGCTCCGCCTTGGTGACGTCCGGAGCATCGACCAGCACGATGCCCTCGTGAAGCACCTCCTCGCGCAGCTCGCGCCAGCGCTTTTGCTGGTCGGAAGCAAGGCTGGCCACCGCCTCGGATATCTTGGCGAGCTGCTCGGCAGGGGTGAGACCGTCCGGCGACACCGTACCGATGCCCTGCAGCACCTGGCCGCGCAGACCGGCGACGCGGACCATGAAGAATTCGTCGAGGTTGTTCGCCGAGATCGACAGGAACCGCAGCTGTTCGAGCAGCGGATGGTTGCGGTTGGAGGCTTCCTCCATGACGCGGCGGTTGAACTGCAGCCAGGAGAGTTCGCGGTTGATGAAGCGCTCGGGCTTGTCGCGCAGGTCGCTTGTCGCAACCGCCTGCGCCACGTCGCGCACAGCAGAGGCCGCAGCCGCCGCCTGGCTGCGGCCGAAGCCCTTGACCTCGGCAGCCACCCGGGCTGTCACATCCTTCTTGGTCTCGCCAGCGGTCATCATGCCCCCAAGGGTGAACAGCGCCACCCATCACCTGCCATCATGACGTGACTGTGACGGCCGTCAAAGAGGGCTTGCGCCGCCTCGGCTCAGATCAGGGTCGGCTGCATGATGCGGTCGAGAACCTGCGCCGCCAGGGGCCGTGTCAGCCGGCGCCCGGTTTCCAGCGCCTCGCGATCGAGCGCGGCGACGAGGCGGCGGGCGGCATCGAGCGATCGCTCCATCCGGCGGGCGAGATATTCCACCACCTCGGCCTCGACCACGAGCTGGCGATCAGCGAAGAGCTTCACCAGCACGGCCCGCAGCAGCCCGTCCTCCGGCTCCGCAAGGGCAACAGCCGGCAGGGCCCGCAGCCGTGAGGCGAGGTCCTTCAGGCCAACGCCCCAGGACACCGGCGCCTCG
The DNA here is from genome assembly GCF_022843985.1 of Phreatobacter sp. Lineage (GTDB taxonomy): Bacteria > Pseudomonadota > Alphaproteobacteria > Rhizobiales > Phreatobacteraceae > Phreatobacter. The sequence continues at coordinate 12,353 of NZ_JALHMP010000018.1, read as the reverse complement.
CGGGCTGTCATCAGGACGAAGGCATCCTCCTCCCGCGCGCTGTTCAGGAGATGAAACAGGGCAACCTCCGAGGTTCTCGGTCCCGCGTCCTCGAGCAGCAGGGCGCCGGTCGCCAGCGCATCGCCCGGAGCGGTTCCCGCGAGATCCCGGGCCGCGAGGCGCCTCGCACCCGCCAGATCCGCCCAGATGGCGCCGAGATGGCTCTTGCCCGCACCAGGGGGGCCAACCAGGGCCATGACCCGGGCCGGCCAGTCCGGCCAAGAGTCGACGAGTTCGAGCGCCGTCACGTTGCAGGGTGCGGCGAGGAAATCGTCCCGCGACAGGCTTTCTGGCAGGGCGAGGTCCAGCGCCATCTGGCGCGGCCCTGCCCGGGGTGCTGTGGCAACCATCTCAATTCTCCGGCCGGACCGGACCCTCATGCGTCCGCAGCCGCGCCACGCCTGTAAAGAGCGGGCTGGCGAGGTACTGCCGGATGGCGAACCGCGTCAAGACACCGACCGAGGCGGCCAGCGGTACCGCCAGCATCAGGCCGGCAAACCCGAACAGAGCACCGAAGGAAAACAGCGCGAACATCAGCCAGACCGGGTGGAGGCCGACGGATTCGCCGACAAGATTGGGATAGAGGACGTAGGACTCGAAAAAGATTCCGATGGCAAAGATCGACAATATGACCAGGACCATGGTCCAGTCGGGCCAGAACTGGACGATGGCGACGCCGACCGCGAGCGTCAGGCCGATGATCGACCCGACATAGGGGATGAAACTGAGGAAACCGGTTCCCAGCCCGATCAGCAGGCCGAAATTGAGCCCCGCCCCGGTCAGGGCCATGCCATAATAGATCATCAGGATGAGACAGACCGTCGCCTGTCCGCGCACGAAACCGGCCATGGCGACATTCATCTCGCGCATCAGGCCGAGGATGGTCTCGCGATGCTGCAACGGCAGCCAGGAATCGACCTTGTCCATCATGCGCGGCCAATCCTTCAGCAGGTAGAAGGCAACCACGGGCGTGATAATAAACAGGCTAAAAATGTAAATGAATGTTGCCCCGCCCGTCCACAGGCTCTGCTGGACGAAGCCGGCGATCCAGCCGGTCGACTGGGTGACGAGATCGGCGACACTGCGCGACACATCCGGCAACTGGTCACCGAGAAGGTGCTGCAGCCATTCGCGGTTCTGTTCGGTGGCCAGCGCCTGGAGCTGGACGACATAGCTGGGCAGCCGCGCCACGAAAGACGTCAGCTGGTTGGCGAGGATCGGAACGATCACCACCGTCAGGATGATGAAGATAACGACGAAGGTGCCGATGACAGCCAGTGCTCCGACCGCACGCGGAACCCTGATCGCGGCCAGCCGGCTGACCATAGGATCGAGGAAATAGGCCAAAGCCAGCCCCGCGACGAAGGGCAGAAGAATGCCGCGCAGCACATAGAGTGACAGCGCCAGCACGGCGAGCCCGCCGATCCAGAAGCCGACCTGTCTCTGCAACGTCAAGGGCGACACCTTTCCCGGTCGATACGGAGCAATGGCCGCCGTCCCGGCACCGTCGCAAGGCAGGCGCCGGCTTTCAAGCGGCGATTCGCCCCACTGGCCACCACGACCGGGCTCAATTGGACATATGGCGCGTCCAGCTGACCAGGTAGGCGGCGGCGGACGCGAGGGTGAGGATCGCTACGGCCCACATGCACAGGAAAATCGCCCCGTCGAGGTTGATCTCCAGCCCCTTGGCCGCCAGGACCAGGGCGGCGAAGACGATCTGCGCCACCGTATTGGCCTTGGAGACCATCAGCGGCTGGATGGCCAGCGGCCTCTCCATCAGGGTCGACAGCACCACGGCACCGACGATCATGATGTCGCGCGACACGACGAGGATCGCGACCCAGGGCGGGATGAAGCCGAAGATCGCCAGCGACACATAGATCGAGACGATCAGAGTCTTGTCGGCGAGTGGATCCAGATAGGCGCCGAGTTCGGTCTGCTGATCGAAATGCTTGGCGATATAGCCGTCCACCGCATCGGTGATCCCGGCGATGACGAAGGCCGCCAGGGCGAGCGCCATTTGCCCCTGCGAGATGGCCCATACCACAACCGGCACCAGCAGGATGCGCAGCAGGGTCAGGAGGTTGGGAATGTTCACTGTTGCGCAGTCGCGATGGCCCCGGGACGGAGACATTAATGTGCCGGCCGGAGGCTGCCAAGCCAGAGACGGGGATAAGCCCGGTCAGGCGTCGGACGACTCACGCAGCCTCGGCGCGCCGGATGAAGCTCTGGATCCGGCCGATGGAGGCGGCGTCGGTCAGCAGCGGTGCATGGCCCTGGCCGGAAACCGTCAGCACGTCGAGATCGGGCCGCTTGTCGGCCATGGCCCCGACGGTCGCCGCGCTGAGGATGTCGGAGTTCTCGCCGCGGATGACCATGACTGGCACCCCCGCCAGACCGTCGAATTGGGGCCACAGTGTCGGCATGGGCTGATCGAAACTGACGCTGTCCAGGGTCTTGGTGAGCGCCGGATCGAAGGCGGCCACGAGCCGGCCCTCCCGCTCCAGCCAGATGCTGCCCGCCTGGCCGCGCCAGTCGGCATCGGTGAGAACCGGAAAGCGTGACTGGCCGATGCTTTTCAGCAGTGCCACCGCCTCGTCCCAGGTCGCCGGCGCCGGCAACCGCCCGAGATAACTCTTGATCCGTGCCAGCCCCGCACCCTCGATCACCGGTCCGATATCATTGAGGATCGCGCCGGCGAGCAGCGAGGGCCTCACCGCGCTCGTCATCATGGTGAGGAGCCCGCCGCGCGATGTGCCGAGAAAGACCGCACGGGCAACGCCGAGGACGGTCGTCACCGTCAGCATGTCGTCGAGTTCCACCGGCAGGGCATAGTTCCGCCAGTCGGCGTCCGAGTCCGATAGACCCCGCCCCCGATAGTCGAGGGCGATCACCTGGCGCTCGGGCGCAAGCGCGCGCGCGAGCACGTCGAAATCCCCGGAATTGCGCGACAGCCCGGCCAGGCAAAGCAACGGCAACCGACCGGCAACCGGGTGCCCGTAGAGACGGGCGTGGAGCCTCAACCCGTCGCTCGCCGTGACGAAACGGCTCTCGAAGGTGCCCTCGCCCGGCTCCGCCATCATGGTTTCTTCGGATCGACGGCGATGCGGATCGAGAGTTCGCGCAGCTGCTTCGGGCTCGCCTCGTTGGGCGCCCCCATCAAGAGATCCTCGGCGCGCTGGTTCATCGGGAACAGCGAGATCTCGCGCAGGTTCTGCGTGCCGCAGATCAGCATGACGATGCGGTCGACGCCCGCCGCCATGCCGCCATGGGGCGGCGCGCCGTAGTGGAAGGCGCGATACATGCCGCCGAACCGCTCGATCACCGTCGCCTCGTCATAGCCGGCGAGTTCGAAGGCCTTCACCATGGCCTCCGGGCGATGGTTGCGGATACCGCCCGAGGCGATCTCGTAGCCGTTGCAGGTGATGTCGTACTGGAACGCCTTGATCGAGAGCGGCTCCTGCGTCTTCAGGGCCTCAAGACCGCCCTGCGGCATGGAGAAGGGGTTGTGCGAGAAATCGACCTTCTTCTCGTCCTCGTTCCACTCGTAGAAGGGGAAATCGACGATCCAGGCGAGCTCGAACCGGTCCTTGTCGATAAGGTTGAGCTCCTCGCCGACCCTGGTGCGGGCCATGCCGGCGAACTTCACGAACTTCTCGGGATCGCCGGCGACGAAGAAGGCGGCATCGCCCTCCTTGAGGCCGAGCTGCTCGCGGATCGCCGCAGTGCGCTCCGGGCCGATATTGTTGGCGAGCGGGCCGGCGCCCTCGCCCCCCTCGCGCCACATGATATAGCCGAGGCCGGGCTGGCCCTCGCCCTGCGCCCAGGCATTCATGCGATCGCAGAAGGCGCGGGACCCGCCGATCGGGCCAGGGATCGCCCAGACCTGGTTCTTCGGATCCTCCAGCATGCGGGCAAAGACCTTGAAGCCCGAGCCGCGGAAATGCTCGGAGACATCCTGCATGACGAGGGGATTGCGCAGATCCGGCTTGTCGGAGCCGTATTTGCGCATGGATTCGGCGTAGGGGATGCGCGGGAAGCGCTGCGTCACCGGCTTGCCCCCGGCAAAATCCTCGAAGACCCCGCGGATCACCGGTTCCACCGCCGCGAAGACGTCCTCCTGCTCGACGAAACTCATTTCCAGGTCGAGCTGGTAGAATTCGCCCGGCAGGCGGTCGGCGCGCGGGTCCTCGTCGCGGAAACAGGGCGCGATCTGGAAATAGCGGTCGAAGCCGCTCATCATGATGAGCTGCTTGTACTGCTGCGGGGCCTGCGGCAGGGCGTAGAACTTGCCGGGATGGATGCGGCTCGGCACGAGGAAGTCGCGCGCGCCCTCGGGGCTCGACGCGGTGAGGATCGGCGTCTGGAATTCGAAGAAGCCCTGCCCCTTCATGCGGCGGCGGATCGAATCCACCACCTCGCCGCGCGTCATGATGTTCTTGTGCAGCTTCTCACGCCGCAGGTCGAGGAAGCGGTACTTCAACCGCGTCTCTTCCGGATAGTCCTGCTCGCCGAAGACCTGCAGCGGCAGTTCGTCCGCCTTGCCGAGCACCTCGAGTTCGGTGATGAAGACCTCGACATCGCCGGTGCCGATCTTCGGGTTCTTCAGCCCCTCGTCGCGCGCCTTGACGCGGCCGTCGATGCGGATGACCCATTCGGCGCGGCAGGCCTCCAGCGCCTTGAAGGCGGGCGAATCCGGATCGGCCAGGCACTGGGTGATGCCATAATGGTCGCGCAGGTCGACGAAGAGAATGCCGCCGTGATCGCGGATGCGGTGGCACCAGCCGGACAGGCGGACGGTCTCGCCCACATGGGCCGAACGCAGCTCGCCGCAGGTTTTCGAGCGATAGCGGTGCATATTAGCCTCGGAGGTCTCGCAGACGGCGCGGAGGGCGCGGCCCAAAAATTCGAACGTCGCGTCCCTTTAGCGGATGGATGCGCTCGCTTCAAACGGAAGCCGCGCAATTGCAAGCGTCGGAGGGAACGGCGAAATTCCGCCGCACCCGGCGCCGCCACCGCCACATCAGCGTGGGATGATCTCGATGCGGCGGTTGCGCGCCTTGTTGGCCGGCGAATCGTTCGCCACGAGCGGCCGGCTCGCCCCGTGCCCCTCGGAGAGCAGGCGGCTCGCCTCAACCCCCTGGCGGACCAGAAGAGCCACCACGGCTTGCGCACGGCGGTGGCTGAGATCGACGTTCTGCGCGGGATTGCCATCGGAATCGGTATGGCCCTCCACCGAGAAGCGCACGGTCGGACATTGCGCCATCAGCGCCGCGATACGCCGCAGACGGGCCTGGCTCTCGGGGCGCATCACCTCGCGGCCGAACTGGAACACGATTCCGCCGGCCGCCATTTCCTGGGCGATCTGTCCGGTACAGGCCGCCGGTGACGGCGTGGCCACCGGGGCCGCGACCACCGGCACCGCAGACGCCGGTGCGGCGATGGCCGGTGCGGTGATCCCATGGGCAACGGTGAAGCCGAACGGCGCCGACCCCTCGATGGCGGCCCTCGCGGCCAAGGCGGCCGTCGGCGACGCGACCTGTCCCGTCACGCTCAGGTGCGAATCCTGCAGCGTCGCCCGGCCGCGCTCGAGCAGGACCAGTTTGCCCATGGCGGCGACGGCCGCCGCGACGAAGCCCTGCGGCGCCCCGGCCGCCAGTTCCTGTGCCTCGGTCACAGCCAGCGGCGCGAAAAGGGCTTCGGCAGCGGCGCGGATCTCGGCCCGCGCCGCCGCGGTCGGCACATAGCCCTGCAGGCGCACGCCCTCGGGCTGTTTCTCGGCGAACCAACCATAGGGCGCAATGACGGGGGCGCTGATGGTGGCGCCGGCCAGCGTCAGACCGGCCGGCAGGGACGCCGCGCGCAAGGCGAGATGGACAGCAACGAAACCCGCCCTGTCAGCGGCCTGCCCCTCCATCGTCAGCGTCCGATCGGCGATGGACGCCGTCCCCGTCGCCAGGCGCGTCATCTGCGTCAGGGCGAAACGTGACGCTGCCAGCTGGTCGAAGGCGTCGGGCGCACCCGCCGCGACAACCAGACGGTCGGTGACGGGCCCCAGCCCGAGCGACCCTGCGAAGGCGACGAGGGCCGCCTTCCCCTCCGCTGAGGCGATGGCGCCTGACAGCACCAGCCCCTCCCCGCTGCGGGCCACGGACAACAGGAAGGGGCGAACCAGCGGCGGCGACAGCGCCTGACGCTGCAGCCTGAAACCCTCCGGAAGGGCGGCAAGCGCGGCGCTGACGGCCGCCTGCCCGGCAAGCCCGTCGGGCCGACCCTCGACATGGATGGCTGTGCCCGACAGCAGGACCGCGCCAGGCTTGAGCCGGGCGGCGAGCCCTGCCGCGAAAGCGGCGGCCGGCGCGAAACCCGCCGGCGCCCCCTCCGCCACTGCCGTCATGTCGATGACGGACGTGTCGGCGGCCGCGGCCCGGATGGCGGCGAGCACCGCCTCGCGCACCGCTTCGCTCGGCACGGAACCGCCGAGGGCGACGAGATCACCCTCCCGCACCAGGGAGAGCTGATAGGGTTCGGCGACGGTCTGGGCGCGAGTGGCACCGGATCCGTAGAAAAGGAACAAAGCGGCCAGGAATGCCAGGCCGAAGACGGGGCGGCGGGCCCGACTCATGATGTCATCCCCGCGGATCGTCACCATCCCCATCTCCCCTTGCCGTCCAGGCCTTGCTGCCGGTGCCAGCACCGGCGAATCCCGGATGCAGACTAGCGTCTCGCATGCAGCCGGGCCATGCGCCGCGCAAGGGAGGCCGACAGGCGGATTCACCCAGTCCGCTTGAGGATTTCACCACAACTACATGGCATATTTGATATATCGTCTCGCGTAACGCGGCGCGCGAAACTGGCCATGACGCCCTGGAACGACGCTGGCCTGCCCGGACGCGGCGGGGTCCAGGACCACCGCCCATCCCAGAAAGACATCGCCGCTTTGGCCGCGGCTCCCGGTGGGAGGCTGGTTCATGGCGACCACCCGGCGCAAAAAAGAACCCCGGCGGTTGCCCGCCGGGGTCTTTTGGACTGGAACCGGTCTGAGACCGGACCCGATCAGAAGTTGCGCTGGACGCGGAACATGCCCGACCAGGCGTTGGCATTGCCGATGGTCGTGCCGTTGGCGACGCCACCGTTGAGGTTGTTGCGCGAGGTGAGGTTCGAATAGACGACCTCAACACCGAGGTCGAGGTTACGAACCGGCGACCAGATGGTGTTCACGCCAACCTGCCAGAACCGGAAGTCGGTCAGGTTGTTGGCGAGAGCAGCGGCACCGCCCGGGGCGTCGACGTTGACGTACTTGCCCCAGATGGCGGAGCGGAGAGCCGGGGTCCAGAAGTGGCGGAAACCACCGTGGATGGACCAGGCCTTCGACTTCACGATGCCGGTGCCGGCGGCGTTCGACACGCCATCAGCGTAGGTGGAGGTCAGGAGACCAACGCCAACCGTCTGACGGGTCTGAACCAGACCGTCCGAGTTATCGTTCGTGAAGGCATAGGCGAGAGCGCCGTCCGTGTAGGCCGCCTGCAACCAGAGCACGTCGCCGCGGGCGAGCATGTCGAGGTTCAGACGGACGCCACCGCCGACGGCCCAGCCGGTCGAGGAGCGGCCGATGCCACCGATGGTCGAGCGGACCTCGTGGAAGGCAGCCATGACCTGAGCGGAGCCCCAGCCCTGATCGACGCGGAGGTTACCGACGACGTCCGGGATGCCGTTGCCGTTGTAGATGACGCCGTTGGCAGCGATCGGAGCGGTAAACGTCTGAATGCCACCGACGACGCTGGTGGTCGTCAGAGCACCGATGCGGCGGAACTGCGGATCCTCAACCGAAACCGTGGCCGAGAAGCCCGAACCGAACGACGCCGTGTAGGCGATGAGGTTCGACGAGTTGCGCGACGGGTCCATGGCGGCGCCCGACGAAGCAACGAACTGGACGTCGCCCTGGTAGAAGTTGAAGAACGAGGCCGAGTTGCCGAACGTGAAGCCAGCGAACTGGATGAACGCGCGGGACATGTAGGCGGCCGAGGCCTGTCCAGTGATACCAGCGCCGGTGGCGACGTTAAAGGGCAGGACGTTGTTGGCCGGGCCGCGCTGGACGAAGAACTCGCCATAGGCGCGGAGGAGGCCGAACTCGGTGTTCGAGCGGGCGTCGAAGTTCAGCAGCAGGCGGGTACGGGTCGTGTAGGCATTGTTGCCCGGCGCGAACGTCTGCGTCAGGTAGGCATCCATGCGGACGTAGCCGCCGATGCGAAGGCAGGTGTCGGTGCCCGGGATGAAGAAGAAGCCCGCGCCGTAGGTGTCGCAGATGCGAACGTACTCGGCGGGAGCAGCCTTGCCCGGGAGATCCGCTGCCTGAGCGCCGGTGAGGGCAACGAAGCCCGCCGCAGCGCCGAGAAGAAGGCTCTTAACCGTCTTCATTGTGTAGACCTCCAAATGTTTCTCCTGAGGGAGCCTGGTTCCGCGCCTTTGACGGCTTTGGTTCCGATATTCCCCGTGTGGCCGCCTTTTCTGCTGTCGTGGCGATCTGCCGTTCGACCCCAGGAAGGGCGGTGCGACCGGGGTGCCCCCCTTCGTCGCAAGGTCACCATTACCGATGCCCCCGCGCCGATCAATCGAAAGAACGGCTCCAGACGGGTCCCGGGCCGGCTTTGGGGGGAACTGTTGCAGGAAGGACACGCGCCTCTTAACCACAACAGTGCCGTGGCAATTGATGACAAGTTTATGAAAAAAAACGGAATTCCACCAGTCACCGCGGCGTGAGGGCGTTAATGGCCCCGCCCGCTGCTACGGGCGTGTCGGGCCCGCCGGGCCATGGCGCAGCGACTCCTGCCCCGGAAGGCCGGTTTCAGGCGGAATGCCACAGATCCGGTCTCTCGGCGGCCTGTTTCCCCCGGATATGGCTGCGAATCGGCACCATGACCCCGATCCAGTCCCAGGCCCCCTGCGACTCGGCGCAAAGGGGCCCGAATGGGGATTCGCCCCTCGCGCGGCCAGAGTCGGGGTGCTGCGAAGAGCCTTCTTCTCGGCGCTGCGGCGGGCTTCGTTGCCCTCACCGGCGCTCAGGCAGCGGATCTCCCGGGCAAGGCTGCTCCCGCCGAGTACGTGCGCATCTGCGACACCTACGGCGCGGGCTTCTTCTTCATCCCGGGCACCGACACCTGCCTTCGCATCGGCGGCTATGTCCGCGCCGACTTCTACGTTGCGCAAGCTTTTGGCGGCGCAACGAACGTCTACTCGACCCGTTCCCGCGTGCTGCTGAACTTCGACGCCCGCTCGAACACCGAGTACGGCCTCCTCCGCGCCTACGGTGAGTTCTTCATCCAGCGCGGCCCGGCAAATGCTGCGCTGCCGTTTACTCTCGGCAACACCGGCCAGGGCGCCACGGTTCAGGCCTCGGCCGCCTACATGTCCCGCGCGTTCATCCAGTTCGCTGGCTTCACGTTCGGTAACTCGGCCTCGTTCTTCAACTTCTACCAGGGCGATGTTCAGTTTGTCGGTGGTGGCGGTGCAGCGCTTGATGCGTCGCGTCAATCCTCAAACCTCATCGCCTACACGGCGTCGTTCGGTTCGGGCTTCTCGGCCACGGTCTCGATCGAGGATCCGCAGTTCCGCCGTATCGGTTCCTTGCCGACTTTCGCGGCAGCGACCGGTACGTTTACCGCTGCAGCGGCGGCGAATGGCGTCATCTACAATGGCAACAGCCTTCCGGATGTGGTCGCAAACCTCCGCGTCGATCAGGGGTGGGGTTCCGCCCAGATTATGGCGGCCTATCATGAGGTTCGGACCAACACTAACGCTCTCGTCCCGGCTGCTAGCGCCTCTGCGGCCGGTTGGGCTGTCGGTGGTGGCGTCCGTCTGAACCTCGACATGCTTGCCCGTGGCGACGTGCTGTGGTTGCAGGCAGCCTATGCCGACGGCGCTCTCGCCTACGTCTTTACGAACGATAACTCGGACGGAATTTCCCAGACCCGTCAGACCCAGGCTGTTGGCATTTTGACGGCGACATACGCCGACGGAGCGCTTAACGCGGCTGGTACGGGTATCCGCAAGTCGACGGCTTGGGGTGTGTTCGGCGGCTTCCGGCACTTTTGGACCCCGGCGTTGCGCAGCGCTCTCTGGGGCCGTTACGTGGCGATCGACAGCCCGTCGGTTAACACTCAGGGTGCCAGCCTGAACGACATCCGTTATTGGGCCGTTGGCGCCAACACGGTCTGGTCGCCGGTGCGTAACCTCGACCTCGGTGTTGAGATTGTGTACCAGAGCCTTTCCTCGCGCACCAATGCGGGCGGCTTCGTTGCGCCGGCTGTGTCCGGCGCGCGGACGACCGGTTCTGCCTCGGCTTGGTCGGGCATGCTGCGCGTCCAGCGCAACTTCTGATCGGGTCCGGTCTCAGACCGGTTCCAGTCTCAAAGACCCCGGCGGGCAACCGCCGGGGTTCTTTGCGTTTCGGACCTTGAGAACAGAGGCGTCCCCCTCCCCGCGTCAGACCGGCGGGCGGATTTTCTCCAAAGCCTCGGCCATCATCACCATGGAGACGGACCCGTAGCGGCGCGACGTCGTCGCCTGCGCATGACCGACAATGGCATCGGTGATCTTCTCCGGCACCGCCGCGGCGAAGGCCTGCTCCTTGAACCAGTGCCGCCAGGCATGATTGGGGTCGATTTTCGCGTCACGGCCGATGCCGAGATCCAGCCCATGGAGCCAGTCGGTCAGGCGGCGCAACGTGCTGCGCCCCGGATGATAGACCGGCGGCCCGGTTTCGGCGGCGATCATCGGCTGCAACCCGTTGCCCACGAGGGGCTTTTCGATGAACAGCCGCTCCCTGTCGGTCTTGTCGACGAAGGAGAGGAAGCCCCGCGCCAGAATGGCGGAATGGATCGGCACCAGCCGCTCCGAGGCGGCGGTCTTGATCGGCCCCGCCTGGCGGCTGATCCTGAGACACCAGATGCCCTCGACCTCGACCACATCCTGCTTGCGCAGATTGGCGATGGCCGCAACACGGCTGCCGGTCAGCGCCGTCAGCCACGGAATCCAGCGGCGCGCCGCGACAGTCTCGCGGTCAGCCGCGGCCAGAATGCCGCGCGCCTGAACCGGCGAAAAGGCCTTCATCGCCTGCGTCGCCGCCAGCCGTTCCGGCTTGAAGCGGATGCCGGTCGTCGGATTGCCCGTCACGACCTCGTTTTCCACCGCGAACTGGAACAGCGCGCGGAGCGCCGCGAAGTCGGAATGGCGGGCCGTTCGCAGCCGTCGCCCCGTGGCGATGAGATGGTCGCGATAGGCCCGGATGTCATGGGCGGTAACGTCCTGCGGCCGGTCGTGGCCGAGAAAAACCACGAAGCGCTGGATGAGAACGCGCCAGTAGGGCGGCGTTGTCGGCGCGCCGCCCGTCTGCACATGCTGGAGGGCCCAGGCCTCGAACAGCTCCGCGAAGGTCAGCGTCTGCGGATCGGCTGCGCAAGACGGGGAGGCCCCTCTCGGAGCAATGGAACCGCTACCGGCCAGCACAGTCCCGCATAGATCAGATCGCGGAGCCAATTGGACATCAGGCGCGACAATCAAATCAGCATGAGCTGATTTCTCCAATTCAAGCAGCCGCGCCATCACCTGGTCTGCAACCGCTGTGACAGCGCTGCGCGCGTCTGCGAATGAATTACTCGCCAGTGGAAGAGAAATTTCATCATCAACATCAACACAAAACCGAAAACAGTCGTAGACAACATCGACCGAGAAATTTTTATACTTATTGATAACCGGCGACGGCAGCGGCAGCGCGAAAAACACACGCCCCTCCCGATCAATGCGGATATCAAGACTGCGATACATTGATAGTTTTCCTAGTTCCTCTAGGGAAGACATCAGTAAGACAACAAGATCGATGCTTATTCAAGAGCGGCATCGAAACCTTTCAAGCGAAAGGGTATTCAAGCACCGGACATCCATGTATTGATTGAATACTTCAGCGTTTATAGATTGATTATACCCCCTCCGCGCACCACGATCAACAGAAAGCGCACGCGACAGCGAAAAAAACGCAACTATACCATGACAATATAGGTATTTCTTCTTGCAGTCGCCTATGCCGAATACGTCGCGCCCTTCAGGGGCCTGCTGCTGCCCAACGCGGTCGGAGCGGCGCCACCATTGCGCGATTAAGCTGAAGTAAAGTTCAATAGTGGCAGCATTTTACCGCCATCGCTAGGCCGTAGACTCATTACCGCGTAGCCAAATGCGGACAGATGCGAGCTTCACGGCGGCGAGGAAGTTTTCCGCCGTCTTATCGAAGCGGGTGGCGATACGGCGGAACTGCTTGATCT
>NZ_JALHMP010000017.1 GCF_022843985.1 Phreatobacter sp. | reverse complement strand
GGCGGGCGCGACGGCCGGCCGCGAGGCGGCGGCCGAGAGGACCGTGGCGGCAACCGGCGGCGGCGCCGTCTCTGCGCGGATGACCTGACGGTGCGGCTGGGCGCTGGCGGTGACCGGCGCTGCAGCGGAGGCACCGGTGGAGGCCCCGCCGCGGGTCTGGCCGGCGGTGATGACGGCAGCGGCCATCGGCGTGATCGGCATGGGCTCGGCCACCGGCTGGCGGCGGCCCGGCACCGGAACCTGGGCGGCGACGGCGATGCGGGTTTGAGTTCGCGCCGGCTCACTGGCGCGGGCGATCATCGGTGCCGTGCGGGCGCCGGCATAGGCGCGCGGGAAGGTCGCATCGACCAGCTGGCGCATGCGCGCGTCGCGGGCGCCACCGGTGCGTCCGCCCATCACCACGGCGACGATCTGGCGCTGGCCACGACGGGCCGAGGTCAGCAGGTTGAAGCCGGAGGCGCGGATATAACCGGTCTTGATGCCGTCGACTCCCTCGACGCGTCCGAGCAACCGGTTGTGATTGCGGTGGTTCACGCCGCGATAGGCGAAGGAGTAGGTCTGGAAGTAGCGAAAATAGGTCGGGAAATGGTCCTGGATGGCGCGACCGAGGGTGGCGAGGTCGCGGGCCGTGGTTACCTGGCTGGCGTCGGGAAGGCCGGAGGCGTTGCGGAAAGTGGTGCGGCTCATGCCGATGGCGCGCGCCTTGCGGGTCATGAGCTGGCCGAACGCCTCCTCCGATCCAGCGATGTTCTCGGCGACGACAACGGCGACATCATTGGCCGATTTGGTGACGAGGGCGCGGATGGCCTCCTCGACGGTGATGGTCGAACCGGCCCGGACGCCGACCTTGGACGGCGGCTGGCGCGCCGCCTCGGCCGAGACGCGCAGCGGCGACTGCAGCGAGAAGCGACCGGAATCGATCTGCTCGAACAGCAGATAGAGCGTCATGACCTTGGTGATGGAGGCCGGAAAGCGCTGGGCGTCGGCAGCCTCGGCATGGATCGTTTCGCCCGTCTTGGCGTCGACGACGATGGCCGAATAGGCGGGAGCATAGCCGCCATGGCGGCGAGGACGGGCCTCGGCCTGCGTCACGGCGAGGAGCGACAAAGTCGCTGCCATGCCGGCTGCCACCATGAAGGTCATGCGGCTCCACACCGCGCGACCGGCGCCGTTCATCGTCGCCATAGCGCCACCCCTGAACTCATCACTAGCGGGGTCCGGGAGCCTTCTGGCGACCGGTCCGCAACCCTGTCCCTGGCGCGCCGGACGGGCTGCGTTACGACCGGTCATGACAACCGGCGGCCCCTGAGGACCGCCGGCGACGCGACACCACAATCGGCGATACGCAGCCGTACTCGGCACTGCAGCTCCTGAACCCCAGGAGCCGTTGATCAGCACGGTAAGCGGTCGCGGTTGCCAGTTGGTTAAGCCATCATTCGTCGGCGCGCTTGGCGGCCCTGCGGGGGGAAGACCTCCGCCGATCGGGTGATGCTGCAGTGCAAAAGAGTTAATTGACGCACTGCAGCATAAGCCTTATCGAGAGGGCGTCAGTGCAGGTGCTCGGCGACCCCGGCCGGGAAACGAATGCGGCGGTTTCACGCGAGGAGAGCGACCATGGCCCAGAATTTCGACGACGTGCAGAAGCTCGGCAAAGACCATCTCGACAATGCCGTCAAGGCGATGACGGTGCTCACCAAAGGCTATCAGGCGATTGCCGCCGAGATGGTCGACTATTCCAAGAAGTCCTTCGAGGACGGCTCGGCGACCATCGAGAAGATCGCCGCGGTGAAGAGCCTCGACAAGGTCATCGAGGTCCAGTCGGACTATGCGAAGGCCGCCTACGAGGCCTCGGTCGCCCGTGCGACGAAGATCGGCGAACTCTACACGGACCTCTTCAAGGAGATCTTCAAGCCCTACGAGGCCGCTTTCGGCAAGCTCGTTCCGGCGAAGTGATCGTTGCAGGCCAAAGCCTGCGATCCCGGGGCCCGGCGCATCGCGCCGGGCCTTTGTCATTCCGCTCCCCGATTGGTCGATCACTGGGTCAGGCGCAACTGGCCGATCTCGGCGGCGATGCGCTGGAAGACCGGCACCAGTTCGGCGGCCGAACGGACATCGTAATACATCGACGGCGTCGTGGCGCAGCGGCGCAGCAGGGCAGCGTCGCCGTTGATCACACGGATCGTATAGAGCCGGATGCCGTTGGCCTTGGTGTTGGTGCAGGCGAGGTCCGTGCGGGCGTCAATAGAGGTGCCGTTGGTGGTCCAGCGGTTCTGGGTGTTGTCGCCGTCGGTGAGCAGGATGATGATCCGCTCGAGGTCCGGCTCCTGAACGAGGGTGCGCGCCGTTGTCAGCGGCTGGCTGGCGGTGAGCATGTGGAGGCCCCAGACCAGACCGATGGTGACATTGGTATTGCCGGCCGGCGACATGGCGTCGACCTTGGCCTTGAGCGCCGTCCAGTCGGTCGACAGCGGCATGATCGATGTCAGGTTGGAATTGGTACAGTTGCGCGCCGGGAACAGGGTTGCCGGGTCAGCGGTATTGGGGGTGGTGTCGGTGACATCATGGCTCTGGGTCCGGTCTGCGACGCAGCCGGTCCAGGAACTCGGCGTGATGCTGGTGCCCGCATAGGTGAGCCAGCTCTCGTTCTTGTAGGTGGTGCCGAGGCGGACCTGCACATCGAACGGCACGATGCCGATTCGCACGGCATCGGGTTTGTTGGAGACGATCGCCATCGTGTCGATCAGGTTCTTGGCCGCGGTCTTCAGCGCCGTCATTTTGCCTGAGCCGGACATCGAGCCGGTATTGTCGAGGACGAGAACCAGTTCGATCTTCTTCGTGCGCCAGGTCGCGCCTGCGTTGCCACGGATCATGAGATCGCCGGCGCTCAGGATATTGGCCATCACCGGGGTCAACTGGCCGCTGCCGGTGACGAAGACCTTGGTGTTGTCCATCGAGGCATTGATGACGAGGTTCGACATCTCCGACGGATTGATGTTGCCGATGACGAAGGCGCGGGCCGCGGCGGTGAGATCGACCGGGGGCTTGCCGTCGGCGACGAGCCGGGCGACGAACAGGGCGGCGGCGTCGAGGGCCGCCTGCAGGCGCGCCTGCTGCTGTCCGTGACGGCTGAGATCCACCGCCGCACAGATCATCATGAGGATGGGATAGATGGCGACAGCGAAGGCGACAGCGATGGCGCCGCGCCGATCGTTCTTGAACCTAAGGATTTTGTTCCACATGGCGTGGCGACCCCCAATCTGCGACCGGGGACGAGATTAGGCGACACGAAATAAGCATTCGGAATCGCGCGTGAATCAATTATTAACGTGTTTTCAGGGGAAAATTAGGGTTCTGTTTACTGTGATCTGCCGGATTTCGATGCAGGCGCAGCGGAAAGACACGGTCTTCGGGCTGGCGTTACGTGAGGAGACGCCTGGTTGCTTCCGTAACGTCCATTTGGCGCATCAAACTCTCGCCGACGAGCAGGGTGCGGATGCCCACCGCGCGCAGACGGGCGACGTCCGATGAGACGAAAATCCCGCTTTCGCCGACGACGATCCGGTCCGCGGGAATGCGCGGCGCGAGGCGCTCAGCGGTTTCCAGTGTCACCTCGAAGGTCCTGAGGTTGCGGTTGTTGATGCCGATCAGGCGCGACGGCAGGGCGAGCGCCCGATCGAGCTCGGGCTCATCGTGCACCTCGATCAGTGCGTCCATGCCGTAGTCGGTGGCGGCGGCGACGAGGTCGGCCGCCAGTGCGTCGTCGACCGAGGCCATGATCACCAGGATGCAGTCGGCGCCCCAGGCGCGGGCTTCTGCCACCTGATAGGTGTCGTGCATGAAGTCCTTCCGCAGGGCGGGCAGGCTGCAGGCGCCACGCGCCGCGGTGAGGAATTCCGGGGCGCCCTGAAAGGACGGCGCATCAGTGAGCACGGAGAGGCAGGCGGCGCCGCCGGCCTCATAGGCGCGGGCCAGGGCCGGCGGGTCGAAATCGGCGCGGATGAGTCCCTTGGAGGGGCTCGCCTTCTTGATCTCGGCGATCAGGGCCGTTGCGCCGGCGGCGATCTTGTCGGTGATGGCGCCGGCAAAGGACCGCACGGGCGCTGCGGCGCGGGCCTCGGCATCGACCATGGCGAAGGGACGCGCGCGCTTGGCCGCGGCGATCTCCTCCAGCTTGTAGGCCTCGATGGTCTTCAGGATATCGGCCATGGGATCAGGCCGCGCCGGAGATGGCGACGAGGCGGTCGAGCGTCTGCGCCGCAGCACCGCTGTCGATCGCCGCCGTGGCCATGGCGAAACCATCGGGCAGGGTGGCGGCACGGCCCGAGACGACCAGCGCCGCGGCGGCATTCAGGGCGGCGACGTCGCGATAGGCATTGCGGGCGCCGGTGAGGACGGCGCGCAGCTGCATGGCGTTGTGGGCGGCATCGCCGCCCTTGAGGTCGCCGGGCTGGCAGAGGCCGAGACCGACATCCGAGGGCTGGACCGTGAAGCGGGTGATGCGGCCGCCCTTGAGTTCGGCAACGGTGCTCGGACCGGTTCCCGTCAGTTCGTCGAGGCCATCCGAGCCATGGACCACCCAGGCATGAGTGGAGCCGAGATTGGCGAGCACGGCGGCCAGCGGGTCGACCCATTGGCCGGAGAAGACGCCGACCATCTGCCGCTTCACGCCGGCGGGGTTCGACAGCGGGCCCAGCAGGTTGAAGATGGTGCGGGTGCCAAGCTCCACGCGGGTCGGGCCGACATGTTTCATGGCGGGGTGGTGGGCCGGGGCGAACATGAAGCCGATGCCGGCCTCGCGGATGCAGCGGGCGATGCCGTCGGCGGCAAGGTCGATCTTGACGCCGAGGGCCATCAGGCAGTCCGCCGCGCCCGACCGGGACGACAGGGCGCGATTGCCATGCTTGGCGACGGGCACGCCGGCGCCGGCGACGATGAGGGCGGCGCAGGTGGAGATGTTCAGGGAGTGGGAGGCATCGCCACCGGTGCCGACCACGTCGACCGCGTCGGCGGGTGCCTCGACCCGGACCATCCGGGCACGCATGGTCGCGACTGCCGCGGTGATCTCGTCCACCGTCTCGCCGCGCACCCGCAGCGCCATCAGGAAGCCGCCGATCTGCGAGGGCGTGGCATTGCCCGACATGATCTGGTCGAACGCGGTGGCGGCCTCCTCGCGCGTCAGCGGCGTCCCGGTTGCCGCCTTGGCGATCAGGCTCTTGAACGGTTCCATCAGCGGCGTCCCTGGCTGCGGTTCCAAGCGGCCGCGATGTCGAGGAAGGTGGCGATCATGCGGTGCCCGTGCTCGGAGGCGATGCTCTCGGGGTGGAACTGCACGCCGTGGACGGGCCGCGAGCGATGCATCAGGCCCTGGACGACGCCGTCCTCGGATTCGGCGGTGATCGCGAGATCGTCGGGCCAGCAGGCACGGTCGACGGTGAGCGAGTGATAGCGCGTCGCCTGGAAGGGTCCGTTGATGCCGCGGAAGACGCTGTGGCCCTCGTGCGAAATGGTCGACATCTTGCCGTGCATCGGCTTCGGCGC
This sequence comes from Phreatobacter sp., assembly GCF_022843985.1. Classification (GTDB taxonomy): domain Bacteria; phylum Pseudomonadota; class Alphaproteobacteria; order Rhizobiales; family Phreatobacteraceae; genus Phreatobacter. Next base: position 90,731 of record NZ_JALHMP010000017.1, on the reverse strand, counting down.
GCGGATCACGGTCCCGCCAAAGCTCTGGCCCATGGCCTGATGGCCGAGACAGACGCCGAACATCGGGATGCGGTCGGAGGCCTTGGCGATCAGATCGAGGCATATGCCGGCCTCATTGGGGGTGCAGGGGCCGGGAGAGAGCACGATGGCGTCGGGATCGGAGGCGATGACGGCCTCGGCGGTGGTCTTGTCGTTGCGGATGACGGCAACCTCCGGCCTGACGCCGCCGATCTCCTGGCCGCCGATATAGTGAACGAGGTTCCAGGTGAAGCTGTCGTAATTGTCGATGAGGGTGATCTTCACTGGCCCCTCCCGACGCGGGCCGCCGTCTTCACCGCCTCGTCGGCGGCATGGACGAGGGCCTTGGCCTTGTTGACGCACTCGGCCTGTTCCATGGCGTTGACGCTGTCGGCGACGATGCCGGCGCCGGCCTGGACATACATCTGTCCGTCCTTGACCACGGCGGTGCGCAGCACGATGCAGGTGTCCATTGCTCCCGTGGCGGAGAAATAGCCGACACAGCCGGCATAGAGGCCGCGTTTCTCCTTCTCGAGCTCGTCGATGATCTGCATGGCGCGCACCTTGGGCGCGCCTGACACCGTGCCGGCGGGAAAGCCGGCGGCGAGGGCGTCGATCAGGTCGTGCTTCGGGTCGAGTTCGCCTTCGACATTCGAGACGATGTGCATGACGTGGGAATAGTGCTCGAGGAAGAATTTGTCGGTGACTTCCACCGTGCCAATCTGTGCGACCCGGCCGACATCGTTGCGGCCGAGATCAAGCAGCATCAGATGTTCCGAGCGCTCCTTCGGGTCGGCGAGCAGTTCCTCGCCGAGGCGCTTGTCGTCGGCGGGTGTCGCGCCGCGCGGCCGCGTGCCGGCGATCGGACGGATGGTGACGCGGCCGTCGCGCACCCGCACGAGGATTTCCGGCGAGGAGCCGGCGACCGAGAAGCCGTCGAAGGCGAGATAGTAGAGGAAGGGCGAGGGATTGACCCGGCGCAGTGCCCGGTACAGGGAGAAGGGCGGCAGGGTGAAGGGCGTCGAGAAGCGCTGCGACAGCACGACCTGGAAAATGTCGCCGGCCGCGATGTAGTCCTTTGCCCGGTCGACCATGGCGGAATAGTCCGCCTCGGGCGTGTTGGAGACGAGGCCCGCCATTATCTCGGCATGGTCGGGCAGGGGGGTCTGCTTGTCGAGCGGCCCGTCGAGGGCGTCGAGCACGGCGCCGAGCCGGTTGACGGCCTGGTCATAGGCCTGTTTCGCGGTCTGGCCGGCCTGCGGACGTACCGGCGTGACCACGGTGATCTGGTCCTTCACCGCATCGAAGACGAGGACGACGGTCGGGCGGATGAACAGCGCGTCGGCGAGGCCGAGCGGGTCCGGTGGCACGTTCGGCAGATGCTCCATCTGCCGCACCATGTCATAGCCGAGATAGCCGAAGACGCCGGCCGCCATGGGCGGCAGCGTCTCGGGAACGGCGATGCGGCTGTCGGCCAGCAGCTTGCGCAATTCGGTCAGCGGCGCCTCGGGCAGGGGCACGAAGGCGTTGCGGTCGGCGCCGGGGCGGCGGTTGATCTCGGCCACCGACCCGCGACACCGCCAGATCAGGTCCGGCTCCATGCCGAGGATCGAATAGCGCCCCTTGATCGCGCCGCCCTCGACCGATTCGAGCAGGAAGGCATTGGTTCGCGACCCGGCGATCTTCAGATAGGCGGAAACCGGCGTCTCCAGATCGGACACCAGCGTCGTCCACACCACCTGCGGCTGTCCCGCGGCGTGGAGGGGCTGGAAGGCCTCGAAGGCCGGTTCGATCTGCATGACGTCCTCGTTGTCGCTGCCGCCTCAGCGGGCATCGGCCGTACCGCCGACCGCCCGGTTGAGCAGCGTGCGGTTGACGCTGGAGCCGAAGTCCCGCTGCAGCCGGGCGATATACTGCGCGAGGACGTCGTCCTCGATCGATTGCGAGAGCTGGTCGCGCGTCCGCTCGTCGAGCGCGGCATCCGCCGGCAGGGTGACCTCGGTCGTCACGAAGACGATGCGGTCGATGCCGTCGGCAGCAGGGGCATTGGCGCTCTGGCCCTGGGGGGTGGCGAAGAGCATCTGGATGGCGCTGGCGCCCCAGACGCCGTCGGTGGCGCTGCGCCGGATGGCCGGGGTGGTCTTCACCTCAAGGCCCGCCGCCTGGGCGAGTTCGGCCAGCGGCTTGCCCTCGCGCAGGGTCGTCGCCATGAGGTCGGCGGCCTTGCCGATGCGGATCTTCACCTCATCCTCGCGCCAGCGCGCCTCGACCTGGGGGCGCACCTCGTCGAGCGTGCGGTCGCGGGCGGGGGTGACGGCGGAGACCTCGTACCAGACCCACAGGCCGCTGGTGCGGTTGTTCACCGGCTCGTTCTCCAGCCCGACCTCGGCGCGGAAGGCGGTGGGCAGGAAATCCGCGGCACCGGGCAGGTTGAGCTGCACTTCGGCAGGATCACGGCCCTGCAGGTCCACGGCATCGACGGTTGTGACGGTGAGGCCGACCTTGGCGGCGATGTCGGTGAGCGGCAGCCCGGAGGAGCGCTCCTTCTCGATACGGTCGTGCAGGTCGTTGACGGCGTTGCGAGCCATGGTCGTGGCGATGGTCATGCGCGCCTGTTCCATCGCCTGGCCCTCGTTGAAGGGCTCGATGGCGGTCACCCGCAGCAGTACAGTGCCGAAGCGGCCGCGCACCGGCTCGCTGACCGCACCGGCGGCGAGGGCGAAGGCGACGTCGCGAACGGCCGGGTCGGCGATCTGGCTGCGGGAGAGATTGCCCAGGGTCAGGTCGGTCTCGGCGACATTGCGTTCCTTCGCGAGGTCCTCGAACGAGACGCCGCCCTTGAGGCGGTCCGCGGCGGCCTGGGCCTCCTCCGGCGTCGGGAAGGCGAGTTGCTGGACGGTGCGGCGCTCGGCGACCTCCCGCAGGCGTGCGACCTCGTCGGCGACCTGCTCGTCCGGCACCTGCTGGAAGCCGAGCTGTTCCTGCGGCGACAGGGTGAGCAGCACGAGCTTGCGGAATTCGGGGGCGCGGAACATCGCCTTGTTGGCGTCGAAATAGGCCTGCAGCGTTGCCGCATCGGGCGCGGGAACCTCGCCGGCCTGGGCTGCGCCGAGCACGACATACTGGGCCTGGCGGGTTTCGTTCTGGAACCGCGTCATGGCATCTATCAGCACGCGCGGCGTACCGAGCTTTTCTGAAACGGCGCCAGCGATCTGCTGGCGCACGGCGAGCCGGCGCTCCTGCTCGATGAAGGTCTGTTCGGTAAAGCCGAACTGGCGCAGCACCTCGGTAAAGGCGGTACGGTCGAACTGGCCGGTCGGGCCGCGGAACTGCGGCGTCGCGACGATGCGGGCGCGGATCGTCTCGTCGTCGATGCCGAGGCCGAGCTGGCGGCCACGTTCGTCGAGCGTCGCCTCGGTGATGAGCTGGTTGAGCACGCGCTGGTCGATGCCGAACTGGCGGGCCTGGTCGGGCGTGATGCCGCGGCCGACCATGCGGCCGAGGTTCTGCACCTCGCGATTATAGGCGGTCTGGAAGTTCTGGACCGTGATCTGCGTCCCGCCGACGCTGGCGACGGTCGTCGCGGTGCCGCCACGGAAGATGTCGCCGATCCCCCAGACGGCGAAGGACAGGACGAGGATGCTCATCAGGGCGATGAGGATGAATCGGGCGAAGCCCTTCTCGAAGGCGCTGCGAAGGCCGGTCAACATGCCGGGCGGGTCTCCTGCGGGCGGCGACGCGGGCCGCTTGGGGGCTGAAAAAGTCGGCGGAGCATAGTGATGGCGCCCCTGAGGGGCAAGCATGGCAGGTGGTGCTGTTCTGCGCCTTCTGCTAGGCAGCCGGCCATTCCATTTTCATCACTCTCGGGGAGTTCGTCATGGGTGTGCGCCCGCTCGTTGCCGGCAACTGGAAAATGAATGGCAGTCGCGCCGCGCTGAAGGAGCTGGTGACTCTCGCCGAAGGCTACGACGCCAGCCTGCGCGGCAAGGTCGACCTGATGATCTGCCCGCCGGCGCCGCTGGTCTTCACGGCGGCGGCAACCGCCCTTGGCTCGCGCGTCGCCATCGGCGGCCAGGACTGCCATCCCGAAGCCTCCGGCGCCTTCACCGGCGAGGTCTCCGCAGAGATGCTGGCCGATGCGGGGGCGACGGCGGTGATCGTCGGCCATTCCGAACGCCGGCAGTATTTCAAGGAAACCGACGCACTGGTGGCCGCCAAGGCCGCGGCGGCGCTGCGCGCCGGCCTCGTCGCCATCGTCTGCGTCGGCGAAACGCGCGCGGAGCGCGAGGCTGGCAAGGCGCTGGCGGTGGTCGGGCGGCAGGTGGCGCGTTCGGTGCCCGAGCATGCGACGCCGGCGACCATCATCGTCGCCTATGAGCCGGTCTGGGCCATCGGCACGGGCCTGACGCCGACGGCGGCGGACGTCGCCGAGGTCCATGCCCTGATCCGCCGCAAACTGGTCTCGCGCCACGGCAAACAAGCCGCCGGCATCCGCATCCTCTATGGCGGGTCGGTGAAGCCGGCCAATGCCAAGGAGCTGATGGCGGTCGAGAATGTCGACGGCGCGCTGGTCGGCGGCGCGAGCCTCAAGGCCGCCGACTTCCTGGCCATCGCGGCCGCCTATCGCTGAGGTTGCCCGCATGACCCAGGCCGACGGCGGAAGTTTCAGGATCCTCCTTTGGATCGTCGCCGTCGGCTTCTTCATGCAGACGCTGGATTCCACCATCGTCAACACGGCGCTGCCGTCCATGGCGCGGGCGCTGGGCGAAAGCCCGCTCAGCATGCACGCGGTGATCATCGCCTATGCGCTCACCATGGCGATGCTGATTCCGGCCTCGGGCTGGCTCGCCGACCGTTTCGGCAGCCGCAACGTCTTCCTCGCGGCCATCGTGCTGTTCACGCTGGGGTCGGTGGCCTGCGCCGCCTCCACCTCGCTGACCCAGCTGGTCCTGTCGCGCATCGTCCAAGGTGCCGGCGGCGCCATGCTGCTGCCGGTGGGCCGCCTGGTGGTGCTGCGCAACGTGCCGCGCGACCAGTTCCTCGCGGCCATGAGCTTCGTCGCCATTCCCGGCCTGATCGGTCCCCTGGTCGGCCCGACGCTCGGCGGCTGGCTGGTGCAGACGGCCTCCTGGCACTGGATCTTCCTCATCAACCTGCCGGTCGGCCTTGTCGGTGTGGTGCTGACCGTCCTCTACATGCCGGACAGCCGCAATCCCGGCGTCGGGCGGTTCGACATGCTCGGCTATCTCATGCTGTCGCTCGGCATGGTGGCGCTGTCCTTCTCGCTCGACGGGCTGACCGATTTCGGCTTCGAGCGCGCCACGGTGCTGGTTCTCCTCGTCTTCGCCTTCGCGCTGATCGTCGGCTATTTCCTCCATGCCCAGCGCCATCCCGCCCCTCTTTTTCCGCTGAGCCTGTTCCGCATCCACACCTACACAGTCGGGCTTCTCGGCAACCTTTTCGCGCGCATCGGTTCGGGGGCCATGCCCTTCCTCATCCCGCTGCTGCTGCAGGTGGGCCTGGCGCGCAGCCCGCTGGAGGCGGGCATGATGATGCTCCCGGTCGCTGCCATGGCGATGACGGCGAAACGCGCCGTCACCCGGCTCATCAATCGCTATGGCTACCGGCGGTTTCTCGTCGTCAATACCCTGGCGCTCGGCGGCCTGCAGGCGGCCTTCGCCTTCATGCCGCTCCTGTCGCTGCCGGCGATGCTCGTCCTTCTCGGCTGTTACGGCGCGGTCAATTCGTTCCAGTTCACGGCGATGAACACGGTGACGCTGCGCGATCTCGACCCCGCGGGGGCGGGGAGCGGCAACAGCCTGTTCTCGATGGTGCAGATGCTGTCCATGAGCCTCGGTGTGACGGTGGCCGGGGCGCTGCTGGCGACCTTCACCCCCCATTTCGCCGCGGGAATCGCCGGCTCGGCGGTCACCGCCTTCCAGGCCACCTTCGTGACCATCGGCCTCCTCACCAGTGCCTCGGCCTGGATCTTCTGGCATCTCGATTCCGGGGTCTCGGGCGGGGGCAGGGGAGTGCCGGCCGACGAGGCCGGTTGACGGCGCGGAGCCTCCTTCTGTTCCCACCGGCGCGGCGGGGTAGGCAAGCCCCGCCCGATCGTGTAGAGACGCCCATTCTTTCGAGCCAAGGACAATTGCGCGGCCATGCAGTCCGTCATTCTCGTCGTTCACCTGATGATCGTGCTTGCACTGATCGTCGTGGTCCTCCTGCAGCGCTCCGAAGGCGGCGGCCTCGGCATGGGCGGCGGCGGCGGCAACTTCATGTCCTCGCGCGGCTCCGGCAACGTCCTGACCCGGGCGACGGCCATCCTGGCCACAGGTTTCTTTATCACCTCGATCACGCTGGCCTATCTGGCCACCCAGGCCCGCGGGCCGCGTTCTTTGCTCGATCAGCCGGCGACCTCGGCCCCGGCAGCGCCGGGCCCTCCGGCCGCTCCCGCCACGCCGCAGGTCCCGCAGTCCGGCGGCGGACAGGGCGGTACCGGTATGCTCGAGGGCCTGCGCGGCCTGTCTCAGCCGCCTGCCGCACCCGCGGCCCCCGCGCCGCGGCCGTAAGTGCCGACGTTTAATTTGGGGACGAGCGGTAGAAGTGCGGGTCCCCCCATTGCAAGCCGGCTGTCCCGGCGGCAAGCACATCGATCCGAGACAGGGCCGGGAAACCGGCCCTTTTTTGTGGGGGACAAGACGCGGGCCGTCTGTCGCCCCGCTGTCCGAATCGGTCATTGCGCCTTAAGGAAGAAGCCCCATGACGCGGTACATTTTCATCACCGGCGGCGTGGTCTCGTCCCTGGGCAAGGGTCTGGCCTCGGCGGCCCTCGGCGCCCTCCTGCAGGCCCGCGGCTATACGGTCCGCCTGCGCAAGCTCGATCCCTATCTCAATGTTGATCCGGGCACGATGAGCCCGACCCAGCACGGCGAGGTCTTCGTTACCGACGACGGCGCCGAGACCGATCTCGACCTTGGCCATTACGAGCGCTTTACCGGTCGTCCCTGCACCCGGGCCGACAACATCACCACGGGGCGGATCTACCAGGACATCATCACCAAGGAGCGGCGCGGCGACTATCTCGGCGCCACGATCCAGGTGATCCCGCATGTGACGGACGCCATCAAGGACTTCGTGCGCACCGGCAACGAGGGCTTCGACTTCGTCCTCGTCGAGATCGGCGGCACGGTGGGCGATATCGAGGGGCTGCCTTTCTTCGAGGCCATCCGCCAGCTCGGCAACGAACTGCCCGAGGGCGACAGCATCTATGTCCATCTGACCCTGCTTCCCTACATCGCGTCGGCCGGCGAGCTGAAGACCAAGCCGACCCAGCATTCGGTGCAGGAACTGCGCTCGATCGGCATTGCGCCGGACATCCTGCTCTGCCGCTGCGATCGTCCGATACCGGAAGGCGAGCGCAAGAAGCTGGCGCTGTTCTGCAACGTTCGGCCCTCGGCGGTGGTCGAGGCGCGCGATGCCGGCTCGATCTACGATGTACCGCTGGCCTATCATCAGGCCGGCCTCGACGACGAGGTGCTTCGCGCCTTCGGCATCGAGGTTCGCGGCGAACCGGACATGCGGCGCTGGGATGACGTGTCGGCGCGGGTCCACAACCCGGAAGGCGAGGTCAATATCGCCATCGTCGGCAAATATACGGGCCTCAAGGACGCCTACAAGTCGCTGATCGAGGCGCTCGCCCATGGCGGCATCGCCAACAAGGTGAAGGTCAATCTGGAGTGGATCGAGAGCGAGGTCTTCGAGCACGAGGATCCCTCGCCCTATCTGCAGGACGTGCACGGCATCCTGGTGCCCGGCGGCTTCGGCCAGCGCGGCGCCGAGGGCAAGATCCGCGCGGCGCGCTTCGCCCGCGAGCGCAAGGTGCCCTATTTCGGCATCTGCTTCGGCATGCAGATGGCGGTGATCGAGGCGGCCCGGAACCTTGCCGGCGTTCCACAGGCCAATTCCACCGAGTTCGGCCCGACGCCGGAGCCGGTGGTCGGCCTCCTCACCGAATGGCTGAAGGGAAACGAACTGCAGAAGCGGACGGCGGGCAGTGATCTCGGCGGCACGATGCGGCTCGGCGCCTATACCGCCCATCTGAAGGCGGATTCGCGCATCGCGGCCATCTACCGGTCGGATGTGATCTCCGAACGCCACCGCCACCGCTACGAGGTCAATCTCGACTATCGCAAGCGGCTGGAGGACAAGGGCCTCGTCTTTACCGGCCTGTCGCCGGATGGCGTTCTGCCGGAGACGATCGAATATCCTGACCATCCCTGGTTCATCGGCGTGCAGTATCACCCGGAGCTGAAGAGCCGCCCCTTCGAGCCCCATCCCCTGTTCCGCTCCTTCATCGAGGCGGCCAAGGCGCAGTCGCGGCTCGTGTGATGAAACCTGTCGCGGTCGTCGGCTCGGCCCTGATCCTGACGGCCGGCGCCATCGTCGCCTATGTCATCGCCACCGGCGGCGACTGTGCGGGCGCTCCCGTCTTCCGCTCCGTCGCGGCCTGCACCGCCGGTGGCATCGACGCGGCCCGCTGCGCGGCGCTCATGGGCGAGGCCGATCGGCGTCTGTTACAGAACGGCCCCGTCTTCGACATGCGGCAGCAATGCGAGGACCGCTACCTTTCCTGCCAGCCCGCCAGCGGCGCCACCGGATTCGTGCCGCGCGCCAGCGGCTTCTGCCTCAGGCCGGGGCCACCGGAGGTGGTGGTGCCGGTCTTCGGGCGAGGCTAGCGGGCGGCCCGGACCGGGGGTAGCCTGCGGCGGCATCGGTCTGGGAGGGGCTCGTGGTCATTGCTGAATATCTGTCGGGGTTTCCGGCCTTCTTGGCGCATTATGTGCTCGCCATCCTGTTCCTGGTCATTTTCGGGGCCATCTACACGAAGATCACCCAGCACAACGAGTTCGCGCTGATCCGGCAGGGCAATACCGCGGCGGCGATCGCGCTTGCCGGCAGTCTGATCGGTTTTTCCCTGCCGCTGGCGGCCTCGGTCGAGTTTTCCGTCTCGATCCTCGACAACACGCTCTGGGCCACGGTCTCGCTGATCGTGCAGATCGCCATCTATTACCTCGCGCGGCTCATCATCGACGACCTCAGCGGGCGCATCGAGCGGCAGGAGATCTCTGCCGGGATCTGGTTGGGTGCGGTCTCGATCACCGGCGGCCAGCTCGCCGCCGCCTCGATGACGACGTGAGGAGGATCTCATGGCGGATCCCAAGCCTCCCTTCGGCAAGCGGCAGAGGCGCAATCTCCCCAAGCCGCAGGTGAGGGTGGAGGCTGCTGCGGCCCCGGCGCAGAAGCGCTCGGTGCTGCTCGGTCCCGTCGGCATCGGCGCAGCGGCCCTGCTCGGCATCGGTGCCATCACGGCCACCAACGGTTTCGGTCTCGGCGGCACCCGCCCCGACTGCACGGCGAGCCAGGTGGCGACATCCGTGGCCCAGTGCGAGGCGATTCAATCGGGACCGCAATGCGCGGCGGCTTTCGCAGGGGGTGCTCGGGCCGTCGGCCTGAGCCGCAGGGGATCGTCCGGACCCTGGTCCGTGGAGACCCTGACCGCCGGGGCGGGATCGGCCTATCTCACGGCGCTCGGCCAGCCTTTCACACCCCGCAACACCTGCCGGTCGTCGAGTTCCACCCGTTCGGTGTTCTGGGGCGGCGGCTGGTCTTCAGGGCGCAGTTCGTCCGGTACAGCCTCAAGCCAGAGCCAGGGCGTCAGCCGTTCGGGCTTCGGTTCGACGGCCCGAAGCTTCTCCAGCTCATCCAGGGGGGGATGACATGCAGCGGATCGCCATCGCCGAGCGGCCCAACTGGCAGGCGCTCGCCGACGAATATGGCTTCGCCTATGCCATGCCGGGCGGGGAGCGCTACTGGGACGAGCGGGCCCATTACCGGTTCACGCTGCGCCAGATCGAGGACGATATCGAGGCGGGCACCAGCGAGCTCGTGGCGCTCTGCGGTGAATGGGCCGGCCGCGCCGTGCGCGATGAGGAATATCTCAAGCGCCTCAACATCCCCTCGACCTACTGGGACTGGATCGCACAGAGCTGGGACCGTCACGATCCGAGCCTCTATGGCCGCTTCGATCTCGTCTATGACGGCAAGAGCCCGCCCAAGCTGCTGGAATTCAACGCCGACACGCCGACCTCGCTCTACGAGGCCTCGGTCTTCCAGTGGTACTGGCTTGAGGACCGGATCAAGGCAGGCGTGCTGCCGCAGGGCGCCGACCAGTTCAACAGCCTGCATGACAAGCTGATCGCGCGGTTTTCGGCCTGGCCGACGGCCGATCTGCTGCACATGACGGCCTTTTCCGAGGAGCTAGAGGACCGCAAGAACGTCGAGTACATGGCCGAATGCGCCGGCGGGGCCGGTCACCAGGTCGTGCTCCTCGACATTGCCTCGATCGGCCTCGACCGCATGGGGCGCTTCGTCGACGAGGACAACCGCGAGATCAAGACGCTGTTCAAGCTCTATCCGTGGGAATGGCTGATCCACGAGGAGTTCGGGGCGGCCATGCCCGGCTCGCCAACGGTGTGGATCGAACCGCCGTGGAAGATGCTGCTGTCCACCAAGGCGATCCTGCCCGAGCTGTGGAAGATGTCGCCCGGCCATCCGAACCTGCTCGAGAGCTATTACGAGGGCGATCCGGCAGCCTCCGCCATCGGCCGCGACCATGTCGCCAAGCCGATCTTCTCGCGCGAGGGCGCCAATGTGGAGATCCGCCGGGACGGCGTGACGGTGGTGGCGCCCGAGGGCCCCTACGACACCCTGCCGCGGATCATCCAGGCGCTGGCGCCGGATGTGGTTTTCGACGGCATGCGGCCGGTGATCGGTTCGTGGATCATCGACCAGGACCCGGCCGGAATCGGCATCCGCGAGGATGCCGGCCTCGTCACCGGCAATACCTCCTGCTTCATCCCGCACGCCATCGTCGATTGACGAGGAGCGGCGGTCATCCCATCTCGGGTTGATCGGCCCGGGCGGGTCTGCGAGAACCCGCCCGGGCAGACCAGCCTCGCCGATGCGGCGCGAGAAGGGACACAGTCGTGATTGCAGCTCTCGAACAGGCGACCGTCGATGTCGGCGGCGTGCGCTTCGGCAACCGCCTGCCGCTGACTCTCATCGCCGGCCCCTGCGCCATGGAAAGCCGTGATCACGCCCTGGAGGTGGCTTCGGCCCTCAAGGAGATCACGGCGCGGATCGGCATCGGCCTCGTCTACAAGTCCTCCTTCGACAAGGCGAACCGTACCTCCGGCAAGTCCTCGCGCGGCATCGGTCTGTCGGCGGCGCTGCCGATCTTCGCCGAGGTCAAGGAGCGGCTCGGCCTGCCGGTCCTCACCGACATCCACGAGATCGACCAGTGCGCGCCGGTGGCGGAGGTGGTCGACATCCTGCAGATCCCCGCCTTCCTGTGCCGGCAGACCGATCTTCTGGTGGCGGCAGCCGAGACCGGCCGCGTCGTCAACGTCAAGAAGGGCCAGTTCCTCGCCCCCTGGGACATGGCCAATGTGGCCGCAAAGATCCGCGAAGCCGGCAATTCCGGCGTCATGGTGACCGAGCGTGGCGTGTCCTTCGGCTACAACACGCTCGTCTCCGACATGCGGGCCTTGCCGATCATGGCCGAGACGACGGGCGCCCCGGTCATCTTCGACGCCACCCATTCGGTCCAGCAGCCCGGCGGCAAGGGTTCGTCTTCCGGTGGCCAGCGCGAATTCGTGCCGGTGCTGGCGCGCGCTGCGGTGGCTGTCGGCGTCGCCGGCGTCTTTATCGAGACCCATCCGGACCCGGACAAGGCGCCCTCCGACGGCCCCAACATGGTGCCGCTGAAGCAGATGGAGGGGCTTCTCGCGACACTCGTCGCCTTCGACCGGCTGGCGAAGGGCCTGGGGTGATCGGCCCGCATGGGCTTCATGCCGGTCGCAAAAGCCCTAGACTGCCGCGGATAGCCCGAATCGGACTTCACCCATGACCGAGCGCACCTGCCTCTCCATCGTGCTCGCCGCCGGCGAGGGGACGCGGATGAGGTCCGCGAAGCCGAAAGTCCTGCACGAGGTCGCGGGCCTGTCGATGGTCGGCCACGTGCTCCGCGCCGTGGCGGCGGCCGGCGGCACGGCGGCGGCGGTGGTGGTAGGGCCTGACCGCGACGACGTTGCGGCCGAGGCACGGCGGGTCAAGGCGGACGCGACGATCCATGTCCAGACCGAGCGGCTCGGCACCGCCCATGCGGTGCTGCATGCCGAGGCCGACATCGCCCGCGGCTTCGACGATGTCATCGTCGCCTTCGGCGATACGCCGCTGGTGACGCCGCAGACCTTCGGGCTGCTGCGCGCGGCGCTCGCGTCGGGCGCGGCGGTGGCGGTGCTCGGCTTCGAGGCGGCCGATCCCCTCGGCTATGGCCGGCTCGTGATGGAGGGCGGGTCCCTTGCCGCCATCGTCGAGGAGAAAGAGGCGAGCGAGGCCCAGCGCGCCATTACGCTCTGCAATGGGGGGCTGATGGCGCTCGCCGGCGGCACGGCGCTGGCCCTCCTGAAGCGCATCGGCAAGGCCAATGCGAAGGGCGAGTACTATCTGACCGATGCCGTGGCGCTCGCGCGTGCCGATGGCCTCGCCACTGCCGTCGTGCTGGCGCCGGAGGCCGAGGTGAGGGGGGTCAACGACCGCGTCCAGCTCGCCGAGGTCGAGGCCATCGCTCAAGGGCGCCTGCGCGAGACGGCGATGCGCGGCGGCGTGACCATGGTGGCTCCCGAGACGGTGTTCCTCGCCTTCGACACGGTGCTCGGCCGGGATGTCACGCTGGAGCCGCATGTGGTCTTCGGACCGGGTGTCACCATCGCCGACGATGTGACGATCCGGGCCTATTCGCATCTGGCGGGCTGCGTGGTGGACCAGGGCGCCATCCTCGGCCCCTTCGCGCGCATCCGGCCGAAGAGCCGTATCGGTGCCAAGGTCCATATCGGCAATTTCGTCGAGGTGAACCGCACCACCATCGCGGCGAAGGCCGAGGCGAACCATCTTGCCTACCTCGGCGATGCCACCATCGGCGAAGGCACCAATATCGGGGCCGGCACGATCACCTGCAATTTCGACGGTGCCGACAAGCATCCGACCATCATCGGACGCGACGTCTTCGTCGGCTCGAACTCAACGCTGGTGGCGCCGCTCGCCATCGGCGACGAGGTGCTGATCGCCGCGGGCTCGACCATCACGCTCGATGCCAGGGACGGGGCGCTGGTGTTCGGCCGGGCCAAGCAGGCCGGCCTGCCCGGCCGAGGCGCCGAGATGATCCGCGCCAACAAGGCGAGGCGCGCGGCGCGCAAGGCGCGGGAGCAGGGGAAGGGGTGAGGCCAGGTCCGCGCGCGCGGCAGACGGCACGCGTGCCGGCGCACCGCGACGGCCGCCCTTCCACGATGCAGGCTCTCCCTGTCTCACATCGTCACAGCAATTCATTCGCGACTGCGGGGGCCCGCCGTTAAACCCGCCTTGGTTTCTGCCGGCGTATAAGCGGCGGATTCGGACATCGTGCGGCGAAGCGCGGTGGCGGGACGTGGAGAACGACACGCATGTGCGGGATCATCGGCATTCTCGGCAAGGAGCCCGTGGCGGGCCAGCTCGTCGACAGCCTCAAGCGTCTCGAATACCGCGGATACGATTCAGCCGGCGTGGCGACGCTGGAGGGCGGGGTGCTCACCCGCCGCCGCGCCGAGGGCAAGCTGAAGAACCTCGAAGCCGTGCTGGCGAAGTCGCCGCTCTCCGGGACGATCGGCATCGGCCATACGCGCTGGGCGACCCATGGCGCGCCGACCGAGACCAATGCCCATCCGCACGCCTCCGAGGGGGTCGCCGTCGTCCATAACGGCATCATCGAGAATTTCCGTGAGCTCCGGCATGAACTTGAGGCCAAGGGCGTCGTCTTCTCCACCCAGACCGACACCGAGACGGTGGCCCATCTGGTCGGCCAGGGCATGAAGGAAGGCCTCAGCGCCGTCGAGGCGGTCGGCGCCGCCCTGCCGCGGCTGCGCGGCGCCTTTGCGCTCGCCTTCGTCTTCGAGGGCAACGAGAACCTTCTGATCGGCGCCCGCAAGGGCTCGCCGCTGGCGGTCGGTTACGGCGACGGCGAGATGTATCTCGGCTCCGACGCCATCGCGCTCGCTCCCTTCACCTCGGCGGTGGCCTATCTTGAGGAGGGCGACTGGGCCATCCTCGACCGCAATTCGGTGGAGATCCGTGACGAGGCCGGCCAGGTGGTGCAGCGGCCGGTGATCCGCTCCTCGGCGACCGCCTTCCTGGTCGACAAGGGCAACCACAAGCATTTCATGCTCAAGGAGATCTACGAGCAGCCCGAGGTCGTGGCCCGTACCACCGCCCACTATCTCGACATGGCGGCCGGCAAGGTGCGGCTGCCGGCGGATCTCCCCTTCGACTGGGCCGCCCTGCCGCGCATCTCGATTGCCGCCTGCGGCACGGCCTATCTCGCCGGCCTGACGGCCAAGTACTGGTTCGAGCGCTTCGCGCGCATCCAGGTCGACATCGATATCGCCTCGGAATTCCGCTACCGCGAGACGCCGATGGTCCCGGGTGGCCTGATGATCGTCGTCTCGCAGTCGGGCGAGACGGCCGACACGCTGGCCTCGCTCCGCTACGCCAAGGAGAACGGTCAGCACGTGCTCGCCGTCGTCAATGTGCCGACCTCGACCATTGCCCGGGAGAGCCACATCGTCATGCCGACGCTGGCGGGGCCGGAGATCGGCGTCGCCTCGACCAAGGCCTTCACCTGCCAGCTCGCCGTGCTCGCCTCGCTGGCGATCGCCGCCGGCAAGGCGCGCGGCTTCGTCAATGCGACGGAAGAGGACAAGCTCGTCCGCGCCATGATGGAGGCGCCGCGCTACATGAACGAGGCACTGCGGCAGGAAGACCATATCGCCGGCATCGCCAAGCTGCTGTCGAAGGTGCGCGACGTGCTCTATCTCGGTCGCGGCACCTCCTATCCCATCGCCATGGAGGGCGCGCTGAAGCTCAAGGAGCTCTCCTATATCCACGCCGAGGGCTATGCGGCGGGCGAGCTCAAGCACGGGCCGATCGCGCTGATCGACGAGGACATGCCGGTCGTCGTCATCGCGCCCTTCGACAAGGTCTACGAGAAGACCGTGTCGAACATGCAGGAGGTGGCGGCCCGCGGCGGCCAGATCATCCTCGTCACCGACGCGAAGGGCGCCGAACACGCCGAGGTGGAGACACTGGCGACCATCGTCATGCCGGACGTGCCGGCGACCATCGCGCCCATCGTCTATTCGGTGCCGATCCAGCTCCTCGCCTATCACACGGCGGTGGAGATGGGCACGGATGTCGACCAGCCGCGCAACCTCGCCAAGAGCGTGACGGTGGAGTGAGGTTCAGGCGCCCCGGCGGGCTCCGGCCATCCGGGCCACCACCACGGCCACATAGATCAGGAACAGGCCTGCGAAGGTCGCCATCAGCCCGTGCGGCGGCCACAGGTCCATACCGAAGCCGGCGAGCGGCGGGCCGATCATCAGGCCCGCCGAATACATGACCACGAAGGCGGCATTGGCCTGGGCGAGGTCGGCACCGCGGAAACGGCTGCCGAGATGGGCGAGGCCGACCGTGTAGAGGGCCGCGACGATGCCGCCCCAGACGAAGAGCAGGACGCGGAGCCAGCCGATCGGCAGCGTCACGAAGGTGGCGATCAGCATGCCCGCGGCGCCGACGATGCCGCAGGCGAGCAGCACCTTGCGGCGGTCGATGCGGTCGGCGATCAGGCCGATGGGGATCTGGAAGGCGAGGTTGCCGAGCGCCATCAGCGAGACCAGCGTGGCAGCCCCGGCAACGTCGAGGCCGATGGCCGTGCCATAGAGGGGCAGGAGGGCGAAGGCGCCGGTCTCTGCCGAGCCGAAGACCAGGGCGGCGAGGGTCGCGGCGGGGGCCGCCCACAGGAAGGTGACGAAGCCGGACGAGGGCTGGTCCTCGATCACCGGGATCATGGCGCGGGCCAAAAGGACCGGCAGCATGGCGAGGACGAGAAGGGCCGCTCCGGCGAAATAGGGGGCAGGACCGGCGGCGCCGAGCACGATCAGCACATAGGGACCCGCGGCGAAGCCGATCGACAGGGCGCTGGCATAGACGCCGAGCACGAGGCCGCGCCGGTGTTCGGGCGCCGCCGCATTGATCCAGTATTCGGAGAGGACGAAGAGCACGGTGAGGGCGAGGGAGAAGACGAAGCGCAGCGGAAACCAGGCCCAGATCGGCTCGACGACGAGAAAGGCCAGAAGGCTGACGCCGGCGAGGATCGTCGCCCCGACGAGCAGCGTATGGACGCCGAAGCGCCGGGCCCAACCGGAGATGAAGGGGGCGCAGACGATGGTGGCGACGCCGGCCATGGCCGTGTTCAGCCCGATCAGCGTGCGGGAGGCGCCCTTGGCATCAAGCGCGAAGGACAGCAGCGGAATGGACAGCGACAGGCCGATGCCGACGCTGGCGATGCAGGCGATCGCCGCGCCGAGGGAGACGAGGGTCTGACGCGTGAAGAGATCAGGGGCGGGCGCAGCGGTCATCAGGCCGCCTCCCATGAAGGCAAGACGCCTCGATGACAAGCGCCGATTGGCGGGATCAGGCCGGCGTGCCGACCGGAGCCGCGCTTGCCCTGAACGACCGCGGCCGGCGCTTGCGGAAGCGGCGGCGGGCCCAGATGACCAGGTCGGTCGCCATCAGCGCCACGAACGCGGTGGAGATGACGACATTCATCAGCGCCGACCACATGCCGGCGAAATTGCCTTCGTGCAGCAGACGGACCCAGTTGCGCGGGCCCGGCACGAGACCCTCGCGCGTCACCGCGAAGACGCGGTATTCGCCGCCGTCGACAACCCGGGCGAGGAGCCGGCCGGCCCGGCCACGGATCCAGACAAGGCCTGTCAGGTCGTGGGCGGCGCCGACCTGGCGGACCGCCTCGACCATGGTCATCGGAGCTGCGGCGGGCGTGGCCGGGGGCGTGCCGGTAAAGCTGATGCCCCAGGCGAGGAAGAGCCCGGTGAGCGGGCTGAGGACGAGCAGCGGCAGGAGGCCCCAGGCGACCCCCTTGTGCCAGCCCGAGACCGAGTTGGCGAAGCGCGGCCAGCCCATGGCGATGCCGAGCGCCATGAGCAGGATCATCGCCATGGTCGAGACATGGACGAGCCAGCCGAGGTCGAGCATCAGCGTCTCGTGCAGGACGCGGGAATAATAGAAGAGATTGGAGAGCGCGCCGTCCTCGGTGAGTTCGGCACCGCTGCTGACGTCGACGTCGATGATGTCGTCGGAACGCACGCCGCCGATCGACAGCCGCCCCTCATAGGCGCGGAAGGTGAGGGAGCGCGCCTAGCCCTCGGGATCGTGGCGGGCGAGCAGGTCGACCATCCGGTCGGCGGACAGCGTGCCGGGCGGGGCGGCGCCGATCTGCGCGGCCGGTTCGACGGACAGGATCAGCCCGGTGAGGATGATCACGGCGAGCGGCACCGCGAAGACGAGCGTGAGCCAACGGTGGAAGCGCAGCAGCCACGGCTTGACCATGTCAGACCCCATCTGCGGCAGGTCGCCGCAGCCATTCCCTGGATCACTTCTGATCAGGGGCCTTGCGTTGCCTCAAATCACGACTTCGCGATGATCAGGCGATGAGCTCGCGTCGGAATTCCTTGCGCACCATGAAGTAAAAGGGGACCGGAAGGAACTGCGAGAAGCCCTTGGCGATCCGGTCGCCGAGTTCCTCCAGCACGACGGTGGTGATGGTCGGCAGGTCCTCGTGCAGGGCCTCGTCGAGGGTCAGCCATTTCAGTTCGGTCAGCTCGGCATGGGGCCCGACGACGCCTTCCAGCCTGTGGGCGATCTGGTCGGCGTCGCAGGCGAAGAACCGTGTGTCGAAGCGCTTCGGTCGCCGCGGTGGGGTGATGGCACGGGCGACGAAGTGCAGAGATTCGAGGTCCGGAAAGACGCCATGGTCGGCGAAGGCCTCCCAGCCCTTGGGCACGCCGTCCGGTGCACCGGCGTCGCGGGTTCCGAGCAGAAGGCCGGTCTCTTCGAAGGTCTCGCGGATGGCGGTCAGGGCCAGCGAGCGGGCGCGCGACATCGAGGGCCGCTGGACGCGGGCCATCAGGCGGGCCTGGGCAAGGTCGTGCAGGGTGCCGAAGACCGGCATGGCCCGGTCGTTGGGATCGCGCCGGCCGCCGGGGAAGACGAATTTGCCGGGCATGAACTTGAGGTCGTCGCGGCGCTTGCCCATCAGCACCTTGGGTTTGGTGCCGGCCCGGTCGATGAGGATGAGGGTCGCCGCATCCACCGGTTTCTGGTTGGCCCAGCGCTGCTCGCGCTCGGTCTTGGTCAGGCGCTCGGCGAGAGCGATGCCCTTGTCACTCACTGGTTCTGTCCCTGCTGGCGTTCGTCGCCGAACTCGTCGAAGCCGTGCATGCGCATGGCCCACTGGTATCCCACGACGAGCCCCTTCAGGGGAGGCAGCAAAAGGAGGGACATGATCACGGTCAGCGGCAGCCAGATGGCGGCGTGGATCCACAGCGCCGGCTCATAGGCGAGCTCGAACCACATGAGCAGCGGGACGATGACATGGCCGACCACCATGATGGTGAGGTAGGGTGGGGCGTCGTCGGCGCGGTGGTGGTGCAGTTCCTCGCCGCAACGGTCGCAGACCGGCGCGACCTTCAGGTAGGAGGTGAAAAGCCGCGCCTCACCACAGGCCGGGCAACGGCAGCGCAGACCGCGTTTCGCCGCCGTCCAGAGGTTGCGTGACGGGCGCGCGACCTCGACGACAGGCTGACCGGTGAGGATCTGAACCGTCATTTGCGGCCCTTCTTCTTCCAGGGCGGCCTGGAGGGCTTGTCGCCCGGCCGCGCGCGCCGTCCGTCTGAAAAGCCGTCGTCGCGCTTCTTACGGCTTATGTGCGCTCCCCGTCCTGCCGCTGCAAGGCCGCTGCGGCCATCGCTCATCAGCTCGAATCGCAGGGCTCCGGCCACCGGAGCTGCCTCGACCAGCCGCACGGTCACCGTGTCGCCAAGGCGCCAGGTCTCGCCGGTCCGCGTGCCGACAAGGGCCTGCAGGCCCTCCTCGTAGCGGTAATAGTCGCCGCCGATGGTCGAGGCGGGCACGAAGCCGTCGGCGCCGGTATCGTCCAGCTTCACGAAGAGGCCGGAGCGCGTCATCCCGGAAATGCGGGCGCTGAAGACATCGCCGACCCGCTCGGAAAGATGGGCGGCGATGAGCCGATCGATCGTCTCGCGCTCGGCCGCCATGGCGCGGCGCTCGGCGGCGGAGATCTCGGCTGCGATCTCGGCGAGGGAGGCAGCCTGGCCGTCGGTCAGGCCGTCCGGGCCGAAACCGAGGGCGCGGATCAGGCCGCGATGGACGATGAGGTCGGCATAGCGGCGGATCGGCGAGGTGAAATGGGCGTAGCGGCGCAGGTTCAGGCCGAAATGGCCGATGTTCTCCGGATCATACTGGGCCTGCGACTGCGACCGGAGCACCACCTGGTTGACCAGTTCGGCGGATTCCGAGCCCCTGGCGCGCGCCAGGATCTGGTTGAAATTCGAGGGCCGGAGCAGTGCCGCCTTGGGCAGAGCGATGTCGAGCGTCTTGAGAAACTCCTTCAGCGACAGGAGCTTTTCCATGCTCGGTGCGTCATGGATCCGGTACATGCAGGGCGTGCGGTGCTTCTCCAGCGTCTCGGCGGCGCAGACATTGGCGAGGATCATCATCTCCTCGATAAGCCGGTGCGCATCCAGCCGCTGCGGGATCACCACCCGGTCCACTGTGCCTTCCGGCGTCAGCACGATCTTGCGCTCGGGCAGGTCGAGGTCGAGCGGCTCGCGGTCGTCGCGGGCGCGCTTCAGCGCCGCATAGGCGTCCCAGAGCGGCCTGAGGACCGGCGCGACGAGCCCGTCGGTGGTCTCGTCGGGATGGCCGTCGACGGCGGCCTGGGCCTGGGCATAGGCGAGCTTGGCGGCCGAGCGCATCATGATGCGGTGGAAGCTGTGTGTCTTCCGCCGGCCGTCGGCGCGGATGACGACGCGGCAGGCGAGGGCGGGGCGGTCCTCGTGGGGCTTCAGCGAGCACAGGTCATTGGAGATGCGCTCGGGCAGCATCGGCACGACGCGGTCGGGGAAATAGACCGAGTTGCCGCGCACTGCCGCCTCGCGGTCGAGCGCGGTGCCGGGACGCACATAGGCGGCGACGTCGGCGATGGCGATGGTCAGGATGAAACCGCCGGCATTGTCTTCGGACGCATCGGGCTCGGCGTGGACGGCGTCGTCGTGGTCCTTGGCGTCCGGAGGGTCGATGGTGACGAGGGGGAGCTTGCGCCAGTCCTCGCGCCGCCCGACGGCCACGGGCTCGGCCTTTTCGGCTTCCGCCAGCGTGTCGGCGCGGAAGACATGGGGGATGCCGTGCACCTCAAGCGCGATGAGCGAGACGGCGCGCTCCGACTTCAGGTTGCCGAGGCGCTCGCGCACCTTGGCGACCGGCGGGCCGAAGCGGGAGGTGCGCACGATGTCGACGGCGACGAGATCGCCGTCCCGGGCATCGCCCGAGGCCTCTTCGGGGATGGCGAGTTCGCGGCCGACACTCTTCTTGTCGATGGGAAGCAGCCGGCCACCATGGCCGGGAACGGCGCGGAAGACGCCGATGGTGCGCGAGCGCCCGCGTTCCAGGATCTTCATGACCCGGCCGACGGGTCGCGGATCGTCGCTGGGGGCGCCACCGTCCGACAGGCGCAACAGCGCCCGGTCGCCGAGGCCGGGCACCGGATCGCCGGGGCGCGGGCGATGCGGCACGGCGATGACGATGGCGGGAGGTGCGCCGTGCTCGTCCTCGTCCCATTCGGCGGGCGTACCGACGAGGTCGCCGTCGGCGTCCCGGGTGAGGATGTCGACGAGGATGACCGGCGGCAGGGCGCCGTGTTTCGACAGCCTGCCGCGGCCCTTGGCGACGAGGCCTTCGTCGACGATGTCTTTCAGCAGCGCCTTCAGCGCCGTCTTCTCGGCGCCGTGCAGGCCGAAATGGCGGGTGATCTCGCGCTTGCCCACCCGGCCCGCCTGACTGGCGATGAACGCCAGCACCTCGTCGCGCGAGGGCAGGGTGGAGGGCGATCCGGTCTTGGCTCTGCGGGGCAAATGACGTCCAGGTCAGGCCGACGCGACAGCGGACGGCGTGGTCAGGCTAGCCGATCGGCGGATTCGGGGAAATGCCGAAGGCGCAGGCCCATCCCTACGCCTTCGGCCTGGCGGCCTTGGGCTTCGAAGCCGTCTTGGTCGTGGCCTTGGCCTTGGCGTCGGACGCCTTGGCCGCGCCCTTCGCCGCGGTCTTTGGCTTGGCCGGTGCCTTGGCGGCCACCTTGCCGCGGGCTGGCGGCTTCTTGCCGGATCCGGCGGTTTCGGCGCGCGCCGCGAGCAGCGGCACGGCCTCCTCCATGGTGAGAGCAGCGGCGTCCTTGCCCTTGGGCAGTGTGGCGTTGACCGAGCCGTGTTTCACATAGGGGCCATAGCGGCCGGCCATGACGGTGACGAGGCCGCCGAGGGTCGGGTGCTCGCCGAGCTCGCGGCCGGCCGGGGCGCTGCCGCGGCCGAACCGGCTCTTGGCGCCGCTTTCCTTGGCGATGACGAGATCGATGGCGCGGTTGGCGCCGATCGCCAGCACGTCGTCGTCCTTTTCGAGATTGGCGTAGGTCTTCTCGTGCTGGACATAGGGTCCATAGCGGCCGATGCCGACGAGGATCGGATTACCGCTTTCGGGGTGCCTGGCCACTTCCTTCGGCAATTCAAGCAGGGCGAGCGCCCTTTCGAGGTCGAGGCCGGCCGGTGTCATGCCCTTGGGCAGCGAGGAGCGCTTCGGTTTCTCGCCCTCGCCGAGCTGCACATACGGGCCGAAGCGGCCGTCGCGCACGGTCACTTCGAGGCCACTCACCGGGTCGGCGCCGAGCTTGCGCGTGCCGTCGGCGCCGGCTGAGGCCGGACCCTCGCCGTCGGAATCCGGACCAGGGGCGGCGAGCTGGCGGGTGAAGCGGCATTCGGGATAGTTCGAGCAGCCGATGAAGGCGCCGAACTTGCCGAGTTTCAGCGACAGGGCGCCGGTGCTGCAGGCCGGACAGGCGCGCGGATTGGTCCCGTCGCCCTTGTCGGGAAAGATGTGCGGGCCGAGGCTGTCATTGAGCGCGGAGAGCACGTCCGAGACGCGCAGTTCCTTGGTCTCGTCGATGGCGGCGGCAAAGTCCCGCCAGAAGTCGCGGAGCAGAGCCTTCCAGTCGAGCTCGCTGTTGGAAACGAGGTCGAGCTTCTCCTCCAGCGCGGCGGTAAAACCGTATTCGACATAGCGCTCGAAGAAATTCTCCAGGAAGGCGATGACCAGGCGGCCCTTGTCTTCCGGGACGAGGCGCTTCTTGTCGATCTTCACATAGTCGCGGTCCTGCAGGGTCTGCAGCGTCGAGGCATAGGTGGAGGGCCGGCCGATCCCGAGTTCCTCCATCCGCTTGACGAGGCTCGCCTCGGAATAGCGCGGCGGCGGCTCGGTGAAATGCTGGGTCGTGGCGATGGCCCGGCGGGCGAGCTTCTCGCCGACGGTCATGGCCGGCAGGCGCTTGGCGTCGTCGTCGTCGCTGTCGTCGTCGCGGTCCTCGGTGTAGAGGGTCAGGAAGCCGTCGAATTTCACCACCTGGCCGGTGGCGCGCAGCTCCAGCTTGCGACCCATGGACGACCCGAGGCCGCCGACGGTGGCGTCGATATCCACCGTGGTGCGCTCCAGTTCGGCGCTCTCCATCTGCGAGGCGACGGTGCGCTTCCAGATGAGTTCGTAGAGGCGCGCCTGCTCGGGCTCCAGGAAACGGGCGACATCGCGCGGATGGCGCCGGGCATCGGTCGGGCGGATGGCCTCGTGGGCCTCCTGGGCGTTCTTCTGCTTCGACGAGTACTTGCGCGGGGAGCCCGGCACGTAACGGCCCCCGAAATCCTTACCGATGAGATCGCGGATCGCAGCGACCGCCTCCGGGGCGACGTCGACGCCGTCGGTTCGCATGTAGGTGATGAGGCCGACCGTCTCGCCGCCGATATCGGTGCCTTCATAGAGGCGCTGGGCCACCTGCATGGTGCGCGCCGGGGCGAAGCCAAGCTTGCGGCTGGCCTCCTGCTGCAGCGTCGAGGTGGTGAAGGGCGCGTAGGGGTGACGCCGGGCGGGCTTGGCCTCGACGCCCGACACGGCGAAATGGGCCTCCGCCAGGGCCTTTTCGAAGGCCCGCGCCTCGGCCTCGGTGCCGACGTCGAGCCGCTGGATCTTCTGGCCGTCGGCGCCGACGAGGCGGGCCTCGAAGCCTTCGCCCCGCGGTGTCGCGAGCGTCGCGACCAGCGACCAATATTCCTTTTTGCGGAATCGCTCGATCTCGGCTTCGCGCTCGCAGACCAGCCGCAGCGCCACCGACTGGACGCGGCCGGCGGAGCGGGCGCCTGGGAGCTTGCGCCAGAGCACAGGGGACAGGCGGAACCCGACGAGATAGTCGAGGGCGCGGCGGGCGAGATAGGCTTCGACCAGCGCGGTGTCGATCAACCGCGGCGCCGCCATCGCCTCCTGGACCGCCTGTCTGGTGATCGCGTTGAACGTCACGCGCTCGACCGGCATGTCCTTGATCACGCGCTTTTCCTTGAGCGCCTCGAGCAGGTGCCAGGAAATAGCCTCTCCCTCGCGATCGGGGTCGGTGGCGAGGATGAGTTTGTCGGCGCCCTTCACCAGCTTGGCGATCTCGCCGATGCGCTTGGCGCCGCGGCCGTCCGCTTCCCAGATCATGGCGAAATCGGCATCGGGATCCACCGACCCGTCCTTCGGCGGCAGGTCGCGCACATGGCCGAACGAGGCGATGACCTCGTAGTCGGATCCCAGATATTTGTTGATCGTCTTGGCCTTGGCCGGCGATTCGACGATAACGACGTTCACGGCCACGCGCCTTTGCCCCTCGGAAATGTCGGCTCGCCGATGATGCGGTGCCACAAGTCGGCCGGAACATGGGCACAAGGCCGCGCCAAGTCAAATGGCCGTCGGAATGCACGTTTATAATGCATCTTTCATTGACATAAACTAAAGGTTGTACATACCGTCCGTTACACAGGTGGACGTCTCGGGGCGGGAGTGGTGCATGTCGAGCCGTGGCGGACGGCGCTGGACCGGATCGCGCGATGTCCGGGATGGGGGCTCTGCAAATGCGCCGCCGCATGTCCGACGGGAGGAGCTTGCCGCCTATCTGGCCAAGCTCGCTGGGGAAATGGTGGACCTCGCCCGCGCCGCCGACCTGCATCTTCTTGCCTATCTCGCCGATATGACGCGGCTTGAGGCCGAGCAACAGGCGCGGCTGATGCGTCGCGACGGCCGTGCCGGACTGCCGCCTCAGAGCAGCGAGACCCGGCCACCGGGATCGCGGTGAAGGCGGCCGGCCAGTTCGAGTTCCAGAAGCGCCACGCGCACCGCCGCCGCGCCGAGCCCCGAGGCCCGGACGATGTCGTCGGGCGTCACCGGCACCGGCCCGAGCAGGGCGAGAATGCGTTGGCGGCCGTCGTCGCCGGGATCGGCTTGCTGCATGTCGTGCTCGTCCTCCTCCAGCGCCGCGTCGTCGGGCGGGCGGGCGAGAATGGGGTTAAGCACGGCAAGGACATCATCGACCTCCGTGACGAGCGTCGCGCCCTGCTTGAGGAGACGATTGGTACCTTCGGCCCGCGGGTCGAGCGGCGAACCGGGGACGGCAAAGACCTCGCGGTTCTCCTCCAGCGCCAGGCGCGCGGTGATGAGCGAGCCCGAGCGCTCCGCCGCCTCGACCACGATGACGCCGATGGACAGGCCGGCGATCAGACGGTTGCGACGCGGGAAATCACGGGCGCGCGGCTCGTGGCCCATAGGCATTTCGCTGATGGCCGCGCCGGCATGCAAGAGCCGCGTCAGGAGCGGTTCGTTGTCGGCGGGGTAGACCTGGTCCTGCCCGCCGGCGAGGACGGCCACCGTACCGGTGGCCAGGGAGGCCTCGTGGGCGGCGGCGTCGATGCCGCGGGCGAGGCCCGAGACGGTGGTGAAACCGGCCTGTCCAAGGCCGCGGGCGAGGAGCGCTGCCATCTTGATCCCGGCGATGGAAGCGTTGCGCGAACCAACGAGGCCGATCATCGGCCGGGACAGGCAGGCCAGGTCGCCGCGCAGGGCGATCAGCGGCGGGGCGGAGGCGATGCGGCGCAGGCGGTCGGGATAATCGCGCTCGCCGATGGCGACGATGCTGACGCCGAAGGCCGCGGCACGGGCCATTTCCCGTTCCGCCTCGGCGAGGCTGACGATACGGATGGAACGCCCGCCGCCGCGGCGCGAGAGTTCCGGGATGGCCTCCAGCGCAGCGCTGGCGCTGCCGTAGATATTGATCAGTTCGCGGAAGGTGCGGGGGCCGACATTTTCGGACCGGGCGAGGCGGAGCCAGTCGAGTCTCTGTCGATCCGTCAGGCGGATCGCGGCGGTGGGGCGTGCGAAGAGGTCGTCGCCCGGCGTGTTCATCCCGGCGGTTTCTCGCTTTTGGCGCCGATGCGGCTCTCGGTGCCGGCCAGGAGCCTGCCAATATTCTCGTGATGTTTGGCAACGAGAAGGACCGTCATGGCGGCAACAACGGCGACGGTGGGCCAGCCGAGGCCGGCGACGAACAGGATCACCGGTGTGGTGATGCTGGCGGTCAGCGCCGCCAGCGAGGAGAAGCGGAAAGCATAGGCCATGGCGATCCAGATCGCTGCACAGACGAGGAAGGTCGGCCAGTGGATGGCGACGAGAATGCCGAGGAAGGTCGCCACGCCCTTGCCGCCCCTGAAGCCGAGCCAGACCGGGAACACATGGCCGAGGAAGGCCCCGAACCCGGCGGCCAGCGCCGCGGCGGGATCGAACATGCCGGCGATCAGCACGGCCGCCGTGCCCTTGAGCCCGTCGAGAAGGAGCGTCGCCGCCGCGAGCTTGCGGTTGCCGGTGCGTAGCACGTTGGTCGCGCCGATATTGCCCGAGCCGATGGCACGGATGTCGCCAAGACCGGCGCTGCGGGTCAGAACCAGGCCGAAGGGGATCGAGCCGAGGAGGTAGCCGAAGCCGAGGGCGGCGATGAGCACGGGGAGGGATGCGGCGGCGAACATGGGGCGGGCACCGGAACGGGGAGGACAGGCTAGAGCCAATTTGTAGTCAAAGGCCATGCCTTCGGCGCGCGGAGACAGGGCTTTGCACGAAAAAAGTGTGGCCGCATGCCTTCCGCGACCGTCCGGCGTCAGTCGGCGAGGGCGTGGACGGTGCGCCCGCCGACGATGGTGCGCAGGACACGGCCGCTCATGCGCGCCTCGTCGAAGGGCGAGTTCTTGCACTTCGACCTGAGGTCGTCGCGGTCAAGCACCCATGGCGTGTCGAGGTCGAGGACGATGAGATCGGCGGGCGTGCCCCTGGACAGCGTGCCGCCGGGCAGGCGAAGCAGCGCGGCAGGCGCCGTCGACAGGGCCTTCAGCAGGGCTGCGAGCGGCACCAGCCCGGCATGGACCAGACGCAGGGCCGCCGGCAGCATGGTCTCGACGCCGACCGCCCCGGGCATCGCCTCGGCAAAGGGCAGGCGCTTGGTCTCGACATCCTGCGGATCGTGGTCTGAGACAATAACATCGATCGTGCCGTCGGCGACCGCGTCGGCAAGGGCGAGGCGGTCATCCTCGGTGCGCAAGGGCGGCGTGAGCTTGCAGAAGGTACGGTAGCTGCCGATGTCATTCTCGTTGAGGGTGAGGTGGTTGATCGTCACCGCCGCGGTCACGGGCAACCCCTCATTCTTCGCCCGGGCGATGATGGCGAGCGAGTCGCGGCAGGTGATCGCGGCGGCGTGGTAGCGGGCGCCGGTGAGCTTGACGAGGCGCAGGTCGCGCTCGAGCATGATCGTCTCGGCCTCGACCGGGATGCCGGTGAGCCCCAGTCGCGAGGCGAATTCCCCTTCGTTCATGACGCCTTCGCCGACCAGGGCCGGGTCCTCGGTGTGATGGACGATGAGGGCGTCGAAATCGCGCGCATAGGTCATGGCCCGGCGCATCACCAGGGCGTCGGTGACCGAGCGCGCCCCGTCGGTGAAGGCGACGGCGCCGGCCTCCTGGAGCAGGCCGAATTCGGTCATCTCGCGGCCGCCGAGCTTCTTGGTGATGGCCGCCATGGGATGGAAATGGACGATGCCGGTGTCGCGGGCGCGGCGCAGCAGGAAGTCGACGATGGCGGGATCATCGATGGCCGGGTCGGTCGCCGGCTGGCAGACCAGGGTGGTGACGCCGCCCGCTGCCGCGGCCGCCGTCGCCGAGGCGATGGTCTCGCGGTATTCGTAGCCAGGCTCGCCGACGAAGCAGCGCATGTCGACGAGGCCGGGCGCCACGACGCGGCCGCCGCAATCGACGATCTCGGTGCCCTCGGGCGCGGTTCCGGCGGCGAGGTGCGGGCCCGCATCGGCGATCAGGCCGTCCCTGACCAGAAGGCCGCCGTGACGTTCGGTGCCGGCCGCCGGATCGATCAGCAGGGCATTGGCGAGAAGGAGAGGGCGCTGTGCGGTCATCGGCAGGGCCCTCACGCGTTTGGCAGGTTGCGGGCGAGGGCTTCCAGCACAGCCATGCGCACCGCGACGCCCATCTCCACCTGCTCGCGGATCAGCGACTGGGCGCCGTCGGCGACGGCGGTGGAGATCTCGACACCGCGATTCATCGGGCCGGGATGCATCACCAGCGCGTCCGGTTTGGCGTAGCGGAGCTTGGCCTCGTCGAGGCCGAAATAGTGGAAATATTCCTGGACCGACGGCACGAAGGAGCCGTTCATCCGCTCCCGCTGGAGGCGCAGCATCATGACGATGTCGACGTCCTTCAGGCCTTCCTTCATGTCGCGGTAGACCTCGACGCCGAGGCGCTCGACGGCGGCGGGCAACAGCGTCGAGGGGCCGATCGCGCGCACGCGCGCCTGCATGGCGTTGAGCAGGATGATGTTGGAGCGCGCCACGCGCGAATGCAGGATGTCGCCGCAGATGGCGACCGTCAGCCGCTCGATCCGGCCCTTGTTCCGGCGGATCGTGAGGGCGTCCAGCAGGGCCTGGGTGGGATGTTCATGGGTGCCGTCGCCGGCATTGACCACCGAGCAATCGACCTTCTTCGCCAGCAGTTCGACGGCCCCCGACGCGGCATGGCGCATGATCAGGATGTCGGGATGCATGGCATTGAGGGTGAGCGCCGTATCGATCAGCGTCTCGCCCTTCTTGATCGAGGACTGGGCCACCGACATGTTCATGACGTCGGCGCCGAGGCGTTTGCCCGCCAGTTCGAAGGAGGACTGGGTCCGTGTCGAGGATTCGAAGAACAGGTTGATCTGCGTACGGCCGCGGAGCGACGTGCGTTTCTTCTCGACCTGTCGGTTGAGGGTGACGAATTCCTCGGCAAGGTCGAGGAGGCCGGTGATCTCGGCGGGGGAAAGCCCCTCGATCCCGAGCAAGTGCCGGCGCTTCAGCACGAAGGACGAAGGATCCTGGGTCATAAGCCCCGGGCTTTAAGCGGAGTCGGACGACCCCGCAAGCGCCGTCTCACTCCGCCGCGTCCTGTTTCCCCAGCCGCTTGTCGAGATAACCGCCGACGATCTCCATCAGCGGGTCGACGGTGTTCTCGAAGAAGTGGTTGGCGCCGGGCACCACCTGCTGCTCGATGATAATGCCCTTCTGCGTCTTCAGCTTCTCGACGAGGCCCTGGACGGCCGTCAGCGGCACCACCGCATCCTTGTCGCCATGGACGATGAGGCCGGAGGAGGGGCAGGGCGCGAGGAAGGAGAAATCGTAGAGGTTGGCCGGCGGGGCGATGGAGATGAAGCCCTCGACCTCGGGACGGCGCATCAGGAGCTGCATGCCGATCCAGGCGCCAAAGGAGAAGCCGGCGATCCAGCAGGTTCGTGCCTCCGGATTGATCGCCTGGGCATAGTCGAGCGCCGCGGCTGCATCCGACAATTCACCGACGCCGTGGTCGAAGGCACCCTGGCTGCGACCGACACCGCGGAAATTGAAACGCAGAACGGAGAAGCCGCGGTTCACGAACTGATAGTAGCAATTGTAGACGATCTGGTTGTTCATCGTGCCGCCGAACTGGGGGTGCGGGTGCAGCACGATGCCGATGGGGGCGGAACGGACCTTGGCGGGATGATAGCGCCCTTCGATCCGGCCTGCCGGACCGTTGAAGATGACTTCAGGCATGGATAATCCTCGTCATGGGGCCCCATTCGACATTGAAACCCTCCGGTTGACGGCGATTTCGATGGAGTTCCGACCTTGACAGGGCGGCAGGGCAACTCTAGAGTTTAGAATAATTCTAAACGCCTTCCCGCCGGCCCTCAGGGGGTCTGGCCGAGTTTGGCGGTTCGGGGACGGGCCTATAGCACGAACCCGACATCCAATGCCAAGTTTTTCCGACAGGGCCTCTCCCCGATGACCCGCGTCTATCTCGACCACAATGCCACGACGCCGCTTCGCCCCGAAGCGCGCGCGGCCATGGTTGCGGCGCTGGACGTCACGGGCAATGCCTCTGCGGTGCATCGGGACGGGCGCGCGGCCCGTCGCATCGTCGAGGAGGCGCGCCGATCGGTCGCGGCCCTGGTGCAGGCCGATCCGCGCTGCGTCACCTTCACCTCCGGCGGCAGCGAGGCCGCCGCTACCCTGCTGACACCCGGCTTCGTCGCGCCTCATGGCGCGCCGGATCCGTTTTCTCGCCTGATCGTGTCGGCCGTCGAGCATTCCTGCGTGCTGGCCGGTGGCCGGTTCGCCGCCGGGGCCATTTCTGTCTGTCCGGTGGACGGCACGGGCCGCGTCGATCTTGCCCGTCTCGCCGATCTCCTCGCTGCCGAGGGGGGGCGGGCCCTCGTCGCCGTGATGGCGGCCAACAACGAGACCGGCGTCGTCCAGCCGCTGGCGGAGATCGCCGCGCTGTGCCGCGCCCACGGAGCGGCGCTGGTCGTCGATGCCGTGCAGGCGCTCGGCAAGATGCCGCTCGATCTCGCCCGGCTCGATTGCGATGCGTTTTTCGTGTCGGCCCACAAGATCGGCGGTCCGCAGGGCGTCGGTGCCATCGTCACCGCGTCGGAGGCCGTCCTTTTCCCGCCGCTGGTGCGTGGCGGCGGCCAGGAGGGTCGCCGGCGGGCCGGGACCGAGAATATCGTCGGCATTGCCGGCTTCGGTGCCGCGGCCGCGGCGCTGGTCCCGGACATGGCTGCCGAGCTGCAACGTCTTGCCGCACTCCGCGACTGGCTGGAACGCGAAATCGTCACTATTTCGGAGTCGAGCCGGGTCGTCGGCTTGTCAGCGGAGCGTCTGCCCAATACGAGCCTGACGGTCCATCCGGGCCTTGATGGCGAGACCACGGTGATCGCCCTCGATCTTGCTGGTCTTTCGGTGTCGACCGGGTCGGCCTGCGCCTCCGGAAAAATCGCTCCCAGCCACGTGCTGGCGGCGATGGGACTTTCGGTGACGGAAGTCCGCTCGGCGCTCAGGGTGAGCCTTGGCTGGACGACGACGCGCGTTGATGTGGAACGGTTCGTGACGGCTTTCGCCGCTCACGCGAGAACGATCGCGGCACGCGCCGCGTGACGGAATGCCAACCTGCGGCCCTTGAAGCCGCGTGGATGTGAGGAGAAGGCCATGCCCGCGGTTCAAGAGACCGTCGAACAGGTCCGTGCGATCGATGTCGACCAGTACAAGTACGGGTTCTCGACCGATATCGAGATGGAGCTCGCCCCCAAGGGCCTGTCCGAGGACATCGTCCGCTACATCTCGGCGCGCAAGAACGAGCCGGCCTGGATGCTGGAATGGCGGCTCGACGCCTATCGCCGCTGGCTGACCATGCGCGAGCCGGACTGGGCGCGCGTCGACTATCCGCAGATCGACTTCCAAGACATGTATTATTACGCCGCGCCGAAGTCGAACGCGGCGCCGAAGTCGCTCGACGAGATCGACCCGGCCATCCTCGAAACCTACAAGAAGCTCGGTATCCCGCTGCGCGAGCAGGAGATTCTCGCTGGCGTCGCGCCGGAGAACCGCATCGCGGTCGACGCCGTCTTCGACAGCGTCTCGGTGGTAACGACCTTCAAGGAGGAACTGAAGAAGTCCGGCGTGATCTTCAGCTCGATCTCCGAGGCGCTGCACGAGCACCCGGAACTGGTGAGGAAATATATCGGGTCTGTGGTGCCCACGACCGACAACTACTACGCGACGCTGAATGCCGCGGTCTTCTCCGACGGCTCCTTCGTCTATATTCCGCCGGGCGTGCGCTGCCCGATGGAACTGTCGACCTATTTCCGCATCAACGAGCAGAAAACCGGTCAGTTCGAACGCACGCTGATCATCGCCGACAAGGGCTCCTATGTGAGCTATCTGGAAGGCTGCACCGCTCCGATGCGTGACGAGAACCAGCTTCATGCGGCTGTGGTCGAGCTGATCGCCCATGACGATGCCGAGATCAAATATTCCACCGTCCAGAACTGGTATCCTGGCGACTCCCAGGGCAAGGGCGGCATCTACAATTTCGTGACCAAGCGCGGCGACTGCCGCGGCGCCCGGTCAAAGATCTCGTGGACGCAGGTCGAGACCGGCTCGGCGATCACCTGGAAATATCCGAGCTGCATCCTGCGCGGCGACGACAGCCAGGGCGAGTTCTATTCGATCGCCGTGTCGAACGGCGCCCAGCAGGTCGATTCCGGCACCAAGATGATCCATCTGGGCAAGAACACCCGTTCCCGGATCATCTCCAAGGGGATTTCTGCCGGCCGCTCGCAGAACACCTATCGCGGCCTCGTCTCGGCCCATCGCCGCGCGACCAATGCGAAGAACTTCACCAATTGCGACTCGCTGCTCATCGGCAATGCCTGCGGCGCGCATACGGTGCCCTATATCGAGAGCAAGACGGCCTCGGCGGTCTTCGAACACGAGGCGACCACCTCGAAAGTGTCCGAGGACCAGATGTTCTACTGCATGCAGCGCGGGCTAACGCAGGAAGAGGCCATCGCCCTCATCGTCAACGGCTTCGTCAAGGACGTGCTCCAGCAGCTCCCGATGGAGTTCATGGTGGAGGCCCAGAAGCTGATCGCCATTTCGCTCGAAGGCTCGGTCGGCTGATCCAGCCGACCCACCCCCGCTCCTTTTCGCCGCGCCGGCGCGGCCCGTCCGTGATCGCAAGGACCACCCCATGTCGCTCCTCGAAATCAAGAACCTGACCGCCAAGCTCGCCGAAGAAGACAAGCAGATCCTCAACGGCCTCAATCTGACCGTCGAAAAGGGCCAGGTCGCCGCCATCATGGGCCCGAACGGTTCGGGCAAGTCGACGCTGTCCTATGTCCTTGCGGGACGCGAGGATTATGAAGTGACGAATGGCGAGGCGCTGCTCGACGGCGAGAACATTCTGGAGCTCTCGCCCGACGAGCGGGCCGCCAAGGGCCTGTTCCTGGCCTTCCAGTATCCGATCGAGATCCCCGGCGTCGGCCAGATGACCTTCCTGAAGGCGGCCTTGAACGCGCAGCGCCGCAAGAACGGCCTCGACGACATGCCGACGCCGGAATTCATGAAGCTGGTCAACGGGCGCGCCAAGGAACTCGGCATCTCGCAGGACATGCTGCGGCGTTCGGTCAATGTCGGCTTTTCCGGCGGCGAAAAGAAGCGCAACGAGATCCTGCAGATGGCGCTGCTTCAGCCGAAGCTGGCCATTCTCGACGAGACTGATTCCGGCCTCGACATCGACGCCTTGAAGATCGTCGCCGACGGCGTCAACGCCATGCGCTCGCCCGACCGCGGCTTTGTCGTCATCACGCATTACCAGCGCCTGCTCGACTACATCAAGCCGGACGTGGTCCATGTGCTGTCGGCCGGGCGTATCATCAAGACAGGCGGCCCGGAACTCGCCCTCGAACTCGAGGCCAAGGGCTATGCCGATATCGTCGGCAAGGCCGCGTGAGCATGGTCATGAACGCCATTACCCCCATCCGAACCCCTGCCGAACAGGCTCTGATCGGTGCTTTCGGTGCCCTCCGCGACAGCAGGCCAACCAGCGCCGCGCTCGAGGGCCTGCGAATCGACGGTTTTGCGCGCTTCGAGGCCAGCGGGCTGCCGCATCGGCGCGTCGAGGACTGGAAATATACCGACCTGCGCGTCCTCATGCGCGAGGCGCGGCCGCTGGCCGTCGCACCTGACGCCTCAGTCCTGCTGGCGGCGAAGGTCGCCCTCGGCCGGCTAAAGCGGGTCGGCGGCAGCCGCATCGTCCTGGTCGACGGCTTCCATGTGCCGGACCTCGCCGATGGCGGGGCGCTCCCCGAGGGCGTCACCGTGTCGGACCTCGCCGCGGCCATGGCACAGCGGCCGGAGATCGCGGCGCTGGTGACCGGGCAGCCGGCGACGCGCGCCAATATCGCCTTCGCGCTCAACAATGCCTTCCTCACCGACGGCCTGCTGATCGAGGTGGCGCCGGGCACCGAGCTCGGCCATGCCCTAGACCTCGTCTCGATCACCTCGGACGGCGCGCCGCGCCTCGTCACGTCGCGCGTCGTCGTTGTGGTGGGGGCCGGGGCCTCGGCCGGGATCGTCGAGACCCATTGCGGGCCGGCCGGCGTCGAGTACCAGAAGAATGTCGTCATGCAGGTGGTGGTGCACGACGGGGCGACGCTCGAGCACGGGCGGCGCCAGGTCGAGGGCGACCAGGCCCTGCACCTCGCCACCCTCGAGGCGAGCGTCGGTGCCGAGGCGCATTTCGACTCGCTGACCCTCACGACAGGTGCCGCGGTGTCGCGCAGCCAGCTCTTCGTGCGCTTCGCCGGAGAGCATTCCAACGTGACGCTGCGCGGCGTGTCGATGCTCAAGGGCCGCCAGCATGCCGATACGGCGCTGGTGATGGAGCACGCCGTGCCTCATTGCCAGAGTCGCGAGACCTTCAAGCACATCCTCGACGGCGAGGCCCACGGCGTCTTCCAGGGCAAGATCATCGTCCAGCCGGTCGCCCAGAAGACTGACGGGCGGATGATGAGCCAGACGATCATGCTGGCCGAAGGTCCGTCGATGGACAACAAGCCCGAACTCGAGATCTTCGCCGACGATGTCGCCTGCGCCCATGGCTGCACCTGCGGCGAACTCGATGCCGACCTGATGTTCTACCTGAAGGCGCGCGGCATCCCGCACAAGGAGGCCGAGGCACTGCTGGTGGAGGCTTTCGCCCGCGAGGCGATCGAGGATTTCGGCGCGGGACCGCTCGCCGTCGTCGAGGAACTGCGCGAGGCCATGCTGACCTCGGTGACCGACTGGATGCGCGCGAGGAGCTGAGCCATGACCCCTTCAGGCCAGCATCCGGCGGTCGCAAACGGCGGCTATGATGTCGATCTCATCCGCAAGGACTTCCCCGCCCTGGCGCTGAAGCCCTACGGCAAGGACCTCGTCTATCTCGACAATGCCGCCTCGGCGCAGAAGCCGCGGGCGGTGATCGACCGCATCTCCCATGCCTACGAGAGCGAATATGCCAATGTGCATCGCGGGCTCCACTACCTCGCCAATGCGGCGACGGAGGCCTATGAAGCGGCACGCGAGAGCGTGCGCGCCTTCCTGAACGCGCCGTCGGTCGACCAGATCGTCTTCACCCGCAACGCTTCCGAGGCGATCAACCTGGTGGCAGCCTCCTTCGGCGGGCTGGTGATTGGCGAGGGCGACGAGATCGTCCTGTCGATCATGGAGCATCACTCCAACATCGTCCCCTGGCACTTCCACCGCGAGAAGCGCGGGGCGAAGCTGGTCTGGGCCCCGATCGATGAGGAGGGGAATTTCCTCATCGACGAGTTCGAGAAGCTGCTTGGCCCGCGCGTCAAGATGGTGGCGCTGACCCACATGTCGAATGCGCTTGGCACCGTGGTGCCGATCAAGGAGTGCATCCGGCTGGCGCATGCGCGCGGCATCCCGGTGCTGGTCGACGGGTCGCAGGCCTGCGTCCATATGGAGGTGGACGTCCAGGACATCGACGCCGATTTCTACGTCTTCACCGGTCACAAGGTCTATGGGCCGACCGGCATCGGTGTTCTCTACGGCAAGAAGGAGCTGCTGGAGCGGATGCCGCCCTACAATGGCGGCGGCGAGATGATCTCGGTCGTCACCACCGAGGGCGTCACCTACAACGATCCGCCGCACCGCTTCGAGGCCGGGACCCCGGCCATCGTCCAGGCCATCGGCCTTGGCGCGGCGCTCGACTACATGCGCTCGATCGGCCGTACGGCGATCCGCGCCCATGAGGACAGCCTGGTCCGCCATGCCCATGAGCGGCTCGGGGCGATCAACTCCCTGCGCATCTTCGGCACTGCCCGGGACAAGGGCGCCATCGTCTCCTTCGAGATGAAGGGGGCCCATGCCCACGACGTCGCCACCGTCATCGACCGCTACGGTGTCGCGGTCAGGGCGGGAACCCATTGCGCCCAGCCGCTGCTTCAGCGATATGGCGTGACCTCGACCTGCCGCGCCTCTTTCGGTCTTTACAACACGACCGATGAGGTGGACCGTCTTGCGGAAGCCCTCCTCAAGGCCCAATCTCTCTTCGGCTGAGGCATTGCTGCCTTGGACCCTGACCCACGGACCTTGAACCCGATGGACGAGACCCAGACCCTCAACACCACCGTCGGTGGTGATACCAACGCCATCCCGCCGGAAGAGCTGGACCGTCTGACCGACGACATCGTCGCGGCCATGAAGTCGGTCTACGATCCGGAGATCCCCTCCGACATCTACGAACTCGGTCTCATCTACCGGGTCGATATCGATGATGCGCGCAAGGTCGCCATCGACATGACGCTGACCTCGCCGTCGTGCCCGGCAGCCGCCGAACTGCCCGGCATGGTCGAGAATGCCGTTGCCAGCGTGCCGGGGGTCTCCGAGGCCAAGGTGACGATCACCTTTGACCCGCCTTGGGACCAGAGCCGCATGTCCGACGAGGCCCGTGTCGCCCTCAACATGTGGTGATGCCGCGGGCGGCAAGAGGGATTTAACTCGGACGCGGCACTGTCTATAGTCAGACCTGCGCTTTGAACGCCGGACCTTGAATCCGGGCGCCTTCGGAGACCAAGATGCCCTTGCCCAGAATGCAGGCCATGCGCCTGACCCAATCCGCTGCCGATCGGGTGAAGGAACTCGTTCAGGCCTCCGGCCACGATACGTCGGGACTGCGCGTGGGCGTCACCAAGGGCGGCTGCGCCGGGATGGAATATACGATGGAATTCGTTGATGCCCCGGCTAAATTCGACGAGATCGTCGAGGATCGGGGCGTGCGCGTCTTCATCGACGCCAAGGCGGTGCTCTATCTCCTCGGCACCGAGATGGACTACGTTACCGATAAGCTGTCGGCCAAGTTCGTGTTCAACAACCCGAACCAGACCTCGGCCTGCGGCTGCGGCGAATCGATTGCCCTGACGCCGGCCAGGCCCGAGGCTCTCGGCACGGTGTGACAATGGCGCCGACCGATCCCGATGTCCTCGTGGATCTCTTCGCACCCTTCGCGCCCGTTACGATCCGCCGCATGTTTTCCGGCCATGCCATCTACCGCGCCGGCGTGGTCTTCGCGCTTTCGATCAGCGGCGAAATTTTCCTGAAATGTGATGCCGAAAGCGCCCCGACATTTGTCGCGGAGGGCCTGACGCCCTTTGTCTATGCAACACGCCGGGGTGAGACGACGGTCGGCAGCTATCGCCGCATGCCGGAGGCTTGTTTCGACGACGAGGACGCCTTGAGGCGCTGGGCGAACCTGGCTTGGCAGGCCGGTCTCAGGGCGGATCGCGCGCGACCCCGCCGGCCGGTCAAGCCACCTTGAGTTCGGCTTCCGGATCGGTTTCGCAGACGACGCGGTTGCGGCCGTTGCGCTTGGCCGCATAGAGGCAGCGGTCGGCGCGCTCGTACAGGCTGGCGACGGTGTCGCCGGGACGGAAGCTCGCGACGCCCAGTGATATGGTGATGCGGCCGAGATTCTCGCTGGTCGAGCGCTTGATCAGTTCCTTGGTCATGACCGAGCGGCGGATGTGCTCGGCCACCGTCACGGCCGCGCGCAGCGTCGTGTCGGGCAGGATGATGGCGAATTCCTCGCCGCCGTAACGGCAGGCGAGGTCCTGTCCCTTGACGTTCTGCTTCAGCGAGAGCGCCACGAGGCGCAGCACCTGATCACCGGTGAGATGGCCAAACGTGTCATTGAACTTCTTGAAATGGTCGATATCGCTGACAAGCAGGCTCAGGGGCATCTCGGACTTGTTGGCGAGCGACACGGCCTTGGCAATCGACTGGTCGTAATATTTCCGATTGCCGAGAGAGGTGAGGGGATCGGTGAGCGACTCCGTCCGCACCGCGTCGAGATTGTCCTGCAGAAGCTTGATCTCGCTGCGCGAGGCTTTCAGCCGCTGCTCCAGCGCCTTGTTGTTGGCCTCGATCTCGCGGGTCGAGCGAATCAGGTTCTCGATGATGGTGCGGACACCCTCGGGCGAGCCGACTGAGGCGAGCCGGGCGGTGGCACCGGCAAGGTCGTTGCCGTAGGCATTTGCCTGACCGGCGGCCGAATCGATCATCGACATGACGTGGCCGATTTCGTCCATGACCCGGTTGCCGACCACGTCGAGCTTCTCGCCCATGCGGTGCTGGGAGAGGAAGGTATCGTAGATCGTATCGAGCTGTTCCTGGGAAATGCTGCCCTTTTCGGACAGGACCATGTTCAGCGCGTCAGACAGATCGGCATAGTAGCCGGACGCGTAGCAGTACCAGATCTCGTAGTTGCGCGGCATGGCCGCCAAGCTGCGGCCCTTGATCTGAGAGAACGCCAGCTCGCCGAAGCTGTAGCTGCGCTCAATTTCGTCGCGGTTGTCCATCGGGGGCAAGCCTGTGCTGGGCGGGAGGGAAATGCCGATCCGCCCTTCCGACCTCAGCGGGGAGGCTAGCCCGATAATGCTTTATCGCAGGTAAAAATTAGACGTTACGCAACGTCATTTTCCGCGGTACGTCACCGGGCGCAGGAGGAATTGCGGCATGTGCGACATGTCGGCCTCCTCCGAGGCGGCGGGACGGGCCGAACTGCGGTCGCGGGACACCGAAGACTCTGACTGACGCGTCGCCCGCTCGGCTCGCGCCGGCCGTTCGCCTCGCGCCGGCCGTTCAGCTTGCGCCGGCCGTTCGGCTTGCGCAGGGGGTTCGGCACTGCGCGGGGCTGCCGCTCGTTGCTCGTCCGGGCGCCGTGCCGAGCGTTCCTCGCGGGCGCGCAGTTCGCCACGGGGTTCGCCGCGGCCGCCGGATGACCGGCCAGGGCGTCCGCCGGCGCCGCGCCGCTCGCGCTTGGCCTCGCTGGCTTCCTCGTCGGAGATCGCATTGCCCGCCCATTCGATCGGCTGACCGATCAGCTTCTCGATGGCCGAGAGGAGCTTGGTGTCCTCCGGCGTGACGATGGTGATTGCCGTGCCGAGACGCCCCGCGCGGCCGGTCCGTCCGATCCGGTGGACGTAATCCTCGGCATGGTGCGGCGTGTCGTAGTTGAAGACATGGCTGACGTCGGGAATATCGAGGCCGCGGGCCGCCACATCGGAGGCGACGAGGAGTTGCGTCTTTCCGTCGCGGAACGCCGTGAGAGCGGCCGTTCGGGCGCTCTGGTCCATGTCGCCATGCAGGGCAGCGACGGAGAATTCATGCTTCTGCAGCGACTTGTAGACGGTCGCGACCTCGCTCTTGCGGTTGCAGAAGATGATCGCGTTCTTCAGGCTGTCGGCGTCGCGGATGAGGGCGCGCAGGGTGTCGCGCTTCTCGAAGTCCTTTTTGCCCGATCGCACCAGGCGCTGGGTGATGGTGGTGGCGGTGGACGCCGCGCGGCTGACCTCGACCTTGACCGGGTTGTGCAGGAACTGCTCGGTGATGCGCTGGATCTCCGGCGGCATGGTGGCCGTGAAGAACAGCGTCTGGCGGGTGAAGGGCACCATCTTGCAGATGCGCTCGATGTCCGGAATGAAACCCATGTCGAGCATGCGGTCGGCCTCGTCGATGACGAGGAGCTCGACGCCGGTCAGCAGCAGGCGGCCGCGTTCGAAATGGTCGAGCAGGCGGCCCGGGGTGGCGATCAGCACGTCGACGCCGCGGGTCAGCTTGGCATCCTGGTCGCCGAAGGAGACGCCACCGATGAGCAGCGCGACGCTCAGCTTGTGGTTGACGCCGTACTTGACGAAATTGTCCTCGACCTGGGCGGCGAGTTCGCGCGTCGGCTCCAGGATGAGCGTTCGCGGCATGCGGGCCCGGGCGCGGCCCTCCTCCAGCATGGTGATCATCGGCAGGGTGAAGGCGGCGGTCTTGCCGGTGCCGGTCTGGGCGATGCCGAGGACGTCGCGGCGGGCGAGAACGTGCGGGATGGCCTGGGCCTGGATCGGGGTCGGCTCGGTATAGCCTGCCGCAGCGACGGCAGCCTGAACCTTGGCGCTGAGGCCGAGTTCGGAAAACGTCATGTTGTCAGAGTGTCCTTGTGGTCTGGCGGGGTCTTGCGACGATGTCTTGAGGCGTTAGGCGCGAAACGGCTTTCGCGCGTGGCGGCCCCTAGAACCCACGAGGCCGAACGGACAGTGCAGCGAAGGACCGGCATTTGCAGCGACCTTCGACGCGGCGCAACATAGTCTCAATTGGCTGATTGTCAACGAATGTCACCTGTGCGAACGCTTCCCGGCGCAGCCGGTCGGGCGGGATTCGCGGCGCATGGTGAAGGATCAGAACCATGTCGCTTCCTGCCTCGTCGCGGCCCGGCCCCGGGCGCCCGCCACTCGTTCTCGTGCCCGGCCTCAACTGCACTGTCGAACTGTTCGGACCCCAGGTCGAAGCCTTTGCCGGGCGCTGCGACATCACCATCGCCGACCATGCGCGCGATGAGACCATCGCCGGCATCGCCGGGCGGCTGCTCTCCGCCGCGCCGCCGCGATTCGCGCTCGCCGGCCTGTCGATGGGCGGCTACGTGGCGCTGGAGGTCATGCGGCAGGCGCCGCAGCGGGTGGAGCGCCTCGCCCTTCTCGATACACGCGCCAGTCCCGATGCGCCGGAAGACACCGAGATCCGGCAGGTGGCGATCAAATTCGCCGAGACCGGTCGCTTCGACGACATTCACGGCATTCTCTGGCCGCGGCTCGTCCATCTCGGGCGCCTCGGCGACGCGGCCCTGGAGAGCGTGGTCAGGACCATGGCCGAAAAGACCGGTCCGGCGCGTTTCATCCGCCAGCAGCGTGCCGTGATGGGTCGGGCTGACTTCCTGCCCGCACTCTCCGCCATCCGTTGCCCGACCCTGGTGCTGGTGGGGGCGGAGGATGCGATCACGCCGCGCTTCATGTCGGAGGACATGGCCGATGCCATTCCCGGATCGCGGCTGGTGGTCGTGCCTGATTGCGGGCACCTGTCGACGCTGGAACAGCCGGCGGCGGTCAATGCGGCGCTGGAGGCCTGGCTCGGCGCCTGACAGTCAGCGCAGCGCCGAGAAGGAGACCTCACCAGGCGGGCCGATCGACAGCAGGTAGCGGCGGTTGCGGTCGGTGCCGATGATCCGGCCGTCGAGGACGATGCGGGCGCCATTGGCGTCGGGCTCGACGCGGTAATCCCCGACGCCGATGCGCCAGTCGAAGATTTCCGGGATTTCCTCGGTGGCGGCCACGGCCGGGCGGCCGGCAGCGTCCTCGGGCCGGTTCAGCCACTGGACGAAGAGCCGCTGGGCCCCGTCCGGCGATCCTGAACGCAGGAGAACGATGCGCGTGGTTCCGCTCCGCTCGCCTGACGACCAGCTGCCCGTCGCCCGCACGAACATCACCTCCGGGGCGAGGGTGGAGAGGGCACGGACAGGGTCGGAACCCTGGGCGC
Organism: Phreatobacter sp.; assembly: GCF_022843985.1. GTDB lineage: Bacteria > Pseudomonadota > Alphaproteobacteria > Rhizobiales > Phreatobacteraceae > Phreatobacter. The sequence continues at coordinate 49,798 of NZ_JALHMP010000017.1, read as the reverse complement.
GAAGGGGCCCGGCGGCGAGGGGCGTCACCAACAGCACCAGGCCTGCCGATACCGCCAGCAGCCCTCCCATGGTCAGATATCCAGCTCCTCGGCGAATTCGGCGCGTTCCTGGATGAAGGCGAAGCGCGGTTCGGCCTTGACGCCCATCAGCCGCTCGACGCTGTCGGAGGTCTCCGGGCGGTCCTCGGGCACGATACCCACGCGCAGCAGGGTGCGCACCTTCTTGTCCATGGTCGTCTCCTTCAACTGCTGCGGCATCATCTCGCCGAGGCCCTTGAAGCGGCCAATCTCAACCTTCTGGTTGCCCTTGAAGGCGGTGCGCAGGAGTTCGTCCTTGTGGGCGTCGTCGCGCGCATAGAGCGTCTTGCCGCCCTGGGTCAGGCGGTAGAGCGGTGGCACGGCCAGATAGAGATGGCCCTGGTCGATGAGGCGCGGCATCTGCCGGTAGAAGAAGGTGATCAGCAGGCTGGCGATATGGGCGCCGTCGACATCGGCATCGGTCATGATGATGACCCGCTCATAGCGCAGGTCGTCGTCGCGGTAGTGCGAGCCGGTGCCGCAGCCGAGCGCCTGGGTCAGATCGGAGAGCTGCTGGTTCTGGGCGAGCTTGTCGCGCCCCGCCGAGGCGACGTTGAGGATCTTGCCGCGGAGCGGCAGGATCGCCTGGGTCTGGCGGTCGCGGGCCTGCTTGGCGGAGCCGCCGGCGGAATCCCCCTCGACGATGAAGATCTCCGAGCCGGCGGCGGAAGTGTTGGAGCAATCCGCCAGCTTGCCGGGCAGGCGCAGCTTGCGCACGGCGGTCTTGCGGCTGACATCCTTCTCGGCGCGGCGGCGCAGGCGTTCCTCGGCCCGCTCGATGACCCATTCGAGCAGTCGGTTTGCCTGGTTCGGATTTCCGGCGAGCCAATGGTCGAAGGGGTCGCGGATGGCGTTCTCGACGATGCGCGAGGCCTCCGAGGTCGCGAGCTTGTCCTTGGTCTGGCCCTGGAATTCCGGCTCGCGGATGAAGACCGAGAGCATGACGCAGCAGCCCGAGAGCACGTCGTCGGCAGTGGCCTGGGCGGCGCGCTTGTTGCCGGTGCGCTCGGCATGGTCCTTCAGGCCGCGCAGCAGGGCGATGCGCAGGCCCTGTTCGTGGGTGCCGCCGTCCGGTGTGGGGATGGTGTTGCAATAGGAGGAGACGAAGCCGTCCTGGTCGCCGACCCAGCCGATGGCCCACTCCACCGAGCCGTGGCCCTGCTTGTCGAGCCTGCCGCCAAAAATGTCCGGGTGGACGCGTGTTGCGCCGTCGAGGGTTGCGGCGAGATAGTCCTTGAGGCCGCCGGGGAAGCGCAGCACGGCCTTGTCCGGCGTGTCGATGCCCTTGACGAGGTCGGGATCGCAGGACCAGCGGATTTCGACCCCGCCGAAGAGATAGGCCTTGGAGCGCGCCATCTTGAACAGGCGCGCCGGCTTGAAGGTGCTCGTCTCCTTGAAGATCTCCGGATCCGGCACGAAACGTACCCTGGTGCCGCGACGGTTGTTGACGCGGCCGAGTTCCTCAAGGCCGGTCTGCGGAATGCCGCGCGAGAAGCGCTGGCGGTAGAGCATCTGGCCGCGGGCCACCTCGACGTCGAGCGTCACGGAAAGGGCGTTGACGACCGAGACGCCGACGCCGTGCAGGCCCCCGGAGGTCTCATAGACCTTGGAATCGAACTTGCCGCCCGCATGGAGCGTGCACATGATCACTTCGAGCGCCGACTTGCCAGGGAACTTCGGGTGCGGGTCCACCGGGATGCCGCGGCCGTTGTCGGTGACGGAGAGCGAGCCGTCGGACGACAGTTCCACCTCGATCCAGGTGGCGTGACCTGCCACCGCCTCGTCCATGGCATTGTCGATGACCTCGGCGAAGAGATGGTGCAGGGCCTTCTCGTCGGTGCCGCCGATATACATGCCCGGGCGGCGGCGCACCGGCTCGAGCCCCTCAAGAACCTCGATGTCGGAGGCGGAATAGCCCTGTTCGCCGGGCGTGCCGGCCGCCTTGACCGCCTTGGCGGGCTCCGGCCGGGCGCGGGCCACCGACGGCGGCTTGGCTGCGGGTTCCTTCGGGCCTCCGAAAAGGTCGTTGGAATTGTCCATCGTCATAACATCCTCAGGCCGCGGGGCGGCCGCGAATCACCCAGCGCCATGATGGCATAGCGTGGCTTCGGCACGAACGGAACGGAAACGCTCCGGACGCATCGGCGCTCCCTGCCGGGGGCGCCGTCCTGCCTCGCTACCATGGCGGTGGCGTGGTTTGCGGAACGCCGCTGATCCCCCTGCGTTGCCACAACGTAGTGGTCCGCATGAGCATGAGGAAGCCCGGCGTGGACAATCGGATATCGACCGGCGGCACCGTCGCGGTCCATGCGGGCTTCATCCTGGTCTGCGCTCTGGTCGCAGCCACCGGGGGTCTTGCGAATTCCTATGGACTCACGAGCTGGTATCCGGCCCTGGTCAAGCCCATCTTCAATCCGCCGAACTGGGTCTTCGGCCCCGTCTGGACTGTTCTCTATGTCATGATCGCAGTGGCCGGTGCGCGCTACGTTCTCTCGCCCATGCGCGACAAGGAACCGGTGCTGGCACTCTACGCCACCCAGTTGGCGCTCAACGCGGCATGGTCCTGGGTGTTTTTCTACGGCCAGTCCATGGGCGCGGCCATCGCCGTCATCGTTGCCCTGTGGTTCGCCATCCTTGCCACCATCGTCTATGGCTGGACCAAGGATCGCTTGGCCTCCCTCCTTCTCATCCCCTATCTTGCGTGGGTCAGCTACGCCACTTTGCTGAATGTCGCCCTCTGGCGGCTGAACGGCTGACAGGAAATCGCCCGATGTCCTTCAATATGCTCGTACCCGTAGCCATCGCGGCCGTGGCCATTGTTCTGGTCATGGGTCTTGCAAACATGATGCGGGGCGGCGACCCGAACACGTCGCAGAAATTGATGCGCTGGCGCGTCGGTCTGCAGTTCGTCGCCATCGTCATCATCGTCATCGCCATCTATTACAAGTCGAGCGGCGGCTGAGGACAGGGACGAACGGCATGGTCAAGCTGAACAAGATCTACACCAAGACCGGCGACGACGGGACGACGGGGCTGGCGGCAGGACCGCGGCGGCTGAAGTCGGATCTGCGCGTCGAGGCCTATGGCTGCATCGACGAGGCCAATTCGGCGCTCGGCGTCGCGCGGCTGGCGACCGCCGGACACCCCGTGGTCGACGCAATGCTGATGCGAATCCAGAACGATCTGTTCGACCTTGGCGCCGATCTCGCCACACCTGATCTCGGCGAGGACCTCGGTTACGAGCCGCTCCGTATCGTCGATGCCCAGGTGAACCGCATCGAGCAGGAAATCGACCAGCTCAATGCCGAACTCGATCCGCTGAAAAGCTTCATCCTGCCTGGCGGCAGCCCCGCCTCGGCGCATCTCCACGTCGCCCGCACCGTGGCGCGGCGGGCCGAGCGGATCATGGTCGACCTCGTGCGCCGCCCGGGCGAGGGGATCTCGGCACCGGCGCTGAAGTACGTCAACCGCCTGTCGGACTTCCTGTTCGTGGCCGCGCGCTATCTCAACGACAAGGGCAAGGCGGACGTGCTCTGGGTGCCGGGGAAGAACCGCTGACGGACCGTCGGTCGGACCTGTCTTGACAGTGACATGAGCCGATTGCATGAAGCGCTGATGTCACCGGCCTTCACCCGTTCCCGACGCTCCATCTTCATCCAGCGATGAGCGCGCGGGCCCGTGCCCTGATAATCGATCCGATTGCCGCGCTCCCAGCGCGGCTTTTTTGTCCGTGACATGCTGAACCCGACTTCTCGCACCCTGCGGAGACTGCCATGGCGACCAAGGCCAAAATCGCGATCCTCGGAGCCTCTGGTTACACCGGCGCCGATGCCGTCCGCCTTGCCGCGCGCCATCCGCATGTCGAGATCGTCGCTTTGACGGCGAACACCCATGCCGGCAAGGCGATGGTCGACGTCTTTCCGCATTTCTTCATGCTCGATCTGCCGAAGCTGGTTGCCTGGGAGAGCGTCGACTGGACCGGCCTCGACGCCGTGTTCTGCGGCCTGCCGCATGGGACCACCCAGGAAATCACAGCCGCGGTCCTCGCCGCCAATCCGAAGATCAAGATCCTCGATATGTCGGCCGATTTCCGTCTGCGGGACGGCGCGACCTATGCCGAGTGGTACGGCCACGAGCACCAGGCGCCGGAACTGCAGAAGGAGGCGGTCTACGGCCTCACCGAGCTCTACCGGAAGGAGATCACGGCGGCGCGCCTCGTCGCCTGTCCGGGCTGTTACCCGACCGCGACGCTGCTGGCGCTGGTGCCGATCGCCAGGGCAGGCCTCATCCATGCCAACGACATCATCGTCGACGCCAAATCGGGCGTCACCGGCGCCGGTCGCGGCCTGAAGCAGAACACGCTGTTCTCGGAGGCCGGCGAGGGGCTCTCGCCCTATTCGATCGGCAAGCACCGCCATGCGCCCGAGATCGAGCAGGAGATCGGCGTTGCAGTCGGCGGCGAAGTCACGATCAATTTCACGCCCCACCTCATTCCCATGGCGCGCGGCGAGCTTTGCACGTCCTATGTCCGGCTGAACGGGGCGACTGCCGACGATCTGCGCCAGGCCCTGGCCGAGGCCTACCGGGACGAGCCTTTCGTCCATGTGGCGCCGAAGGGTGTCGTGCCGCAGACCCAGAATGTCCGCGGCTCCAACTACGTGCAGATCGGCGTCTTCGCCGATCGCATTCCCGGCCGCGCCATTGTCATCTCGACGCTCGACAACCTGGTGAAGGGTTCGGCGGGACAGGCGCTCCAGAACATGAACCTTGTCCTCGGTTTTCCCGAGACGACGGGCCTTGAGCAGATCGCCCTGTTCCCCTGAGCGGGCGAGGGCGCAGCCGCGGCGCCGGGCTCCTCACCGCATCATCAGCCGCGCGAACTTGGCGCGCTGGACATCGTTCCACGGCGTCGAGCGCTTTGTCGCCTTGTCGACCTGGGCTGTCGTCGTGGAAGCCGAGATGTGCCGCATGCCGTCGACAAAAACGGCCTGGTCGAAGGTGAGCGACGAGGATCCCACCCGGCGGATGCCGGAGACGATCTGGACGAAGCCGGGGTAGAGGATCTCCCGGTGGAACTCGATCTCCATGTGGACGAGCGAGATGCCGCGCCCCTCGGCCGTCAGGCGGATGCCCTCGCGGTCGAAGAATTCGGTGCGGCCAATCTCCAGATAGGTGCCGATGACGGCATTGTTCACATGGTTGTTGGGGTCGAGATCACCGTAGCGGACGGGATGCACGGTCAGGAACGGATAGGCTTCGAGCGCCGGGCGCTCGCTGGGCGGTACAGGCACTGTCAGTCCTTCACTTTCACATAGCGCCCAGGGGCGTCCTCGATGGGCGGATGGGCATTGGAGCCGATGCGGCGCGCCTCAACCTCCGCGCCGTCGTGGCTGCGGATCCATTCGCGCCAATGCGGCCACCAGGAACCGGGATGCTCGCTGGCTGCGGCGATCCAGTCCTCGAAGGTGCCCTCCGGCTTGCCGCCGGTCCAGTGCTGGTATTTGTTCTTCGCGGGCGGGTTGACGACGCCGGCAATGTGCCCCGATCCGGCCACCACATAGTCAACCGGTCCGCCGAAGCACTGCGAGCCGATGAAGACCGAACGGGCCGGGGCGATGTGGTCCTCGCGGGCGGCCAGATTATAGACCGGCACCTTGACCTTCTTGAGGTCCAGGGTCTCGCCCGCCACCTGCATCCGGCCCTGGCTGAGATCGTTCTGCAGGTAACAATGGCGGAGATAGAAGGAATGGTTCGCCGCGGGCATGCGGGGGGAATCGGCGTTCCAGTAGAGGAGGTCAAAGGGCATCGGCTGCTTGCCCTTCATGTAATTGTTGACGAAATAGCTCCAGATCAGGTCGTTGGAGCGCAGCATGTTGAAGGCATTGGCCATTGCCTTGCCTTCGAGATAGCCCGTTTGAGCCATGCGCTTCTCGAGGCTCTGGATCTGCTCTTCGTCAACGAAGACCTTGAGATCGCCGGCATAGGTGAAGTCCACCTGGGTGGTGAAGAAGGTCGCCGTCTGGACGTTGTCGATGCCCTTCGCCGCCATGTAGGCGAGGGTCACCGCCAGCAGAGTGCCGCCGACGCAGTAGCCGATGGTATGAACCTTCTCCTCGCCGGTGATCTCGCCGGCCACGCGGAAGGCCGATAGCGGTCCCTCCAGCATGTAGTCGTCGAAGCTCTTGGTGGCGTGGCGCTGGTCCGGATTGACCCAGGACACGACGAAGACTGTCAGGCCCTGGTCGACCGCCCATTTGATGAAGCTCTTCTCCTGGGTGAGATCGAGAATGTAGAATTTGTTGATCCAGGGCGGAACGATGACCAGCGGCACCTTGCCCACGGCCTTGGTCGTCGGTTCGTATTGGATGAGCTGGATCAGGTCATTCTCGTAGACCACCTTGCCCGGCGTCATGGCGAGGTTGCGGCCGAGCGCGAACTGGCTGTCGTCGGACTGGCGGATGCGCAGGTCGCCGCCACCGCGCTCCACGTCCTCGGCGAACATTTTCATCCCGCGCACGAGGTTCTCGGCGTTGGACGAGATGGTCTCGCGCAACAGTTCCGGGTTGGTGACGACGAAATTCGACGGCGAGAGCGCGTTGGCGATCTGCTTGGCGTAGAAGGCCGCCTTGTGCTTGAGGTGCTCGTCGAGTTCGGCCTCGGTGACGAATTTATCGGCAAGATGGGTGGTCACCAGATAGAACTGCTTCAGGAAGTCGAAGAACGGGTTCTTCTCCCATTGCGGGTCCTTGAACCGCGCGTCGCGCGGGTCAGGCCGGGCCACCGGCTCGGCGGGTTCTCCCGCCATGGACTTCAGCGACTGCGTCCACAGGTCCATGTAGCGGGTGGCGATTTCTGTCTGCGCCACGATGGCCCGCTGCGGGTCCTTCAGCCAGAATTCCGCGACATGGCCGAGAGTCTTGGCGACGTCGGCGACGCCGTCCGGCGAATCGGCGGGGTGGGCGCCAGCCTCGCGCGGCTTGAGATAGGCGGCGAGTGCCTTGCCGCCGAGCTCCACCATCCTGGCAATGTTGGAGGACAGCCGCTCGACATCCATGGCCTGGAAGCGGAAGGGGTCGTCGCCAGCCGGTTCCGGGGCAGGCGCGGCGGCTTTCGGTGCGACGGTGACGGGTGCGGGTTCCGGTGGCGGGATCGGGGCCGCGCTCTTCTCGGAACGGTTTTCGCCCAGCAGGGTCGAGAGCGGCAAGCGCGCGGCGGGCACGGCCCGGCGTGGCGAAGTTGACGGTGCGACGGGCTTTACCGGCACCGCAACCGGGGGTGCCTTGGCCGCCGCGGCGGGCGGTGCAGGCGCGGCGATGCGCAGCGCCGTGCTCTCGGCGGTGGCGCTCTTGGCGGTGGCGCTCTTGGCGGTGGCGCTCTTGGCGGTGGCGTTCTTGGCGGTGGCGTTCTTGGCGGTGGCGTTCTTGGCGGTGGCGCTCTTGGCGGTGGCGTTCTTGGCGGTGGCGTTCTTGGCGGTGGCGTTCTTGGTGGTGGCGCTCTTGGTGGCGGCACTCTTGGCGGGGGTGGGTCTGGCGTTAGCGGGCTTGGAAACTGTTGCCGCAGGCTTGCGCTTGGGGGATGGCGCAATCGTCGATGTTTTGCTCCCGGAGGGTTCGATCCTGGAGATTGCGACCTTTGCTTCCGTCTTCGACACGGGCTGCGTCGATTTGGGTGCGGCGGCTTTCGTGCTCCCGGATTTGGGGCTGCCGGCCTTTGGCATCTTGGTCCTTGCCTGCGTGACCTCGGCCGCCTTTGCCGTCACTGTTTGGGACAAGGGCGCTACGGGCTCGGCCGGGCGTGCGGATGCGGCGTCCCGCTTTTTCGACCGCTTGCCGGACTTTTTCTTCTTCATCCGGGGGGCCGCTGCGACCTCATCTTGCGGGGAGGGCGCTTTCCGCGAGGCCTTAGGCGACTTCGGCTTGCCCGAATCGCGTTTCGCCATGAGCGTCCCTCCGAAAATCGCCGCTTTCGTCCATTACGAAATCGGTCCACTTTTTCATCTGAGCATATTAGGAAGGCGATGCGGTGGCCGCCAAGCAAAAGATGTGCGGCTTCCCTCGGAGAGCGCTATGGCAGTTTCATCCCGCCGCTTGGTCGACCGCGCCGCGCCACGCCTTGTTGTCGTGACGCTCGCCGCGCTGGCGCTCGCCGGTTGCCAGCACGCCAATGACGGCTATCCCTCGCCCTATGGCCCTTCGCAGCCCACGCCCCTGCCGCCGGTCGCTGGCGGCGGCCTCTGGTATCCCGCGCCGATCCGGGCGACGGGTTACGGTGCTGCGTTGTTGATCGCGCGTCTCCCGCCCCCCGATCGCGTGGCGCCGCCACCACGTTCCTCCGAGACGCCCGAACTTCTGACGCCGGCCGAGCAGGCCGCCCGCCGTCAGGAGCTTGAGGCGGCCCGTGCCGGCACCACGCCTGCCATGGCGCAACGGCTCGAACGGCAAGGCCGGGTTCGCGGGGCCGGAGCCGGCGCCCGCCCGGCCATCGATCCGGCGGAAAGCGACCGCGACTAGGACGAAAGACGGCAGGGATCGCACGGTCGTCCCGTTCCAAGCCGTATTGCAATGTGATACGAGGCAAGCCCCTTGCGGCAAGGCCTGCCGCCCGAGCGACCTGTCACCGATGACCCACTCCCAGTTCCACCGCATCCGCCGGCTGCCGCCCTATGTCTTCGAGCAGGTGAACAAGGTGAAGGCCGCCGCCCGGGCCAAGGGCGTCGACATCATCGACCTCGGGATGGGCAACCCCGATCTGCCGGCGCCTGAGCACGTCATCGAGAAGCTCAAGGAGACGATCGGCAAGCCGCGCACCGACCGCTATTCAGCCTCGAAGGGCATTCCGGGCCTGAGGCGCGCCCAGGCGGCCTATTACGCGCGCCGGTTCGGCGTCAAGCTCGACCCCGACACGCAGGTTATCGCCACGCTCGGCTCGAAGGAGGGCTTTGCCAATATGGCGCAGGCCATCACCGCGCCCGGCGACGTCGTGCTCTGCCCCAATCCGAGCTACCCGATCCACGCCTTCGGTTTCCTGATGGCGGGCGGCGTCATCCGCTCTGTGCCGGCGACCGCCGACGAGGAGTATTTCAGGGCCATGGAGCGGGCGATGCAGCACTCCATCCCGAAGCCGATCGCTGTGGTGACCTGCTACCCGTCGAACCCGACGGCCCAGGTCGCCGACCTCGACTTCTACGCCGAACTGGTGCGCTTCGCGAAGAAGCACGACCTGATCGTCCTCTCCGACCTTGCCTATGCCGAGGTCTATTTCGATGACGCCAATCCGCCGCCGTCCATCCTGCAGGTGCCTGGCGCGTTCGACGTGGCTGTCGAGTTCACCTCCATGTCGAAGACCTTCTCGATGGCCGGCTGGCGCATTGGCTTCGCGGTGGGCAACGAGCGTCTCTGCGCAGCCCTTGCGCGGGTCAAGAGCTATCTCGACTATGGCGCCTACACCCCAGTGCAGGTGGCGGCGACCGCCGCCCTGAATGGGCCCGAGGACTGCATCCATGAGATGCGCGGAACCTATCGCAAGCGCCGTGATGCGCTGATCGAGAGCTTCGGCAAGGCCGGCTGGGACATTCCCGTGCCGCAGGCCTCGATGTTCGCCTGGGTGCCGATCCCGGACCAGTTCAAGCCGCTGGGATCGCTCGAATTCGCCAAGCTGCTGGTCGAGAAGGCGGAAGTCGCCGTCGCTCCGGGAATCGGCTTCGGCGAGCACGGCGACGACTATGTCCGTATCGCCGTGGTCGAGAACGAGCAGCGGATCCGCCAGGCGGCGCGCAATGTGAAGCGCTTCTTCGATGGCGCCGCGACCACCCTCCACAACGTCATTCCCATCACCGCCGCCAGCCGTTGAGCCGGACGCGGACAGTCCGGCAGGAGCCGCCATGATACGCATCGTCGTCGCCGGAACGTCCGGCTGGGTGGGCCGCGAGCTGGTCAAGGCCGTCACCGCCGCTCCGGACCTGACCCTCGCAGCCGCCGTGGCGCGCTCGTCGGCGGGACGGGATGCCGGCGACGTCGCGGGCATGGCCGCGACCGGCGTGACCGTCGTGTCGAGCCTGGCGGAGGCGCTGGCCGTCCCGAGCGACGTGGTCATCGACTACACCAAGCCACATGTGGTCAAGGGCCATACGCTGGAGGCTCTTGCCGCCGGCCGCCATGTGGTCATCGGAACGTCTGGCCTGTCGGCTGATGACTATGCAGAGATCGACCGGGCAGCCGTTGCCGCCGGGCGCGGGGTGATTGCCGCCGGCAATTTCTCGATTACGGCATCGCTGCTGAAGCGCTTTGCCACCATGGCGGCGCGGCATGTGCCCGATGTCGAGATCATCGACTATGCCTCCGCCAAGAAGCCCGACACGCCGTCAGGCACGGGCCGCGAGCTCGGCGAGATTCTCTCCGCGATTCGTGGCGCGCCGACCTCTAAGCCGGTGGACGAACTCGGTGGCATCCGCGAAACGCGGGGCGGCGCGGTCAATGCCGGCGGCATCGCAGTGCAGGTCCATTCGGTGCGCATGCCGTCCTTTGTCCTGTCTGCCGAAGCAATTTTCGGGCTGCCGGACGAGCGGCTGACCATCCGCCACGATGCGGGGTCCTCGGCAGCGCCCTATGTCGGTGGCACGCTGCTGGCGGCGCGCAAGGTGAGGGGTTCTACAGGGTTGATCCGCGGCATCGATCACCTTCTGGATTGAGCCCCAAGAGCCGGCATTCCTTGCCTTGGCCGGCCAAATCGGGCACAAGCCCGGCGCGACGCGGTGGTCGCGGCAGTGCGGATCGATTACCCATGCAGGACGTCTTGAAAGTCGGGATCGCCGGCCTCGGTACGGTCGGGGCTTCGGTCGTCCGGCTCATTGCCAAGCGTGACAATCGCCTGGCCGAAGCCGCCGGGCGGCCCATCCGCGTTACGGCGGTCACGGCCCGCTCGCGCGGCAAGGACCGTGGCATTGATCTGGCCGGGGTTCGCTGGTGCGACGATTCCGTCAGCCTCGCCGCCGATCCCGAGATCGACGTTTTCGTCGAACTCATGGGCGGAGCCGGTGACCCCGCCAAGGCGGCGGTCGAGACGGCGCTGGAGAGCGGTAAGGCGGTGGTCACCGCCAACAAGGCGCTTCTGGCCGCCCACGGCACGGCCCTTGCGCGTAAGGCCGAGGCCAAGGGCCTCGCGCTCAATTTCGAAGCGGCGGTCGCTGGCGGCATCCCCGTCATCAAGACGCTGCGCGAAAGCCTGCTCGGCAATACGATCGAGCGCGTCTATGGCATCCTCAACGGTACCTGCAACTACATCCTCACCCGCATGGCGGAGGAGGGGATCAGCTTCGAGGAGTGCCTCAGGGACGCCCAGCGCCTTGGCTATGCGGAAGCTGATCCGACCTTCGACGTCGATGGGTTCGACACGGCCCACAAGCTGTCGCTTCTCACCAGCCTCGCCTTCGGCACGCTCGTCGACACCAAGGGCATCTCGATCGAGGGCATCCGCTCGATCAAGCCGGTCGACCTGAGGATGGCCGAGGAACTCGGCTACCGCGTCAAGCTGCTCGGCGTCGCGCAGCGCACCGCCGACGGCGTCGAGCAGCGCGTCCATCCGACCTTCATTCCGAAGGACGAGGCCATCGCCCAGGTCAATGGCGTGTTGAACGCCGTGGCCATCGACGCCGATGCTGTCGACCTCACTCTGGTCGGCCCCGGCGCGGGCGGCGATGCGACGGCCTCGGCTGTGATCGCCGACATCGTCGATGTGGCGCGTGGACATCGCACGGCACCGTTCATCCGGCCGGTCTCGGCCCTGACCAAGCCGAGCCGTGCGCCCATGACGCGCCACGAGGGCGGCTACTACATTCGCCTCGAGGTCGTCGACAAGCCTGGAACCGCGGCGCGCATCGCCTCGCGCATGGCGCAGAACAATATCTCGCTGGAATCGATCGTGCAGCGCCGGGCCGGACCCGTGCGCGGCGGAACCGATCCGGCAGCGGCGGCCGCTCCGGCGCCCGTTGTGCTCATCACCTATGCCACGACGGAGGCGGCCGTCCGCCGCGCCGTCAAGTCGATGGACGCGGACGGCATCCTTCTTGGAGCCCCGCAGGTCATCCGCATCGAACGCAACTGAACGCACGACAAAAGCGCGAAAAGGACGTCACAATGGCCGAGCAGGGGCTTTCCATCCCGAAGAACCTCATCATCGAGCGCGTGCTCTCGATGGAGCTCGTCCGGGTGACGGAGCGGGCGGCTGTGGCCTCCGCGCGCCTGCGCGGTCGCGGCAACGAGAAGGCCGCTGACCAGGCGGCGGTCGACGCCATGCGCCGCGAACTCAACAAGCTGCCCATCGACGGCACGGTCGTCATCGGCGAGGGCGAGCGCGACGAGGCGCCGATGCTCTACATCGGCGAAGAGGTCGGTACCAAGAAGGGTCCGAAGGTGGACATCGCGCTCGATCCGCTCGAGGGCACAACGCTCTGCGCCAAGGACATGCCCGGCTCGATCGCCGTCATCGCCATGGCCGAGCACGGCTCCCTGCTCTATGCCCCTGATGTCTACATGGACAAGATCGCCATCGGTCCGGGCTATCCGAAAGGCGTTGTCGATCTCGACGCCTCGCCGGTCGAGAACATCCATGCCCTCGCCAAGGCGAAGGGCGTGAAGCCGGGCGAGATCACCGCCCTGATCATGGACCGGCCCCGCCACGCCAAGCTGATCGAGGCCGTGCGGAGCACCGGCGCCGCCATCCGCCTCATTACCGATGGCGACGTCGCGGGTGTCATTCACACCGCCAATGCGCTGGAGACCGGCATCGACATCTATCTGGGCATTGGCGGCGCGCCCGAGGGCGTGCTGGCAGCGGCGGCCCTGCGCTGTGTCGGCGGTCAGATGCAGGCGCGGCTGATCCTCGACAGCGAGGCCAAGATCGAGCGTGCCCGCAAGATGGGCGTCAAGGACCCGACCAAGAAGTACGAGATGGAGGAAATGGCCTCCGGCGACGTGATCGTCTCGGCCACCGGCGTCACCGACGGCGCCCTCCTGAAGGGCGTCGTCTTCGGCCCCGACCTTATCACCACCGAAACCATCGTCTACCGGTCGACGACCGGCACCGTGCGTCGCATCTTCGGCGAGCACCGCCAGCTTGAGAAATTCCATCTCGACTGACCCGATGGAACGCCGCCGGCTGTTTCTCGGCATCGAAAAGTCGGCCCTGGGCCGCGCCTGGCGCGACCGGCTCGATGAGCCGGGGCGCGCCAGGGCCTTGGCCATCACCCAGGCCCTCGCCTTGCCGGACATTCTGGCCCGTGTCCTTGCAGGTCGGGGCGTCGACGCCGACACGGCGGAGGCCTTCCTCGAACCGACGATCCGCGCGGTGATGCCGGACCCTTCCGTCCTCACCGACATGGACCGGGCCGTCGAACGCCTTGCCAAGGCGGTGCTGACCGGCGAACAAGTGGCGATCTTCGGCGACTATGACGTCGACGGCGCCTCTTCGTCAGCGGTTCTGGCGCTGTTCCTTCGCGCCGCCGGGCTCGACCCCCTGCTGCATATCCCCGACCGCATCTTTGAGGGTTATGGACCCAATGCCGAAGCCCTGCGCATGCTGGCGGGGAAGGGGGCAACGCTGGTCGTCACCCTCGACTGCGGCACCACAAGCCACCAGGTGCTCGGCGAGGCGGCGGCGATCGGCCTCGATGTGGTCGTCTGCGATCATCACCAGGCCGACGAGACGCTTCCCGACGTTGAGGCAATCGTCAATCCCAACCGGCAGGATGATCTTTCCGGACTGAGTCAACTCTGTGCTGCCGGCGTCACCTTCATGATGGTGGTGGCGCTCAACCGCCATCTGCGCGCCAAGGGACACTGGACGACGGCACGGCCGGAACCTGACCTGATGGGACTGCTCGACCTCGTCGCTCTCGGCACGGTCGCCGATGTCGTGCCGTTGATAGGTCTCAACCGCGCCTTCGTCACGCGCGGCCTCGTGGTGATGCGGCGGCGTGAGAATGCCGGCCTGAGGGCCCTCATGGACGTGGCGCGGCTCGACGGACCGCCGACACCCTACCATCTCGGTTTCCTGCTCGGGCCGCGCATCAATGCAGGTGGTCGGATCGGCGACGCGGCCCTCGGCCTGCGGCTTTTGATGACCGAGGATACGCTGGAGGCGGAGCGCATCGCAGCTGATCTCGACCGTCTCAATCGCGAAAGGCAGGTGGTCGAACTGGGCACCGTCGCCGAGGCCGAGGCCGAGGCCCTGGCAGCGCTCGGGCCGCTGGAGGAGGGGGCCTCGGTGGTGGTGACCGCCGGTAACGGCTGGCACCCGGGTGTCGTCGGCCTCGTCGCCTCACGGCTGAAGGAGCGATTCAAGCGCCCCGCCTTTGCGATCGCCTTCACCGGAGAGGTCGGCACCGGGTCCGGCCGCTCCGTCGCAGGGGTCGATCTTGGCGCCGCCGTCCGCCGTGCCGTCGGTGCCGGGATCCTCGTCAAGGGCGGTGGCCATGTCATGGCGGCCGGCATCACCGTGCAGCGTGACCGGCTCGCGGCCTTCCGCGCCTTTCTCGAAGGTCATCTCGCCGATGCTGTGACGCGCGCGCGCCGTGAGGACTCCCTCCTCGTCGATGCGGCGACAACGGCCGCGGCGCTGACCCTGGACCTCGTCGCCATGCTCGACCGGGCCGGGCCCTTCGGTACCGGCAATCCCGAGCCCGTTCTCGTCTTGCCCTCGCATACGCTCGTGCATGTCGATGAACTGGCCGGCGCGCATTTGCGAGCGCGCCTGCGCAGTGGTGACGGTAGGACGGTGGAGGCAGTCGCGTTTCGTGCGGTGGGGCAACCGCTGGGCCAGATGCTGACGGCAAGTCGCGGTCGGTCCCTGCATGTTGCCGGCTTCGCAGGGACCAACCGCTGGCAAGGGCAGGAACGGGTACAGTTCCGAATGATCGACGCCGCGGCGCCGCCGGCCGGCTGATCAGCCGGCGAAGAAGGCCGGACGGAAGTTCGCGAGCCGGCGCCGGGGCTTCGAGGCCGGGGCCATGGCGGCGACATCCTGGGCCTGCCCGCGCGCTGCCATGAGTTCGACCGCTTGCATGGCGAGGGACCTGGCACGTGGCGCCAGCGCATGGTCAGCCGTCACTATTTCGCGCAGAACCGACAGGAGGGTCGTGGCCTCGGTGGCCGGGTTGGCGCAGGTGCGGGCATCTTCCAGAAGGTCCCGGAAAGAAGGGGTCCAGGCGGGATCATGCAGCCGCCAGAGGACGAGCGCGACGAGGCCATCGTCGTCAATCCCGGCGCCTGTCGCCGTTACATTCGCTGACCCAGAACCCATGACATCGCACCTGATACGCAACTGACGATACGGAATCGGCACACCCGACAAAACCGATTGCACTCCGGTGCTGCCGCAACGGCAACTGGTAGATAGCACCGGATCGGCCTTATCCACAACCAGCGATGCTGCGGTGCGCCACATCCGATATCTGGCTTTACGTAAGGTCCGCTGGTCAGAGCGCCACGCTGGCGGTAGTGTGCGCCCGGTCGCCTTTGAAGAGCGGCTTGGCAGCGAGGAGCAGAGCATGGGTTTCTTCGATTTCGTTAAGAATGTCGGCAAGAAGCTGATGGGTGCCAGCGAGGCACAGGCGGCGCCGGCCCCGGCGCTGACACAGGAGGTAGCGAGCCACGGCTTCGACACCAGCAAGCTGCAGATCGACACGTCCGGCAACAACGTGCAGTTGTCCGGCCAGGTCAAGTCGCAGGAAGAGGCCGAGCGCATCATTCTTGCCCTCGGAAATACAGTCGGCGTCGCGCAGGTTGATACAAGCCAGTTGATCGTGGCGGCCGAGACGCCCGCGGCCAAATTCTACACGGTGAAGAAGGGCGACACGCTCTGGAAGATCGCCGAGACCCATTACGGCAAGGGTGCGGAATTTCCGAAGATCGTCGCGGCCAACAATCCGCCGATCGTCAATCCGGATCTGATCCAGCCAGGCTGGGTGCTTCGCATTCCCTGAGCGCGCCCTATACTCCTGTTCGGGCGGGGGCCTCGACGCCTCCGCCGGCACATCGACCGGGAGAACGCCAATGCCATCCATCACGCGCCGCGGCCTCACCGCCGCTGCCTTCATCGCGCCGCTCGCCCCCGCCGTCCTGAGGGCTCAATCCTGGCCTTCCGGGACCATTCGGATCATCGCGCCCTTTCCGCCGGGTGGATCGGTCGATGCGCTCGCGCGACTCGCCCAGCCTGTCCTGGAGCGCAGCCTCGGCGCGACGGTGATCGTCGAGAACCGCGCCGGGGCCGGCGGCAGCGTCGGTGCCAATGCCGTCGCCAAGGCGGCGCCGGACGGCAATACCTGGCTGTTCGTCTTCGATACCCACGCCGTCAATCCGACCCTGTTGCCAAACATGCCCTTCGATTCGGTGAAGGATCTCGATCCGGTGATGCTGATCGGTACGGCGCCGATGGTGCTGGTCACCCATCCCTCGCAGCCCTTTCGCACCCTCGCCGACGTGGTCCAGGCCGGCAAGGACCGCGCCGGTGGTGTACCCTACGGGACCATCGGCAATGGTAGCCTTGGGCATCTTGCCATGACGCTGCTGGCGCGTCGCGCGGCGACCACTTTCAACCACATCCCCTACCGGGGCGGCGGTCCGCTGGTGAACGATGCGCTCGGCGGCCATGTCCCGCTGTCGATCGCCTCGGTCGCCGTCCTCGCCACGCATCTGACAGCCGGCACGCTGCGGCCGCTCGCCCAGACCGGCGCTCAGCGGGCTACAACGCTGCCCCAGGTGCCGACCGTGGCGGAGAGCGGATTCGCCGGTTTCGAGGCGGAGGCCTGGTGGGGTGTCTTCGCGCCGGCCGGCACGCCGGGGCCGATCGTCGCACGGTTCCAGCAAGCGCTCTCCGCCGCTTTCCGCGAGCCGGCGACGGCCA
Organism: Phreatobacter sp.; assembly: GCF_022843985.1. GTDB lineage: Bacteria > Pseudomonadota > Alphaproteobacteria > Rhizobiales > Phreatobacteraceae > Phreatobacter. The sequence goes on along the minus strand of NZ_JALHMP010000017.1, from coordinate 32,824 downwards.
AACAGCTCACGGAAACGCAGCAGATCAAGCTCCTCGCCAGCGGGCCGAACGAACTGAGGACATTTTTCGCCGACCAGATGAAGATCTGGGGCGATGTGGTGCGGGAGAATTCCATCACGGCAAGCTGATTTTCCGCCGGGGACGCTTGATGGCTGCCGGGAACACCCCTATAACCCGGCCGCCGCCAAGCGGTTCGCTCCCTTCGTCTAGAGGCCTAGGACACCAGCCTTTCACGTTGGGTACACGGGTTCGAATCCCGTAGGGAGCGCCAGCCGCTTTTTGCAAAGAAATCTTCATTTACAACAACGACTTAGTTGGTCAGCAATTCTGACCTATCCCCCAGTGGGCGTCGAGCTTATCCCCCAGAGCCGCGGGCTTGCCGAGAATCGCGACTCACCGTCCAGAATGGCTGCGAAGGTGGGAGCATGCCGACAGCACGCCAAGAGCTTGGTCAGTTCGCTGAGACGCTGGTCGCCAAGTCCTGCACATGCCCCCGCTGTAAGCGCAGTCGGACCCTCATCAGGCTCCCTACCAACTTCAAGTGCGCGGACCTGATCTGCGACTTCTGCGGTTATCTCGCACAGGTCAAAGGGGCGACGGTGCGGGATGTCGGCGTGATACCCGGCAGCGTGATGGGGGCGGCTTGGGGGCCGCAGAAGGAGCGCATGGAAAGCGGCATCTATTTCCCCCTCTTTCTCGTTTTGGTCACGGCGGACAAGACCCAACAGGCCATCTTCTACCCGTCCGCTGACCTCCAGCGCCCCGAGATGTTCAGAAAGCGAAATCCACTGGGTTCCAGCGCTCGCCGGGCCGGTTGGACTGGCTTCAACTATGACACGTGAACCGCCCCGGTTTTGCCGGAGGGCAGTTTGCGTGAGTCCTACGCGGCGATTTTGATTGGCTCAAGTGCCGCGTAGTAGTTCGCTTCCGCATCGGCAGGCGGGATGTTGCCGATCGGCTCCAGGAGGCGCTGATGGTTGAACCAATCGACCCATTCGAGGGTTTTGTACTCCACGGCCTCGAACGATTTCCACGGCCCGAGCCGGTGGATGACCTCGGCCTTGAACAGCCCGATCACGCTCTCGGCCAGCGCATTGTCGTAGCTATCGCCGACGCTGCCGACGGAGGGATCGATACCTACCTCGGCTTGTCGCTCGGTGTATCGGATGCTCACATATTGCGATCCGCGGTCCGAATGATGGACGAGGCTCTCGGTCGGCTTGCGGGCATGCCGGGCCTGCTCCAGCGCGTCGAGCACGAAGCCCGCCGTCTGCGTACGGCTGACCCGCCAGCCAACGATGCGCCTGGCGAAGACGTCGATGACGAATGCAACATAGACCATGCCGCTCCAGGTCGAGACGTAGGTGAAGTCGGACACCCAAAGCTTGTTCGGCGCTTGGGCATGGAACTGTCGATTGACCAGATCGAAGGGGCAGACCGCTCCCTTGTCTGGCACGGTCGTCTTCACGACCTTGCCGCGCACCACGCCTTCTAGCCCGAGATGGGCCATCAGCCGGGCCACCCGGTCGCGGCCGACCTTGAAACCCTCGCGGTTCAGCTGCAGACAGACCTTCCGTGCGCCGTAGACGCCAAAGTTCTTCTTGTGGACCCGGACGATCTCCGCGGACAGCCGTTCATCCTCCTTCGCCCTTGTTGAGCGAAGTGCGGGATCAGCCTTGCGGCGGGCGTGTTCGTGCCAGGTGGAGGGGGCGATCCGCAGAACCCTTCACATCGGCGCGACCCTGTAGCTCTGCACATGGGCCTCCATGAAGGAGGTCACTTACGAAATGGTCGGTCGAGCTCTCACCTCGGGCGAAATACGCGCCCGCCTTCCGCAGGATCTCGTTCGCCTGGCGCAGATCACGGTTCTCCCGTTCGAGCGCCTTCAGCTTCGCCGAGACGTCGGAGGAAACACCAGCACGCTTCCCGCCATCGACCTCCGACTTCTTGACCCACTCCAGCAGCGTGTGGGTCGAGCAGCCGATCTTGGCGGCGATCGAGGCGCAGGCAACCCAGCGCGAGGAATGCTCGCCCTCCTGGTCGAGCACCAGCCGCACCGCCCGCTCGCGGACCTCAGGTGAAAACTTGTTCGTCGCCTTGCTCGTCATGGCTCCATCCTGCTTCGAAGTTGGAGCCTCCGGCAAAACCGGGGCGGTTCAGTTCGCGCTCTTCAAACCCTCACGCAGCGTCTGCATCTCGGCACGAAGCGTTCTCATTTCCTCCATCATCATTGTCTGCTCGTTGTGGATCGTCTCTCGCTCAATGGCCGTGGCGGCATCGTGCTCGGCCTGCATCGCCGCGACGACGACACCGATGAACAGATTGAGCACTGTGAACGTGGTGCAGGCGATGAAGGGTATGAAAAACGCCCAGGCCCACGGATAGGCTTCCATCACCGGGCGAACGATCCCCATGGACCAGCTCTCCAGCGTCATGATCTGGAACAGCGTGTAGGCCGAAGCACCGACCGTGCCGAACCACTCCGCGAACCGGCTGCCGAACAGCTGCGTGGCCATGACCGAGAAGACGTAGAAGACAAGCAACAGAAGCAACATGATCGATCCCATGCCCGGCAGCGCGCCGAGCAATCCACCCACCACCTTGCGCAGCGAGGGCACACCGCTCACCAGCCGAAGAACGCGCAACACGCGCAGGGCGCGCAGCACCGAGAACGCGCCCGTCGCCGGGAAAAGGGCAATGCCGACAACGACCAGATCGAAAATCCTCCACGGATTGCGGAAGAAATCGAGGCGGTAGACGATGATCTTAGCCACGAGTTCGGCGACAAAGACTGCAAGAATGATCTTGTCGACGGCCATCAGCAGCGGACCGAATCTGGCCATGACGGTTTCAGACGTCTCGAGTCCCAGGGTGATGGCGTTGACGACAATCAACAACATGATTGCAGACTCGAACCGGGGGGATTCGACGAGGGTCTTGAGCGCGTGCATGGGTGTGCCTGGTCAGATGATGAACAGCGGGGGGATCGGCGCGGCGAAGCGGCATGTCGCCCTTTTGGATTCGGACCATTTAGGCAGGGCCTTTTGGTCTGACGCAAGGCTGGTGCCGCCAGCGCGGTCGGATGTGGCGGCCAAAGGCTGATCCACGGACATTGGCGGAGGTTGCGAGCAATGCGAGTACCGTACGCCGTGGCGTGCCGTCTGTGAGCAGGCCGGACGCTGATCCTTGTGTCCTTATCGGACGCGTGTTTCGCGTCGAGAGCGATCCGCACAGAGTCTTAAGAGACAGAATGTCGCGTCGGTAATGTCTCTTTGAATGGCAATCGTAACCCGAAATTTACCAGAATGTCGTTGCGTAAAGGAGTGGTCTGGGGGCGTCGATGTTCAGGTCTATCAAGCATATCAGCCTCGCTCTTTGCGCGGTCCTGGGTGTGACTGTGGTCGCTTTCGCGGCCGCTGGGGTTTGGCAGGAATATGATCGGCTGCGCGCGAGCGAACGGGCCGCCCGTTCCGTCGAAGCCATGACGCTCTTGACCCGAGGCCTGGTTGAACTGTCGTTCGAGCGGTCGCTCACCCAGGTCGGCCTCGCCCTCGACGATCCCTTCCCGGAGCAGTTTGCAAACCTGCGCCGCACCCAGCGCGACAAGGCCGAGGAGCTCTTCCGGCAGTTGGACGCCCATCTCGCGGCCCATGATTTCGTCACCAACAGGCAGGAGTTCGACCAGCGCATGAACGCGCTGCGCCGCGAGGTCGCCGAGATCAGGAGCCAGGCCGATCGCGACCTCGTGCTGCCGAAGTCGCGCCGCACGGCCAATGCCGGTCAATTGGTCGATGGACTGAAACGCTCCATCTCCGACATGTTCGCCAACGCGGATCGGCTTCGTGTGGACAGCCGCTATTTGACCGCCGAGATCATTGCCCACGATCTTCTGATGCAGCGCGCCTGGGTGGTGCGGGAATATGGTGGCCGGGAACGGACCTTCTTCGCCATCGCTGCCCTGACGCGGGCGCCGCTCAGCCAGGCTGCGATCATCGAAATGGCCGCCTCCCATGGTCGCGTCCTGCAGAGCTGGGAACTGTCCCAGCTCGCCTTGCAGCGCCCGCTGATCGCGGCGCAGGTCAAGGACAGCGCGGCGCGCCTCGGCGCGAACTATTTCGGCGCCTATGAACGGGTCCGCCAGGCCATGTATGCCGCCGGTGCCGACGGCGCCTATCCGCAGGACTTCAACACCTACTTCGCGGCCTCATCGGCGGCTCTGGATGATGCGACCGCCATGATCGAGGCGGCAAGTGCCACAAATCTGGCTCTGGCTGCCGAGATGACAGCCGCCTCGCGGCGGGCTTTGGCGACGATCATCGCCATGACGGTCCTCGCCCTCGCTGGTGTCGGCTTCATGATCTACTTCTTCATCATGAGGGTTTCCGTTCGGGTCGCCAAGACGGCGGACCTGATGGAGCGGGTTGCCAGCGGCGATCTCACCATCTCGGCGGAGACCCTGTCCGGCCAGGACGAGATCGGTCGGCTTGAGGCCGCGCTGGGTGTCTTCCGATCCAATGCGCTGGAACGCCAGCGGCTCGAACAGTCCGCCCGTTCGGAAGCCGAAAGGGAGCGTCACCGCCAGGTTCGCCTCGATGCTCTCATTGCCACGTTCAAGGGGCGAATCTCGACCTATCTCGACAGCCTCGGCACCAAGACCGGGAGCATGCGCAACTCCGCATCGGTGCTCAGCGACGTCGCCGGGCATGCGACGCGTGAAGCGGGGGCGGCCCGGACCGCGTCCAGCGCAACGGCGCATGATGTGGAGACGGTGGCGCGCACCGCCGAAGCGCTGATCGCCTCGATCCGCGAGATCGCTCAGCAGACGCAACGGACAAGCGTCGTCGTCGATGACACCAATGCGGTTGCCGCACATACGCAGAGCCAGGTCGGGCAACTTGCGGACCTGACCGACCGGATCGGGGCGGTTGTCTCGACCATCCGGGCGATCGCCGAGCAAACCAATCTTCTCGCCTTGAATGCGACGATCGAGGCGGCCCGTGCCGGTGAGGCCGGCCGTGGCTTCTCGGTTGTGGCGAGCGAGGTCAAACAACTCGCCAGCCAGACCGCGAAAGCGACCGAAGAGATTGCCAGCGAGATTGCCAATGTCCAGCAGGCGACGCGCACCGCCGTGGGCGCCATTGGCGAGATCACCAGCCGCATCGGCGAAATCAAGACCGTGGCCGGTCTCGTCTCCGCCGCGATGGCCGAGCAGGACACCTCGACCCGTTCCATCGTCGCGGCGATCGAATCCGCCGCTGCCGGTGCGAACCAGGCGACCGGCAATGCCGATACCGTGACGACTTCCATCGAAGAGACCACCCGTCAGGCTGGTGAGGTCCGTGTCGTCTCCGATGAACTGGGCGAGGTGACCAAGGAGCTGTCGACAGCCGTCGACGGGTTCCTCACTGCCGTCGCTTCTGATCTCGGTGAGCGTCGCCAGCACATGCGCCACAAGCTGCGCGAGGCCGTTATGGTCAGCGCCGGCGGTCGCCGGACGCCGACTGTGATCGTCGACATTTCGGAGGCGGGCGCCCGGATCGAAGGCACGGCTATCGCCACGCCGCACCAGAAGGTGATGCTGGAATGGCCCGCGGGCCGGATGATTGCAGCCACCGTGGTGCGGGTGGGCGAGACCGACGTCGGTCTCAAGTTCGATCAACCGATCGAACTCGCCCCCTTCGGCATCGCCGCCTGAGAGTTGAACACAGATGGACCGCCGATCAGGTGCTGCGCCGCTGCGAGGGCCGGGGTTTTTTCCCGGGTGCCCGGCGCCGGGCGTGTCCGATGCGCCCTGTGTCGCCACCGCCTGCAGGTTCACGTGAGGCTTGCCGTGGAAGGATGCTGACAACAGGTCCTGGCCGCACAAGACGCCCGGCCCCCGGTCCAGCCGCGCGTGTCGCATCGGGCTGTTCGGCCTCCAGCGCGGATGCGGATGAAAAAACGGCAATAAAACTCTCAATCATTGAGATAAAATCCGGTCTGGTGAGGACCGTTCCTACCAAAATGCACCAGCGTGGCAGTCCTTGAACTCCTCCGGGCTTTCTCCGCCACACGACACGGAACCGTCTGGCGCGCCCAGCCTCGTGATGCCGTGATGGCGTCATGGCCGCGAGACGCCACTGCGCGGCAGGTGCCGTTCTGCTGTCGTCGATGTCGCGGTGCCATTCCCGCCATTGGGGTTGGCAGCGAATTCCTGTAGAGGCGGGGCCATGCTGGATGCCGCATCGCCTTTGCAGGGCGCCCGGAGCCGGGTCGACAGACCATGAGAACCCATGTCCGATCAGCGACAGAACTACGGACTTGGCATCTTCATGATGCTGCTGGCTTTTTTCCTTTTCGCCGCCAACGACGCCCTGGGCAAGTGGCTGCTCGCCACTGCAACGGTCGGCCAGTTGATGCTGGCGCGCGCCGTGGTCGGTCTGACAGTGGTCGGTGCTCTGCTGGCACCCGCCGGCCCGGGACCGCTCCGCACGCAGCCCCGCATCGGTCTGCAGGTCCTGCGCGGCTTCCTGTCGGCGCTGGAATCGGCCCTGTTCTTCTGGGCCCTGACGTTTCTGCCGCTGGCCGACGTGATGACCTATTATCTGGCCGGACCGATCTATGTGACCGCCATGTCGCCCTGGTTGCTTGGCGAGCGTGTCGGATGGCGCCGCTGGCTCGCGGTCATCCTTGGCTTTGTCGGGGTCGTCATCGCCATCCAGCCGGGACAGGAGAGCTTTTCCTGGGGTGCGCTGGCGGCCCTTGTCGGCAGTTTCGCCTATGCCTGTTTCATGATCGCGACCCGCAAGCTCGCCGCCACCGATGCCCGGGTGCTGATGGGCTGGCAACTTGTTGCCGCCCTCGTCATCGGTATCGCCCTGTTGGCCTATCAGGGGTGGGCGCCGCTCCGGCCCATCGACCTGGCCCTGATGGTCGTCCTTGGGCTCGGGTCGCTTCTGGGCAATTCCTGCGTCAACATTTCGCTGAAGATCGCCCCCGCATCGGTCGTCGTGCCGTACCAGTATTCGCTGATCATCTGGGGTGTGTTGATGGGCTATCTCGTCTTCGGAGAGATCAGCGAACCCCCGACCTTCATCGGAGCAGCCATCATCATTGGCGCGGGCCTGTTCATCTTCCTGCGGGAGCAGCAGCTGCGCCGTGAGGCGCGCGGATAGCCGATCTTCCGCCAGGCCGACAGGATCACAGCCGCGCACTGGCTCGCAACAGGGGCCTCATCTCTTCCGCGAGGGCCGAGTCTCCGATCAGGCTGTCCGCGGCCCTGCTTTCAGCGGCCAGACGGGCCGGCTCGAACGGCAGGGGATCGTACGGCCTTCACGCCCAGCGGCTTTGCACTGACGACGAGGTCGCACGCTGCGGGATCGGATGGGCCGCTCGCCACCCTCAATTGCGGGGCATGGGAATGCAGGCGGGCGGCGAGGGCCTGGCCGCGCCCCGTTTCCGTGTCGACGCCACCGCCGCCCTTCAGTGGGGCGGTCCGGTCGCGCTGATCTCGCACGAGCGCGCCGGACGAAGCAAATGTCGACATGAAAGCCGCGGACGGCGTCGGGACACGCGAGGCGCGCGCATGGTGCGAGCGGCCAACGGTCGTCAGAGCGGGTCCCGCCGCGTCGGCCGGAGAGCCTCCCGGCCGATCACCCACAGGATCTTGCTGCCGGCCTTGATCGTCCCGCTCACTGTCCCGGAAACCTTGGAAACACCGATGCGGCGGCGATAGTCGACGGCAATTTCTTGTGTCCGCAGTCCCTCGCGGGCCGCCTTGATCTGCATTTCCACGGTCCAGCCGTAGTTGAGGTCGGCCATTTCGAGCCGCTGGAACGCCGCATGCGAGATGGCCCGGAACGGGCCGAGATCGGTAAAATGCCGGCCCCATACGAGGCGCATCAGGGAGCAGGCGAGCCAGTTGCCGAAGACCTGCTGCGGAGTCAGCGCGCCGGCTTCCCGCTGCCCCAGAACCCGTGAACCGAGGACCATATCGGCCTCGCCGTCGATGACCGGCTGGACAAGGCGGGCCATGACCGAGAGATCATCGGCGGCATCGCCATCGACGAAGACGATGATGTCGACGGGGGGCAGTGCCGCGATCGCTGCAAGACAGGCCCGCCCGTAGCCGGCAGCCTCGACGGGCACGACGATGGCGCCAAGCCGCCTGCCGACGTCCGGGGTGCCGTCGTTCGAGCGGTAGTCGCCAATGGCGACGGCGTCGACGAAGGCAGGCATCGCGCCGAGCACGGCCGGCAGCGCCTGCGCCTCGTTGCGCGTCGGGATCACGACGCCGATCCGCGCCCCGCCGAGGCTCATGTCGAGGCTCCCTGGGGCGTCGCGCGCCGGGCCAGCAAGGCGACGAGGATCACGGGTGCGACATGCAGGGCGGCGAGCCCGTAGCCGTGCACGTCGCGCAGGCCGGCGACCGCGAGCGGGAAGAAAAGGTAATAGATCGGCAGGCCGATGGCTGCGACCGACAGCGGCCAGGCGCCGCTGGCCGCCGCCAGCGGCAGGAACCAGACCGCATACCAGGGGAACTGTGCCGGAGAGAGGTAGAACAGGATCGCTGCAAGAAGGGCGGCGCGGCCGATCAGGCCCTGCAGTCCGTCAGGGCGCCGCAAGGCTACGGCAAGACTTGCGACCGCGGCGGCGCCAACCACCAGCGCCCGGAGAATGATCTCTCCCGTGCCGGACCCGAAGATCTGAAGGAAGAGATAGGACGCCCAGGCGAAGGGCGTGTTGTTGATGCTCCAGCTGCCGGCATAGGCAGTCAGACCAGCATTCGCCGTGAGGCTGCTCCAGACCAGCGGACCGCAGAGCAGCAGCGTCGTTGCGCCGAGCGCCAGTGCGAAACGTGCCAGGGCCCGCCGGTCGGGCCAGAGGGCACGCGCGACCAGCGGCGCCAGCAGGACCGGCCAGAGCTTCACACCCACCGCGAAGCCGATTGCGAGCCCGGCCACCAGCCCGGCGCGCTGCCGGGTGGCGACCAGCGCCAGGAGGATCGGTGCTGCCAGCGCTGCATCGATATGGGCTTGTCCCGTCAGACAGAAGGCCAGCAGGGGGTTGCACCAGTAGAGCGCCAGCGCCAGCGGGCTTTGGCCCGACGAGACCAGCAGCCGCCAGATCAGGACGGCCGTCAGGGCCTCCGCTGCGAAGATCACCGCGCGCAGCCCGTCGAGGCTCCAGGGCGCAATGAGATGGGCGAGGGCGAAGAGCGCCTGGGCGCCGCCCGGGTAAATCGAACGCAAGGTGGGGAAATTGATCGCTGCGATGGCCTGATGGCCGGCTGCGACCACGTCAGGCGGTAAGGCGCTCAGCCCCTCCAGCACCTGCTCGGGCGCGACAACATAGGGGCTCGCGCCCTGTGCCACCATGGCGCCGTCCAGAAGATAGCGGAAATGGTCGTCTTCCAGCAGCGGGCCGGCGCCGAAATAGGGCAGGCGCATGAGCATGCCGGCGAGGATGACGGCCGTCCCCAGGCGCCAGTCGACGGCCCGGTCGCGTCCCGTCCAGACCGCCCCGACGATCGCGGCAGTCGGCAGCGCCAGCACGACGGCAAGGAGGCTGGAAGCCCACCAGGCGTCGCGCGTGGCGACCGGCATCTGACCGAACGTCCAGGCCAGGGCAGCCTGGGACGCGACGGCGAGGCCGAGCGCGGCGAACAGCGCCGTCGCAAGGCGATCCGGCGATTGGGACCCGATCGCGGCCGCGGCGGCGCGTGCCGATGGGGTGCCGTGCGGGATCATGGGGCGGGCGCGGTTCTGGCCAGCAGGCGGCCCCAGTTCTCGTCGAAGGGATGGGCACGGCCGGGCGCGGCACGGCTGACCAGAGCACGGCCTTCCGTCGACCAGCGGAAAACGCCGCCCCGCAGGTTGTAAAGGCCGGCCCGGGCATGCGGCGCGATCTGCGCCATGGTCCGCATCATCAGATCCGAGGAGCGGACGCCGACCGCACAGTAGAAGACAACGGGACCGGCCGTGATCCGGTCACGGTGCAGCCTCAGGATCTCCTCGGCCGAGCTGCCGGGCTCGATCCGGATGGCCCCGGGAAGGTGCCCGGCCTCGAATTCTTCCGCGGTCCGCACATCGAACAGGGTGACCTCGGCGGCGGGGAGCCGTCCCGCCAGCGTTGCGGGGGTCATCTCGGGCACGCGGTAGCGGCGGACAACCTCGCGCTCGACATCCAAGAGGGAGACCCTCGGATCGGTCGGATCGAGGGTCCATGGCGCCAGATTTGGCAAGACGTTGGCGATGAATGCTGCCGCTCCCGCAAGCAGCATCGCTCCGGCCAAGGCGCGGATTGCGAACTGGAGGATCTTGGGGCGGAACGTCATCCGGGGTCCGTGGTCTGTCGTCAGCTGCGCGGCCGGGCTGTCGCTGTGCGATTCAGAGCCCAGTCATAGGCGTCTTCGGCGATCCTCGGCGATCCGGCGAGTTGACGCGCCAGGGCCGGCTCGGCATAGGCGCGGAAATGGGCGATCAGCCCCGCATCATTGCCGCCGAAATCCTCAATGAACCACTTGTAGATCGACGACACCCTGAGACCGCCGGACGGCAGCACGGCAACGCCGCGCGGATGGTTGACGAAGGCCCGTGCCCCCGCATCCAGATCGGCCTCCAGCGTCGCCGCCCGCCAGGCACGGTTCATCAGGTTGGGACAGCCGTTCGAGGCGCAATTGACGATGTAGTGGACCCGCGGATCCTTGAAGGTCGGGCGCATGATCACGTGCTCGATATCGTCAAGAGATAGCCGGCGGCCCTCGACCGTGACGCGCTGCTGGCGCCACGGACCCGTGTAGGCCTTCGGGTCGAGCCAGGAATCGCTCTTGATGTCGCGGATGGAGGCGACGGGATAGCGGTCGAGGATCACCTTGAGGGTGACGGCATTGTAGAGGTTGCCCCAATAGGCCATGGCCTCTGCGCGCGGCATGGCCGAGGGCCGCCGAGCCGTGAGGTCGGCGATATAGACGTTGAGAGCCGCCATGTCAGCGGGACTGGCACGCCAGGCGGCATAGTCGACGCGGTTGATCCCGTCGGGATCGACGCTGACATACTTCTGCAGGAGGGCCTCATAGCCGGCCTCGGGGTCGGCGCCCTGGGCCCAGGCGGCCGAGGTGACGACGGCGATCGCGAGGCCGAGAGTTGCGCGGCGCGAAAGGGAATGCACAGGAGCCAGAGGGGTCATGGGACTCTCCAGATGAGGGGTCGATGTAAGGGGACGTCGATGGGTTCAGCCACTGCGTGCCTCGAACCGCTTGCGCAGCGGAATGGCGGCAAGGGACAGGAGCGCGAGACCGACCAGTCCCGCGATGATCTCCCGGGTCAGGATCGAGCCGGCCGTTACCGTGCCGCCCTGGTCGAGGACAGAACCCAGGCCGGCGCCAGCCAGCGAAAAGACCGCCGTACCGGGGATGATCCCGAAGAAGGTTGTGACCATGTAGGTGACGAGCGGCACGCCGACGAAAGCCGGCACCAGGTTGACCAGGAAGAAGGGGAACAGCGGCACGAGACGCAGCACGAGCAGATAGGACCCGGCATTGCGCCTGATCCCCTCGGCGAGGCGCGCGGCCGGGGCGCCGAAACGGTCAAGCGCATTCTCCCCGAAGATCGACTTGGCGAAGATGAAGATCAGCGTCGCGCCAATGGTCGCGCCGGTCACCGTCAGCAGGGTGCCGAGCACCGCCCCGAACAGAAAACCGCCCGAAAGCGTGAGGAAGACCGCCCCGGGAAACGAGAAGGCCACCGCGACGACATAGACCGTGACATAGGCGAGGGCGGCGAGAACGATATTGCTGCCGACCCAGGTGGTGAGCGCGCCCCGGTGGGTCTTCAGCGTGTCCAGCGACAGGACATCGGTCAGGCCGGACCAGCGGAGAAGAGCGAAGGCGCCGAGGGCTGCGACGACCAGCCAGAGCCTGCGGTCCTTCAGAAGGGTTTCGGGAGACATCGGTTTCACCATCACGGGAGGATACGCTGCACGAGGCCGACGATCCGGCGGGTCAGGGCCCCGAAGAGCTTCGGCGTGTAATAGCTGCCGGCTGCCCGTTTCGAGATCTCCGACAGGGTCGGGTAGGGCAGGACCGCGCCGGCGATGGCGCCGATCTTGAGGCCTGCTGAAATGGCGAGACCCCATGTGCCGATCAGTTCGCCGGCGCGGGGGCCGACGATGGTTGCGCCGAGGATCCGGCCCCTGCGGCCGAGCACGATCTTGGCAAGCCCTTCGGTCGCACGTTCGGCCTGGGCGCGGTCGTTGCCGTCGAAAGACCAGGTCAGAACCTGGACCTCGTGGCCGGCCTTGCGCGCATCGGCTTCGGTGAGCCCGGCATGGGCCAGTTCCGGATCGGTGTAGGTAACCCAGGGCAGGGCGGCATAATTGACCTTGGCCGGCAGCCCGAACAAAGCGTTGCGGATGACGATGCCGGCATGATAGCCGGCAATATGGGTAAACTGCGGACCTCCGGCGACATCGCCGATGGCGAAGATCTTGCGGTTGCTCGTTCGCAGGCGGTCGTCGACGGTGATGCCTTTCGGCGTATGGGCAATCCCGGCGGCGTCAAGGCCGAGCGCCTCGATATTGGGACGCCGTCCGGCGGCGACGAGGATGTGACTGCCGCTGAGGCTGCGGCCCGTCTCCCCATCGAGGGTTACGACCACGCGCCCGTCGGTGCGCGATACCGCGGCGACGCCTGTACGCTCGAGCAACTGGACCCCGTCGCGCTCCAGCGCGCCGCGCACAACATCGACGGCCTCCGGCTCGTCCTTTGACAGGATGCCGAATTTCTCGACCACGGTGACCTCTGATCCGAGCCGGCGGAACGCCTGGGCCATCTCGATGCCGATCGGACCCCCACCGAGAACGATGAGGTGTTCCGGACGGTCGGTGAGCTCGAAGACGCTCTCGTTGGTGAGTAAGCCGGCTTCGGCGAGGCCCGGAATCGGCGGGACCGCGGCACGCGAGCCGCTGGCGATGACGAAGCGCCGCGCCGTGATCCTGTCGCCGCCGGCCTCGACCGTTTGATGATCGATGAAACGCCCTGCGGCCTGGATCACGTGGACGCCGAGCCCCTGGGAACGTTCGACACTGTCATGCGGCGCAATGGCGGCAATGACGCCGTGAACATGGGCGTGAACCTCGGGGAAGCGGATGTCAGGGGCGGCGGCATGGATGCCGAACCGGCTGCCGTCGCGGATCGCATGCGCCGCATGGGCTGCGGCGATCAAGGCCTTGGAGGGCACGCAGCCGGTGTTGAGGCAGTCGCCGCCCATGGCGCCCTTCTCGATGAGCACGACCGAGGCACCCATCTGCACCGCGCCCGCGGCGACCGACAGCCCGCCGGAGCCCGCGCCGATGATGCAGAGATCCGTATGCAGAACGCCATTTCTACGCTCGGGAAGCTTGGGCGGAAGCAAGGATGGTGTCGGGCTGGGCAAGGACATCGCTTTCGTTAGGGACCGTTCGAACCCCTCTACGGCGCCATGACGGGCGCCGTTACAGGGCTCACGCTTTCGTGTGTAACGGATGGGGTCGCCGGGCGTGAGGCGCCTTCCGCCGCGGGGGACCTCAGCCGAGCGACCGCTCGATCCGGGCGGCGGCTTCCCAGAGGGTTTCAGCAATGTCAGACGTGCGACGATGCGACAGGCGGCGGACGACGCCAGCGACGGTCAGCGCCGCCGAGGGCAGGCCGGCCGCATCGCGCAACACCACCGAGATCGCCCGCGTTCCCGGCACGATGCCGCGATCGCGCAGGGCGTAGCCAAGCCGCCGCGCATCACGGACCATGGCTGCAGACGCTTCGACCGTCAGGCGATATTCGGCGAGTTGGGGGGCATTCAGGACGAGGATGCGACGGGCCTCGTCTGCCGGCAGCGCCGCGAGTAGGGCAAGTCCGGCGCTCGATACCCCGAGAGGCCTGCGGTCGCCCACTCTCAGCGGCACCACCTGGACCGGATAGGCGCCCAGTCTTCGGGCGACACAGATCGTCTCGGCTCCGGTGCGCTGGGTCAGGAAGAGCGTGTCGCCCAAGAGATCCGCCAGGCGGCCGAGGTGCGATTCCGCGGCGGTCATCAAGGGCGTCTGGGGCGCGCGGGCGAGGGCGAGGAACTGAATTTCCTGCCCCACCACATAGCGGTGTGTTGCTCCCTTCTGCTCGACCAGCCCTTCCTCCATCAGGGCGCGCAACATCCTGTGCACGGTCGGATGAGGCAGGCCGGTCAGACGCGCCAGATCGGTCAAGCCGTAGCCGCTGTCCCGCGCCATGGACAGGACGCGCAGGAGATTGACCGCCCGCCGGACGGCCTGCGCGCCGCTGGTCGTGCCGCTGCCGACGGGCATGTGTCCCTCCGAGCGCCAGTTTGCCTGCGACAGTCACATGCGGCGGCAGGCAATGTCCACTATGTGGACAAGTGAGGCGACGAGTCGATTGTAGCGTAGCGGCATTCCGTGATGGGTGGGGCATCGACAGAAAGCTCCGGTCAAGGAGCGCGGGAAACGTCCAGGAGAGATCGATGAGGCTCGCGAGCTACCGGACCGCCGGGCGCGACAGCTACGGGATCGTGCGCGACGATGGCATCCTCGACCTCGGTTCACGGATGCCGGGCATGCCGGACCTTATGGCCGCCATCGCCGCAGCGGCATTGCCCGAGAATCTCTTCGCCGGCGAGGCCTCGGATCTCGCCACGGCCGACGTGACCTGGACCATCCCTGTGCCGCGGCCGGAGAAAATCTGGTGCATCGGCGTCAATTACGCCGACCGCAACGCCGAGTACAAGGACGGCACGGCGCCGCCGAAATATCCCAGCCTGTTCTGCCGCACCCCGTCGTCCTTCGTCGCCCATGGCGCGTCGCTGGAGCGCCCGAAGGTCTCGTCGCAACTCGATTACGAGGGCGAGATCGTTCTCGTGATCGGCAAGGCCGGACGGCATGTTCCGCGCGAGACCGCGATGGACCATGTGTTCGGTTACACGCTGTGCAACGAGGGCAGCGTCCGCGACTGGCTCCACCACGGCAAGTTCAACGTGACCCAGGGCAAGAATTTCGATCGCTCGGGTGCGCTCGGGCCTTGGATCGTCATGCGCAGCGGTGCGGGTGACGACCGCCCCTTCGAACTGACCACCCGGGTCAATGGCGAGGTGCGCCAGCACGAGACGACCGATCGTCTGATGTTTCCCTTCGACTATCTCATTGCCTACCTGTCTACATTCGCCACGCTGAAGCCTGGGGACCTCATCGTCACCGGCACCCCGACGGGGGCGGGGGCGCGTTTCGATCCGCCGCGCTGGCTCAAGCCCGGCGATGTCGTCGAGGTCGAGGTTCCCCGCATCGGATGCCTGTCCAACACCGTGGTGGACGAAGCCTGACCCGGCCGCGCCAGCCCTTGCCCCTCTGTTCCCGAGCGAGACCATCATGCTGACGACAGCCCAGATCGAGGATGCAGCCACAAGGCTGGAGGAGGCCGAGCGCACCGGGCGCCAGATCGGCCAGCTCAGCCTGCAATATCCGGGCATGACCATTGACGACGCCTATCGGGTGCAGAGCGCCTGGGTGGCGCTAAAGGTCGCCGGTGGCCGCAGGATCAAGGGCCGCAAGATCGGCCTGACCTCCCGCGCCATGCAGCTCGCGGTCAATATCGACGAGCCGGACTACGGTGTGCTCCTCGACGACATGTTTTTCGATGATGGGGGAACCATTCCGACCGATCGCTTCGTCCAGCTCCGCGTCGAGGCCGAACTTGCCTTCGTGCTGAAGAGTCCGATCGCCGGGCCGGATTGCACCATTTTCGACGTGCTCAATGCCACGGACTATGTCGTGCCCGCGCTCGAGATCCTTGATGCGCGGATCCAGCGCGTCGATCCGGTGACCAAAGCGACACGCAAGGTGGTGGACACGATCGCGGACAACGCGGCCAATTGCGGGATCGTCATCGGCGGACGGCCATTCAGGCCCGACGCGGCGGATCTGCGCTGGGTCTCGGTGATCTGCGCGCGCAACGGGCGGATCGAGGAGACCGGCGTCGCGGCCGGTGTCGTCAACAATCCGGCCAACGGCATTGTCTGGCTCGCCAACAAGCTCGCCGCCCACGACGTTGCCCTCGAAGCGGGCCAGGTCATCCTGTCGGGTTCCTTCATCCGGCCGATCGACTGCGCCAAGGGGGATACGATCCAGGCCGATTACGGCCCCTTCGGCACGGTCTCCTGTCATTTCAGCTGAGGCGAACTCCATGGCGCGCAGAACCAGCTATTACGTCGAAGGCTTCGGTCACAAGAACCCGATCCCGGCGGCTTCCCGGATCGGCGACATCCTGATGTCCGGGATCGTCTACGGTCTCGACCCGGCGACCGGGAAGCCGGCCGAGGGCCTCGACCAGCAATGCCGGCTGATGTTCCAGCATATCAGGGCGATCATGGCGGCGGCCGGGGGCAGCACCGACGATATCATCAAGGTCACCGTCTGGCTCGCCGACCGCAGCCAGCGCGACCCGGTCAACCGCGAGTGGCTCGCGATGTTCCCTGACGAGGCCAACCGCCCGGCGCGCCAGGCGATGGCGGGCGACCTCGACGGCGGCAAGCTCGTCCAGTGCGACTTCGTGGCGGTGATGGCATGACGGATCCGGGCGCGACCACGACCGACATCGCGGCGGCGGATCTGGGGGCGGAACAGAGCTACAGGCTGCTGACCGGGCTCGTCGTGCCGCGGCCGATCGCCTGGGTCACGACCCTGTCGGCGACGCAGTCGGTCAATCTCGCGCCGTTCAGCCATTTCACTTTCGTCTCGCCCAAGCCGCCGATGCTGGCGATCAGCGTCGGGCGCAAGGGCGACACCTACAAGGACACGGCGACGAACATCCTCCGAACCGAGGAATTCGTGGTTCATATCGCCGACAGCTCGCTCGTCGGCCCGCTGCACGACAGCGCCGAAGAGCATCCGCCCGATGTCAGCGAGGCGGATCTCCTGGGGCTGGAGACCGTCCCGAGCCTGCACGTCAAGGTGCCGCGGCTGAAGATCGCGCCGGTGGCGATGGAGTGCCGACTGCGGCACTGCATCGAGTTCGGCGAGACGCGGAGCCGGCTGCTGGTCGGTGAGGTCCTGGTGTTCCGCTTGCGGCCCGATCTCCTCAAGGACGGCAAGGTCGATACGCGGAGCCTCGATCCAATCGGCCGGATCGCCGGCCCGAACTATGCGCGCCTGGGCGAGATCATCACCCAGAGGGCGATCCAGCAGACGTCGAAATCATGAGCAGCGGGGGCACAGAGCCATGACCGTCTATCTGCCCTTCGATCCGGCGCCCCGCGCGCCGAAGACGGCCCTGCCGCCGATGTCCTGCGATAGCCAGTTCCACGTTCTCGGCCCTGTCGACCGCTATCCCGTGCGGCCCGGCGCCGTCTACGAGATGCCGTCGGCGACCATCGAGACGGCGCTGAAGCTGCACGCGACGCTGGGGATCACGCGCGGCGTCATCGTCCAGCCGACAACCTATGGCGCCGACCACGCGGTGACGGTGGATGGGCTCGCCCTGGCCGGCCCGAACTATCGCGGCTGCGCCAATGCCGCCGTCTTCGCCGAGAAGGACGACCGCTATCTGCAACGGCTCCATGACGCTGGCGTACGCGGCGCGCGGTTCACGCGCGCAGGGCTGGGGATTTCCTTCGAGGGCGCCGCCTTCGCGCGGACACTCGACCGCATCCGCGCACTCGGCTGGTACGTCAAGGTGCAGCCGGAAGTCGACGGCATCGCCAAGAACATCGCGCCCTTCGAGCGCCTGGATATCCCGGTGCTGCTCGACCATATGGGCCGCCCCGATCCGCAAGCCGGCGGCGACGATCCGAGCCTGCGGAAGGTTCTGGACCTGCTGAAGCGCGGCAATGTCTGGGTGATGCTCTCACTCACGGAGAAGGTCTCGCGAGCCGGTCCGCCGTGG
Source organism: Phreatobacter sp. (assembly GCF_022843985.1). GTDB lineage: Bacteria > Pseudomonadota > Alphaproteobacteria > Rhizobiales > Phreatobacteraceae > Phreatobacter. The sequence goes on along the minus strand of NZ_JALHMP010000017.1, from coordinate 14,928 downwards.
GACGATGTTGTGCCGATCGTGCACCGCCTGATCGCAGCGGCCCCCGACCGTGTCGTGTGGGGCAGCGACTGGCCGCACCCAGTCTCGACAAAGCAGCCACCAAACGAGGGCGACCTGCTCGACTTCATCGACCGCGCGCTTCCGGACAATGCCGCGCGCCATGCCGTTCTCGTCGCCAATCCGGGACGGTTCTTCGGGTTCGACGCATGAATCACAAGCAATAATCGGGAGGAACACATGAAACCTATGGTGATCTTCAGTCTCATGGCCGCGCTCATGGCTGTCGTGCAGCCGACCGCGGTGGCAGCCCAGGACTGGCCGTCCCGCACCGTGCGCCTTGTCGTGCCCTATCCGCCGGGCGGCAATGTCGACGTCGCTGCGCGCATCCTCGGCGAGCGGCTGCAGCAGGAACTCGGCCAGCCCTTCATCATCGAGAACCGGGCCGGCGCCGGCGGGCTGATCGGATCAGAAGCCGTCGCCAAGGCCGAACCCGACGGATACACGATCCTGATCGGCGCCAATGGTCCGATCCTCTTCGCTCCGGAAATGTCGGCGCGGCGCGCCTATGAATGGCGCCGCGACTTCATTCCCGTCACGACGGTGACGTTGACCCCGCTCGTCCTGCAGGTCCGCGCCAATCTGCCGGCCGACACGCTCGCCAAGTTTCTCGCCCTGGCACGCACGCCGCAGGCGCCACTGAAGATGGCGTCACCCGGACCCGGGACCACCAATCACCTGATCAGCGAGGTCATGCAGGCGCGACTGGGCATCAACTGGACGACAGTCCAGTATCGCGGCAACGCACCGGCGACCAACGACGTTATCGCCGGGCACATGGACTTCAACCTCGACCAGTTGTCGGTGGCTCTGCCCTTCCTCAAGGATGGCCGCACCCGCGCCCTGGCGATCACCGGAGCGCAGCGCTCGCCCGACCTTCCGGATGTTCCGACCTTCACGGAGCTCGGCTATGCCGAGTTCGACGGACAGACATTTACTGGCCTGATGCTGCCCGCCCGGACCCCCGAGGCCATCGTGGCGCGGCTTCACGCGGCGGTGGTCAAAGTTCTCGGCGAGCCCGGCGTCCAGGCGCGCCTGCGGGCCATCGGGACCATGGCCGCCCCCATGAGCCGGGCGGACTTCCAGCAATATCTCGAGAAGGAAGACAGGACCTGGCTGCCGGTCATCAAGCGGCTGGAGATCAGGTCCAACTGAGCGGCAGCCGGTCGGCGGTTTTCGCGGCCGGGATCCGCCAAGAATGGTCAATGCCGGCGCCCGATGCCCCGGCATTCCGTCGAAGGGCGCCAGGGCGGCATGCGTCCGCCCATCGGCACTCGGCCAGTCGGAAGGGCTGGCGATCCACGAGCGGCCTGCGCGCCAGCCGTACCGATTTGTCGGTTGTGGCGAACAGTGGCCCATGGTTCATTTGTTCTATGCTGTCTGATCGCGTCGCCGCTCCTCCGGTCATCGCGCTCCGTGCCATCGAAAAATGGTATGGAACCCGCGACCGACCTGTCCATGCTTTGTCGGCAACCGATCTCGATGTCGGGGCGGGCGAGCTCCTGGTGCTGCTCGGCCCCTCTGGCTGCGGCAAGACGACGCTGCTGCGCATGATCGGTGGCCTGATCGCGCCGACATCGGGAGACCTCTCCATCGTCGGACGCAGCCTTTGGTCGCGGGGCGAGCGGCAGTCTGACGCGCTCGCCGATCTCGGCATGGTGTTCCAGGACGCCAACCTGTTTCCCTGGCTGTCGATTGAGGACAACATCTCGCTGCCGCTTGAGCTGAAGGGCATGTCCGCGGCGGCGCGGCGGACGAAGGCCCATGACCTCATGAAGCTCGTCGGCATTGCCGGTTTCGAGAAGCGCTGGCCGCGGGAGCTCTCCGGCGGGATGCGCCAGCGCGCGGCCATCGCCCGGGCCCTGTCCTACGACCCCAAGATCCTGCTGATGGACGAACCGTTCGGCGCGCTCGACGCCATGACGCGCGACGCCATGAATCTGGAACTTCAGCGCCTGTTCCTGACCACCGAGAAATCCATCGTCCTCGTTACCCATTCCATCGCCGAGGCCGTCTTCCTCGCCGACCGCATCGTCCTGCTCTCGCCGCGTCCCGGCAGGATCGACCGGATCGTCACGGTACCCTTCGCGCGGCCGCGCACGCTCGAGCTCCAGGCGACCGCCGAATTCCAGGCCATCGTGCTCGGACTGCGCCAGCGCCTGACGGAGATTTCCTGACATGGTCGAGGCCACGAGCAACACGCTCCATCCCGGTCGGCCGGCGCCGCAGCGCCGCTCGTGGCTGGCCGGCCGCGAAGCGACCATCCCATGGATCACGACCCCGCTGCTGCTCGCGATTCTCGTGGCGATCTGGCATAGCTATGTGCGCGTTTCCGGCATTTCGCCCTTCATCCTGCCGGGACCCGGGGCGGTCCTGTCTGACTGGATCGACCTGATCCAGAGTCCGCGCGCCTGGTTTCATGCGGGCATGACGGTCTATGCGACGCTGGTCGGGTTCTTCTGGGCGGCACTGATCGGTGTGGTGCTCGGGGTTCTGATCGCCCGGATCCGCTGGCTGGAACTGACTCTCAACCCCTTCATCGTCGCGACCCAGGTGATCCCGAAAGTGGCGCTGGTGCCGCTCTTCGTCGTCTGGTTCGGCTTCGGCATCACCTCCAAGGTCATCGTCGCCGGGGTGCTCGCCTTCTTCCCGATCCTGACCAACACGGTGCTCGGGGTAAAGTCGATCGATGAGGGCCACCGCGACGTAATGACCGCGCTCAATGCCAGCCGCTGGCAGATCTTCCGCCGGCTCGAACTCCCCTCGGCCTTGCCCTACATCCTGACCGGCTTCGAGGTCGGCATCGTCCTCGCCATTATCGGGGCGGTGGTCGGCGAATATCTTGGCGGCAACCAGGGACTCGGACATCTGCTGATCCAGAGCATGAACGGCTTCGAGACCAGCCAGATGTTCGCCGTGCTCATCCAGATGTCGCTGATCGGCTTCGCCTTCTACTTCTCCATCGGCCTCCTGAAGCGCCTGCTCATCCCCTGGCATGCGACCGGCGGGGCATGAACGCGGCCGGCCCGCAACTGTCTTATGGGCAAGCCGATTGCGGCGCGCTCGAATGCCCCTAGTCTCGTTAGTCGCTGACCACAGGACGACGGAGAGCCCCATGACGATCCTCGACGGTTCCATCTCTCGCCGCAAGGCGCTGTCCGCCGGTGCCGCCGGTCTCGTCGCCATCACCGTGCGGCCGGCCGGTGCCCAGGGCGCTAGGGCCATGACCTTCATCACGCCCTTCTCCTACATTCTCGCCTTCGTCGACATCCTCCATGCCCAGGGTGGTGGGTACTTCCAGCGGGAGGGCTTGGATGTGACGATCCAGCAGGGACGCGGGTCGGCGATGGCCGTGCAGCAGGTCCTCGCTGGCGGCGGATTGCTGTCGCGGACCGGCGTGTCAGATCACATCCGGGCCTCCAGCCGTCCGGGCGGCGACGCGCTGATATCGGTCGGAACGATCAGCCAGGGCTCGCCCTTCTTCGTCATCTCCTCGCCCGACAAGCCGATCCGGACACCGAAGGACATGGCAGGCAAGACGATCGGCGTGTTGTCGGTCGGTGGCGCGACCGAGATCGTGCTCGACTGCATGCTGGTGGCCCAGGGCGTCGACAAGGCCACGGTGGCGCGTGTCCAGGCACCGAATACCCCGGCCGGCATGGCGCTGATCGCGCAGGGGCGCATCGACGGCTATATCGTCAGCGCCGGCGTGCCGGTGGCGCTGAAGGCGGCGAACGAGCGGTTCCTCTCCTGGAACACCGACGAATTCGCGCCCATTCCCGGCCAGTGCTACATCGCCAAGCGCGAGAGCGTGCAGCGCGACGGTGATCTCGTCGTGCGGTTCCTGCGGGCGGTGAAGAAGTCCATCGACGACATGCTGGCCGATACCGACCTCGCGACGACGCTAAAGCGGATCGAGGGCTTCGAGATCGCCGAGATGCGCAACCGCGCCGTGGCGCCGGACATCCTGCGCAACGAGATGCAGTTCTGGCTGACCGCGGGCCGTCAGAACATCCTCAGGCACGTGCCGGACCGCTGGCAGAAGGGCTATGACCTGATGGCCGCTGCCGGCTTCACTCCGGCTGGCAAGGCCGACGGGCTCTATACCAACGAGTTCGTCGAAAAGGCGCTGGCTTGATGCGCTTCGACCGGCGCGAATCCGCACTCGTCCTCATCGACCTGCAGCGCGGCTTCGTCGACGCGGAGGGTTTCGTCGCCGTCCAGGGTCGCGACGTCTCGGCGAGCCGCCATGCCGCCGACCGCTGCGTGTCGCTCGCCCGCGCGGCCCGGGCAGCCGGCATGAGGGTCATCTGGACGCGTCATGTCCTGCGCGCTGACTATGCCGATGCGGGGCTGCTGGTCACCGAGATCCGCCCGCGCCTCGGGCAACTCGGTGCGCTGAAGCGCGGCACGCCCGATGTCGAGCTCTATAGCGGTGCCGAGGTCCACCCCTCCGACATCATCGTCGACAAGCCGCGCTATTCTGCCTTCTTCGGCACCGATCTCGACGTGATCCTCGCTTCCAACGGAATCCGCAGCTTGGTTCTCGGCGGTGTGACGACGTCCATGTGTGTCGAGACGACGGCCCGCGACGCGGCGCAGCGGGACATGCGCACCTTTGTCGTGCGCGAGGCCGTCGCCGATTTTGACCAGGCCCGCCACGCGGCCTCTCTGTCGGCCATCGCCTTCGGCTTCGGGCGCGTGGTCGGCCTCGACGCCATGGCAGCGGCCATGGCCGAGGGCACGGCGGAGTTTCCCATCGCGGCCTGAGGTCAGAGCGGCGGCAGCCTTGCCGCAAGATCGCGCTTGAGCACCTTTCCGGCGCTGTTTTTGGGCAGATCGTCGACGATGAACACGGCCCGCGGCCATTTCGCCCGCGCCAGGCGCGCCGCCGCAAAGGCGATGAGGCTGGCCTCGTCCGCGGAGCCGGACAGCCGCACGAAGGCGGCGATCTCCTCGCCGAATTCCCGCGACGGCCAGCCGACGACGGCGGCCTCAGCCACGGCCGGGTGGGCAGTGAGCGTGGCTTCGACATCGGCGGGATAGATGTTGATGCCGCCGCGGATGATCATGTCCTTGGCGCGCCCCTTGAGGCTGACGAAGCCGGTCGCGTCGATCTCGGCGAGATCGCCGGGATAGAACCAGCCGTGGCGGAAGGCCTCAAGGGAGGCTTCGGGGTCGCGGTAATAGGCGGTCGCCACACCAGGCCCGCGATAGCGCAGGCGGCCGATCATCCCGGAAGGCAGGGGGGTGTCCTCGTCGTCGACCACCTCGACCTCGACGGCGAAGACCGGCCGGCCGACGCTGTCGCCGTGGCCGTCGATGTCGGCGGGGCCGAGGAGGGTGATCCCGCCGCCCTCGGTGGAGGCGTAATATTCGAAGAAGCGGTCGCAGATGCGGGCCCGGATCGCGCGGCGCTCGTCTGCCGAAAGCGGGGCGCCGGAGGAGAACAGCAGGTTCAGCCGCTTGAGCGGGGCAAGGGTGGCGTCCGGCAGTTCCAAGAGCCGGCGGAACTGCGTCGGAACCAGGAAGAGGCTGGTGGCATCCGCCGCCGCGACGGTCGCGATGAGGTCTTCCGGGCTCCAAGGGGGCGGCTTCATGATGACTGTGCCGCCTGAGAAGAGGACGGACATGGCGAAGGTGCGCCCGCCGCCGAAATAGAGCGGTGTCGCCATGACGAAGCGGTCCCGTCCGTTCAGGCCGAGATTGATCCAGTGCGTCATGAAGCGGCGGAAGAAGTGGCGGTGGGCGATCAGCGGGCCCTTCGGCCGGCCGGTCGTGCCGGAGGAGAGCGAGAGCACGAAGGGGGTTTCGCCGTCCCGCGGGAAGGCCATGTCGGGATCGGCGGCGGCGATGGCCTCGTCCAGGGCTCCGTCCCAGGCGATGGTCGCGATGCCGTCAATGGCTGGCTGTCCCGGCTCGGTCAGGACCAGGCTGGCGCCGAAATGGCTGGCGACATTGGCGCGTTCGGCTGCGCTCCAGCGCAGGTCCATGGGCAGGATGATGCGTCCCGCGCGCGCGAGCGCGTAGAGCGCGACCACATGCCGGGCCGTATCGGCGAGGCAGAGGCCGATGACGGCGGTCTCGTCAGGCACCCGTGCCGTCACCCAGGCGGCAAGGTGGCGAACCCGCGCCGTCAGTTCCCCGTAGCCGATGACCGTGCCGTTCTCGATCAGCGCCGGATGGTCCGGCCGCGCCCGGGCATGGATGTCGAGGGCGTCCGCAAGGTTCATCATCGCTGGTCGAGCTTGTAGAGCCTGACGGCGTTGTCACGCAGGAAGAGGGCTCGGACCTCGTCGGAGAAGCCGAGCGCGTCGATCTCTGCCATGGTGCGCTCGAAGTCGAGGACGGGGAAGTCGGTGCCGAACAGTACCTTGGTCTTGCCGAAGCTTCTGATGAAATGGACGAAGGACGGCGGCCAGTATTTCGGGCTGTGGGCGTCCGAACCGATATAGACGTTGGCGTGTTTCCAGGCCATGGCGATCATCTCGTCGGTCCAGGGAATGCCCACGTGGATGCCGACGATCTTCAATTCGGGAAAGTCGCAGGCGACGGCATCGAGGCAGATCGGCCGCCCGACGCTGCGGCGCGGATAGCGCGGGTCGTAGACCATCGACTGGCCAACCTGGAGCTGGATCGGCACGTCGAGTTCCACGCATTTGGCGTAGAACGGGTACCACTTGGCATGGTCGGGAGCGAGCTCGAACCAGTGCGGGTAGAAATGCGCCCCGATGAAGCCATATTCGCGCACCGCATGCTCGAGCTCCCGGACGCCGGTCATGCCCTCGGTCGGGTCCAGACCGGCGAGGCCGAGGAAACGATCAGGATGGGCCTGCACCGCATCGGCGACCAGTCTATAGGGCACGTGATAACAGGCGGGATGGCCGATCTGGCCGACCTTGGCGGCGATGAGGAAGCTCTTCTCGATGCCGGCTCGGTCCATGCGCTCCAGCATCTGCTTGTGGGTCACGCCGGCAAAGGTTTCGGCCTTCACCCGCATCTTCTCGGTATAGAAGCCGGTGCGGTCGGGGCGGCCGGCGAGGGCCTCCGGGGTCCAGATGTTGACCACGGTATCGATGGCCTTGATGCCGCTCATGTTCGTCCCTTTCCCATGAACCCGAGTTCGCGGGCGATCCCGTCACGCAGGATCTCGTTGGTGCCTTCACCGAAGGTGTAGAGCCTGGAGTCGCGCCAGAACCGCTGGATGTCGCTGCCGGCCGCATAGCCGGCACTCGCCATGATCTGCATGCCCTGGTCGGCGACATCGCGCAGGGTCTCGGTGGCGACGATCTTGGCCTGCGCCGCCTCGCGCCGGCAGGGCAGGCCGCGCGTGATGAGGGTCGCGAGGTGGCCGACCATCAGGCGCGACAGGTCGATCCGCATCTGCAGGTCGGCGAGGCGGTGCGCGATCACCTGGAAGGAGGCGATCGGCTGGCCGAACTGTTCACGTTCCCTGGCATGGGCCATGACGCCGTCAAGCGCCGCCTGGGCTGCGCCGGTGACGGTCGCCGCCATGCTGGCGCGGGAAAAATGGAGGGTCGACATGAGATGGCGGAATCCGTCATCGGGCGTGCCGATGACTGCATCCGCGCCGACCTGCACCTCGTTCAGGCCGACCTCGAAGCTCGGCATGCAATTGTTGCCGACCTTGGCCAGGGGCGTCAGCGAAACGCCCGGCGCATCGCTGGGCACGAGAAAGAGGGTGATGCCCGCGGCGCCGCCATCAGCGGGTCCGGTGCGCGCGGCGGTCAGCAGGTAGCGCGCGCCCTCGGCATCGCTGATCCAGATCTTACTGCCCGAGATCACATAGCCCGAGCCGTTCGGGCGGGCCCGCGTCCTGATCGCGCCGGCATCGCTCCCCGCGCCGGGCTCGGTGAGGGCCAGCGCCATGAAGAACTCGCCGGCGAGGAGGCCGGGCAGCAGGGTGCGCTTCTGGGCCGGTGAACCATAGGTGAGGACCGACATGACGCCGAAGCCGACGACACGGTTGAAGATCGAGGCCGCCATGTAGCCGTGACGCCCGAGGCGCTGCTGCACCAGCGCCACCTCGGTCCAGCCGAGCCCGAGGCCGCCATGGTCCGCGGGCACGGCCAGCCCGAAGAGGCCGGCTTGGCCCATGAGCGGTAGAAGGTCATAGGGCGGCAGGTGGGCGGCGTCCCGGCGGCGTACCTCCTCGGGGGGGAGATGGCGCGCGGCAAAGCGATCGACGCTGTCGACGATGCCGCGCTGTTCCTCGGTCAGCAATGCATCCATTCGCCGGCTGTCCCACGTCGCTGTCGGGGCAAGCCTTCCTCATATAACAAGATGAAACAAGCGATCATTTGGCGTGGCGGCTCCGCCGGCGGCGCGAGCCTTCCTCCGGCCGACGGCGTCAATAGCCACGCGCCCGGTCGACGAGGCCCGGCACGTCCTCGGGGCTCTCGATAAAATCGGGCTCAAGATAGCTCGGGACGTAGGGGTCGGCTCGATCTATTTCGCGTAGGCGCATGAGCGCACCGAATTCCTCGCGGATTCGCTTCACGGTGTCTCCGGCTGATGGCTCGATGTCGGCCGCGATAACGATCTTATGAGGCGAGAGGATCACTGCTGTCGCGAGTGCGGCCTGAGCCGCGTAGTAGGCGCGCAAATTCGGAATTTCGGCATCTGGCATCTTCAAGTTCTGACGACGCTCGATCGATGGATTCGCACATAAGCTCGACAAGCTGCGAGCGTAGGTTTCCGCGCCTTCTGGCGGATACAAAATTTCCGTGGGGTGAAGCCGAACGTGCATAAGGCCAATCTCGGGGTGAAGTCGAGATCGGAAAACGGTCCGCCCGGTTACAATCCCCGCTCCCACGCCCTCGGTGAGAAGGAGAAACACCAAGGTGTGATCGTCGGGAGTGCCCCGCGCATAGGCTTCGCCGATGGCGCACGCATTGGCATCCGTCTCAGCGAGCACGAATAGCGGCCTGCCCTGGGGAAGATGCCGCGCTGTTTCGTCTCGAAAAAACTGCGCCACGCGTTTCCCCTTGAACGGAAGGTCGGCTCGATCCGGGCATACAGTCGTGAGGAGAGGCGTGGCGGGATTGAGAGATTGGAACGGGCCGTAGCAGGCAACCCCTATATGCGAGAGGTCAGGGCACAATCTGCCAAGCTTGCCTGCGAGCACGGCAAGCGCATACTCCGCCTCACTTGAATTGCTCGGATCAAATCTGAGTTCGCTGAAGGTCCGAAAATGCAAGGCCGGTCGGCCGGCTCGCTCGACCGCCGTCGCAACCAGGAACATCGCTCGATCGCGCTCGATGTAGACGCCTGCGACAAGCGTGGGCTTCATGCCGGATGTCCTTTACCGAATGCGAGAGACTGTCGATCGCGACACGCCAAGCACGCGGGCAATCTCGGCATTGTCCTGACCCTCCGCGCGAAGACGCAACGCCATATCACGCTGATAGGGTGTGAGCTTGGACGGTCGGCCCAAATGTCGGCCGGCCTTCTTCGCACGGGCTCGGCCTTCTGACGTGCGCTCCCGGATTAAGCTGCGCTCGAATTCGGCAAGCCCTCCCAGGACAGTCAGGATCAAGCGGCCGGTCGGGGTGGTGGTGTCGGCCCATGCATCGGCAAGAGCCTTCAGCTTCGCCCCTCGGCCATCTATCGTATGGGTGATGTCGAGTAAGTCGCGGGTGGACCTCGCAAGCCGATCGAGACGGGTGACCATCAGGATGTCACCTTCGCTCAAGCCGGCAAGTGCCCTCTTCAGCTCGGGCCTATCTGAGCGCGCACCGCTCATCGTCTCCCGGAAGATCGGATCACAGCCCGCCGCCTTCAGCTGTTCAAGCTGCGCATCCAAAGTCTGGCCGGATGTCGAGACGCGGGCATAACCGATCGATTTCATGCCCTAATTATGCACGCGATTTCTGCACGCTTCAAGAGGTTGAAATTGCTGGCATTCTGAAAGCGTGCATAAGTCTTGATTTATGAACGCCGGCCAATCTTGACACGTCTACAGGCTACCTCATAGCGTGCTTCAAATTCGGCAGGCTACGCAGAGTTTGAGGAACATTCAAATGAGTAAGGTTCTTGTCGAACATAAGGTCGACATCACCGCTAAGATTGATGCAGCGATCGACTTAGACCTTTCATTCCAATTTAGCTTCGGTTCTGTTATCACAGCTGCCGTTCAAACTTTGATTGAAATCGCTGTATTCAGATCGGACATAAAAAAGCTCAAGGCTGCAATATCGGACATATATAACCATATCAACAAAATATATGGCTTAATTGCTGATATTCAGCGAAACCAAATTGTTCAAAGAGATGCCCTTTTCGTAATTGCAACCAAATTTGAATATAGCGACAGAGTTGAAGAATATTTCTATGTTTTAGAGAGAATTTCTGGCGATAAAAAGCCCTCAGATGAGGCATTAAATATACTTATAGGTACGTTAATTCAAAACAATCGCAAGCTAGCCAATTGCTGTGTTACTCTCAGAGAAGAGGTTAATCGTCGCCTTAAGGAGATTTCCCCTGATGGAACGTGGGAATATTTCCTTTCTTTACATGGAAAGTCGCTTAAGGATACGAACTTTGATAGTCGGAAGACATTGGGCCTAGCTGCTCAGGAATATATAAGATTTGTTATGCTGACTTATAGCAACGCAATAATTGCAATATCGCACATCCCTCTAATGACAAATCTATCTGAAGACGAGAAAATTGATTATATAAGTGAGATAAAAGATACTTTATTGAAACATGTTATCAATTCTTATGACATTTGGGAATCATGGATCCGACTTTATTATATAATTTGGGTTGGGCGCGTATTTGTAGATAATCCTCCGCCTGGTGGCTGGCCCCCTGGAGAAGATGTTTTGACAAGCGACTATCTTGAAGTCGGCTTTTTAGAATTAGAGACTGAAAAGGCAAAAATCACTCACAACATTTATAATACAATATCGACAGCTTATTCACCTGAGTATGCTGAAATTGAGAAAGAGATAAAGATGATAATTGATGACATCGTCCGACAAAGGCGTGAGAGCGCTATATCGCTTGTTAAAGACGATGTTTCATCATAAATTGTCTAATTTAATATTGCTTTGTCAGTACGGCAAAGGCGCCTTCATAATTCAGAAGCTCCTTCTTGAGATCATAAAGCCTAGCCACTTCACGTCCTTCACTCGCTTCAGGGCGATCTCAATTTTCAGTTGCACGTCTGAGCGATCTCCAAGCACACGCCGTTCAAGGCAGGAACTTTCCGACGCGCTCAAAAGCGGCCTCAAACCGCGCCAACGTCTTTTCAATATGGTCGTCCTTCCCCTGGAGCAGCTCCGGGTGCTGCAATAGATACATGGACGGGTCGAAATGGCTAAACTCTGGAATGTCCGACGGAAGGACGCGGAAATAGGCCTCTGCCTTCTTGACCAGCCGCATGGTCGACGTGTCGGCCGCTTCCAGCTTTTCGACCGTCAGCGCGTGCTCACTGGGGAGCTGATAAGCTTTGTTCACTAGCTCGACGAACAGGGCCGGTTCAAAGAAATCCTCGATGTCGGCTTCTTCCTTATCAGCAATTTCGGTGGCGAGGATGATGCGCTCATGGTCAAGCAGTGCGGCCTTGTGCAGATCGTCTAGCTTGCGCTTCTGGCCCCGCTCGAAGTCGGTCAGGACGGCCACGTTCAGCTTGTTGCCGTAGAACAGGCGGACGAAGGGAAGCACCTTATCGATGCCGCCGGACGGGCAGATGGCCCATTGCGGCGCAAGGTGCGGCCGTCCCGCCGCTTTCAGCACTGCAGAAGCCGCCTGCAAGTACAGGATATCGCTCGGCCTTTCGACCAGCAGCGTGTTCTTACCGATGACAAGAGTCTGCGTAACTTCGAAGCCCATCGCGCCGAATATAGGGAAATTGGTCTGCGGGTCGGTCGTCAGTACGTCCGACCGGATTTTTGTACCCTGCGACTGCTTGCGGTCGCGAGCATCGCGCGTGACGACATCCTCGACCGTGCGCACGCTGGCGAGGTCGTCGGCCGGCACCAAAAACGGCGAATGGGTCGTAAAGATAAGCTGGTGGTGCGGTGCAATCTGTTCGGCGAAGTATCGCAGCAAGTCCTTCTGTGCCGTGCCGTGCAGCGTCAGACCCGGCTCGTCCAGGAGCAGGATAACGTTGCCGTGGCTCTTCTTGATCTGTGCGAACTTGACCAAGAAGGAAAAGAACCAGATGAAGCCGGCGGACCGCTCGGAAAACGGGACGGTGACGCCGTGCAGCGTATTCTTCACGCGAGCACGCGCAACGGGACCGGCATTGAAAGGTGCGGGGTCGGCCGACTTGCCTTCCGACAGGACGACGGTGATCTCAAGGTCGTCGTTTTGGGTCCAGTACTCGAAAATCTGTTCGGTGATGCGCAAGGCGGCAGCCTCGCATTTGGCATTCAGTTCCTCGAAACGGTTCAGGGCCGATAGTTCCTGGATAGTCGTCCCGGCATATTCCAGAAAATCAAGGAAGACCCGGTCCCCGTTGTCGATAGCTTTCCCGGCCTGCTTGTCGGCGTTCAGCTGATTTATCGACAGTGCACCGCTCATGCGGTCGTAGTGCGAAAAATACATGAACTTCGGTGTGCGAGGGCTCAGGATGTCAATGGCTCTGCACCGAGCCGACTGGTCGCGGAATTTCTTGATGGCCGCCAGAAGCTCATTCTGTCGCTCCGTGCGCGTGTCCAAAGCCTCCAAAGAGGCTGCGGCCTTCGCCGTCGTTTTCGCGCCGCCGAACCCGCCGCGTTCTTCCTTGTTGAGGGAGTAGCGTTTGACCAACCCCTCAAGCACCTTCTCTTCGTCCACCGGCACGTTCCAGGTGGTGCTCTCCTGGTCGTAAGCTTTCTCGATCGTCACGATGCGGCCGTTTACAATGCCCTCACCAAGCTCTGCTTCAATCGCAGCCACGTCGGCGTCATCCATGTCCCATTCGGTGCGCATGACGACAGCCTCCCCGTCCGGGTGACGGGCGTCATATTCCGACAGGTAGCGGCGGGGATAATTCTCGGTCTTGCCGTACTGTTTGAAAGCGGCGTTAGTCGAGCGTAGGCACTCTAGCGCCTTAAGAAATGCAGTTTTTCCGGCTTCATTCTTGCCGACGAGGCACGTTGACTGCGCGATATCGACCGGATTCGAGTCAATTATATTCCGGTAGTTCGTTGCGTGTGCCTTCGTAAGCTTCATACCGATTGCGCCTTTCCACTAAAGTATAAGAACAAATTAGGAACGAAGATAACCTGAGTCAAGCGTCGCGTAATTGGCGACGGACTTATCCCAGCATCTTGGGCCTGTCCGCTCATCACACCAAGCTCACGGCAAGGTTCTTCCCGACTGCCGATGCGGCCTTCACCAGGGTGTCGAGCTGCACGCGGTCGTTCTCGGGATCGAGCAAGCGACCAAGCTGTGAAGCGCTCGTTTTCATCCGGCGCGCCATCTCCGATTTGGAAATGCTCTGGGCGGCCATCTCATGCTCGATCTGAAGCGCCAGAGCCCGCTTGATGGCGGTTGCGATCACGGCGTCATGGATGCCTTCGTCGCGGAGAAAGCTTTCGAAGCTCTCGCCGATGCGGGGGTTCTTATTCATGGCGTTGCACCTCCTTCATGCGAGCGGTTGCCAGTTTCAATTCCTTGTCGGGGGTCTTCTGCGTCTTCTTGATGAACCCATGCAGAAGGATCATCTGGTTCCCGACCAGGACGAAGAACACGCGGGCGATCCGTCCCGAGGTAATGTTCGAGCGGACCTCATAGAGCCCTTTGATCCCCACAATCTGGGAGCATTTGGGCTTGCCGATTGGCCAGCAGAATTCCAGGGTGGCGATGTCCTCGCCGATCGCTTTGCGATCTTCCGGCGTCAGCTCCATCAGCCAATCCCGGACGGGCCGCTTGCCGGTTTCGCTCACAAAGAACGCTGCTTGTAAAACCTTTTGCGGCCCCGTCATTCTTCATCCTTACCTTATACGGTATGCCTTTTAAGGTCTTTTGTCAAATTCTTTCGGCTCACGGAAGCTGCGAGTGTCATAGCTGCACCTCCGCGTCTGGTTGTCCGGCGGCGAGCGCGCTCATGTAGGCGAGGCATAGATCGCGGGACCGGTATCGGCCGCCATAGGCCTCTGCCTCCTGGCGCTCCACGATCGGAAAGGTCGAATAGATGTAGCGCACGTCCTCGCGGTCGGTGATGCCGTAGAGATGGAAGAACACGGCATCGAGCTTCGCGCGCAGTTTCAGGCGGCGCTCTTCATCCCAGATGAATGGCGGCTTCACCTGGCCGGCGTCGTCCACATAGCCCATGTCACGGGCGAAGGGTGCCATGTCATGAGCGGTGTAGGTCAGCTCAAGCACGGTCTCTTCAACGATCACACTGGCATGCTTTGGACCAAAAGCTCGCACATATGCTGCTGGCGGGATGATTGGAAGTTGCTCAAGTATGTACTTATTCAGATTCCGGCTTTGTATTTTGTTTCGCGCAAAATAATCACATACGATCGAATTTAAATTACCAATCAATTGAGCGGATTCAATCGCACTCGCGCCATCGAGGATCGGCAACTTATTGCCAGCAGCAACACGCGGAATAATTGCCGATATCAATGAACGTGCATTATTTGTATTGCAGATATCATTAAAGTCGATTGCGTAGCCACGGTCTATGCCCCTAACATTTTTTGAATTAACCCAATATCTTGGGGTTGTCGAAAATGCCGGCGACTTCAGTTCATCGATACTCGAATGAATGCTTTGACCCTGACCACTAGGCCGTAAACCCATAAACGGCCACATCGGATTCCCTCACATGGACATTCGTGATTCAAGCTCCTTTTTGGGAGCTTCACGATGGGCCGCTACGACCTGACGGATTTCGAGTGGGAG
>NZ_JALHMP010000016.1 GCF_022843985.1 Phreatobacter sp. | reverse complement strand
GAGCCTGCGCTTGACTGGCACGCGCTCCCGTCAGCGCCAACGCCGATGCGCCGGCCAGAAACGAACGACGGTCCACTCCAGCTTTCAGATTTCCAATCATCACGCCCTCGCATTCGCCGGATTGACGGCACGTTGGCGTACCGAGGTCTCTCAGATATTTCCGCCGGGTAACAAATTGCATCAGGAAACCGACCGTTGACTTGCGCTGGCTCAACCGGCGACGGCCCGCGAGACGCTTCCGGCGTCCGTAACGATGCGATTAAGGCACCATCTCGTGCAGGCTGGCCCAAGCGCGCGGGAAATCGTCGCCAGACCCATGGTCTCGGGCAGACGATAGTCGATGAACACCGTAAGCCGGGAACCGGTGCCTTCCAGAGGGATATCGAACCCCATCCTGTACCAGGCGAGGATCAACAGGCGCGGTGAGCCCGTGGTCTCCCAGACCTTTCGGACCGGCGGAGCGCGCTCCGTAGCGGGAAACTAAGGGCGTGGCTCTTCAAGCGCCTAACGCACAGGGCAAGCAGTTTGCACTCCATTGGATTTGCTTCAGACGACGCGCAAGGTCCTAGAGATTCAGTGGCCAAAGTCTGCTTGGCTGGAACTCTCGCGCTCTGTAACGTAGGAAACACATCTCTATGATGTGAGACGCCCCATGGCCGATGAGTTCAAGCTGATCCCCTTCCCTCGCCTCAACTCCGAAGAGGGAGTAACGAACGCGGAGAAACTGTGGAAGGATCTCGACGGCCTGATGCATGCCGCTGCCCGCGCGGCCCAAACCACTGCCGCGGCTGAGCTCGATCCGAATCTGAAATTTCAAATGGTGAGCAAGCTGCGGAGTGTGGCTCAGGATACCTGCGAGCTGTGTTTGTCGCTGGCCGACGCGGTCGACGCGCCCGAGCAGGTGAAGCGCCGCCTTCAGGAAATCCTTGCCAGTCTTCGGCAGGATTGAAGCCAACGGAGGCCCTCAATTTCCATCGGCGCTAACGCCGGGGAGGAACGTCCAAGCCCCTGGCGGAATTGGGAGGCCTCGCCCGTGAGGTTGCCCGCAGACATGTCCGCCTCGCTTGTTGAAGCTGGCCGTGGCAAAGTGGACTGCGGCAGTGACGCTGCGTCACCTCTGTCACTTGCGGCCAACCCGCGTTGGTGATATGGTTGCCGATGGAAGAGTCAGGAGGCCGAAAGCTGGAGTGAATGACGAGTCAAAAGCGCAGATCACAGCGCAGGAAACTGGGCTATCCCGGCTACATCATGAGCCTCGATCATGCCCTGCTGGGTCCTTGCGCCGTCGTGGACATTTCCGAATCCGGGATGTTGATCACAGTCGATCCGGAGATCGTTCCCGATCAGTTTCTGATGCTTTTCACGGGTCCACGGGGTGGCGTCGTCAGGGCCTGCACACTCGTCCGTCGAGCAGAAACTGCTGTAGGGGTGACGTACCAAGCTGTCCAGGCGGCGGACGCAGTGACCTCCCTGGAAAAGCTCGCGGCCATGACCTCTCGCGTCAAAAACGAGACATGGAAACTGTCATAGATCTCGACCGCGATCGGCTTCATTCATGTGTAGCGTCTGGAGGGGAACGACTCGGAGCCCGGGTCGCGTATCACGGACCAGCGAAATGGGCTCCGCCTCAACGCGATTGCGACCGGCAAGTTTGGCGCGATATAGGCCGCGATCGGCGCGACGGAGAGCATCATTCAGATCCTCTGCCTCCGTTACCATCGTCCATCCAATGCTGCCGGTGACCGGGCGGCCGAGGCCACAATCGGCGGCCTCGATCGCGAGCCGCAGGGATTCGCAGCACACGGCAGCAACGGTGGGATGGCATGCAGGAAGAAGGACGACGAACTCCTCACCGCCCACTCGCGAGACAAAGCCGTTCCTTGGCCGGGCGCCCTCCAGTGCCCGCGAGACAGCCTGGATTGTCCGGTCGCCCGCGTCATGGCCCCACTGATCATTGACTGTCTTGAAGTGGTCGATATCGACAATCGCAAGGGCCAATGGATGCTCGTCGCGCCATCTCTTTTTCTTCGCCTCAAACTCCTGGTGCAAGGAGCGGCGATTGGGAAGTCCCGTGAGTGAATCCCGGAATGCTGCGTCGCGATTCTGCGAAACGACGGTCTGCAAGACATTTATCAGCAGGGTCAGGCCTACCGCGATCAGCAGAGCCCCCGTCGCCGATTGGGAAAGCATCGCATAGCGGCTGCTCAGGTAGTCGCCCGCGGTCAGCCCCGAGCCGAGATATGAGGCCGCGAACGGTTTGAGCAGGAAATGTCCGGCGATGACAGAGAAGATGATGGCCAGCGTGACGTCCAGGGCGGTGCGACGGCCATGGTGAATGACCGTAGCGGCACAAACTGCTGCCGCAATGGCAAAGGGAGTCTGATAGATGAACTCATAGATCAAGTCGTCGCGCCTGCCGCCCCAGATCGCGAGGCGTGCGACAAATCCAACAACCACGACCAGTCCCGCCGCGCGCCACCATGGCTCCTTCTTGTAGAAGATCGACAGCGCGGGGCCGACCAGCACAAGGGCGAGCAGGAAGCTGCCGTAGCTCAAGATCATGAATGCGGTGGGGTCGGCCGCGAGTGGCAGCACCAGCTCGGCCAGCGGGGTGAACATGCCCACCGCGTAGCTCAAGGCCAGCCACCGCACGCGGCGAAAGTCGGGATTGAGCTGTGCGATCATCAGGAAGCTGGCCGTGAACATGCCGGCTACCAGGATGTTCAGAACGATGGGGAGCGCAGCATTGGGCATGGGAAACCGAGGGCGCGTGTTTCCTCACTCTGCAAGCGAGGGGTGCTCCAGACCGTAAAGATCATGGAGCAACACGTCGAGTTCCCGGGGTCCGAAAGGCTTCTGGAGTGTGCGTACCCCGGACAGCTCCGCCAAGGCGGCTGTGTCGCCGGATACCAGCACGATCTTCACCTTGCTGCTGAAGGCCCGGAAAATTCGGGCCGTCGACAAACCGTCGAGGATCCCCATGTTGAGATCGATGAACACGAAGTCAGAGGGCGAGCGGGCGAATTTCTCGATACCGCTTATACCGTCAGGAGCTTCGTCGACCAGCACGCGGAACATCGACCGCTCGAAAATCCGCGTCATCAATCTTCGCGCGGTCCCGCTGTCGTCGATGAGCAGCGCCGTCGACGGGCTGCTGATCCTCTGAAACGCGTCCAGCACGCGGTGAACATCAGAGGTCTGCAGAGGCTTGCCTATGAACTCGTAAGCGCCGAGCGCCTTGGCCTCAGCTCGATCCACTGCCGTCTGGCTACCCGACACGACGACCACAAAGGTTCGCATGCCGCATTCGCGGGCCTGCGCCACCGCTTCGAGGCCGGATGATGTGCCCAGCGCAATGTCCACAAAAGCGATGTCGTACCGGTTAGAACCCAGTTCGGCGATGAGCTGGGAAGCGGTTGAAACCTCGACCACATCGGTCGGAAAGCGGTAGTCCGCGAGCGCGCGGCGCAGGTCGCGGCGACACCCTTCATTGTCTTCGGCAACCAGAACACTCCAATGGCTGTCGACGAACTGGATGTCGTCCAACGACAGGGGGCCTGGATCGGTCATGGCGTTCTGTCCCCAAAAATCACCTGTCAGCTGCCGATCTATAGCGCAACTGTGATTCACGATGCAAAAATGTGGATACGGCGATCGACCTTTTGCCCGCGAACCCATTGGTAACGGCTTCGAGGGATGCTCATCAATCTGCCAGGCTTGGAGCCCTCCCGGATGCAGCACCACTTTGATCAGAGCACGGACGACAACCGCATCCCAGACCAGCGAGCCGATGAGGCGCTGGAGAGAAAGATTGCTGCCGTCATGCAGATCGCAAACTCCTGCGATCGGGACGAACTCGATCCAACGACGAAACGCCAGATCCAGGAGTTGATATCGTTGATCGCATTGGCGTCGAGGGAGAATGATCTCAGGCTGGATTAGAACACCCGCGGAGCCTCAATTGAGTGCGTTACCACGAAGGGCCGCCAATCCGGCAGCAACCATCTCGTCGTGCGTGAGGCGGCCGGCTACGGCCGCGGCGAGGATGGCGAGGGCAATATCTGTTTCCTTATGGATCTGCCCGCTAACGCCAGCGGCGGCTGAGCATTCGGCGGCGGCCTTGCGCATAGCCTCCAATTGCTCGGCGGTAAAATCCCCTTTGAAGAACGGCATCGCGCATTCTCGATTGGTAGCCGCGGCTTCCGACACCACTAGGCTTCTTGGCGGATTGAGAGCGGATCTGCATCAACATTTTTGGGAAGTCACGCTTGACGCATATCCGGGAGAACTCGTCAATGTCCTCCACCGCCTGTTTCCGACTGAACGAATGGCTTCGTGACGCCCAAGCCATGGAGCAACGGGCTATCACGATGCTCAATGCGGTTAAACCTGCAGTCAATCCCTTCCGCCAGCACGTCCCGCCAGACGCGTCTTGCGCCAAAGGTGCGCGCTGAGCCGATGAAGCTCGCCCGTACCTTGGCGCCGATCTCCTCATCCTCCAAGGCTGCGCTGGCTGGGCTTCCGGCTTAGCGAGGGTTGGAAGCCCGACCGCGACACATCCAGCGCTTCGCAAAGCCATGCCGCCGGCCAGATCCCCCGGTGCTTCGCAATGAACGCGGACCTCATGCCACGTCGTTCGCGAAGTAGGCTACGGCCATTGTTGGGATGTCACGCTCCGCCTTGAGATTAGCGACCTCCCGCCACGGTTTCTCGATCTCGAGCTGCTCCGGCTTGATCTGACCATGACCCGGAAAGGCCTGGCAGGGATCGGACGCCAGCTCCCGCACCCACTTGCGCAGCACGTTCTCCTGCACGTCGAGATCGCGCGCTGCCTGAGCGACCGATACACCCCGCTCCTTGATCAGCCGAACCGCCTCAACTTTGAACCCCCGCGAAAACTTTCGTCGTTGCAACTCCCACCTCCGGCTTCATGAAACACCCATTCTCGGGGTCCACGAAACCTGCAGCAGACGAATGGCTCCATCCTACTTGGAAGTTGAAGCATCCGGCAAAACCGGGGCGGCTCACTGCGGCACTCGCGTTGATCCCTTCACCGGTGCTCACAATCCTCCCTTCAGCTCCATCAAGTCAAGCATCAAGCGGCGGGAGGTCTCCACTGCAATATCCCGCTCTTTCCTCATCTGGTCGCGCTCATCCCTGAGTTTTCGAAGCACGTCACTGGTAGAGGATGGCTTTTTGGGGAGACCGTCGGACGATTGAATCTCACGAAGTCTGGCAATAACCGATTCAATCGGAAACTTGTACAGGTAACTCCGAGCGTAGCCTGCTTCCTCCGCAAGCGATGTCATATCGATCTTGACCTGATTTCCCTCTTTAATGCGCCTCTGCACCAAGCGGTTGAGCGCCGTCATGAATATCATTTCAGCGCGCTCTCGTGACGCCGGCTTTTTTTTCCTGATCATCGTCAGCTCCGTTGAACCAGCTTAGCACAAGATCGCATGCCTCGATCCGTCGAGACAGGACGTATCTGAGATGATCATTGGGAAGGCGCCCTTCCTTCGCGTCGATAAGCTCGCTCTTCCTCCGTTCCCAGAATGGAAGGTGATGGGGTGCAACAGCGAAGTTCTTGCACGACCTGCAGAGGTCTGGTGTTCTTCGTCCAAAAGCGGGGGTGATCCGTGCTTCGTGGGCTAGGACGCAGCTCGCACCATCGGTCCGAAATACGCAGAAGCCGAAATGCGACTCGAACAGGCTGAGGCTGGTCCGCTTCGCCATCTCCGCGCAGTACGACCGCTTGCTCGCCTCGTCCAGATTACTGAGGCGTGGCCGGATTGATGCTGCGAGCCTAGACAATGCCTGTTCGACGGGTCCTGCCACGCGGAGCTCCCCGGAAATAACATCAGCGATGAATGAGCCTGCCTGTTCGATAGCCACATTGGTCCATTGATCCAACGTGCCGGGGTTGGGTTTTATGTAAGCTCTTTCCGTCGTTGCCATGGACAAATGCTGGAGGTGATTGCTTAAGGCGGGTAGCAGTTCCGGATTCATCCGGAACATGTACCTGGAAAATGACTTGCGCCACACCTGGGGGGTCACCACTTGTCCCAGGCTCAGATCGGTGCCAAGCGCCTCCTGGACCAAGTTAGCCTGGTGATCCCTCAGCAGGTCAGAATAGACCCCCGTTAAGTCCCACATTCTGTCGATGTGGACGAACAACTCGTCCTTAAAGTGAATGACGCGCCAGCTATGAAACAGTTGAGCAATCAGCGCGACGGCCTCGACCGGCGGCGGATAATAACTAGTGCCCACTGGCCGCAATCCGAAAACCCATTCAGCGGGTTCAGGAACATCCCTGTTCTTATAGATGCGTCCGTGTAGCCTGAAAATTTCGAACATGCCGTCACTGGTCAGAGACGTTGTGACACAGCCCAGCTCAATCGGACTGCAACCTTCAGGATGATCCACTTCAGATGAGTAGCGAAGCCCGGCGAGCTCCGATGGCCTAATCGCGATAAGCGCGTGAATGACGACGGCCGCGGCAGCAACGAGCCTGCTGACATGACCCCGGAAGGCCTTGGCCAGACCAGCATCCAAGCTTGCGCCCTCGCCGTGGAGAAACTCCCGCCAGCCTGCCTCTTCCAGAAGTTCGTCGTAGTCGGACAAACCCTCGGGGTCCCGCCTCTCGACAACGAGGTTCAACAGCTCGACCGTCCTACAAGCGGCCTTCGAGCTAACGAGCGAGTACGCGTGATTGACTACCCTCGCAAAAATAGGGTCGGGAAGTTCGCGCACCGATCCAGGGGCGACAAGCGCCATCCGCTCCGCGAATGTGATCGGTGTTATACCTCCAAACGGATCTTCTTCCGCGGGGGCTGGCAGTCCCACCCCCTCGAGCGCTTGTCTTGCGTGATGGATTACACTGATAATGGATAGGTAGCTAACGATACCCCCTCTCGTCCTTGGGCGCCGATCGTGCTTATAATTCCATTCCTTGCAATTCTTCGTCTCTTCTTGCGCGTCTGATCCTTCGGCCATCCACTCTGTCAGCGACCGTCTGTACAGCGCGATAATCTCAGGGGTGACGCAGGAAAAGTCGCGGTAGCCATTTATATTCATCCACCTGACAAAGAAGAACAATTTATTGTGGATGTTTTTGATAGAATTGTATTTGGGCGCGCTCTTCGACGGCGGCGAAGCTAGCCAGCACCAAATGATCCGCCGGCAGCTATCGAGAAGGTCAACGTTTGCTGGGTCTGTCAGTAACGAACCGTTGCCTATCGGCGCCCGCCAGTCGATGCGGTATGAGGCATTTGCCAGCCCCGGCGTCTCCTGCGGAAAACTCCACCGCAACCCGTTCCACCGACTGCCTCCGGGCAAGCGGGCGTTTTGCAACTCATCGATCGTCCAGTTCTGAAATTGGGTTAGTGCGGTTCGGTTAGTCATGAAGAAAGTCCGCATCAAGGGGTTTTCGAACCGTCCGGATCCTCGACGCCGCAGCGAGCACCTCAATGTGAAAACGCGGCAGCCAGACACTTTCGAGGGCGTCGAGCTGCTGACGCCAAAAAATAACCCGTCGGGGATCGGCGTCCTGGCGACCTATCCAAGTCCTGATCGCATCCGACAACAAAACAAGATCACAGGCAGACGACGGGAGCGAAACGTCGACGCAAGCCTGCGGACAAGTCGGACAGGATCCGTAGGCCGCACACATGCCCGGTAGCTGCAAAAGATCTTCTGGTGGCCGGTACGGATCGAGACACGCGAACCCAGGGGTTGCCCCCGAGAGGGTTGCCATTGGTCGATCCCGCGAGTCTCTTCGCATGTCGGTCCGCGCATCGCGGAGCCTTCGCTCCATCGCTTCGCCGAGCATCTCCTGCCTCGGACCTTTTGTATGGTCCCGGCTATAATCTTCCGTTGTGCCCGAACCACGATGGCCCATAACGCGCTGCACGGTTGGGACATCGTCTCCAGAAACAGCAAACGCGAGATTAGAGAAGCTGGCCCGCATAGTCCGCAAAGTGAGGCCCTCTATGCCGGCTCGTCTCCCGAAGTCCGCAAGCATGCGATTTTCGGCGCCATTCTTCTGTGGGTCGAACGGACGCACACGCCCCTGACCGGCCCCCATCGTCCTTTCAAACAAGAAAAGACTATCCTTGTCCTGAGGGAGGGCCCGTTCTCGTGCCAGGGAAGTGACAAACTCAATCTTCTTCAGAAGCCAAGGCCCCGAAAATGGACTTTCGCTCTTGGCAAATGCAGCGAACGGCTGCCTGATGGAGCGTAGCTTAGTACCGTAGACTTCCACATTGTCTTCAGTTTCGCGGATATCCGAGATCTTCAGAGTGCGAAGAGTGCTTGGGTTAAACCCCGTCCGAAACGCTAAGAGGAGCTCAAATGCCTGCAGATCCTCCACAAACGGGCCCGGGAAGAGTTGTCCTCTATGTTCGCGCCGGGAAATAACCTCATTAATCTCTGCTCTTGCCAAACGCTCAAGGTCTGCCGCCTCCACCGGTGTCAGGCCCTGATCCGCGTTACCCCTCTGATTCCTTCCCGATGTCCACCGTTCCGGCGGCCACGGAATCTTGGACTTCAACACAGGGCCCTGGGCCGCTAAATCCTCGACGAGAGTCAACGTGCGCTTAATGGTTGACCATACTCCGCGCTTAGTGGCTTTCTGTCCATCCCCTGCACTGATACTTTCAGCAATTGCCGCTAAATGCGATCTACTGAGATCGTTCAGGCCTGTGATGTCGGGGTGTGCTTCCAAATACCGGAGCAAAGGCTGGATATTTGTGAGTGCGGCATGGATGGACCCTGGCACCAAACGGGCGGCATCGGAACGGAAAGCGGCTGCGATCTGCTCCTGCAGCGGACCAAGCTGTTCGATCTTATCGATCCTGCGGCCATTCCGCGCGGCCTGGGGTTCAGCTTTAGGGCGATCATCGGAATATGGGATCGAAAACCGGGTCCCGACGGTTTTGCCGTCATATACGGCAAGCTGCATCGCGCCAACCATCAGCCGGTCGGCCAATCGGACGCACTTCCGCCGATACTGCGCTTCGCGCCCCAACTTTTCCAGCTTGTCCTTAAACTCCTTGACCATAATCGAACTGAGCTGGTCAGCATTTTCGAGAAGACTTTCAGGATCAGTCTCTTCGAGATATTTAACAAAGACCCTTATCAGGGGAATATCAAGCACTGGGAATTGGCATTCTCCATTGCTGCATTTTGCTTCGAGCGCGCGCGTTAGATATTGCCCAAACTCGCCGCGCGTTGCCAAACGCTGAAGAGTGGTGGCCACTGCCCCACTCCGGGGGTCATGCAACGGACGACGCATGCCAATAGGTCCAACATCGTAACCATCCGCCCTTGCTAAGTTTTGAGCTAGATTAACGATGGCAACGCACGAATTCCGTCTATGGTCGAGCGTCGTTTGGCTAAGACGAACAGCTCTGATTGATTCGTCGTAAAGCCCCACTAATTCGTCTCCAAGAAACGACGCATCCCGCGATGCGAAGTCCTGGAGCGCCACATACCGGAGGAATGCGAATACCCCGATTCGCATCTTGGCAGGCAGGAAACGAGAATCCGAAGATGGAAGTGAGAGAGCCCTACCGAGGTAAAGGCCGGTCTGACCCTTTTCTGCCAGGCCAAGTTCGCTCAGCAGACTTGAAGCTGATAGGCCCACTTTATTGGCTCCCCGACAAAATACCTTCAATGGCCTCGAACTGCGCGCCCCTCAATCTCACTTCGTCCTCCGCTATTGCGGATCCATAAATCTCTTTTGTCGTAGATACGCTTCCATGACCAAGATTGTCAGCAATGGCGCGCCAGATCTGATCCGATGCCAAGCCGCACGACTTATAGTGTCGGTAAGCCATCATCACGTATGTATGTCTCGTGTGATGAAATGTGTGCTTCGAAACGTCTACAGTAATGGCCTCACCGGTTCGAGAATTGAAACGGACTATTGATCGTGTATGCCCGCACGCCATCTGAGCCACCGCTATCATTTCGCACGCCCGTCGCTGCTGGAACGCCTTCCCTATCGAATGCTTCTTCGCGTTGAAGCCGTTAAGGAACAGGGCGTTCGGCTCTCTGTATCCCGGCACACTGCCACGAGCCGCTTGAACAATCTTCTGTCGCTCGCCGTTTGTGTATGAAATCAACTTTTCTTTAAGGTACGCAGGAATGAAGATTGTTCGACCCGTCGCGTCCGTTCTGCGTCCCTTGGCTCTTGTCAAGACCAGCGCTGCGCCGTCCCCGTCGGGCGCCCATCCCACTACCTGCCGAAACTGCAGACTTAGGATCTCGTCCAACCTTGCCCCCGTAACGAAGCCCATCAATGTGATCAGCCAATTGCGTTTGACAACCGGGTCGCGACTGTTGCCCCGATCGTTCTCCAGATACTTGAGTACGGATGTCATCTCTTCGCGAGAGAACGGAATGACTTTCTGTCGATGCTGACCTCGGGGTCTCGACGACCGAGGCAGGGGTATGCTGAAGGGCTCGGGGCGGGGAAGAGGCGCGCTTAGCCATCGTTCGAAGTGAAGGGCGACGTCGACCCGGCCAATGATAGTCGCACGTGCGAGGGGGCGGCTCGTACGGACTGAAAGGGCCTCGTCCAGCGAACGCCTGTATTTCAGAATCAATCGACCAGGCTGTTCAGCCGCCTGGGCGTCTTTGAACCGCAGCCAGGCGAGTAGCTGTTCGCATCGCGTCAACAGCGTTTTCGCGCTGAGTTGGTTCTGGGCATAGCGGTGAATGAACTGCAGCGCCTCCAAGTGTGGGCTCTGCGAACATGTCTCGACAATGTAGGGGTACGACAGGTTGGTGTCTGTCGCCCGGGGTCCAACTGTCGTGGTCAGCGACGGAGGTAATCGAACGGGACCGGCGATTCTGTATGCCATCGCAGCGTTCCCTGTTCCCGGGCGGCTACGCTAGGGAACGCGTATTTTCGGCGCTATGCAAGCGATTTCAAAGTGATGGTCGATACGTGGGAACAGTGCTGTATAGCGTGCTAGGGTGCCCACTTGCCAACGACTGTTCTCTATTTCGCCCCGATGGCGGGCAAATAATGCCGTTTTACCTCAAGAGGGGACACAATAGGATTGTAGCTCCTAATGGAATAGGGCATGGGGGCCATGCCATATTTGCGCGAATGCCAGCGGCGCTCGAGGCGCTGCGGCCGGTAGGAGCCGTTGGGCGTGTTGTAGCCGGCGCGTCCCGTCGAGACCGCCCAGGTGTGGCGATGCTCGCCGTCGACGATGACGCGCATGGTCTGGGTCGTCTTGTCGACCCGAACGACAATGGAAGCGGAGGCCCCGGTCGTCCACAGGAAAAGGCCGACGAAAAGAGCGGCCAGGCCATGGAATGCACGCATGGATTTCCCCTCCGACGCGAGACCAACAGAGCTTCCCTGACGGGCCGCTTTCCACTGATTCCCAAAGTGCGGCGGCATGTAAAGAGGGGCGACGGCGTCAACCTTAAGGCGGGCTGGCGCGGTTACGTGCATTCCTCTTCGGCAGACCGGTTCCTTTTCCGCAGACCGGGCCGACCTGCGGCAAAGGACCACCGCGGCGCACAGGAATGGTTAATGGCATCGTGACTAGGGTGAGGGCCGACGATTCACGGGACCAGACCATGACCCGCCCCCTTCTCATCACCGCACTGCTGATTGCCGGCATTGCCGGCGCCGGTGCGCAGACGCCAGGCACCGTCAATCCGCGGCCTTTGCCGCCGCTGGCCAATCCCAACGATCCGAACCTGCCCGCGAAGGAACTCTTCGGCCGCGCGACGACCGGTGCGCCGATGCAGGCACGCGCCTTCGGCTTCTATTCGCGCGGCTGCGTCGCCGGCGCCGTCGCGCTGCCCGTCAATGGCGAGACCTGGCAGGTGATGCGGCTGTCACGCAACCGGATGTGGGGACACCCGGACATGATGACCTTCCTCGAGCGTTTCGCCCGCAAAGTGCCACAGGTGTCGCGCTGGCCGGGTATCCTCGTCGGCGACATATCGCAGCCCCGCGGAGGCCCGATGCTGACCGGTCATGCCTCGCATCAGATCGGCCTCGACGCCGACATCTGGCTGACGCCCATGCCACGGCGGCGGCTGACCACCGAGGAGCGCGAGATGACCTCGGCGGTGAACATGGTGCGCGCCGACCGGCGCGACATCGATCCGGCGGTCTGGACGGCCGACCATCTCAACGTGATCAAGGCCGCCGCCCAGGACCCGGTGGTGGAACGGGTGCTGGTCAATGCCGCCATCAAGAAGGCACTGTGCCGCGAGGCGGGAACCGACCGCTCCTGGCTGTCACGGGTCCGGCCGGTGCCCGGCCACAATTTCCACATGCACATCCGGATCCGCTGCCCGACGGGCAGCCCCGGCTGCCGGCCGCAGGACCCGCCACCACCCCATGACGGTTGCGGGGCCGACCTCGACTGGTGGTTTACCGACGCGGTGCTGAACCCGCGCCCGAACCCCGACTGGCGCCCGCCGCCGCCGGTGACCCTGTCGGGACTGCCGGAGGCCTGCCGCGAAGTGCTCGTCGCGCGGTAGGGTCCGGTTTCGACCGGCGCGCGACGGCCCTATTCCGCAGGAACGGGCGCCGGCTGCGCCACCGGACGTTCCTTGATCGGGATG
The DNA here is from genome assembly GCF_022843985.1 of Phreatobacter sp. Classification (GTDB taxonomy): domain Bacteria; phylum Pseudomonadota; class Alphaproteobacteria; order Rhizobiales; family Phreatobacteraceae; genus Phreatobacter. The sequence continues at coordinate 84,062 of NZ_JALHMP010000016.1, read as the reverse complement.
TTGATCAGGCCCGAGCCGATGCAGAACAGGATGCTCAGGTACCACATGACCTCGTAGGAGCCGGTGCGCTCGTACATGACGCCGCCGAGCCAGGCGCCGAGGAAGCCGCCGACCTGATGGGAGAAGAAGACGAAGCCGTAGAGCATCGCCATGTAGCGGGTGCCGAACATCAGCGCGACGAGCCCGGAGGTCGGCGGCACGGTGGAGAGCCAGAGAAGGCCCATCAGCGCGGCGAAGACGAGGGCGAGCGCCGTGCTCGGCGGGAAGACGAAGAGCAGGATCACCGCCGCGCCGCGCGAAAAATAGATCCAGACCAGCAGCCAGCGCTTCGACATGCGCGCGGACAGCCAGCCGGCGCCGAGCGAACCGACGATGTTGAACAGGCCGATCAGCGCCAGGGCGACCCCCGCGACCCAGGCCTCGATGTTCAGGTCCTTCAGATAGGTCGGGTAATGCGTGGTGATGAAGGCGAGCTGGAAGCCGCAGGTGAAGAAGCCGATGACGAGATAGACATAGCTCGGATGGGCGAAGGCCTGTTTCAGCGTCGCGGCGATGCTCATCTCGGCGCCCGTGCCCTGGCCGACGCCCGATGAAGGGCGGGTCGCCAGCGCGAAGGCCAAGGGTATGATCAGCACCGGCACGCAGGAGAAGATGAGCAGCGCCGCCTTCCAGCCGACGAGATCCATGAGGAAGGGCGTCAGCGGCGCAAAGACGAACTGGCCGAAGGAGGAGGCGGCCGTCCCCATGCCCATGGCGGAGGCGCGGCGGCTTTCGGGAAGCAGCTTGGCGAAACAGGCGAGCACGAGATTGAAGGACACGCCGGCAAGGCCGAGGCCGACGAGCGTGCCCGACAGGACATGCATGGCGAGCGGCGGCAAGGGCAAAACCATGCAGGCAAGGCCAAGCCCGTACATGATCGCACCGGCCCAGAAGACCCTGAGCGTGCCGAAGCGGTCGGCAATGGCGCCTGCAAAGGGCTGGCCGACGCCCCACATCAGGTTCTGGATGGCGATGGTCAGCGAGAGGATGTCGCGCGTCCAGCCGTTCTCGGTGGAGACCGGCATGAGGAACATGCCGACGACGGACCGCGGCCCGAAGGAGAGCAAGCCGATCAGACAACCACAGAGGATGATGACGAAGGGCGTCCGCCAGCTATCCGATTGATGGGGTGTAGTCGTTGCGGTCATCGGGGGAGCTCCGGCCCTGCATCGTGCAGGTACACGTCCGGCACTCTAGAGCCGGCGTGGTGCCGACGGTAGCCAAAAGCCGTGATGGCTCCCATACCATTTCCCGATGACGCGGGTATCGGTGGAGGCCGGTCCAGGACGGACGCCGGGTCAACTTTCGCCGGGTGCTGTCCGGGCCAGTTGCGCCTGCGGCCCCGATCCCCAGTTGCGCGGCCGATAGAAGACATGGACCCCGATCTGCTGAAGCCGGTTCATCGAACGCGCCCACCAGGGCCGCACATAGGTGGCGTGGTAATGGGTGGCGTGACCGACGTCGGGCAGCCAGATGCGCCCGGCCATCATGTCCCGGGCGATGGTGGTGGCACGGGTCCAGGGACCCGCCTCGGTCGGTACCAGGCTGCGGCGGCCTTCGCAGGCGAAGGTGAACTGGCAGGCGAGATAGCGATGGGCGTTCTGGTAGACGACGCCGCAGACGTCGCGGGGATAGAAGCCGGAGACAGCGCGGTTCAGAACCACCTGGGCGACCGCCATCTGGCCCCGCTCGGGTTCCGACCGCGCCTCCCAGTAGATCGCTTCGGCCAGGCAGCGCTCGGCGCGGGCATGGGCGGAGCCCGTCAGCGCGAGGGCAAGGGCGGGATGGGTGACGGATCCGCCGCGCGTCGGGACGCGCTCCTCGATGGGCGCGTCGCGGTGCGGTGCGATCGGCTGCGCGAGCAGGCGGGCGAGCAGCGAATCCGGGCGGTCGCCGCGGGTGTCGGTGGCGAAGGGCCCGAGGACGGGATCGAAACCCGGCACGGCGTCGTGGGTTGCGGTGACGCGGAAGGGCGCGCTTTCGAGCGGCATGGAGGGCGCACCGAAACCGGCGCCAGCACGGGCGATCGGCCCCTCCCCGCCAATGGCGATGCCGGCCTTGTCCTCGTCGAGGGTGGCGGCGAAGCGGCGACCCTCGAGCACCTCCTCCTCCACCAGGTCCACGGGCGGCCCCGTCAGTCCGAACCGCGCGGCCGGGGCACGGTCGTCGAGGGTGATGGACGGCGCGACAGCCGCCAGTTGCAGGCCGCCGATGGCGAGCGGCGAATGTTCGGTGTCCGAGCCCTCGCCCGGGAGGACGGGCGTGAAGCGGGCGGTTTCCGAAAGGTCGGCCGGGGGTGCGAGGATGGAGGGATCGTTCTGAAGCGATCCGATGCTCAGCCGCAGCTTCGGGCGCGCGAGCAAAAGGTCACCCTTCGCCTCGCGGTTGGGCATGGGATAGATGACGGCACGGTCCATGCCGGCCCCGAGCGCAGGCCCAGGACGCGGCCCGGCGCGGCGCAGATCGTCCGTCGGCGCCATGGGCAGGCTGGCCATGACGAGGCGCGGCGCTTCAGGCTCGCGGAGGATCGGGCGGCTGAAGACGAAGCCGGCGACGGTCGTCGAGGGACGCACGAGACTGGCGACATGACGACGCCAGGTCTGGTCGACGCCGGCGCGGAGCGCCATGTGGCTGACGAGATCCTGATAGGCGACGGGCTGGGAGGAGAGCAGGAGAAAGGACGCCGCCATGCCCGGAACCAGCACGGCCGCCTTGATCGAGGGCGACGAAGGCCAACGCAACGCACGCATAGGCACGCACTCCACGCAAACGCAACACGAACGCCACAAGGCGGATGCCGACGAGCACACGCCACCCGAACAGGCCGCAACCGCACAGCACGGTCATCGACCGCTAACCTTATCGCCCAGGTAACGTTGAGAGCGGGTTAATGGCGCGCCGATTCAGGCGAGACGCGCCTTCAGGCGGCCGGCGAGCCAATGCTCGCGACCGAAGGGGCCGGAGGCGTGGGGCGCCGCTTCACGGGCGACGAGGGCGAGACCGGCGGTGCCGAAACGCGTCCGCAGCGCCTCCTCGACCCAGAGCCGTTCCTGGGCGGCGCGGCGGGCCGCCAGGCGCCCGGCGTGCTGCCAGGTGCGATGGGCGGCGAGTGCCGACGCAAGGGCATCGAGGCCCTCCCCGGTCGCCGCGGAGACCAGAACCACCGGTGCGTTCCAGGCGCCGGCCTCACGCGCCGCAAGGGTCAGGGCTCCCTCGACATCCGCCTTGGCGCGCTGCGCCGGCGCACCCATGTCTGCCTTGGTGACAACGATCACGTCGGGCAGCTCCATGACGCCGGCCTTCATGAACTGCAGGCTGTCGCCGGACCCCGGCTGGATGCAGAGCACGACAGTGTCGGCCACCATGGCCACGTCGGCCTCCGACTGGCCGATACCGACGCTCTCGACCAGAACCCGGTCGAAGACGGCGCGCATGACGACCATGGCCGCCACCGTCTGGTCGGACAGGCCGCCGAGCCGGTCGCGCGCCGCCATGGAACGCACGAAGACGCCGCGGTCCGACGGATCGGTGGAGATGCGGGCCCGGTCGCCGAGGAGAGCCCCTCCGGTGCGGCGCGAGGAGGGATCAACGGCGATGACGCCGACCGTGTCGCCGGCCCTGCGCCAACCGGAGACAAGGGCATTGGTCAGGGTCGACTTGCCGACGCCGGGCGGGCCGGTGAGCCCCAGGGTCGCGCCGCGGGTCGCGCGGCAGGCTTCGTCGAGGAAGCGCGCGAGTTCCTCGCTGCCCGCATGGGTCTCGATGGCAGCGAGGGCCGCGGCCAGCGCACGCTTGCCGCCGGCCCGCACGGCCTCGACCGAGACGGGAACCATCGCGCTCACCCCAGGAGAGCCGTCGTGGCGACATGGACGAGGCCGCCGGCGACGAACCCGCCAGGCCGCCAAGCCATCGGCAAAGCCCCTTCGACCCGGCCCCGCATGGCGAGGACATTGACGCCGATATCGAAGACCAGGGCCACACCGAGCAGCCACATCAGCCCTGGGATGGCCTGGACCAAGGCCGGTTCGGCCTTGAAGACGAAGGCCAAGACGGCGCCCGCGACCAGCATGACGGCGACGAAGATCAGGCCGGGCAGCGGCAGGTTCGGGCGGGTTGCGTCAGTCATCAGGTCTCGGCGGTATTGCGGCGCGGCAGGCGCAGCCTCGCACAAGGGCAGCGTCCCGCCAACCGCGACGAAGGTGCCGCCCGGCCTCAGGCCTGCCCCGCCGCCGCCTTGCCGAGGGCCGCCTGCGCCGCCGCGAGGCGGGCGATGGGCACGCGGAAGGGCGAACAGGAGACGTAGTCGAGCCCCACCATCTCGCAGAAGTGGATGGAGGCGGGGTCGCCACCATGCTCGCCGCAGATGCCGAGCTTGATGTCGGGCCGCGTCCTGCGGCCACGCTCGGCGGCGATCTGGACGAGCTCGCCAACGCCGTCCTGGTCGAGGGAGACGAAGGGATCGACCGCGATGATGCCCTTGGCGAGATAGGGATTGAGGAAGCTCGCCGCGTCATCGCGGGAAATCCCGAAGGTCGTCTGCGTCAGGTCGTTGGTGCCGAAGGAGAAGAACTCAGCGCTCTCGGCGATCCTGCCGGCCTGGAGGGCGGCACGCGGCAGTTCGATCATGGTGCCGACGATATAGTCGAGGGCGGCGCCCGTCTCCTTGATGACGGCCTCGGCCATGGCCACGATGCGCGCCTTGACCAGGTCGAGTTCGGCCTTGGTGGCGACCAGGGGGACCATCACCTCGGGCACCACGGGCTTGCCGCTCTTCTGTCCGGCAATCACCGCCGCCTCGAAGATGGCGCGCGCCTGCATCTCGGCGATCTCGGGATAGGCGACGGCGAGGCGGCAGCCGCGGAAGCCGAGCATCGGGTTGACCTCCTGCAGATCTTCGGCGCGCGCCTTGAGTTTCTTCGGATCGGCACCCATGGCGGCGGCGACCTCAGCGATCTCGGCGTCGGTATGGGGCAGGAACTCGTGCAGCGGCGGGTCGAGCAGGCGAATCGTGACCGGCAGGCCGGCCATGATCTCGAACAGCTCGACAAAGTCGGAGCGCTGCATCGGCAAGAGCTTGCCGAGCGCGGCGCGACGCCCCTTCTCGTCGTCTGCGAGGATCATCTCGCGCATGGCGACGATCCGCTCCTCATCGAAGAACATGTGCTCGGTGCGGCAGAGACCGATCCCCTCGGCGCCGAACTCCACCGCGGCGCGGGCATCGGCGGGGGTCTCGGCATTGGTGCGCACCTTGAGGCGGCGGAACCCGTCTGCCCAGCCCATCAGCGTGGCGAACTCTCCGGAAAGCTCCGGCTGCAGCATGGCCACCTCACCGAGCAGGACCTGGCCGGTCGAGCCGTCGATGGTGATGACGTCGCCCTTCTTCAGCACCTTGCCGGCGATCGACACGGTCTGCGCAGCATAGTCGACGCGCAAGGTGCCGGCGCCGGAGACGCAGGGCTTGCCCATGCCGCGGGCGACAACGGCCGCATGGCTGGTCATGCCGCCGCGGGTGGTGAGGATGCCCTCGGCCGCATGCATGCCGTGGATATCCTCCGGGCTCGTCTCGACACGCACGAGGATGACCTTGTGGCCGCCGGCCTTCATCGCCTCGGCCTCGTCGGAGTTGAAGACGATCTCACCCTGGGCGGCACCGGGCGAGGCCGGCAGGCCGGTGGCGAGCACCCGGCGCTCGGCCTTGGGATCGATGGTCGGATGCAGCAACTGGTCAAGGGAGCCGGGCTCCACGCGCGAGACCGCTTCCTCACGCGTCAGCACGCCCTCGTTCGCCAGTTCGACGGCAATCCTGAGGCTCGCCTTCGCGGTCCTCTTGCCGTTGCGGGTCTGCAGCATCCAGAGCTTGCCGCGCTCGACGGTGAATTCGAGATCCTGCATGTCGCGGTAATGTTTCTCCAGCGTCGCCGCCACGGCGATGAACTGCTGGTAGACATCCGGCAGGGCCGTCTCCATGGACGGCTTGTCGGAGCCGGCCGCGATCCGCGCGACCTCGGTGATGTTCTGCGGCGTGCGGATGCCGGCGACGACGTCCTCGCCCTGGGCATTGATGAGGAACTCGCCGTAGAGTTCCTTGGCGCCGGTGGAGGGATTGCGGGTGAAGGCGACGCCGGTGGCGGAGGTCTCGCCCATATTGCCGAAGACCATGGCCTGGACATTCACCGCCGTGCCCCAGCTTTCCGGGATCGCATGGAGGCGGCGATAGGTGATGGCACGCTGGTTCATCCAGGACGAGAAGACGGCGCCCACGGCGCCCCAGAGCTGCTCGCGTGGGTCCTGGGGGAAGGGACTGCCGGTCTCCTCCTCGACACGCCGCTTGTATTCACCGACCAGATGCTTCCAGTCCTCGGCGGTGAGGTCGGTGTCGAGGGTCAGGCCCTTGCGCTCCTTGTAGATCTCCAGGATGTCCTCGAAATTGTGGTGGTCTACGTCGAGGACGACGTTCGAATACATCTGGATGAAGCGGCGGTAGCTGTCATAGGCGAAGCGTTCGTCGCCCGAGCCGCGGCCGAGGGCGGCAACGGTCAGGTCGTTGAGGCCGAGGTTGAGGATGGTGTCCATCATGCCCGGCATGGAGGCGCGGGCGCCCGACCGGACGGAGACGAGCAACGGATTGGCAGGATCACCGAAGACCTTGCCGGTGAGGGCGCCGATCTGGGCGAGGCCGGCCTCGACCTGGGCCGGGAGTTCCGCCGGATAGGAACGACCGTTGGCGTAATACCAGATGCAGGCTTCCGTGGTGACGGTGAAGCCGGGGGGAACGGGCAGACCCATATTGGACATTTCCGCGAGATTGGCGCCCTTGCCCCCCAAGAGGTCGCGCATGCTCGACTGACCCTCGGCCTTGCCGTCGCCGAAGGTGAAGACCCATTGCGTCATGGTCGCATTCCCGGACTTGTCATGCGCTGCATCGACACCGGACGGGCCCGATTGCTGCGGCGCGTTTCTTTAGGCGCTTTCACGGCTTCATTTCAACCGCGACCCCATTCATCCGGTCGGAAGGGCGCTTTCATGACGCTGCGATGAAGGCTGGATGAATGCAGTGCGGCACGATTATACTGCATTGCAAGAGGATTGTTGCCCCGTGATCAGCGTCATCATTCCCACCCACAACGACGAACGGCGCCTGGTGCCGACGCTCGCCTGTCTCGTCTCGGGAGCAGCGGACGGACTCATCATCGAGGCAATGATCGCCGATGGCGGCTCGCAGGATGGGACCGAGGCGGTGGCCGATGTCGCAGGGTGCCGGTTCCTGGTCGGTCCGGTCGATCGTGGCGCCCGGCTCGCCGCCGCGTCGGGGATGGCCAGGGCGCCCTGGCTGATGTTCATCCGTCCGGGTGTGGTGCTGGACGAGGGCTGGATCCGCGAAGTTCACGGCTTTCTGGAAATGGTGACCCGCCGCCAGGAAACCGATCGGCGGGCGGCCGCCTTCGCCCTGGGCGTCGATGATTACGGCCTGGCGGCGAAGGCCGGGCTGGCGGGGGCGCAACTGGCCTTTCTCCTTGGCCGCGGGGCCGACCCGCATCAGGGACTGCTCCTGTCGCGCAACCATTATCAGGCACTCGGCGGGCACCGTCCCGGCATGGACAGCGAGAGAGCCCTGAGCCGGCGGCTGGGACGCCGCCGGCTGACCACCTTGCGCTGCCGGGCCACACGCATCGGCGGGTAGCAGGGGCCGTGAAACCGGCCGAATCGACATCGGAATACCGGGTCATCCGCGACGATGCGGACGACCGGCCGTTTACGGTACGTTATCGAAAAGGGAGGCATCCTCTTACCTCTCAGGTTGGTCATCGATAACCATGCTTCCCTCCCTTGAAAATCCCGTCGAACAGGTTCTCGCCGCGGTGGAGCAGCTGCCGCCGGCGGCGCAGCAGGCGCTGGTGACTGGCATCCTCGGCCAGTTCGGGCCTGATCGCCCCCGCCCCTCGGCCAAGGCCCAGGAAAGGCTCGACCGGATCGTCGCCCACCTGCTGCCGCCCATGCCGATCGACCGGCGCGTCTATTTCGCCCGTGCCTTCGGCGCCCTCGATCTGGACATGCCCCGCACCTTTGCGGCCATCGACAGGGACGAGGAACTGGTCGCGGAGATTTCCCTCGGCCATGTCACGCCCGAACCCGCCACCATCCTCAACCTCGGCAAGCAGCGGCGTTTCGTCGACACGCGGATCATGGCGGACCGCGAGGATCTGTGCGGCGAGGCCGCCGAGGCACTGGCCGAGGTGGGGGATGCGCGCACCGTGCGCACGCTCGCGGAAAACCGGTTCGTGACGCTGTCGCCCAAGGCCATGTCGCGAATGGTGACGCGCGCCTCCCACGATCCGCAACTGCAGCAGCAATTGTGCAACCGGCCGGAACTCGGACCTGAGGAGGCACTGCGCCTTGCGCTGGTGGTGCCGGACAACCTCAAGGCCTCGCTGTTCGAGCGGCTGGACTGCGATGCCGTTCGGGAGGCGCAGAAACTCGCCTCCGAGGCGATTATCGCCAAAGTCAGGCGCATTCGCCTGCACGGGGACTGCATGGACAGCGCCGATGAATTGCGCCGGCAGGTCAAGGACGGCAGCAAGTCGCTCGCGGAGGCCTTGACGCTGCTGGCGGCGACCGACCAGGTCATCCCCGCGGTCGAAATGCTCGGCGTCACCCTCGATATCAAGCGGGAGGCGCTGATCAGCGCCCTGGCGCGTGGGCGGATCGAGCCCTTCGAGGCCATGGCCCGCGCCGTCGCCCTCGACGAGAACGTCTTCGCCTCCCTCGTCGGGTCGTTCTGCCGCCGCTGGCGAAAACCGGCGCCCGATCCGCGCGGTCTGCTGCGCCGCTACCGGATGCTGACCGACAAGGAGATCGATGCGGAACTGGGGTTGTTGCGGGGCCATACGCCGAAGCGTCCCCAGGCCCGCGCCCAGACCGCCGAGCGCTTGTCGATCCCCGCCCCGCTCGGCTGACACGCCCGGCGCCGCATTGACGGGCGTGGCAGCGGCCACCATGTCGGCTGGAGGGACGCGCAGGCCAGTCCGCCGCGCGCAGGAACGCCATGACAGCCACACGCCTCCTGATCCTCGCCGCCGGACTGATGGGGGCCACGGGCGTGGCGTTCGCCGCCCTCGCCAGCCACGCCTATGCCGGCACCAGCCTCGCGGTGGCAGCGACCATGCTGTCGCTGCACGCCCCGGCGATCATCGCGGTCGCGATCGGTCGGAAGGCAAACCTCCTCCATGATCCGGTTTCGCGCATCGCCGCCTGGGGGCTCGCAGCGGGGACCGTGCTGTTCAGCGGCGACATCGCCATGCGCGTCTTCGCCGGCACGGGCCTGTTTCCCATGGCGGCACCCCTCGGCGGCATGGCGATGATCGCCGCCTGGGCCGGGGTGGCCCTGGCTGGAGCGCTGGGCGGCCGGCGGGCGGTCTGAACCGACGGCGCCTGCGGCCGCTGCACGGATGCCCAGCGCCGCTGCCGCTGTTTTGTGCAGAACGCCAATGCTAGCCTCGGGCTTCCTCCGGCAGGCAGGCGCCCGTGCAGCAGCTTTCCCACGACCGTTCCCGCTCTCCCGCCTCCGACATCGACGGACGGGCGGCCTGGATCCGCCTCGCCGTGGCCCTGGCTCTCGGCACGATCGGCGGCGTCGGCATGTGGTCCGTCGTCGTGGTCATGCCCGCCGTCCAGGCGGATTTCGGGGTCGGCCGGGGCGAGGCCGCCCTGCCCTACACGCTGGCCATGCTGGGCTTTGCCGGCGGCGGCGTGCTGATGGGCCGGATCTCCGACCGCTTCGGCATCATGATACCGGTCATTGGCGGCAGCTTCCTGCTCGGGGCGGGCTATGCTGTCGCGGCCATCGCCCCTTCGATCATCGTCTTCGCCCTCGTCCACGGCGTACTGATCGGGCTCGGATCGGCGGCGGTCTTCGGACCCCTCCTTGCCCATGTCTCGTTCTGGTTCGACCGGCGGCGCGGCATTGCCGTGGCCATTGCCGCCTCAGGCAATTATCTCGCCGGCGCCGTCTGGCCGCAGATCGTGCGGTTCACTCTCGACAGCGTCGGCTGGCGCACGACGCATCTCATCATCGCCGTCACCGTCATCGTGCTCATGGTGCCTTTGGCGCTTCTGCTCCGCCGCAAGCCGCCGGTTGCCGAGATCGGGACGGTCAGCCTGGCGCGCTCGGCGAGCCCCGCAGCCCTCGGGCTCTCGCCCAACATGCTGATGGTCCTGCTCGCCATCGCCGGCATTTCCTGCTGCGTGGCCATGGCCATGCCGCAGGTCCATATCGTCGCCTATTGCGCCGATCTCGGCTACGGCGTGGCACGCGGCTCGGAAATGCTGTCACTGATGCTCGCCTTCGGCATTATCAGCCGCGTCGCCTCGGGCTTCGTCGCGGACCGCATCGGCGGGCTGGCGACGCTGCTCCTCGGCTCGACCCTGCAGGGGCTCGCCCTCGTCCTGTTCCTGACCTCGGACGGCCTGACGTCGCTCTACATCTTCTCGATCCTGTTCGGCCTGTTCCAGGGTGGGATCGTGCCGAGCTACGCCATCATCGTCCGGGAATATTTCGCGCCGAGCGAGGCGGGGACCCGCGTCGGCATCGCGTTGATGGCGACCTTGCTGGGCATGGCCTTCGGCGGCTGGATCTCGGGTGTCATCTTCGACATCACCCAGTCCTATCAGGCCGCGTTCATCAACGGCATCCTGTGGAACCTGGTGAACCTCGCAATCGTCGGTTGGCTCCTGCTGCGACGTGAAAGGCTGGCGCGGGCCTGAGGTTGTCGACGCGCGCCTGTCGACGCGGCATCCTGCAGCGCCGGTCATGTCCGAAGAGGCTTGGATGAGCAAACAGACCCGCATCGCGCTCGACGTCCGGGATGTCGAGCAGTTGTTCTCGACCTTCGATCCCTCGCCTTTCCACGAATTCAGCCTCAATGCGACCGCCGCCCAGTACATCGCGTCGCAGGCCTGGTACGCGCCGCGACGCGGAACTTTCGTGATCGTCCTCAGCATCCGCGGCGAGCCTGCGCCGGTACGCCAGGTCGCCAAGCTGGAGGAGGTGGTGAGGGTTCATTTCAACCGGATGGCCAACGGCGAGCACCAGAACCTCCGCCAGCTCATCCGCACCGGCCTCATCTCGCTTGCCATCGGCCTGTGCGTCCTCGCCTTCTGCACAGTTCTGTCGCGCGCCGTCGACAATTCCGCTCTCCCGGGGGGCTGGCGCGAGGGGCTGCGCGACGGCATTTCCGTTTTCGGTTGGGTGGCAAACTGGCGTCCGGCGCAAATCCTCTTCTACGACTGGTGGCCGGTGCGCCGCACCCGTAACCTATACCGCCGGCTGGCAACCGCGACTGTCGAGGCCGGATATCCTGGCGAGCGGACGGCCGCGGCAGACGAGGTCGCGCCTCTCGACACCATGCCGATCGCGGCCGACCGGATCTAGACTGTCAATTGGCGCCGGTCAGACGGATCGCTGCCGGACCCATGATGACGACGAACAGACAGGGCAGGAAGAAGACGATCATCGGCACGGTGAGCTTGGGCGGCAGGGATGCCGCCTTCTTCTCGGCCTCCGACATGCGCATGTCGCGGTTTTCCTGCGCCATCACGCGCAGCGTGTTGGCCAGTGGCGTGCCGTAGCGCTCGGCCTGGATGAGCGCCATCGTGACGGCCCTGACACCGTCGAGATCGGTGCGCTTGGCGAGGTTCTCATAGGCCATGCGACGGTCCTGCAGGTAGCTCAGTTCGGCCGTCGTAAGGGTAAGCTCCTCCGCCAGCGCGATCGACTGGGTTCCCACCTCGACGCTGACCCGCTTGAACGCCATCTCGATCGACATGCCGCTCTCGACGCAGATCAGCAGGAGGTCGAGGGAATCGGGGAAGGCCCGGCGGATCGAGGTTTTGCGATGCTCGATCTTGTTCTTGAGATAGAGCATCGGCAGTTGCAGGCCGATATAGGCCGCAAAGAACGTGAGCAGGATGCGCACGATGGCCGGCTGGCCGAGGTCATTGACGGCAAAGAGATAGACCAGCGCCGCCAGCGCCGTCACGATCGGCACGATCAGGCGAAACAGCAGGAAGACAATATAGGGCGCCTGGCCGCGATAGCCGGCCTGGATGAGCTTGTCGCGCGCCTCTTCCTGTGCGAGGTGCTTGCCGAGCTGCAGGCGGTCGACGATGAACTTCACCCAGGCCTTCGGCGTGCGCCGCACCGTGACGCGGTCGCCATTGGCCAGCCTCGCCCGCTCGCGCTCGCGGATCTTGTTGCGCTCCACCGACACGGCCTTCATGCGGCGGCCGAGATTGTCGCCCGCCAGAAGCGGCATGGCGAAGGTCAGGACCGTGGCGCAGACCGCAATAGCGATCAGCGCCTGGATCATGAAATCGGGATCGTGGAGCTTCTCGATGATGAGCTTCAGCATGGTGTCCGTCGCCCCATCAGAAATCGAAATTGATCATCTTGCGCATGACCATCACGCCCGTGAACATCCAGAACAGGCAGGCGGCCATCAGCAGCCGACCCATGTCGGTGGTCCACAGCAGCGAGATGTATTGCGGCGTCGACAGGTAGACGAAGAACATCACCGCCGGAGGAAGGCAGGCGATGATCGCCGCCGAAGACTTGGCTTCCTGCGACAGCGCGACGATCTTCGCCTTCATCTTCTTGCGGTCACGCAGCACCTTGGCGAGGTTGCCGAGGGTCTCTGACAGATTGCCACCGGCCTTCTGCTGGATCGACACGACGATGCAGAAGAAGTTCGCCTCGGCGACAGGCATGCGGTCGAACAGCTTCATCACCGCCTCATGCAGCGGAATGCCAAGCGTCGTCTGTTCGATGATATGGCGGAATTCGGTGCGGACCGGCTCCTGGGACTCGGTCGCGACGATGCGGATGCAGTCGCCGAGCGGCAGACCAGCCTTGACGCCGCGGACGATGACGTCGACGGCATTGGCGAGTTCGTTGAGGAAGGCCGTCATGCGGCGCTTCTTCAGGTGGTTCAGGATCCATTGCGGCACGCCGAGGCCGAAGACGACGACCGCCGCGAGAATGGCCAATGGCGGCATGCCCATGACCAGGGTGGCGAGGCCGGCGCCGATCGCGAGGGCGCCGGAGATGATGTAGAACTGGCGAAGCGTCCAGGTGAGCCCGGCCTGGGCGATCCGGACCTGGAGCGGAGGCTTTGAGGACTTCTGCTGCTTGCGCTCGATCTCCTTCAGCGTGTCCTCGATGCTGACGCGCTTGGCGGAGGCTTCCTCGACCTTGGTGCGCACCGGCCGCGGGGTGATCTGCGCCACCGCCTCGCGGCGCTGCTCGGCTTTCACCTCGCCGGAGAGAAGCGGATAAATCAGCGCATAGGCAAGGCCGCCGGCACAGATGATGGCGAGGCCGATGATGGCGAGTGTGTCGAGTTCCGGCATGGGCTCACCTCATCGGCTCGCCGACTTCCGCCGCATCCAGTGCGGCGGCCAGGCGCTTGTCCTCGTTGTAGTAGCGGGCACGGTCCCAGAATTTCGGCCGGCCGATGCCCGTCGAGCGATGGCGGCCGACGATCTTGCCGTCCTCGTCCTCGCCGACCATCTCGTAGACGAAAAGGTCCTGGGTGATGGGCGTTTCGCCTTCCAGACCCAGCACTTCGGTGATGTGAGTGATGCGACGCGAGCCGTCACGCAGACGGGCGGCCTGAACGATGATGTCGACGGAACCGACGATGATCTCGCGCACGGTCTTGGCCGGCAGCGAAAAGCCGCCCATGGCGATCATCGATTCCATGCGCGACAGGCACTCGCGCGGCGAGTTGGCGTGGATGGTGCCCATCGAGCCGTCATGGCCCGTGTTCATCGCCTGCAACAGGTCGAAGACCTCGGGTCCGCGAACCTCGCCGACGATGATGCGTTCGGGGCGCATACGCAGGCAGTTCTTGACGAGGTCGGTCATGGTGACGCGGCCCTCGCCCTCAAGGTTCGGCGGGCGCGTTTCGAGGCGGACGACATGCGGCTGCTGCAGCTGCAGTTCGGCCGCGTCCTCACAGGTGATGATGCGCTCGTCGGAATCGATGTAGCGTGTGAGGCAGTTGAGCAGCGTCGTCTTGCCGGAGCCGGTGCCGCCGGACACGACGACGTTGCAGCGGACACGGCCGATGATCCTGAGGATCTCGGCACCCTCGGGCGAGATCGAGCCATATTTGACGAGCTGCTCGAGGGTCAGCTTGTCCTTCTTGAACTTGCGGATGGTGAGGGCCGCGCCGTCGATCGCCAGCGGTGGCGCGATGACATTGACGCGGGAGCCATCGGGCAGGCGGGCGTCGCAGATCGGCGAGGATTCGTCGACGCGACGGCCGACCTGGCTGACGATGCGCTGGCAGATATTCATCAGCTGCGCCGCGTCTCGGAAGCGGACGCCCGTCTTGGAGATCTTGCCGGAGACTTCGATGTAGACGGTGTTCGGACCGTTGACCATGATGTCCGCGATGTCGTCGCGGGCCAGAAGCGGCTCAAGCGGCCCGTAGCCGAGGACGTCGTTGCAGATGTCCTCAAGCAGGTCCTCCTGCTCGGCGATCGACATCACGATGTTCTTGATCGTGATGATCTCGTTGACGATGTCGCGGATTTCCTCGCGCGCCGACTGGGCGTCGAGCTTGGCAAGCTGCGACAGATCAATGGCTTCGATCAGGGCACCGAAGACCTGGCTCTTGGTCTCGTAGAAGGAGGACGAGCGCTGGCGATCCTCGACCTGTGCCGCAACCGGCGCGATCGGCGGCGAGGCGATGGCGGCGCGCGGGGGCTCAGGCGCACGCGCCGCTGCGGGCGACGGAGCGCGTTCGAGCGTGCCAACGCCCGGCGGGGGTTGCCGTCCGATGCCAGATCCGGAATTGCCGCGCTTGCCGAACATGCTGCCTCAGATGATTGCGACCGACCCTCAGGCCTTCTTGCGGAACTGGGAGAGTTTCTCGAGGAGGGGCGACAGGGGGCCGAGAAGCCCGGGGCGCGCCCGCCTCGTGTCGTGACGACCGGTCAGCGCCAAGGCGAGATCGGTGAACTGCTGGGCGATCCGGTGACCCGGCTCCATTTCCGCGATCATCTGACCGTTGTTGGCGGCGGTGCCGAAGAGCTGCGGCTCGAAGGCAATCACGGCAATGGGTTCGGCTTCGAGTGCCTTGGCGAAGTCGGCTGGCTTGATCTCGGGGCGCTTGGCAAGGCCGGCCTGGTTGAGGATGTAGCGCGGCGGCGTGTCGTTCGGCCGCGAGGCGCGCAGGAGATCCATCAGGTTCTTGGCATTGCGCAAGTTGGCAAGGTCCGGAGCCGCGACAACGAGGATGTCGTCAGCCTGGATGAGGCAGCGGCGGGTCCAGCCGGTCCAGGTATGCGGCAGGTCCATGACGATGGAGGGTACTGTCGCCTTGAGGATGTCGAAAAGCGGATCGAAGGCCTCGGGGCCGAGATCGCTGACCCGCTCGAGGGTCGCCGGCGCGGCGAGCAACGATAGTTTGTCAGAGCAGCGCGACAGCAAGCGGTCGATGAAAGCGGTGTCGACACGGTCCGGCGAGAAGATCGCATCGGCGATGCCCTGCGGCGGATCCTGGTTGAAGTCGAGGCCGCCGGTGCCGAAGGCAAGATCCATGTCGGCGATGCAGGTATCGGTGCCGATGTCGCGCGAAATGGCCCAGGCGAGGTTGTGGGCGATGGTCGACGCACCGACACCGCCCTTAGCACCGATGACGGCGATGGTCCGCCCGACCGGCTTGGCACCCTCGTTCGCATAGAGACCCGACACGGTGCGGATCACGTCGAGGACGCCGGGCGCGCCGATGATGTACTCGCTGACGCCGCGGGCCATCAGCTCGCGGTAGAGAACGATGTCGTTGACCTGGCCGATGACGATGACCTTGGTCGTGGCATCACACACCTCGGCGAGCTCGTCGAGATGACCGATGATCTCGCCCTTGCGGCCAAGGGTCTCGAGAATGACGACGTTCGGGGTCGGCGCCGAGCGATAGGCCTCGACGGCACCCGGGGCGCCGCCCATCTGGACGCGCACATGGGCCTTGTCCATGCGCCGGTCCTCGGCCGCATCGGCAATGACGGAGGCGAGTTCCGGTGTTTCGCAGAAGGCCTGCAGCGAAATGCGCGGAACTGCGGCGATCTGCTCGCCGCCGCCGTCGGCAGTCTGGTTGGCTTCGTCTGTCACGGGCTCAGCCTCCGCCCTGCACGGCGCTCTTGATGTCGGTGAGCGGCTGGATGGGGGTATGAATGGTATGGGGCCCGGGTGCATCGCCGCGGCGGTAGCGGCCGATGACCGTCTGGCGACGGGCGGCATCGAGCCCGCCCTCGGCGCGTGGCTGCAGGAGGTCGTTGGGATTGGCGACGATGGCGGCCAGATTGTGCTGGGTGGCGCAACCGTGGTTCCAGTTCGGCCGGTTGAGCGCACTGACATTGCCCGGGCCGACGCCAAGGTCCTCCGGCCACTGGCCACACTGGGACGTGACATAGGCGCCCTGCGGTCCGACAACGATCGGATGGCGCATCCGATAGTCGTGCGGATAGGGGTCGTGCATCGTCGCGACCGATTTGCAGCCGCCGAGCGCAAGCGCCAGACCGACCAGGGTCAGCTTCGCAGTGGTGCCGAACGACATGGTCCTATCCTTCTTGATACACGCGCGGTCAGTCACGGATGAACCCCACCGGTCCGTTGAAGCGTCCACCGGCGGCCGGCGGCTGACCGGAGCCGTAGATGCGGTTGAGGCGGCCGATGAGGATTCCGGCCGGATCGGAAGCGTCCTGGAGATTGTCGTCGGGACGGGCGAGCTGGTTGGCCGAGGTCGGCCGTACGATATAGGGCGTGACCATGACGACGAGTTCGGTCTGGCCGCGCTGATAGTCGCGCGAGCGGAACAGGGCCCCGAGGACGGGCATGTTGAGAAGGCCCGGCGTGCCGGAGATGTTCTGGCGGGTCTGTTCCTGCAGCAGGCCGGCCATGACCATGGTGCCGCCGGACGGCAGTTCGATCGTGGTGTCGGCGCGGCGGGTGCGCAGGCCGCGGACGGTGACGTTGGAGAGCTGGACGGTGAGCTGGTTGTCGATCTCGCTGACCTCGACGCCGACACGCAGGCTGATGCGGCCTTCCGACAGGACAACAGGCGTGAAGGCGAGGCCGATACCGAAAGGCTTGAACTCGATGGTCACGTTGCCGGTCATGTCGCGGCCGGTCGGGACCGGGAATTCGCCACCGGCGAGAAACTTCGCCTGTTCGCCGGAAATGGCAGTCAGTGTCGGCTCGGCGAGGGTCCGCACGAGACCGTGCTCCTCAAAGGCCTGGATCGTGCTGTTGAAGACATTGTTGCCGACCCGGGTGCCGATAACGGCGGTGTTGGACGGGGCGGTTCCGGTGGCGTTGTAGCGGCCGGCGGTGAGCAGGCCGTAGACGAAGCCGCCGGCATTGCCGAGGTTGCCCGACGCCCCCGTCAGGGTGGATGTCGGATCAAAGGCGGCAAGATTGACGCCGAGCTGCTTGATGGCGGTGCGCTGGACTTCCGAGACGGTGACCTTGAGGTGGACCTGATCGCGGCCGCGGATGGAAATGGCGTTGACCACCTTCTTCTCGTCGCCGACCAGCTTGGTGGCGATATCGATGGCCTGCTGCGCCTCGAGCGGCGTCATGACCTGGCCGGACACGACGACGGCATCGGCGACCGAGCGCACCTCGATACCGGCATGAGGCAGCGCTGAACGCAGGGTCTGGCGCAGGCCGACGAGGTCGCGGCCGACCTCGATGTCGTAGGAGGCGATCTGGCGCCCCTCGGCATCGAGGAAGAAGACATTGGTCTGCCCGACCGCCACGCCGATCAGGAAAGCGCGGCGGGCGGAACGCACGACGGCATTGGCGATGGCCGGATTGGCGACGATCACGTCACGGGCGTCGCGCGGCAGCTCGACAGGCAGTGACTTGCCGACGCCGAGCGTGATGGTGTTGCTGGCGGCGGGGCGCTGCTGGCGCTGCACGGTGCTCTGCTGCGCGACCGCGGGAGGCACCGCGAGCCCCAGGATGGCAAGGGAGGCCAGTGCGAAAGCCAGGTGACGGCCGGACATCATCGTGCAGCGCAACCGGGCGAACATGAGGGCCTCTTTCAGAACGGTGGGCGTGGGACGGCGCTGCGTCATCATTCCGGTCCCTGGCTGCCGACGACGGAGCGCACGCCGTGGCGGACAATGGCGATGCGGCCCTCCTGGCCGAACAGCGCATCGCCAGTGCCGGCGCCTTCGCCTGCCAGGTTGGAAACGGACGCGTCGGCAAGGCTGCGCAGCGACAGGGACAGGGTCCCCAGTTCGCGGGCGAGGGCGAGGGTCTCGGCCTGGGGCGGGGTGAGTTCGAGCGTCGCCGTGCGGCCGACGATCGTCTTTTCGCCGCCACGCTCCTCGACCGTCTGGTCGACAGCGAGAACCCGTACATTGCGAAGGACGGTGGCTGTGGTGTGAGTCAGGCCCTCGGCCGTGGCGGCCGCGTTGCTGTTGCGGCGGGCGAGGATGACGTCGACGCGGTCGTTCGGCAGGATGAAGGCTCCGGCGCCGCGGGAGGGGTCGTCGATCGGGGCGGCGATCGCGCGCATGCCGGGGGTGAGGATCGCCGACATGAAGCCGCGATTGCCCTTCACCAGCCGGTTGGGCCGGATGGGCTCGCCCGGGACGAAGGTGGTCCGCACGATGGAACCAATGACCTCGTCGAGGGCGGCGGCGCCGCTGTCGCCCGTGCGGCGGACGACGAAGCTGCCGGTCCCGGCCTCTTCGGGCCAACGGCGCCAGGTGACGTCGTTGGGCAGGATGATCTTGCCGAGCGGCAGGTCGGCATTGGCGACCAGGACCTCGACGGTCGGGATCTGCGGCGCGGGCGCAGCGGCCTGCTGCGGCGCCGGGACGGCCGTCTGGCGGCTCCCCATCATCATCGCCGCAAGACCGCCCGCTCCGAGCGCCACGGCGATGACCACGATCTGTGCAGGCTTCAAACGCATCCCACGAACCCTCGGCGCGACCAGGCGCAACTCGCCTCGTCTCGAACCGGATTCGATCAGGGAAAGGTCAACTTATGGTTAACTGCCGGTGAGCAAATTGACTTAACGATCGATGACCTGCCCCAAGGTCACCGATTTTTAGCGCAGGGCGGCGGTCATCCAGAAGCTCTGGGGATAGAGCATGAGGCCCGCAGCGGCCAGAGCGATCCCATAGGGGATGCCGGTCTTGGCATCGGTCATGCGGGCATACCAGCCTTCGCGCAGCAGGAAAGGGGGATGGAGGGGCGCCCCTCGCAGGACGAGGAGCCCGATGGTCAGGAGGCCTCCGAACAGCGAGGCGTAGACCGCGTAATCCAGAAGCTGGCTCCAGCCGAGCCAGAGTGCCGTAGAGGCTGCGAGCTTGGCGTCGCCACCGCCCATCCAGCCGAGGGCGAAGCAGACAAAACAGATGCTCAGGACGAGGAATCCGGCCGCCAGGTGCATGCCGATGGCGGGCCAGCTCATACCGGTGAGGAAGGCCAGCACCAGGAACCCCGCCACCAGGATCAGCGAGACACGGTTCGAGATTGTCATGGTGAAGAGGTCACTGGCCGCCGCAAAGGCCATCATCGCCGGGAAGATGAGAAGAATGGCGAACTCGAACATGGCATCCCTTCCGGTCAGGTCATGATCCGACGATAGGACAGGCCCGGTTTCAGGACAGTGAATGAACGAGGCCGATCAGGCCGGTCGTGATGGCGACGAGCAGGACGGCGATCACCATGCGGGTGTCGCGGCGTGACTCTTGACGCAGGGTGCCGAAGGCGTTCCTGTCGAGGGCGTTCCGATGGTCCGGTCGGCTGGTCGCGGCGTGTCCCGTCAGGACGTGCATGGATCGGACTTTCGGAAAACCGATGGCCCGCCGGGGGGCGGGCCATCGTATTGGCGAAGAGGCGCTGCGATCACTTCAGGTTGTTGTTGATGCCGACGAAAGTGGTGTTGACCTTGCTGCCGAGGTTGTAGACGGCGGTGATGACGACGGCGGCGATGCCGGCGGCGATCAGGCCGTATTCGATGGCGGTGGCGCCCGAATTGTCACGGGCGAAACGCGCGAAGAGGTTCTTCATGGCTGACTCCTAGATGTCCACGACGCGCCGGAAGCGCGCTGTTCGCCCGTCAAGTTGCGATGAACGGTTCGAACTGACTGGACCCTATCGAGAAGCCCTTGCCCCTTCGTTAAGTCAAAGCTTCGCAAAATTTCAATCGAAGCATGCATCACAGTTCAGTTAAAATCGTATTGAGGATCAGTTTCATTCGCATTACTCCGCTTAATTCTTATGTTTAGTTTAGTTAATATTTTATTTTTTGGATTTCTATCAACGTTTTTAATATTTTGACTGCGGAAATCCCGCATCATTTTGCGATGCTGACACGAGGCAGCTTTCAAAAAGACAACGCCGGCCCGCCACTCATCTGTGGAGGGCCGGCGTTCAGGCCGCCGGAAGTATGGCGTGAGACTGTTATTTCAGGTTGTTGTTGATGCCGACGAAAGTGTCGTTGACCTTGCTGCCGAGGTTGTAGACGGCGGTGATGACGACGGCAGCGATACCGGCGGCGATCAGGCCGTATTCGATAGCGGTGGCGCCCGAGTTGTCACGGGCGAAGCGAGCGAAGAGGTTCTTCATGGCTGACTCCTGGTTGTCCACGATGCGCCGAAAGAGCGCTGTTCGCCGGTCAAGTTGTTATGATCCGTTCGAACTGCGCTCACGTTAGCGACCACCCGTTGCCGCATCGTTAAATCCAAATCGTCAATACATGAATTTCCGTAACGTATTTTATGTGGTTAAATAGTCATTTAATCGGAATATAAAATAAATTTTCGGCTAATTCATAGCGAAAATTATAATATTTACATAGATTTGTTTATTTTTTCACGAGTTGAACGTTTTTATTGACGTTTTACATAAGTATCTCGCATGATAAGCTCCCGCGACTCCTGGACAACCGACTTTCATTGTTTTTTCGCCGCCGGTGAATCGCAACCGCAGCCGTGGATACGACAAGAAACAGGTCGCAGGACATTTGGGCAGACCCGGCGCGGCAGGGGCACGGTGCACTGCGACAGTTCGGCGTCCGGGCCATTGGCAATTCGTTCACCATTTTCTGTTTTTCTGCAGGAACACGTTGGACCGCCCCGAACGAGAGCTTCGATGAAAACGATGGTCAGGCTCACCGACTCGATCCCTCTTTACGCGCGCAGCGTCGTGATGGCGGCTGCGGCCCTGATGGTACTGATCCCCGCTGGGACCGCGCGGGCAGCGGAAACCCCGCTCGCCGGTGCCCTCTCCGCGGATCTTGCCGGCGTCGTTGCACAGGGCATGACCGTAACGATGGATCAGGCGCGCGTGCTCCGCCTGCCGGCCAATGTATCGACCCTCGTCATCGGCAATCCGCTGATCGCCGACGCCTCCGTTCAGCGCGGCGGCTTGATGGTTCTGACCGGCAAGAGCGTCGGCGCGACCAATCTCATCGCCCTTGACGGGCGCGGCGAACCGCTTCTGACCATTCAGATTCGCGTGCGCGTGCAGCATGACTCGGTGGTTCAGGTCTATCGCGGCGTCGATCGCGAGACCTATTCCTGCGCGCCCACCTGCGAGCGGACCATCGCGGTCGGTGATTCCAAGGCGTTCTTTGAAACGGCGCTTGGCAATGCGCGGACGCGCGACGGGGCGGCCTCGGCCGGGGGCGCCGCGCCGCGCTGACGCGGCAAGGCGATTGGTCGCACCTTCGCGACAAAGTCCGTCGGTCAGGGCAAGGGTTCATCAACAGGTTTCCGCTAAGACAGGCTTCCGGGGACGTCCATTCGGCGTCCAGGACCCTTGGAGGTTGGGGCATGTCTGCTGCGTGGGAAAGCTCTCGGCGCGTCGGGTCGCGCTATTCCGGCTTCCGGGGGATGCTGCGCGCCGCGATGACAAAGCCGCGCATCGTGCGCCGGTTCCAGCGCGACAAGGACGGCGTCGCAGCGGTGGAATTCGCCCTCGTTGCCGGTCCGTTCCTGTTCCTGCTCTTCGCCATCATCGAACTGGCGATGGTGTTCTTTGCCGGCCAGGTCCTGGAAACCGCTACGTCCAATGCATCGCGCCTCATCATGACTGGTCAGGCACAGTCCCAGAACTTCAATCAGGCCGCGTTCAAGAACGAGATCTGCAACAAGACCAATGCTCTGATGAACTGTGCGGGGATTGCAGTGGACGTCCGCACCTACACGAATTTCGGGAGCGGCGGCACGAGCTCGCCCGTCAGTGGCGGGGCGGTCAACTATGCCGGCATGACCTATTCCCAGGGCAACGGCGGCGACATCGTGGTGGTTCGGGCCGTCTATGAATGGCCCGTGCTGATGCCGACCTTCGGCCTGACCGTGGGCAATCTGTCCAACGGCAAGCGCCTGCTGATGGCGACGGCCGCCTTCCGCAACGAGCCGTTCTGAGAGGAGCCGACATGAGCGCCGTCACGTCCCTCCGCCGCGCCCGCGCCATGATCCGGCGCGCGGTCCGCGCCGTGAGCACCCTGCGCCGCGACAGCCGGGGGGTCTCGGCCGTCGAGTTCGCCCTCGTCCTGCCATTGATGGTGACCCTGTTCCTCGCCACGGTGGAGACCACCCAGGGGCTGCAGGCCGACCGCAAGGTCTCGCTCGCCTCGCGCGCCCTCTCTGACCTGGCGTCCCAGGCAACCGTGATCTCGAACACGGAGATGAGCAACATCATGGATGCGACGGCGGATATCATCGCTCCCTTCGCCATCGCCAATGCGCAGATCATCGTGACCGGAATCCAGACCGATATTCTCGGCGTGTCGCGGGCCGTGTGGAGCGATGCACGCAACGCCTCACGCTATACCTGCGGCCAGACGATGACCGTCCCCGCCGAGCTGAAACCGGCCATCGGCACGACCGGGTTCCTTGTCCTCGCTGAGGTGAAATACACCTATACGCCGACGGTGGCCTATCTCATCTCGGGCTCGATCCTTCTCTCCGACCGGCTCTATACCCGTCCACGCATCGGCGAGTCGGTGAGCCGGGCGCCAAGCCAGGGCGCCGGCTGCATCTGACCTACCAGCCTTCTGAATCGCGGACCGGCGGCGGCAGACCGAGCCGTGTCGCCATGGCGGCGGCCGCGGCGGCGGCAGTGGCGAAAGTTGCCTGCAGCAGATAGCCGCCGGTGGGCGCCTCCCAGTCGAGCATCTCGCCGGCGACGAAGATGCCGGGCAGGCGCGCAAGCTCGAACCCCTCCCGCAGCGCATCGAAACGCACCCCGCCCGCCGTCGAGATCGCCCGATCGAGCGGCCGCACGCCCGTCACCGGCAGGGCGACGTCCTTGATCCGGGCGGCGAGCGCGACGGGATCGCGCGGCAGCGGGCCGCCCGCCGCTTCGCGCAGCAGCGCGACCGCCTGGGCGCTGAGGGAGAGCGACTTTCGCAAGGTCGCGGACAGCGAATCCTTCGGTCGCGCGCCGGCGAGACGCCGGGCGATCGCAGCGCCGTCGAGGTCCGGCTTGAGGTCGAGGCAAAGCCTTGCCGAACCCTGCGCCGCGAGGCTCTCGCGGATGACGGCCGACAGCGCGTAGATCGCCCCCCCTTCGAGCCCCTGCGCGGTGATCATCACCTCGCCGTGTGCGCTGCGGCCATCGATGTGGAGGGCGACGGACTTGAGCGGCTGACCGGCGAAGCGCCGGGCGAAATCCGCCGTCCATGCCATTTCGATGCCCATATTGGACGGGCGCAGGGCGGTGAGCGCGATGCCGCGCGCCTCCAGCAGCGACGTCCAGCTGCCATCCGAGCCCATGCGCGGCCAGCTGGCGCCGCCGAGCGCCAGAAGTGCCGCATCGCAGGGCATGTCGACCCGCCCCTGCGGCCCTTCGAAGGTGAGGCCGCCCGCCGCTGCAATCCCGACGAGGCGATGGCGCATCACCAGGCTGACGCCAAGGCGGGCGAGACGCGCGAGCCAGGCGCGCACGAGCGGCGAGGCCTTGAAGGCCTGGGGGAAGACGCGCCCGGAGGTACCGACGAAGGTGTGCTCCCCGAGCCCGGCCGCCCAGGCGCGCAGGGCCGACGGCGGAAAAGCGTCCAGCGCCGCCGCCAGATGTGGCGGCAGGGTCGCGTAGCGGGCGCGAAAGGCCGCGCGCGGCTCGGAATGGGTGAGGTTGAGGCCGCCGCGGCCAGCGAGGAGCAGCTTGCGGGCAGGTGACGGCATCCGGTCACAGACCGTCACCACCGCTCCCGCTGCTGCCAGACGCTCGGCAGCAAAGAGCCCGGCCGGACCGGCCCCGACGACGATGACGGCTGGCGGCCGGGTCATTCGCCGCAATGGGCCGCCACAGCCGCCCGCTGCGCGGCATCGAGCCGCAGCCCGAGCTTGGAGCGGCGCCACAGCACGTCGTCGGCGGTCAGGGCCCATTCCTCGCGCCTGAGATAGGCGATCTCGGCCTCGGTGAGACCGGCGCCGAAGTCGCGACCGAGATCGGTCATCGCGGTTGCGCCCGCGAGGATGACCGCGGCCCGGGTCCCGTACGCCGCGGCGAGACGGGTGGCGACCTGGGGATCGAGGAAGGGATGGGAACGGCGCAGGCTCTCGGCAAGGCTGACCGGCGCATCGGGGGCGATGTCGCCGCCGGGCAGTGCGGCCTTCGCCGTCCAGCCGATACCCCCGCCCAGCGCCGGCAGGTCGGCGACAAGTTCGTCAAGGGCGCTGATCGCCAGCCGGCGATAGGTCGTGATCTTGCCGCCGAAAATGGAGAGAAGCGGCGGGACCGCGCCGCCGCCGTCCTTGTGCAGCACGTAGTCGCGCGTCGCCTCCTGGGCGGCGCTGGCGCCGTCGTCATAGAGCGGGCGGACGCCGGAATAGGTCCAGACGACGTCCGCCGGCGTCACCGGATCGCGGAAATACTCACTCGCCGCCGCACAGAGATAGGCGATCTCGGCCGCGCTGGCGGTCACCGCCGCGGGGTCGCCGCCATAGTCCTGGTCGGTCGTGCCGATCAGGGTGAAGTCGCGCTCATAGGGGATGGCGAAGACGATGCGGGCATCGGCGTTCTGGAAGATATAGGCCCGGTCGTGATCGAAGAGCTTGGGCACGACGATGTGCGAGCCCTGGACCAACCGGACCCGCGCCGGCGTGGGTGCCTTCGCGACCCCGGTGAGGAAGCTCTCGACCCAGGGGCCGGCGGCATTGACCAGTGCCCTGGCCGAGACCGTTTCGGTGGCACCGCTGATCCGGTCTATGAGCGTGACATGCCAGAGACCGTCCACCCGTGTCGCCGCGACGGCCCGCGTCCGCGTGCGGATGACGGCGCCACGATCGGCGGCGTCGCGGGCGTTGAGGACGACGAGGCGCGAATCGTCGACGCGGCAGTCGGAATATTCGAAGGCCTTGCCAAAGCCGGCCTTCAGGGGCTTGCCGGCAGCGTCAGTCGCCAGGTCGAGCGTGCGGGTCGCCCACAGACGCTTGCGGCCGCCGAGATGGTCGTAGAGGAACAGGCCGAGGCGCAGCAGCCAGGCCGGCCGCAGGCCCGCGTGATGCGGCAGAACGAAGCGCAGTGGCCGGATGATGTGCGGCGCGATGCCCCAGAGCACCTCGCGCTCGATCAGGGCCTCCCGCACCAGGCGGAACTCGTAGTGCTCAAGGTAGCGCAGGCCGCCGTGAATCAACTTGGTCGACCAGGATGAGGTGGCGCTGGCGAGATCGTCCTGCTCGACCAGCATGACGGAGACGCCGCGGCCGGCGGCATCGCGCGCGATGCCGGCTCCGTTGATTCCTCCGCCGACCACCAGAAGGTCGACCGTCGTCCCGGACATGCTATTCCCCAAGTGCCGCGTCAGCCCTCCGTCTGACGCCTTTTGGCTTCCGCCGCAAGGCTGCACGGTGGCACAGTGGACCCAATCCGGCAGCGGCCGAGCCGCGCCTTGCATGAGGAAACGCGCATGCCCTCCGACCGGCACCCGCCCGTGATCGTCGCGATCGACCAGGGCACCACGTCCTCCCGTGCCATCGTCTTCAGCCAGCGGCTGGAGGTGGTCGCCGTCGCCCAGCGGGAGTTCACCCAGCACTTCCCTGCCTCGGGCTGGGTCGAGCACGATCCGGAGGAGATCTGGTCCGGCGTGGTTGAGACGACGCGCGAGGCGCTGGCGAAGGCTGGCGTCACCGCCGCCGCCGTCGCCGGCATCGGCATCACCAACCAGCGGGAGACCGTCGTGGTCTGGGACCGGGCCACTGGCGAGCCGATCCATCGCGCCATCGTCTGGCAGGACCGGCGCACGGCGGCTGTCTGCGCCCGCCTCCGCGGCGAAGGCCACGAGGCGCTGGTGCAGGCCCGCTCCGGCCTCGTCATCGATCCCTATTTTTCCGGCACCAAGCTCGCCTGGATCCTTGACCATGTCCCTGGCGCGCGGGGGCGGGCGGAACGCGGCGAACTCGCCTTCGGCACCATCGATTCCTTCCTGCTCTGGCGGCTGACCGGCGGCACGGTTCACGCGACGGATGCGACCAACGCCGCGCGCACCATGCTGTTCGACATCCACCGCGGCGTCTGGGACGCCGATCTTTGCCGGCTTCTGGACGTGCCGATGGCCCTGCTGCCGACGGTGATGGACTGCGCCGCCGCCTTCGGCACGACGGAGCCCGGCCTGTTCGGCGGCGCCATCGCCATCGGCGGCATGGCCGGCGACCAGCAGGCGGCGACGGTCGGCCAGGCCTGTTTCGCACCGGGCATGATGAAGTCCACCTACGGCACCGGCTGCTTCGCCCTGCTCAATACGGGCACCGAGGCCGTCGTCTCCCGCAACAAGCTGCTCACCACCATTGCCTATCAGCTCGACGGCCGGCGCACCTATGCGCTCGAGGGCTCCATCTTCGTCGCGGGGGCGGCGGTGCAATGGCTGCGCGACGGACTGGGACTCGTCAGGTTGGCCGGCGAGACGGGGGCGCTCGCCGCTGCCTCCGATCCAAATCAGGAGGTCATCCTCGTCCCGGCTTTCGTCGGCCTCGGCGCGCCCTATTGGGACGCCGATTGCCGCGGTGCCATCTTCGGCCTGACACGGGCGACCGGCCCGAAGGAAATGGCGCGGGCGGCCCTTGAGAGCGTCTGTTTCCAGACCGCCGACCTGCTCGGCGCCATGAAGGCGGACTGGCCGGGCGCGTGCGCCTCGGGCACGGTGCTGCGCGTCGACGGCGGCATGGTCGCCTCCGACTGGACCATGCAGCGCCTCGCCGATCTACTCGACGCGCCGGTCGACCGGCCGAAGATACCTGAGACGACGGCACTCGGCGCCGCCTATCTGGCCGGCCTGTCCCGGAGTGTCTGTCCGCCGCCCACCGACTTCGCCCGCAGCTGGGCCCTGGAGCGTCGCTTCACGCCCGCCATGGATGCAACGGTCCGGCAGGACAAGCTCGCCCGTTGGAAGGATGCCGTGGCGCGCACGCTAACGCGGCGGTGACGGGCCACGCCGCGCCTCAGCTGAGATCGAAGGGGACCACTTTGCGCCGGTCGGTCGGCACGCGAATCTCGCGGTCGATGGGCGGGACCGCCCGCTGGTGGCAGTTGGTACGCTCGCAGATCCGGCAGGAGACGCCGATCTTGGCGACATTGGCCTCGGCCTTCAGGTCGATTCCCTCGGAATAGACGATCTCGCCAGCATAGGAGATCTCGCAGCCAAGACCGAAGGCGTAGCGCCTGACCGGCGCCCGCCAATGGGCGGCGCCCTTGGTGACGGCGCGGGCGAGCGAGAGATAGCGCGTACCGTCGGGCATCTCGGCGACCTGGACGAAGGTGCGCCCCGCCTGTTCGAAGGCCTCGTGGACGTTCCAGAGCGGACAGGCGCCACCGAACCGCGCGAACTGGAAGCGCGTCGCGGAATGGCGCTTGATGACATTGCCGGCGCGGTCGACCTTGACGAAGTAGAAGGGGATGCCGCGCTGGCCGGCGCGCTGCAGCGTCGACAGGCGATGGCAGACCTGTTCGAGGCTCGCCCCGAACATGCGGCCGAGCCAGTCGAGATCGTGGCGCGTCTCCTTGGCGGCGGCGAGGAAGCGGCGATAGGGCAGCAGCAGCGCCCCGGCGAAGTAATTTGCGAGCGCGACGCGCCCGATATCCGCCGCGGCGCGGGAGCGGAAACCCGATGCCGAGACGATCGCGGACATGGTGTCCGCCTGTTCCAGCCGGGCGATGCGGTTGGCGAGCAGGAAGGCCCGCGTGGAGGGATCGAGCGAGCCGTCGAGGGCGACGACATTGGGGCCCGCCTCATAGCGCTCGAGGGTATCGTCCCCGAGACTGGCATTGGCGTCGACATTGAGCCCATGGCGGGCGGCGAGATAGCCGGCGAGCACCTGCAAGCGGTCGCTGGCGGCGGCGAGCCCGAGCCGCTCCGCGAGGTCCTCGGCGGCTCGGTCGAGATCATCGACATAATTGTCGACGTAGTGGAAATAGTCCCGCACTTCCTCATAGGGCAGCAGGGCGCCGGCCGTCTCCACCCCCGACGGCGGCAGGATCGGCGTGTCCCCGGCCGCCTGCAGGCGTTCGCCAAGCCGCCGTGCGGTCTGGTGCATCCTCAGGAAGGCCCGCGCGAAGGCGGGACTGTCGGAAGCGACGCGCTTGAGATCCTGCAGGCTGGGCGTGGTATCGGCGAGAAGGGGGTCGGCGGCAGCCTCGCGCAGGTCGGTGACGAGGCGGTCGGTGTCGTCGGTAGCGAAGGTCGCGAGGTCGACGCCGAAGGTCTGGCCGAGCGCGACGAGGACACTCGCCGTCACCGGCCGCTGGTTGTTCTCGATCTGGTTGAGATAGCTGACGGACAGGCCGAGCCGCTGGGAGAAGGCGGTTTGCGTGAGGCGGGTCTCCTCGCGCAATCTGCGCAGCGCCGGACCGACAAAGACTTTCCGCGACATGAGCCCACCCGGGAGGACTGATCTTTCGGCTTAGCCTAAACCACATTGGCCATTAGGTGTAGATGCAAAAATTTTGCAATTTCGCAGCATGACGTTTCGCATTTTGACGCCGGCAAACCCGGTGCTAGCGTCTGTCCCAAGCAAGATCGGAACAACCGACGCGCCAGATGGCACTTGGAGGAACCGAACATGACTGCCGAAAGCTCCGACCGCGACCCCCTGCCGTTCGCCGTGCGCCACGCCTTCCCCATCGTCGCCGAGACGGTCGAGGCGCTGGTCCGCGCCAGCCATCCCGGCGCCCTGGCGACTGATCCGGGCAAGGCGAGCCTGGTCATCGCCACCCTCGCCGATCTCGACGGCCTCGACCTCGCCGAGGGGACGCGCGTCGTCGTCCTCATCGACCACGCCGACCGGCGGCCGGTCCAGGAGGCCCGCGCCCGCGGCGCCGTGGCGGCCATTCCGCTGGATCTTCCCGCCGACCATCTGCGCGCCGCCCTGGCGAGCGTCCTGTCTGCCCGCTCGTGGTGGCCGGTCGTGACCGCCGTGGACCCCGACGGCGACCTGTCGTCGTCGCGCAAGCTCGACGCCCTGTCGGGCCAGCAGTTCAAGGTGCTCGACCTGATGAGCCGCGGCCGGCTCAACAAGCAGATCGCCTATGACCTCGGGATCTCCGAGGGCACGGTCAAGTCGCATGTCTCCTCGATCCTGAGGAAGCTCGGCGTGGAGCGCCGCACCCAGGCGATCGCCACTTTCATCACCGCTCACGAAGCCAGTGCGCGGATGCCGGTGCGTGGCGTGCCGGACGGCGCCGCCACCCATCTGTCGCGCGCCACCCACGCGGCGCGCTGAAACACTCCGCAGCATCCCTCATAGATTGCCGCACGCCGCTGCCCTAGGGTGGCGGCGTTCACCCGTCTGAATCATCAGGGATCGCCATGTTCGCTGCGTCACCACGGGTCGCCCCTTCAAAGATCGCTGCCGCCGCGATCATCCTCGCCGCATCGACGGCCAGCCTCGCCGCCCAGGACTATCGCGGATGGTCCTGTCGCGATCTCTGGATGGAGCGCAACCAGATCTACAAGGATGCCGGCTATTGCTTCTCCACGCCGCGCGCCATCCGCACCTTCGGCAATGCCGGCTGCGTCTATGACCGGCAGGGTGACGTGCCGCTGTCGAACACCCAGCGCCGCATCATCCAGGCCATCGTCCGGGCGGAACGGTTCAACGGCTGCACAGACTGACGGCCGTGGCTGTCTCGCGGCGCACCGTCCTCGGCGCTGTGCTGGCGCCGGTCATCCTGCCGCGTCCTGCAGCTGCGGAAGCGGGCCTTGCCCGCCTCGTCGCCGCCTATCCGGACCATCTCGCCGGGCTGGACGGCGACGTCCTCGTCTGGACCGACGGCACGCGCATGGAAACCGGGGCGGGCCGCCCGGAGCGGCCTTTCGACGTCATGCTGCGCGACGCGACCCTTGCCGACCAGTTGCGCCAGGCCTATCCGGCCGGCCCTCCGGCGGGGCCGCCCGGCCGAAACCACAGCCCGGGCCGGATCCGAAGCACCGCCTTCTTCGTCAAGATGTATGGCGACTGCCGAAGGGGCGGCGCAGGCAGACGCCACCGCACCGTCACCTGGATGCCGCAGACGCGGCCCCAGCCCCTGCCGGTGACCATGGATAACGACGTCGCGACGCGGCTGGAGCGCGTCATCGCCGAACTCGAGCGCCTGCCTGACCGGCTGAAGGCTTATCTCGTCCCATCAGCCGGCACGTTCAACTGCCGGACCGTGGCCGATACCGGGCTCCTCAGCATGCATGCCTATGCCGCGGCCGTCGACATCGCCGTCGCCCATTCCGACTACTGGTCCTGGGCACGGGCACGCGGCGACATCCGCTATCGCAACCGCATTCCCTTCGCGATCGCCGAGGTCTTCGAGGCGCAGCGCTTCATCTGGGGCGGTAAATGGTATCATTACGACACCATGCATTTCGAATATCGGCCGGAACTGATCGACGGGGCCTAACGCTCCCAGGCCATCTTGCCGCCATAGGCCATCATGACGAGACCCGTTCCCATGGCGAGCACGCGTCCCGTGGCGCCGGGTCGGCGGGCGAAGGGCAGGGTCCGGAGCGCCACGCCGAGAACGACATAGTAGAGGGTCGACATGGCGATCATCACGCCGACGCCGGCGAGACCGATCGCCAGCGGCTGCTCGGCGAGGCGTGTCACCGCGAAGAGCGAAGAGACGAATACGAGGCTCTTCGGGTTGCCGAGGGCGGTGGCGAGGCCGGTGAGGAAGGCCCGCCGCGGCGTCAGCATCGCCGCAGGCTCGCGCGCGGTGTCCGGTGACGGGGCGAGGTTTCGCCGGATCAGTCCGAAGCCCATCCAGGCGAGATAGAGCCCGCCGGCGACCTTCACCGCCTTGGCGGCGGCGGGAAAGAGCTCGAACAGCCAGAACAGGCCGAAGAGCCCGGCGAGCCCCCAGAGGAACGTGCCTAGCACGATGGCGGCCGCCACGGCAAGGATGGACGCGGCCGGCGAGGACAGGCCCACCGCCATGAACAGGATCATGTTCGGGCCGGGCGTCAGGACGGCGACGAGCCAGAGGCCGGCAAGGGCGAGGAGGGTATCGGCGGGCGACATGGTGTCCGTTGCCTGGGCATTTCGCGCGGCACCCTATCCGTCATGGTCGGGCTTGTCCCGGGCAGGGCGACAAGGCGGCGTTCAGCCCGCGATCCCATCCATGCGGATGGGCAGGCCCGCGGCCTGCATGTGGCGCTTCACCTCTCCGATGGTGAAGGTACCGAAATGGAAGACCGAAGCGGCGAGAACGCCGGTGGCGCCGCCCCTGGCGACGCCGTCGACGAAATGATCGAGCGTGCCGACACCGCCCGAGGCGATGACCGGCACCGGCACCGCATCGGCGACGGCGCGGGTGAGCATGAGGTCGAAGCCCGACTTGGTCCCGTCGCGGTCCATCGACGTGAGGAGGATCTCGCCCGCCCCCAGCGCCACCACCTCGCGGGCATAGGCCACCGCGTCGATGCCGGTCGGCTTGCGGCCGCCATGGGTGAAGATCTCCCAGCGCTCCGCTTCGCCCGCTGCAGACACACGCTTGGCGTCGATGGCCACAACGATGCACTGGTTGCCGAACTTGTCGGCGGCGCGGCCGACAAAGGCGCGGTCGTTCACCGCCGCGGTGTTGATCGACACCTTGTCGGCACCGGAGACGAGCAGCGCGCGGATGTCCTCGACGGTCCGGACCCCACCGCCGACGGTCAGCGGCATGAAACAGGCTTCCGCCGTGCGCGTTACCACGTCGAACATGGTGCGGCGGTCGTCGGAACTCGCGGTGATGTCGAGAAAGGTGAGTTCATCGGCGCCGGCCGCGTCATAGGCCCTGGCGGCCTCGACGGGATCGCCGGCATCGATGAGGTCGACGAACTGGACGCCCTTGACGACCCGGCCGTCCTTGACGTCGAGGCAGGGGATGATGCGGACCTTGAAGCTCATGCGGCGCGCGCTCCGCGGATCAGGGCCATGGCTTCGGCGGGATCGAGCCGGCCGTCATAGAGCGCCTTGCCGGTGATGGCGCCCGCAAGCCTCGCGGCGCGCGGCGTGATCAACTGGCGCACGTCGTCGAGGGAGGCGAGGCCGCCGGAGGCGATGACGGGGATGGCGACGGCCTCGGCCAGCGCGACCGTGCCGTCCCAGTCGATGCCGGTCAGCATGCCGTCGCGGGCGATGTTGGTGTAGACAATGGCGGCGACGCCGGCATCCTCGAAGCGGCGGGCGAGATCATGGGCGGCGAGCGTCGAGGTCTCGGCCCAGCCCTCCACCGCGACCCAGCCGTCGCGGGCATCGATGCCCACCGCCACCTGCCCGGCAAAGGCCTTGGCGGCTGTCCTGACGAAATCAGGATCTCGTACCGCAGCTGTGCCGATGATGACCCGGGAGACGCCCTTGGCCAGCCAGCCCTCGACCGTCTTCATGTCGCGGATGCCGCCGCCGAGCTGGACCGGGAAGGCGGTCGCCGCGCGGATGGCCTCCACCGCCGCCGCATTGACCGGCTTGCCGGCAAAGGCGCCGTCGAGATCGACGACGTGGAGATAATCGAAGCCCTGGGCCTCGAAGGCGCGGGCCTGGGCGGCGGGATCGTCGGCATAGATGGTGGCCTGGGCCATGTCGCCCTGGCGCAGGCGCACGCAGCGGCCGTCCTTCAGGTCGATGGCGGGGAAGAGCCTCATGATGGGGTCCCGGCAGAAAGGTGAAGGACAGGTCGCGCCGGCTGGGCAGGCCCGGTCACGGCCGCCACTCCAGGAAGTTGCCGATGAGAGCCAGACCCAGGGTCTGGCTCTTCTCGGGATGGAACTGCGTGCCGACCATCGTGTCGCGGGCGATCATGGCCGTGACCCTCGCGCCGTAATCGGCCTCGGCGAGGACCACGTCATCGGCCGTCGCGGTGAGGTGATAGGAATGGACGAAATAGGCGTGGAGACCGTCCGGGCCGGTGGGAATGCCGGCAAGAACCGGGTGGTCGCGCGTCACGTTCAGCGTGTTCCAGCCCATATGCGGGATCTTCAGGGCGGGATCGGCCGGACGGATCAGGTCGATATCACCCGGCACCCAGCCGAGGCCTGCCGTCGTGTCCTTTTCCAGGCCACGGCCGGCCATAAGCTGCATACCGACACAGATCCCGAGGAAGGGACGGCCGCGGCCGCGCACCGCTTCCGTCAGGGCCTCGATCATGCCGGGGACACCGGCGAGGCCGGCCTTGCAGTCGGCGAAGGCGCCGACGCCGGGCAGGACGATGCGATCGGCCCGGCGCACGCTGTCGGGGTCGGCGGTCACCAGAACCGGAACATTGAGGCCGCGCTCACGGGCCATGCGCTCGCAGGCCTTCTGGGCCGAATGAAGGTTGCCCGAGCCGTAATCGACGATGGCGACGCTCACCGCCGGCCCCGCACGCTCGGATCGGCCTCCGGAAAGAGGCCGAGAACGGGCTGCGGGCCCATGGGGGCGGCGACCGCCGGCTGCGATGCCGCGAAGAGCGGTTCCGGGCGGGCGGGGGGAACGGTTCCGCGCTCGGCGAAATAGCGCCGCTCGGCCTCGTCCTGCGATCCGGCGACGACCACCGCCACCTCGCGCCAGCCGCGGCGGCGCAGCGTCCAGCGTTTCAGGTTGGTCGCCTCGAGCCCGATCAGCAGGCTCAGGGCGGTCGTGATCATCGTCCGCAGCAGCGGCGACAGGCCGGCAAAGGACAGCGCCAGCAGCGTCAGACCCAGCAGCGCGAGATAGGCCAGCGTCACCAGCCACATGCGCTGCAGCGGAAACCACGCCCAGGGAAACAGGAAGGCGAGCGGCGCGAAGGAATCCGGCACGAACTGGACGGCGTCGTCGCCGGTCCGTCCCGCCGGGGGGAGATGGACGGTGTAGCTCGTCTGGCGCGCCATCAGAGCACTCCCTTGGTGGAGGGGATCTCGGTCGCCCGCCGGGCATCGATGGTGAAGGCGGCGCGTAGCGCGCGCGCGAGACCCTTGAAGCAGCTCTCGGCGACATGGTGGGCATTGTCGCCGTAGAGCGTCTCGACATGCAGGGTGATGCCGGCATTCATGGCGAAGGCCTGAAAGAACTCGCGCACCAGTTCGGTGTCGAAGGTGCCGATCTTGTGACGCAGGAACTCTGTGCGGAAGACGAGGAAGGGCCTACCGGAGACGTCCACCGCAACGCGGGTCAGCGTCTCGTCCATGGGCAGATGGACGTCGGCGTAGCGGGTGATGCCTTTCATGTCGCCGAGGGCCTGGCGCACCGCCTGTCCCAAGGCGATGCCGACGTCCTCCACCGTGTGGTGGTCGTCGATATGCAGGTCACCTTTTGCGCGGATGGAGATGTCGATCATCCCATGACGCGCGATCTGGTCGAGCATGTGGTCGAAGAAGCCGACACCGGTCGCGACCTCGGCGCGGCCGGAGCCGTCGAGATCCACGGACACCGTGATGTCCGTTTCCTTGGTGGTGCGGGTGATCTGGCCCTTGCGCATGGCTTTCTCCGGCGGTTGGCCGGACTTCTAACAGCGGCGGCGGCGGTTTGAAAGGCGGAGCGGTCCGGCGGGCGGCGGAGCCCGCCTTGCGCCGCGCCGCGTTCGGCCTACATCTCGTGCTTTCCGGAGGTTCCATGTCTTCGCAGAACGACGCCTTTCCCGGCTGGCACGCCACGACCATCTGCACCGTCCGCAAGGGCGGAAAGGTGGTGATCGGCGGCGACGGCCAGGTCAGCCTCGGCCAGACCGTCATCAAGGCCAATGCCAGGAAGGTGCGCCGGCTCGGCCGCGGCGACGTGATCTCGGGCTTCGCCGGCGCCACCGCCGACGCCTTCACCCTGTTCGAGCGGCTGGAGGCCAAGCTCGAGCAGTTTCCCGGCCAGCTCACCCGCGCGGCGGTGGAGCTTGCCAAGGACTGGCGCACCGACCGCTATCTCCGGCGGCTGGAGGCGATGATGATCGTCGCCGACAAGGACGTGTCGCTGATCCTCACCGGCACCGGCGACGTGCTGGAGCCGGAGAACGGCATCGCCGCCATCGGGTCGGGCGGCAATTACGCCCTTGCAGCGGCAAAAGCGCTGGCCGATACCGACCAGGACGCCGAGGCCATCGTCCGCAAGGCGATGACCATCGCCGCGGAGATCTGCGTCTACACCAACGGCAACCTCGTGCTCGAGAGCATCGGCTGACAGCATTCGACACAGGGATGTTCGGGCCACGCGCTTTTGCGTCCCCGTCACGTCATGACTTGCGACGCGCCGGCGGCTAGGCTCTCTCCATGACGATGACATCCTCCCCCTTCCAGCCGATCTCTGCGTCCCCTGGCTCGTCCCATCGTTCGAGCGGACCGGCCGGCGGCTTCCCCTGGTGGCAGGCGCTGCCGCTGATCCTGCTTCTCCTGGCGATCCAGGCCGGCGTGCTCTACGCCATGGGGCGCCTGCCGATCTGCGCCTGCGGCAGCATCAAGCTCTGGCACGGCCTCGTCCTGAGTTCGGAGAACTCGCAGCACCTCGCCGACTGGTACACGTTCAGCCACGTGGTCCACGGCTTCCTGTTCTATTTCCTCGCCTGGCTGGTGCTGCCGAAAAGCTCGCTATGGACCCGGCTGGTGCTCGCCGTCGTGATCGAAGGCGCCTGGGAGATCGCCGAGAACACGCCGATGATCATCGAGCGCTACCGGGCGACCACCATCTCGCTCGGGTACAACGGTGACACCATTGTCAATTCGATCGCCGACACGCTCGCCATGGTCGCGGGCTTCCTCGTCGCCGCGCTGCTGCCCGCCTGGGCGACGCTCGGCCTCGCGATCGCGCTGGAGGTGGGCCTCGCGGCGGTGATCCGTGACAACCTCATCCTCAATATCATCATGCTGGTCCATCCGGTCGAGGCGATCCGGCTGTGGCAGCAGGGTGGCGGTTAGCGCCAGTCCTTGATCGGCGGGCGACAATCGCCATCTCTCCGCTCGTCCAAGCCCCTCAGCCCAAGGTCCCGATGACCGACTTTTCCCCCCGCGAAATCGTCTCCGAGCTCGATCGGCACATTATCGGCCAGAAGGACGCCAAGCGCGCCGTGGCCATTGCCCTGCGCAACCGCTGGCGCCGCCTGCAGCTGGACGAGAGCCTTCGCGAGGAGGTGCTGCCGAAGAACATCCTGATGATCGGCCCGACGGGGGTCGGCAAGACGGAGATCTCCCGCCGCCTGGCGAAGCTGGCCCATGCCCCCTTCCTGAAGGTCGAGGCGACCAAGTTCACCGAGGTCGGCTATGTCGGCCGCGACGTCGAGCAGATCGTCCGCGACCTCGTCGAGGTCGGCATCGGGCTGGTGCGCGAGGGCAAGCGCAAGGACGTGCAGGCCAAGGCGCATCTGGGCGCCGAAGAGCGCGTGCTCGACGCCCTGGTCGGCAAGACCGCCTCGCCCGCCACCCGCGAGAGCTTCCGCAAGAAGCTGCGCGACGGCGAGATGGACGACAAGGAGATCGACATCGAGGTGGCGGCGGGCAATCCGCAGGGCCTGCCGATGATGGACATTCCCGGCATGCCGGGCGGCCAGATCGGCATCGCCAACCTCAACGACATGCTCGGCAAGATGATGGGCGGGCGCACCAAGCAGCGCCGCACCACCGTGAAGGAGGCCTACGACCCGCTGGTGCAGGAGGAGGCCGACAAGCTGGTGGACCAGGACAACCTGGTGCAGGAGGCGATCCACCTCGTCGAGAACAACGGCATCGTCTTCCTCGACGAGATCGACAAGATCTGCGCCCGCGAGGGCAATCGCGGTGGCGAGGTATCCAGAGAAGGCGTGCAGCGCGACCTCTTGCCGCTGATCGAGGGCACGACGGTGGCGACCAAGCACGGGCCGGTGAAGTCGGACCATATCCTGTTCATCGCCTCGGGCGCCTTCCACGTCGCCAAACCCTCAGACCTGCTGCCGGAACTGCAGGGCCGTCTGCCGATCCGCGTCGAGCTGAAGCCGCTGACGCGGGAGGATCTGCGCTCGATCCTCACCGAGACCGAGGCGAGCCTCACGCGGCAGTCCATCGCCATGATGAAGACGGAGGGTGTCGACCTCGTGCTCACCGACGACGCCGTCGACGCCATTGCCGATCTCGCGGTGGAGGTGAACGCCTCGGTGGAGAATATCGGTGCGCGGCGGCTGCAGACGATCATCGAGCGGGTGCTCGACGACATCTCCTTCACCGCCGCCGACCGGGCCGGCGAGACCGTGACGATCAACGGCGCCTATGTGCGCAAGACGGTCGGCGACCTCGCGCGGAACGCCGACCTCAGCCGCTTCATCCTCTGAGCGGCGGCCTCGTGCGCCTAGAGCGCGAAGCCGTTCTCGGCGGCGAGGGCCTTGAGATTGGCCTCGGGGCGGGCGCCCATATGGCTGATGATCTCGGCGGCGCAGAGCGCGCCGAGGCGCAGCGAGGTCTCGTGCGGCAGACCACGGGACAGGCCGGCGAGGAAACCGGCGGCGAAGAGGTCGCCGGCACCCGTCGTGTCCACCACCTTGTCGACCGGGACGGCCGGCGCGGCGACGAGGGTGGCGCCCTCGACGGCGACGGCGCCCTGCTCCGACCGGGTGACGACGGCGAGAGCGGCATCGGCGCGTAGCGCGTCGAGCGCCGTGGCGAAATCGGCGGTCTGGTAGAGCGACTTCAGCTCGCTCTCGTTGGCGAAGACGATGTCGACGGTCTTCGCCTTGATCAGGCCGAGGAACTCGTCGCGATAGCGGTCGACGCAGAAGGCGTCCGAGAGGGTGAGCGCCACCTTGCGGCCGGCGCCATGGGCGATCTCGGAGGCCTTCAGGAAGGCCTTCTTGGCCTCCGGCGGATCCCAGAGATAGCCCTCGAGATAGGTGATGCCCGAAGCGGCGATGGTCTCGGCGTCGACGTCGGCGGGAGCGAGGTTCTGGGCCGCGCCGAGATAGGTGTTCATGGTGCGCTCGCCGTCCGGCGTTACCAGGATGAAGGAGCGGGCGGTGGCCGGACCCTCAGTCGCATCGGCGGTGGGAAAGTGGATGCCGGCGGCCTTCATCCCGTGGCGGAAGGAGGCTCCGAGATGGTCGTTGCGCACCTTGCCGAGAAAGGCCGGCTTCAGGCCGAGCACGCCGATGCCGGCGATGGTGTTGGCGGCCGACCCCCCTGACATCTCGATCGTCTGGGCCATGGCCGCATAGATCGCCTCGGCCCGCGGCTCGTCGATCAGCATCATGGCGCCTTTCGGGACGCCGAGGCGGGCGAGGACATCGTCCTCGGTGCGGGCGAGCACATCGACGATGGCATTGCCGATTCCGGCGACGTCGTAGCGGGTCTGGGACATGAAGGGCTCTCGCGGCGAAACTCTGGCGCCCTCTACACGCTGGGGCGCCATCCGGCAACGGCGCGCCATTGACTTCTCGGCGAAGTTCGGTTGCTTCGACGGGAAGAAAAAGACGGGCGCGGAGGACGTGGATGCAGATCGGCGTGGTGGGGCTCGGGCGGATGGGCGCGAATATCGCCCGCCGGCTGATGCGGGCGGGCCATGCCTGCGTGGTGCATGATGCGCAGGCGGCGACCACCGAGGCGCTGGCAGGAGAAGGGGCGGTGGGTGCTGGCTCCCTTGCCGCGCTGTGCGGGGCGCTGGCGGCACCGCGGGCCGTCTGGGTCATGCTGCCGGCCGGCGACGCCACCGAAACCGCCATCATGGAACTCGCCGACCTCCTGTCGCCCGGGGATACGGTGATCGACGGAGGCAACACGTTCTGGAAGGACGACATCCGCCGCGCCAGGGCGCTGGCAGCGCGCGGGATCACCTATCTCGACATCGGCACCTCCGGCGGCGTCTGGGGCCTGGAGCGCGGCTATTGCCTGATGATCGGCGGCGAACGGCAGGCCGTGCAGCGGCTGGATCCGATCTTCGCGGCGCTCGCCCCCGGCCGTGGTGCCATTCCCGCGACGCGCCATCGGGACGGGCGCGAGAGCACCGCCGAGCAAGGCTATCTCCATTGCGGGCCGAGCGGCGCCGGCCACTACGTCAAGATGATCCACAACGGCATCGAGTACGGGATGATGCAGGCCTTTGCGGAGGGCTTCGACATCCTGCGCAACGCCGCCTCGCCGCGCCTGCAGGAAGACCAGCGCCTCGATCTCGATGTGGCCGACATCGCCGAGGTCTGGCGGCGCGGCTCGGTCGTCACCTCCTGGCTCCTCGACCTGACCGCAGAGGCGCTCGCCGCCGATTCGGCCCTGGCGCAGTTTTCGGGCCATGTCGCCGATTCCGGCGAGGGCCGCTGGACCGTGGAGGCGGCGATCGAGCAGGCGACGCCGGCCGAGGTGCTGACCTCCGCGCTCTACACGCGCTTCCGCTCGCGCCAGGACCACACCTTTGCGGAAAAGGTCCTCTCCGCCATGCGCAAGGGCTTCGGCGGCCACCAGGAGCCGAAATGAAGGCCGGCCTTTCGGCAGCGGCAGCCGCACATCCGCCCCTTGCCACGGCACTGATCGTCATGGGCGTGTCGGGCTCGGGCAAGTCGACCATTGGCCTCGGCCTGGCACGGGCGCTCGGCTGGGACTTCCGCGACGGCGACAGCTTCCACCCGCCCGCCAATGTCGCGAAAATGCGCTCCGGCGCGCCGCTGACCGATGACGACCGCTGGCCCTGGCTCGACGCCATCGGCCGCCACGTCGCGGGGCTGGAGGACGGCGGCGGCCATGTGGTCATCGCCTGTTCGGCGCTGAAGCGCGCCTATCGCGACCGGCTCAGGGCCGGCGGCGCGCGGCTGCGCTTCGTCCATCTCGACGGCTCATTCGACCTGATCGGCGGGCGCATGCGGGCGCGGCGCGACCATTTCATGCCGCCGAGCCTGCTGGAGAGCCAGTTCGCGACGCTGGAAGCGCCGGCGCCCGACGAGAAGGCCGTGACCGTCCCCATCGAAGACGATCCGGAAGCGATCGTCGCGGCGATCCTCGCCTGCCTTGCGGCCTGAGGTCAGCGCCGGCCGGGGAACCGCGCCCTGTTGCGGGCGAGATCGGCGAGGGCGCCGGCCCGCACCGCAGCCATGTCACATTCGCCGATGACGATGCCGTAGCCGCGCTCGGCGAGCATGAGCGGGTCGCGGCCGGGGATCGGGATCGTCCCCAGAACCTTGCCGGCCTTGAGCGTCGCGTCCGCTGCCCGGTCGATGCTCGCCAGCACATCCGGCTCGGTCAGGCGTCCAAGCTTGCCGAGCGAGCCGGCGAGGTCGTTGGCGCCAATGAACAGGCAGTCGGCGCCCGGCAGCCCGGCCATCGCCGCGGCATTCCGCGAGGCGAGGTCGCTCTCCACCTGGAGGGCGAGGAACGTGTCCTCATGGGCGGTGTCGATGTAGTCCTCGGCGAAGCCATAGAGCCCCGAGCGGGCGACGGAGGCGGAGTAGCCGCGGCGGCCGCGCGGCGGATAGAGGCAAGAGGCGATGATGCCCTGCGCCTGGTCCACGGTGTCGATCATCGGGACCATCAGCGAATGGATGCCAGCATCGAGCATCCGTTTGAACATGCCGGAATCGTGGCTCGGCACACGCACCATGGCATCGCCACCGCCAGCCTCGACCGCGCGCACGCAAGCCAGCGTCTCCGCCATATCGATCGGCGTATGCTCGGCGTCGATCAAAACGATGTCATAACCGGCCAGCGCATAGGTCTCGCAGACCGCCGGCGCGCCGGAGAAAACCCAGGCGCCAAGAAGTTTCTCGCCCGCCAGGGCGCGGCGCTTGACGCGGTTGCGGGTCATGGGGTCGTCCTCCGGTTTGGCGGGTTTCTCTGTTCCGCCAGGATGGCAGCTGCCGCATCGATGGCGGCGAGATCGGGGATGCTCGTCTGGGCGCCGGGCCGGCTGCAGGCGAGCGAGCCTGCGGCCGCGGCGAATTCGAGGGCGGTTTCCAGGCCGCGGCGGCGGTCGAGCGCCGCGGCGAGCGCACCGCAGAACGTGTCGCCGGCGGCGGTCGTGTCGACCACCGCGACCGGATAGGCCGGGGATTCGTGGCGGATGCCGTCGGCCCAGCAGATGGCGCCCTCCGCGCCAAGCGTGACGGCGACGGCGAGGCCATGGCGCGCCGAGATCTCCGCGGCGACGCCATCCGCGCCGCCGTCGACAAGGCCGAAGCCGGTGCCCAGCGCCAGCACCTCGTGGGCATTGACGACGATCACGTCGACGAGGGCTGCCAGGTCCGGCGAGACCGGCCCCGCCGGCGCGCGGTTGAGGATGACGCGCAGGTCGCGCGCGCGGGCCCAGCGCGCCGCGGCGAGGATTTCCGCCTCGGGCACTTCCCATTGCAGGAGGAGCGTGTCGCGCGCGGCCGGCGCGAGGCGTTCGAGCGCCGTCGCCCGGACGGCGGCATTGGCCCCGGCGGCGACGACGATCTGGTTCTCGCCCGCGGCGTCGACCGCGATGAAGGCAACGCCGGTCGCCGCATCGACCGGGGCGACGGCGGACAGATCGACGCCTGCCGCTGCGAGGAGGGAGAGCGCCGGCGCGGCGAAGCCGTCCCTGCCCACCGCTCCGACCAGCGCGACCGCGGCGCCGGCCCGTCGCGCCGCGAGGGCCTGGTTGGCGCCCTTGCCGCCGGGGATCAGGGCATAATCGGATCCCGCCACGGTCTCGCCCGCGCGCGGGAGGGCCGGGACGCGGGCGACCAGGTCGATGTTGATGGAACCGAAGACGATGATCATGACGGGCGGGGGCAGCAGGGAACCAAGGCTTGCGCCGCGGCCGGGACAGGGTCAAGCCGATGGAAGCAGGGCGGCCTTGCACGCTGCGGGACGTCCATCACCGCTTTTCATTTGCCCTGACCGGGCAACCGCCCCATGTGAACCGTCATGAGCCCTCCTACCGCCGCCATTGAGGTCGAGAACCTGATCAAGGATTACGGACCCGTCAGGGCCGTCGCCGGGCTGAGTTTTGCCGTGGCCGGCGGCTCGACGACGGCGCTGCTCGGCGGCAACGGGGCCGGCAAGTCGACGACGATCGGCATGATCATGGGGCTCGTCCTGCCGACATCCGGCACGGTCCGCGTGCTCGGGACGGACATGGTGCGGCGACGCCACGACGTGCTGCACCGGATGAATTTCGAGAGCCCCTATGTGGACATGCCGCACCGGCTGACCGTCCGGCAGAATCTCCAGGTCTTCGGCATGCTCTACGGTGTGCCGGACCTGTCCGCCAGTATCGCGAGGCTGGCCGACGAACTCGACCTTACCGCCCTGCTTGACCGGCCTTCGGGTAAGCTCTCGGCCGGACAGAAGACGCGGGTGGCCCTCGCCAAGGCCCTCATCAACGAACCGGAGGTCATGCTGCTGGACGAACCGACAGCCTCGCTCGACCCGGATACGGCCGACTGGATCCGCGGCCATCTGGAGCGCTACCGCGACCGGCGCGGCGCGGCGATCCTCCTGGCGTCGCACAACATGGGCGAGGTCGAACGGCTCTGCGACCGCGTGATCATGCTGAAACAGGGGCGCATCGAGGACGACGCGTCGCCCACCGACCTCATCCGCCGCTACGGCCGCAGCAGCCTCGAGGAGGTCTTCCTCGACGTGGCGCGTGGCCGCCGGGAGAATGCCGCATGAGTGCCCGCACCCGCATCAAGATCTGCTGCATTTCCTCGCTGGCCGAGGCCGAGATGGCGATCGCCGCCGGCGCCGATGCGCTCGGCATGGTCGCCGCCACGCCGCCGGGATCGGGCATGGTCGATGATGCGACCATCCGGGCGATCACCGCGGAGGTACCGCCGCCGATCGCGACGTTCCTCCTCAGTTCGCGGTTGACCGGGCTCGAAATCGCAGAGCACGTGCGGCATTGCGGTGCCAGCACGATCCAGATCGTCGACCATATCGATCCTGCCGAGATCGCCGTCCTCGCCGTGTCCCTGCCCGCCATCCGCCGGGTCCAGGTCATTCATGTCGACGGCCCGGCAGCGCTCGACCTGATCCCGCGCTACGAGCCCTATGTCCATGCCTTCCTGCTGGATTCGGGCAAGCCGGGCGGCACGATGCGCGAACTCGGCGGGACCGGCCGGACCCATGACTGGGACGTCAGCCGCGCCTTCGTCCGGGCAACGCGCCGGCCGGTCTTCCTCGCCGGTGGCCTGACGCCGGCCAATGTCGGCGAAGCGATCGCAAAAGTGGCGCCCTTCGGCGTCGACCTGTGCACGGGGGTCAGGACCGACGGCCATCTCGACCCGGAAAAGCTCGCCGCCTTCATGGCGGCGGTGAGGGCTGCATGAGCTTTTCCATCCAGCGCGTCGGCGCGCTCTGCCTGCGCTACATCTATCTCCTCGCCTCGTCCTGGCCGCGGCTTCTC
Source organism: Phreatobacter sp. (assembly GCF_022843985.1). Lineage (GTDB taxonomy): Bacteria > Pseudomonadota > Alphaproteobacteria > Rhizobiales > Phreatobacteraceae > Phreatobacter. Next base: position 40,277 of record NZ_JALHMP010000016.1, on the reverse strand, counting down.
GAACTTGTCTACTGGCCGGTGCTCAATCTCCTGACCTGGGGGTTCCTGCAGACCTATGCCATGAGCGCGACCAACAGCACGCTGTTCGTCGGCGGGGCGCTGGTATCGGGCCTGCTACTTTGGGAGGTGCTTTTCCGCGGACAGATCGGCTTCTCGATCTCGTTCCTCGAGGAGGTCTGGTCGCGCAATCTCGGCAATCTTCTGATGAGCCCGCTGCGGCCGGCCGAGTTCGTCGCCGCCCTGATGGTGATGAGCCTCGCCCGGCTCGCGGTCGGCATGATCCCGGCGACCATCCTCGCCATCGCCTTCTTCGGCTTCGACCTGGCGCGGCTGGGAATCGGCTTCGCCGCCTTCTTCGCGCTGCTCGTCGTCACCGGCTGGGCGGTCGGGCTCGTCGTCTGCGGCCTGATCCTGCGCCACGGTCTCGGCGCGGAGAGCCTCGCCTGGACCATTATGTTCGTCTTCTGGCCGCTCTGCTGCGTCTATTATCCCCTGAGCGTGCTGCCGGCCTGGCTGAAGCCCTTCGCCCTGGCGTTGCCGCCGACCCATGTCTTCGAGGGCATGCGAGCGGTGCTGTCGGAGGGCGTGCTGCGCCTCGACCTGCTGGTGGCCGCCGCCGCGCTCAACGTGCTGTGGATCGTCGCGGCCTCCTTCGCCTTCGCAGCCCTGCTGGATAGCGCGCGGGACGCTGGAACCCTCTTGTCCAGCGGCGAGTGACGGCCGCACTTCGTCTTTCGTCTGATGTCACTCGAATACCACGTTCATTGCGGGTTAACGCCTGACCCTGCACGCTTCAGGTTGCCTGGGCTGGAGCAAGTCCGTTACAAATTTTGGCAGTGCAGCAATCGAGATTGGAACTGTGCGGGTTTGTGGGCCTTTTTCTGACGCCAAGACCCGACAGGTCGCCCGACCGGACTGAAGCGACCTGCCCCAATCCTCCCCGTCCCCGGAGGCATTTGCGTGCTTTACCACTGGTACGAAGCCACCCACGCCATGCTGTCGCCCTATCGGGCCATGGCCGACGCCACCAAGCTGGCCCTGAACAGCCCGGTCAATCCCTTCTCGCACATGCCGATGGCCAAGCAGATGGCCGCCGGCGCGGAAATGTTCGAGCGCGCCACCCGGCGCTACGGCAAGCCGGGTTTCGATCTGCCGACGGCGCTTGTCGGCGGCGAACGCGTCGCGGTGACCGAGACCGTCGTATGGAAGCGGCCCTTCTGCGACCTGGTTCATTTCCAGCGCGCGGTTCCGGCGCGTCGCCGGCCAGACCCCAAGGTGCTGATCGTCGCCCCGATGTCGGGCCATTACGCGACGCTGCTGCGCGGCACGGTCGAGGCCTTCCTGCCGAACCACGAGGTCTACATCACCGACTGGCTCGACGCCCGCATGGTGCCGCTGGCGGACGGGCGCTTCGACCTCGACGACTATGTCGACTACGTCATCTCGATGCTGCATTTTCTCGGCCCGGACACCCATGTCATGGCGGTCTGCCAGCCGGCGGTGCCGGTCTTCATGGCCGTGGCGCGCATGGAGGCCGAGGACGATCCCTATGTCCCGACGACGCTGACCCTGATGGGCGGCCCGATCGACACCCGGTCCAACCCCACCGCGGTCAACAAGCTCGCCGAGGAGCGCGGCACCGACTGGTTCCGGCGCAACGTCATCACCACCGTGCCGTTCCCGCATCCCGGTATGATGCGGCCGGTCTATCCGGGCTTCCTGCAGATCAACGGCTTCATGTCGATGAATCTCGACCGCCATGTCGACGCCCATCGCGAAATGTTCCACAACCTCGTCAAGGGCGACGGCGACAACGCGCAGAAGCACCGTGGATTCTACGACGAATATCTGGCGGTGATGGACCTCACCGCCGAATTCTACCTGCAGACCATCGAGCGGGTCTTCGTCGAGCATCACCTGCCGCGCGGCACGATGATGCATCGCAGCCAGCGGGTCGATCCCAAGGCGATCAAGCGCGTCGCGCTGCTGACGGTCGAAGGCGAGAAGGACGACATCACCGGCGGCGGACAGACGCTGGCGGCCCACGGGCTCGCCACCTCGATTCCCGAGGACATGCGCCATCACCACCTGCAACCGGCGGTCGGACATTACGGCGTCTTCAACGGCTCGCGTTTCCGGGCCGACATCGCCCCCCGCGTGATGGATTTCATGCGCACCCATGCCTATCGCAAGGCCCAGGCCGCCAAGGCTCCCGCCAAGGACAAGCCGTCCGCCAAGGCGACGGTGCTCAAGATGATCCACGGCGGGCGCACCGCGGACGCGGCGAAGGGCGACTGACCCCGGCGGACGGGATCCGCCGGTCGCGTATTCCCGCTCCGGGCTGGCAGCAGACCGTGGCGGTGTCCGGACGGCCCCGTCTTCGCGGCTGGCCTCCGCACAGCCGACTCGGTTAATCTGATCGCATGTCGATCATCCGCAGGCTGTTCCAGCGCGAGCCCGATCCGCAGGCGATCACCGTCTCGCATGAGGGTGTGCCCTATGCGGTGGAACTGCGCCGCCTGCCGCAGGCGCGCCGTTTCACCCTCAGGGTGCGCGCCGCGAGCCGCGACGCCGTGCTCTCCATGCCGGCGCGGGCCAGGCTCGCCGACGCCATCGGCTTCGCCGAGCGGCATGGCGCCTGGATCGCCACCCGGCTCAACCGCATTCCCGAGGCACTCGGCTTCGCCCACGGCGCCGTGGTGCCGCTCCGCGGCGTGCCCCACACGGTCGTCCACAGCCCGGAACGACGCGGCACGGTTTCGGTGGAGGAAGGCGCCATCCTCGTTTCGGGCGATGCGGCCTTCCTGTCCCGCCGCGTGCAGGACTTCCTCAAGCGCGAGGCCCGTAAGGACCTCGAGGCGGCGACGCGGCACTATGCCAAGCGGCTCGGCGTCAAGGTGACCCGCATCGGCATCCGCGACCAGGCGAGCCGCTGGGGCTCGGCCTCCTCGTCGGGGGCGATCAATTATTCCTGGCGCCTGATCCTCGCCCCGCCCTTCGTGGTCGACTATCTGGCCGCGCATGAGGTGGCCCATCTCCGGGAGATGAACCATTCGGCGCGGTTCTGGCGGATCGTCCGGGATCTGTGTCCCGGCATGGACGCGGCCAAGGCCTGGCTGCGCAGCAATGGGGCGACCCTGCACCGCTACGGGGCGGATTGAGCGGCACCGCGGGCGGGCCGCTCAGGCGATCTGCTTCTGCACGAAGACGAGATCGAGCTTGCGGCCGAACTTCTCGCCGATGCCCGGCATGCGGCCGACCTCGATGAAGCCGGCGCGCCGATGCAGCCGCAGCGAGGCGGTGTTCCGGCCCTCGATCCCGCCGATCATCACATGCTTGCCGGCGGCCTTGGCGCGCGCGAGCAGGCCCGCGAGCAGCACCGAGCCGACGCCGGAGCCACGCCGGTCGTCGCGCACATAGACGGAATGCTCGACGGCATTGCGGTAGCCAGACCAGGCGCGAAACTGCAGGTAGGAGCCGAAGCCCACAACGGCGCCGTCGTCCTCCGCGACCAGCACCGGACTGCCTGTTGCCAGGCGGTCGCGCAGCCAGGCCTGGCGGCTGGCGAGATCCACCGGCTCGTCCGACCAGATGGCGGTGCTGGTGGCGATGGCGTGGTTGACGATGGCGAGGATGGCCGGCATGTCCGCCGCGGTCGCGTCGCGCACGCTTGCCGCCGAGACGGGCGTCCCGCGCGGCGGTGACAGGTCCTTCAGATAGTAGGTGGTGTCGCAGAAGCCGCCATCCGGCAGCAGCGCGAAGTCGGGCACGAAGCCGAAACGCGACCAGCCGCCACGCTCGTAGACGCGCCTGGCCTCCTCGCTCGCAGTATCGAGGATCAGGAGATGGCGGCCGCGTGACAGCGCCTCCTCCTCGACACGCCGCAGCATCGAACCGGCAATGCCCTGACGGCGCCCATGGGAATGGACAAGCATCTTCTTCACCTCGGCCCTATGGGGCTGGTTCGGCGGCATGTCGAGCCCGAGCTGGGCGGTGCCAATGACGCGGTCGCCGAGAAAGGCGGCGACGAGAACGGTATCCCCGGCGGCGACGCTGTCGGCGACGCGCCCGAAAAAGGCTTCGCCTTCCGCCTGGCCGAAGGGCTTCATGAAACTGACCGAGGCCCCATGGGTGACACAGTCGACCAGAACCGCCGCCAGGTCCGGCCGGTGGTGCCTGATCGCCGCGGCATCGAGCGTTTCGATCGTGATCATCGGCGCAGTCCCGGAGGCGCGGCATGGGACACCAGCACGACGCAGTAGCGCGCCGGCGCATCGGTGCGATTCTCGAAGACCAGTGGGGTGTCGAGCCGCATCACCCGGCAATCACCGGGTCCGAGGTCGGTGGTCAGGCCGTCATAGGTCAGGGTCAGCGTCCCCGCGAAGACCCAGACGAACTGCTCGACCGGGATGACGACGATGTTGTCATAGGCGACACGTTTGCCCGGCGGCAGCATGACCTCGACGATATCGGTGCCGGAGGCATTGGGCGGGGCGACATTGCGGCGGGTGTAGCCGGTTTCGGGGTCGGTGCGCACGGCCGAGCTGGCGGCACGGCGGACCGGATCAGGCCGCGGCTGCGGCCTTTCGAAAAGCGCCCCGAGGGTAACGCCGAGGGCCGCACCGAGCTTGACCAGGAGAACCGCCGTGGCGCTCGCCTCGGCGCGCTCGATCCGCGAGATCATGGCACGGGACACGCCCGACAGGGCCGCCAGCTGATCCAGGGTCAGGCCCTTGGCGGCCCGCAGATCGCGCACGCGCTGGGCGACGATCTGGTCGAGGTGGTCGGTCGAATCCGCGGCGCTGTCCATGTTCCGAGAGTATCATTCCCGGATAATGGAATCAACGATGGCCGGCGCCTATGGCGCCATGGCGGCGACCGCCTCTTCGAGCCTCGCGATGTCCTCGTCGCGGGACAGGCGATGGTCGCCGTCCTTGACCAGCGTCAGCACCACGTCGTCGCGGGCTATCTTTTCGGCGAGCAGCATGGCGTGGCGCCAGGGCACGTCCGGATCCTGCATGCCCTGCAGGATGTGGACAGGGCAGCCCGTCTCCACCAGGCCGCCGAGGACGAGGTTGCGGCGCCCGTCCTCGATCAGGGCCCGGGTGATGGGATAGCCGCCCGGATCATAGGCTGAGGGACGGATCCAGCAGCCCTCGGCCATGATCGTCCGCCGGACCTCCTCGGGGAAGGACGGCCACATCAGCGCCTCGGTGAAGTCCGGAGCGGGGGCGATCAGCACCATGGCGGTAGGGGGGATGGCCATGCGACGGGCGACCAGGAGAGCGATCCAGCCGCCCATGGAGGAGCCGACGAGGACCGGTCGCGGTCCGGCCCGCGCGACCATGGCGGCGGCTTCCTCGGACCAGCGGGAGATGGTCCCCTCCTGGAAGGAACCTTCCGATTCGCCGTGGCCGGAATAGTCGAAGCGGAGGAAGGCCCGGCCCGTCCGCGCGGCGAAAGCAGCGAGCGCCTCGGCCTTGGTGCCCTTCATGTCGGACTTGAAGCCGCCCAGCCAGACGATGGTCGGTTCCCGCCCCGGAACATGGCGCCAGGCGATGCGGCGGGCGGCAGCGCCAGTTCCGACCGTCAGGAAATCCGGTTCGGGGAGGGTGATCACGGTGGCATATCTCCGAAACGGGAAAGCCGGGGGCGGTCCTGACTACCCGGCCGCGCGCCCCGGAGGCAAGACAGGCGCACAAAACGCCGGCAACCATTGACTTTCGCGGCGTTTCTCCCGATCTTCCCCAGCCTCCGGATGATCCGCAGGTGGGTATGCGTCTTTCCCCGTCGGCAGGGGCGCGGCCTGCGGCGATCCGGTCCCAGAAACGTGGCAAGGAGACGCCCCCATTCGCAGACCCATGAGAGCCGCCGCCCCCGTCGAGCGTGACGGGCCGCGCATCAACGACATGATCCGTGTCCGCGAAGTCCAGTTGATCGATGCCGAGGGCGAGAACCGCGGCGTGATCCAGACTCGCGATGCCGTCCTGATGGCTGTGGAGGCCGGGCTCGACCTTGTCGAGGTCGCCCCGAACGCCGTGCCGCCTGTCTGCAAGATCATGGACTACGGCAAGTTCAAGTTCCAGGAGCAGAAGAAGGCTGCCGAGGCCCGCCGCAATCAGAAGACGGTCGAGGTCAAGGAGATCAAGCTTCGCCCCGGCATCGACGATCACGACTATGAGACGAAGATGAAGGCGATGAAGCGCTTCTTCGAGGAAGGCGACAAGGTTAAGGTGACCCTGCGCTTCCGCGGTCGCGAGATGGCGCATATGGATCTCGGCGTGAAGGTTCTCGACCGGGTCAAGGGCGATACGGTCAACATCGCCAAGGTCGAACAGGAATCGCGGCTCGAGGGTCGCCAGATGATCATGGTGCTCGCGCCGAAATGAGGCTTGCCGGCCTCCGGCGCGACCCTGCATTGTCACCGACGCCTGCGATCCGATCGCAGGCGTTTTCGTTTCGGGATCAGCCCGAGCACATCAGATCCGGGAGACAGGCATGTCCGCCACCGCCGATATCGGGACCTTGCGGCGCGACCTCGCGGCAGCGCTGCGGCTGGCCGCACGGTTCGACCTCAACGAGGGCATCTGCAACCACTTCTCCGTCGTGGTGCCCGGCGCGGACGAGCGCTACCTGATCAATCCCTACGGCATCCACTGGGGTGAGATGCGCCCCGACGACCTGCTGCTGATCGACGGCGAGGGCACGATCCACCAGGGCTGGGGCGAGGTGGAGGCGACCGCCCGCAACATCCACGTCGCCGGCCACCGCGCCAATCCGCGCCACCAGGCGATCCTCCACGTGCACATGCCCCATGCCACCGCCCTCACCATGGTGGAGGGCGGCCGGTTGGAAATGGCGCACCAGACGGCCTGCCGCTTCCTCGGCCGGACCGCCTATCAGGGCTTCGGTGGCGTGGCGCTCAACGCCGATGAGGGAGAACGCATCGCCCAGGCGCAGAAGGATAATCCCCATGCCGACGTGATCTTCCTCGAACATCACGGCGTGACCATTGGCGGGCCGACGGTCGCGGTCGCCTTCGACGATCTCTATTACCTGGAACGTGCCTGCCGACAGCAGGTTCTGGCCCTGTCGACCGGACTGCCGCTGAAGATCATCCCCGACGAGCAGGCGCGGCAGACGGCGCGGGAGTGGATGCAGGTCCTAGACTACCAGGCGACCAAGCATTTCCAGGCGCTGATGCGGATCAACGGTTTGTGACGGCCCGCGACCATCGGTGCATGGCGGACCAGTTTGGAACGGTGCTAATCAGCGTGCGCGGTCCTTGATCAACGTCAAGGCCGAAACGGACGTGCTTCGGCACATTCTGACATCCCCCGACCTGTCGCCGGGGCTCGCACGGATCGACGAGCCATGACCTACGCGCATTTTTTCGAGCAGGCCGTCTCGCGGCTGAAGGACGAACGCCGCTACCGGGTCTTCGCCGACCTCGAACGCAAGGTCGGCCAGTTTCCGCAAGCCATCTGGCATTCTCCGGCCGGCCCGCGCGATGTCGTCATCTGGTGTTCCAACGACTATCTCGGCATGGGCCACCACCCCAAGGTGGTGGAGGCCATGGCCGAGACCGCCCGCTCCATGGGCGCGGGCGCCGGTGGCACGCGCAACATTTCCGGCACGTCGCATCCGATCGTCGAGCTGGAGCGCGAACTCGCCGATCTCCACGGCAAGGAAGCAGCTCTGGTCTTCACATCCGGCTACATTTCCAACCAGGCCGGCATCTCGACCATCGCCAAGCTGCTGCCCGATTGCCTCATCCTGTCGGATGCCCTCAACCACAATTCGATGATCGAGGGTGTCCGTCAATCCGGCTGCGAACGCGTCATCTTCCGCCATAACGACCTCGCCCACCTGGAAGAGCTGCTGATCGCGGCGGGCCCCGCCCGCAACAAGCTGATCGTCTTCGAGAGCGTCTATTCGATGGACGGCGACATCGCACCGATCGCCGCGATCTGCGATCTCGCCGCGCGCCACCGCGCCATGACCTATATCGACGAGGTCCATGCCGTGGGCATGTACGGGCCACGGGGCGCGGGCGTCGCCGAACGCGACGGACAGATGAACCGGCTCGACGTCATCGAAGGCACGCTCGGCAAGGCCTTCGGCGTCATGGGCGGCTATATCGCGGGATCGGCGGCGGTGATCGACGCGGTGCGCTGCCATGCGCCGGGTTTCATCTTCACCACCGCCCTGCCGCCGGCCATTGCCAGTGCCGCGGCCGCCGCCATCCGTCACCTGAAGGGCTCAGCCATCGAGCGCGACATGCAGCAGCGTCAGGCAGCCCGGACCAAGCGCGTGCTGGCGCTCGCGGGCCTGCCCGTCATGGTGTCCGACACCCATATCGTGCCGGTCCTGGTGGGGGACGCGGAGCGCTGCAAGGCGGCAAGCGACCGGCTGCTGGCCGATCACGGCATCTACATCCAGCCCATCAACTACCCGACCGTGCCCAAGGGAACCGAGCGCCTGAGGATCACGCCAGGCCCGGCCCATACCGATGCGATGATCGACGATCTGGCCGGCGCCCTGCTGCAGGTCTGGCTGGATCTCGGCCTGCCGGTCCAGCGATATCAGGCAGCCGCCGAATAGGCCGCTGCCACTCAGGCGGACACCACCTCGGTGGTGCGCATGCGGGCTAGCGGCAGGCGGGAGATGACCCGGTCGATCTCGGCGGGACGCATCAGCCGGAACCGCACCGGCGCCTTGTGAACGTCGGTCATGGGTTTGCCGGCGGTGACGCGCCAAGCGGTGACCAACATCTCGTAGGTCTCCGCATCGACCCCGGCGATATGGCAGATGGCGCCCAGCGCCTTCTCGTCGTCACGCTCAAGGATCTTCCGGCCGGCATCACGGTCGCGACCGATGCAGCGCATCAGCAGGTCCACCGCGGGAACGATCTGCCGCTCTTCGGAGAGTTGCTGCAACTGTTCCAGAAGCTCCTCGCCGGTCGGGATGTCCCGCGAAGTGGCGGCGCCGAATTTCGTCGCCAGATCGACCGGACAGTCGGGACGCTGGGTGAGCATGGAACGGACCGCGGGATCGGCCCCGTGGCGCGCCACGATCTCGGCGAAACCTTCCGAGGTGAGGTGCGCGCCTGCATTGCGCACCAGCGTCAGGACGGTGGCGGCCTCCCCGTTCTCGACGATGGCCCGCGAGATCAGCGCAGAGACCTTCTGCCGCTTGGCAATGATCTGCATATGCTCCTGGCGGTCCGAGGCGCAGACACGCAGCATGATCTCGTCGGGCAGGTCGGGCGCGTTGAGAATGGCTTCGGCGACGGTGATCACGTCGCAGGCGAGAGTCGTGGACGCTTCCGGCAGGCTGGCCGCGCAGCGGGCGAGACGTGGAGAGGCGCGGACGCGGCTGGACATCGGCGCGTCCCGCAGCGCCTCGGCGACTATATTGTCGAGCACCAGCGCCTTGCGCGAATCCGCATTCAGCCGCTCGCGGGAGATTTCGTCGACAAGCTCCTCCACCAGCGCTCCGCGCAGCTTGGGCGCGAGAGCGCCGATCATCGAATTGATCGGCTTCAGGGCTTCGTCGAATTGCGCTGTCATCCACCACAACCTTTGGGATCGCAGGATGCCGCAGATGTCTTAATCAGACCTAAACCATCTGTTGCCACGCCAAGGGGCGTCAGGCGTCCCGGGGCTCACCGGCTGGGGTGAAGCCGAGACCGACCAGCGCCGGAGCGGCTGCCGCCAGCGCCGCCTCGAAGCGGACGAGAGCCGCCGGGCGTCGCGGCACGGCAGCGACGGCGAAATCGTAGTGTTCCAGGCCGAGCGGGATGAAGCCGAGACCGAGGGCGGCGGCGGCCGGCGCGATGGCAAGGCCCCAATCGGCCCGGCCCTGGGCGATTGCGGCCACCACCGCATTGTGGGAGCGCGGCTGGTTCCAGTAGCCTGGCGGCTTGCGGCCGGCGAGGAGCCCGTCCAGGAGCACCCGCGTACCGGCACCGGTATTGCGGTTGACCATCAGGCAGTCGGGATCGGCCACGGCCGCCGCCAGAGCCGCCTCGGGCACGGTGTGGCCATCGAAACGGCTGTCGCCGGGGCGATAGACAAGGCCCTGCATGCGGCGCCAGCCTGGAACGAGGCGCATGCCATCCGTCAGGAAGGGCGCGTTGTAACGGGAACTGGCGGCATCGAGGAGGTGGATCGGCGCGATGTCGCATTCACCCCGCCTGAGGGCGGCGAGACCGCCGAGACTTCCCAGGGCATGGGAGCGTGCCGTAACGCCGCTATCCGCCAGACGCTCGATCACCGCGTCAAGGCCGGTGCAGTGGCTGCCCATGATGGTGAGGTCGGGCGCGGCGATATGGGGGGCGAAGAGCGTGACGCTGGTCTCGGCGCCCGGCGCCATGGCTTCACTCAGCGCATCGATGGTGAGAAACCCGTCCGCCTGGCTGAAGGCGGTGACCGCTCCCGAGCCCTTGCCGACGGGATAGGCGGCAAGGCCCTCGGGGCCTTGTGAGAGCGCCACCATGACGAATTCGGTCCGGCCGAGATCGGAGGGAATGCGCGCCGCGGCGCGCGCCGTGACACCGATTTCCGCCCGCTCCGGCAGACCTGCCAGAAGGCGCAGGACCGGGGCGACGATGTCGTGGAAGGTGAACATGGCCGAGGTCGGGAAGCCCGGCAGGATAACCACCGGCTTGCCCTCGCAGACGGCGAGGCAGAGCGGCTTGCCCGGCTTCAGGGCGACGCCATGGGCAACGATGCCCGGCGCGCCGAGCTTCTCGACGATGCGGTAGGTGAGGTCGCCGGCGCCCTTCGAGGTGCCCCCGGACAGGATCACGGCATCGCAGGTGGCATGGGCTTGCCGAATGGCCGCCTCAAGCGCCGCTGCGACATCGGGGATGGCGCCGAAGCGGATCGGGGTGCAGCCGTTCTCCTCCAGGGCAGCGGCGACGATGGGGCCGTTGGAATCGTAGATGGCGGCGGGCCTTAGTGCGTCGCCCGGCGCCACCAGTTCGTCGCCGGTGGAAATGACCGCGACCCGCGGCTTGCGCCAGACGGGGGCCGCCGCGGCACCGACCGCCGCGAGCATGCCGATCTCTCGCGAGCCGATCACCGTGCCGCGGCGCAGGAGGGTTTCGCCACGGGCGATGTCGGAACCGGCGAAGGCGATGTTCTGCCCCGGCGCGACGGCCCGCTGGACGGACAGGCCCCGCCCCGGCTCAAAGGCGGTATGCTCGATCATCACCACCGCATCGGCGCCGCGCGGGATGGGACCGCCCGTCGCGATGGGCGTGGCCGTGCCGGCGGCCACGGCGAGACCGGGCGGGGTTCCGCAGGCGATGGTCTCGGCGTTCAGCTGCAGCCAGACCGGGGCCGCCTCGGACGCGGTCGGCACATCGGCGGCGCGCAGGGCGAAGCCGTCGACCACCGAACGGTCGAAGGGCGGCGCGTCGACCGGGGCGGCGATGGTTTCGGCGAGGACACGTCCCACCAGCCCGTCGAGGGCCACCGGCTCCGCCCCGAGCGGCGTGAGGTCGAGCGCCGCGCGGAATCGGGCGATGGCCTCGTCGCGGGACAGGACTGTCAGGAACTGGTCCTGAACGATGGCGGCATTCGGGGTCATAGCGGTTCGAAAGGCTCCGTGACGGGGATCGCGGCGAGCGGCGCGCCGGCCGCGGCACCCTCGCTCGCCGGATCGAGGATAGCGACCGCATCGGCGGCGAGCAGGGCCGACAGGGTGACACGGCCGATGCCGAGAGGTTCGAAGGCATCACCGGTGTGGCGCAGCAAGGCGATGTCGGCAAGACCCACCTGCGAAACGATCTTGCGGGTGAGCGGACGGGAGACAAGGCGGGGCCGCCGCGCCGTGGCGCCTGCGACGAAAGGCAGAACGAGGGCATAGAAGCCCGTGACGACGGCATCGAAACGCGGCGCGAGGACGAGCATCCGGCCGGCGGCATCGCCGGACAGCGCCATGTCGCCGCCCGGACGGACGGCGATGCCGGACAGGTCCACCGTGATCCCGGCCGGGTCCGCCGCCAGGTGCAGGGTGAGATCGGCGGGCGGTGCGGTGACGACGGCGCAGCCTGCCGCCGACAGCCGCGCAGCGAGCCAGGCCGCTTCACCACCAGCGCTGTCGCCGGTCACGGCGATGCACGGGCGGCGGATGGCCACGGTGGTGATGCCGGACAAGGCCAGCGCCAGGGCCATCTCGGCGGTGATCGTGACGCCGCCGGCGACGAGCACCGCGTCCTGCGCCAGGTCGCTTCCGGCCAGCGCCGCGCCTTCGCCGGGATAGGCCGCCTGGCCGATCTCGTGGACCGATCCCGAAACGGTGACGGCATCGGCGGGAAGCACCGCATCGGCGCCGTCAGGAAGGTCATCGCCATGGAACAGCCGGCGCGGCGCCGAGGCCATCAGGGCAGGGGTATAGGGTGAGGCGCCGACGAGGTCGGCGCTGGCCACCGCAATGCCGCTCCGCAGCGCGACCGACCGGGCAGGCAGGGCCCTCGCGGCCCGCACCGTCCCGGCCGCGACCCATCCGATCGCCGCGCCCACAGGCACGGTTTCGGCCGCCACGGGCGCGAGACCGGCGAGAAGGCGGGCGAGGGCATCGCCGAGGGGCGTGAGCGTGGGACCGCTGGACATGAGGTTCATATGGGGCGCGCGCCGTTCATGTCACCGGTTGAGCTTTACGATGCCCGCTGGCGCCACGTCATATCCACCCAGGGCCTCGGCGCGGCGGGCGAAGACCGGCTCGCGCAAAAAGGCGAAGAGCCGCTGGGCCGGAGGCTCGAAATAGGTGCGACGGCGCAGCACGAGATCAAAGGTTTCCCAGACCAGGGGCACGAAGCCGAGACCATGCAGGGCGGCGACGGCGCGGGTGGCGATGCCGCAATCGATCTCGTCACCCCGGATGGCAAGAGCGAGGTCCGGCCCCGTCGGATAGGGTACCGGCGCGTGCCGGAGACGGTCGAGGGCCATGCCGGATCGCGCCGCCACGGCCGCCAGCAGCAATTGGGCGCCGGCGCCGGCCGGGCGCAGCCCGATGCGCGCCTCGCGCCGGGCCACGTCATCGAGCGTACCGATGGCCAGCGGGTTCCCGGGAGCGACGAGAAAGCCCTGCTCGCGACGGGCGAAACCAATCACCACGGCGTCGTGAAGGCCCGCCCGGGCGATGACGCCGGAACGGTTCGCAGCCGCGTCGTCGCCGGAGTCGTGCAGGTGAATGGCGGCGGCGGCGACCTCGTTGCGTTCCAGCCGGTCGAGACCCGCCTCGGACCCCTCGGCGAGAAGCGCCAGGCCCGATCCCGACTGGCGCAGAGCCCATTCGAGCAGGGGATCGTGGCTGCCCCCGACGATGGGCGGGGCCGGCTCGGCAACAAAACCGTCGGGCCGGGCGAGACCGGCGGCCACCCAGCGGTCGAGCGCCGCACGGGGAAACAGCCATTTGCCGCTGACCTTCGAACAGGGCACCGCGCCATTGGCCACAAGCTCATAGAGCTTGCGCTCCTTCATGCGGAGATAGACTGCCGCTTCGTCCGTGGTCAGGAAGACATCATCCTGCATAAACATGCCCTTAAGTGCATTGATTCCATATTTGCCTATTCCTATGCATTTTTTGTAGAGTTCGCAATAGTTTGCCTCCGACACTGGATCTTATCCTCCCTTGGACATCTCCCAGTCCTTCGCGGCCGCCATCGGGCTCATCCTCGGCGGCGACCCGGCCTTCCTCGCCATTGTCGGCCTGTCGCTGACCGTGACGCTGTCCGCCGTGGCCATCGCCGCGCTCATCGGCCTGCCGCTCGGTGCGCTGCTGGCGCTCGCGCGATTTCCCGGCCGCGGCGCGGTCATCGTGCTGGTCAATGCGCTGATGGGCCTGCCGCCCGTGGTCGCCGGGCTCCTCGTCTTCCTGCTGCTGTCGCGCTCGGGACCGCTCGGGCCGCTCGGCCTGCTGTTCACCCCGACCGCAATGGTGGCGGCGCAGACGCTGCTGGTCCTGCCTATCGTCATCGCCATCACCCGGCAACTCACCGAGGATCTCCACGGTGAGTATCGCGAGCACCTGGCCTCGATCGGGCTGACTGGCATCAGCGCCATTCCCACCCTGCTCTGGGACGGGCGTTTCGCCCTCGCCACCGCCATCCTCGCCGGGTTCGGCCGGGCCAGCGCTGAGGTCGGCGCCGTGCTCATCGTCGGCGGCAATATCGCCGGCTATACCCGCACGATGACGACCGCCATCGCGCTGGAGACCTCCAAAGGCGACCTGCCGCTGGCGCTCGGCCTCGGCATCGTGCTCATCCTGCTGACCCTCGCCATCAATGCCGTCACCTATGGCGCGAGCCGTGTCGGCGCGCGCTTCGCGGGATGAGCGACATGCGCGACACCCTCTCCGTCCTGCCGCTGACGGTCACCGATCTGGTCTTTGCGGCCGGCGGGCGCCCTCTGGTGGATGGCATCGGCTTCACCCTGCCGAAGGGCGGTCTGACGGTGCTGATCGGGCCCAACGGGTCGGGCAAGTCGCTGACCCTGCGGCTCTGCCACGGCCTGCTGACGCCGACCTCCGGGGTCGTCTCGTGGGCGGCGGCTGATGGGGTCGTCGGTGGCGTGAAACGTCATGCCATGGTGTTCCAGAAGCCGGTCATGCTGCGTCGCTCGGCCCGCGCCAACATGCTGCACGCGCTGGCCGCCTTCGGCCTGTCGCGCAGCGAGAGGGCGACGCGCTGCGCGGAGGCGCTCGAGCGCTTCGGGCTCGCCGGCCTCGCCGAGCGTCCGGCGCGGCTCATGTCGGGCGGCGAGCAGCAACGCCTCGCCATTGCCCGGGCCTGGGCGCTGCGCCCGCAGGTCCTGTTCCTCGACGAGCCGACCTCGCAGCTCGATCCCGGCGCCACGCGCCAGATCGAGGAGATGCTGATGGCGCTCAGGGGCGAGGGCATGACGCTGGTCATGGCCACCCACGACATGGGGCAGGCGCGGCGGCTCGCCGACCGGGTGCTGTTCCTCAACCGCGGCCGCCTCGGCGAGGACGCCGCGGCCGCACCCTTCTTCGCCGGTCCGGCCAGCCCCGAGGCCCGCGCTTTCATCGCCGGTGACCTCGTCTGGTGATCCGGTCCGACAAACCTGAGGAGACAACCATGCTGACCAAGAGACATCTGCTGGGCGCCACGACGGCGTTGCTGGCCTTCGGCGCCGCGGCGCTGGCCCAGGACGCCCGTCCCGCAGCGACGGCAGCGACACCGGCTCAGGCAGGCACCCGGTTCATCACGGTGGCCTCGACCACGTCGACCGTCGATTCCGGCCTGTTCAACCATCTGCTGCCGCTGTTCAGGGCGAAGACCGGCATCGACGTCCGGGTCATCAGCCAGGGCACCGGCCAGGCCCTCGACACCGGGCGGCGGGGCGATGCGGATGTCGTCTTCGTGCATGCGCGCGCGGCGGAGGAGAAATTCGTCGCCGACGGCCATGGCGGCCCGCGCCGCCCGGTCATGTACAACGACTTCGTGCTCATCGGTCCGAAGAGCGACCCGGCCGGTATCAAGGGCTCGCGCGACATCGCCGCCGCCCTGACCGCCATCCAGACCAAGGCGGCGCCCTTCGTGTCGCGCGGCGACCGCTCCGGCACGCATCAGGCCGAACTCGCCCTGTGGCAGGCGGCCCGCATCGATCTCGCCGCCACGCGTGGGACCTGGTACCGCGAGATCGGCCAGGGTATGGGCGCCGCCCTCAACACGGCGGGCGGCATGAATGCCTATGTCCTGTCCGACCGCGCCACCTGGCTGTCGTTCCGCAACCGCGGCGATCTCGACATCCTCGTCGAGGGCGACCGCCGTCTGTTCAACCAGTACGGCATCATGCTGGTGAACCCGCAGCGTCACCCTCATGTGAAACAGGCGGACGGCCAGACTTTCATCGACTGGATCGTCAGCCCGGAGGGCCAGAAGGCCATTGCCGACTACAAGATCAACGGTCAGCAGCTTTTCTTCGCCAATGCCTCGGATACGGGGGCTTGAGATGCGGACGCTGATCATTGCGGCTGTCCTGGCATTGAGCACAGGTTCGGCCCTGGCCCAGGAGACAGTCCTCCTGCACGCGGCGGGGAGCCTGCGTGGCGCCCTGACGGAGGTCTCGTCGGCCTTCGTGGCGGCGGGCGGGCCGAAGGTGACGCAGGTCTATCGCCCTTCGGGGCTGATCCGCGAGGCCATCGCCGGCGGCGAGCGCGCGGAGGTCTTCGCCTCCGCCAACATGACCCATCCCCAGGCCTTGGCGAGCGCAGGCAAGGCGGGGCCGGTGGTCCTCTTCGCGCGCAATGCGCTCTGCGCCTTCGTGCGGCCGGGGATCGAGGTGTCACCGGCCACCCTGCTCGACCGCATGCTCGACCCGGCGATCAAGCTCGGCACCTCGACGCCGCGGGCCGATCCGGCTGGCGACTATGCCTACCAGGTCTTCGCCCGGGCCGAGGCGGTGCGGGCGGGGGCGCGGGCGGCATTGGAGGCCAAGGCCCTGCAACTGACGGGAGGACCGACCAGCGCGCCGGTCCCGGCCGGTCGCAATGCCTACGGCCATGTCCTGGCCGAGGGCAAGGCCGACCTCTTCCTGGCCTATTGCACCAATGCGGGTCCGATCGGGCGCGAGCAACCCGGCATCCGGATGGTGCATCTGCCCGAGACCCTGGCGGTCGGCGCCGATTATGGCATCACCGTCATCGCCAGCGCCTCGCCCGCCGCTTACCGGCTGGCCCTGTTCGTCCTGTCCCCGCCCGGCCAACAAATTCTCGCAAGGCACGGCTTCGTCGCCCCGGGCCTGCCGAAGGAGTGAGGCTCCGGGCCGATGGCACGGCGCCGCGGCGCCGTGCTATGGACGCGGGTTCCATTGTGACCCCGGTGCCATGTCCCAATCCGCCCCGCTCATCGTACCCAACCCCGCCGACCCGCGCCTCACCGAGAGGGTCACCGGCATCAATGAGAGGGGTGAGCGGATCGAGACCGCGGTGACGGTGGAGCGGCCGCTGACGCTCTATCTGAACGCCCAGGAGATCGTCACCATGATGACGATCGGCGATTATCCCGACTATCTCGCCATCGGCTATCTGCTCAACCAGAACATGCTGAAGCCCACCGACGTGGTCACCGGCGTCGATTATGACGAGGATCTCGAGGTGGTGGTGGTGCGCACGGAAGAGCACACCAATTTCGAGGCCAAGCTGAAGAAGCGGACCCAGACCTCGGGCTGCGCCCAGGGCACGGCCTTCGGCGACCTGATGGAGGCCCTGTCGGAAATCTCCCTGCCCCGCTCCGCGTTCCGCACGTCGTGGCTCTACCGACTGACCCACGCCATCAACACCATGCCCTCGCTCTATCTCGAGGCCGGCGCCATCCATGGCTGCGTGCTGTGCCGCGAAGACCAGCCGCTGGTCTATATGGAGGATGTCGGCCGTCACAATGCGGTGGACAAGATCGCCGGCTGGATGTTCCGCCACGGCGAGAGCGGCGCCGACAAGATTTTCTACACGACGGGGCGGTTGACCTCGGAGATGGTCATCAAGACGGTACGGATGGGCATTCCGGTTCTCGTCTCGCGCTCCGGCTTCACCGCCTGGGGTGTGGAACTGGCGCGCCAGTGCGGGCTCACCCTGATCGGCCGCGCCAAGGGCAAGCGGTTCGTGGCGCTGGCCGGCGAGGATCGAATCGTCTTCGATCAGGACCTCGCCTATGTCGCGGACGAGAGCGCCCGTCACCGGCGCAAGGGCGCGGAGGACTGAGGCGTGAACCATCCCGAAACCCTCGGCGTGCTTCTGGCCGGCGGCCTCGCCCGCCGCATGGGCGGCGGCGACAAGCCGCTGCGCAGCGTCGGGGGTGTGACCCTCCTCGATCGCGCCGTGGCCCGCATCGGCCCGCAATGCGACGGTCTCATCGTCAACGCCAATGGCGACCCGGCGCGCTTCGCCGGTCTCGGCCTGCCGGTCGTGGCGGACACGGTGGAAGGGTTCGCGGGACCACTCGCCGGCATTCTGGCAGCCCTCGAATGGATGGCCGCGCAGCGGCCCGGGATGGACTGGCTCGTGTCGATCCCGACGGATTCGCCATTCCTGCCGGCCGATCTCGTGCCGCAATTGCATGCGGCGCGCGCGGCGGCGGGAGCGGCGCTCGCCTGCGCCCGCTCCGGCGACCAGGTCCACCCGGTGGTCGGGCTCTGGCCGGTATCGCTGGCCGCCGACCTCCGCCACGCCCTGGTGGTCGAGGACATGCGCAAGATCGACCACTGGACGGCGCGCCACGGCATCGCCGAGGCCGCCTGGCCGACCTTGCCCTATGACCCCTTCTTCAACGCCAACAGCCCGGAGGATCTGGCTGAGGCCGAGGCGATCCTCGCCCGCTTTCCCGAGGCCTAGGGTTCAGCGCAGCAGGCCATAGGCAAGGAAGGCAACGGTATCGCCGGCGGCGACGCGCTCCACCGGTTCGGGCAGTTCGATCAGGCCGTCGGTCTCGGTCAGCGAGGTGATGACCCCGGCGCCGTCGCGGGGATGTTTCACCGCTTCCATCATCCCATCGCCGCCGCGACGCAGGGCGACACGGACATATTCCCGCCGGCCGGCCTTCTTCCTGTAGGGGAAGGCAGCGCGCACCGGCAGCGCCATGGGCGCAGCGGGCGTGCCGCCTGCCAGAACGGCCAGGAACGGCCGGACCACATGGGCGAAGGTAACGAAGACGGCGACGGGATTGCCTGGGAGGCCGATGAAGGCGGCGGCCTGGCCGGGCCTCTCCGAGGGGATCACGCCCATGGCGACAGGGCGACCGGGCTTGATGGCGAGGCGCCAGAATGTGAGGCTGCCGACGGCCTCCACTGCCGTCTTGACGTGATCCTCCTCGCCGGTGGAGACCCCTCCGGAGGTCAGGATGAGGTCATGGTCCGCGGCAGCCGCGCGCAGCGCGGCGGCGATCACCGTCCGGTCGTCGCCGAGGATGCCGAGATCAGTCACGGCGACGCCGAGGCGGCGGAGCAGGGCCTGAAGCATGAACCGGTTGGAATCATAGAGCTGGGCGGGTCCAAGCGGCGTGCCCGGCGAGACGATCTCGTTGCCCGTCGAGAAGACCGCGACGCGGACCCGGCGGCGGACCGTGATCTGGGTCAGGCCAAGGGCGGCCGCCAGCGCGATGGTTTCCGGTGCCATCAGCCGGCCGGCGGCCAGGGCCAGACCCCCTGCCGGCAGGTCCTCACCCGCCGGGCGGCAATTGGCTCCGGCGGCAAGGCCCGGCGGGAGAACGACGGCGTCGCCTTCAACCCGGACATCCTCCTGCATGAAGACGGTGTCGCAGCCCTCCGGCATCGGCGCACCGGTGAAGATGCGCACCGCCTCCGCCGACCGGGAGGCGGCGGCAACGGCCCCGGCGGCAACGCGCGAGCCGACGGCGAGGCGCGTCTCGGCCCCGGGTGTCAGGTCGGCGAAGCGGACGGCATAGCCGTCGACCGCGGAGTTGAAGAAGGGGGGCAGGCTGACGGGCGCAACGATGTCGCGGGCGAGGATGCGGCCGTCGGCCTCAAGCAGGGGGACCTCTTCTGTCTCGGCGACAGGAGCGAGGCCCGCTCCGACACGGGACAGCGCCGCCTCGACGGACAGAAGCTGGCCGCCGAAGGCGAACTGGTCGGAGGAAAGCTGGGCCATGGCTATCCCGTCCGTGATGCCTTGCGCGGCTGGCGCGCCAGTTCCAGCGGCGGGGTGGCCATCAGGCGCGCGATGACGTCAGCGAGCGGCTCGGCGGCATCCAGCAGCAGGCCGGCAGCCGCTTCGGCGGCGTCCAGGCTGACCCGGGGACCGCTCCACTGCGGTGGATCGGCATCGCAGATCAGCCCATGGACATGGGAGATGTCGGGAAAGAGCCAGGGTTTGCCGTTGGCGGCGCGATGGATCTCGATCTTGGGATGGGCCTCGCGCTTGAAGCCCTCGACGATGACGAGGTCAACGGGGGAGAGCCGCGTGAGGAGTTCGGCCAGGCGCGGCTCCTCGGCTGTGCGCAGTTCGTGCATCAGGGCCCAGCGTCGGCCGGAGGCGACCAGAACCTCGGTGGCGCCTGCCGTGCGATGGGCGTGGGAATCCTTGCCGGGCTGATCGATGTCGAACGCATGATGGGCGTGCTTGACTGTCGAAACAGTGACTCCCTGGCCGGTCAGGACAGGAATGACGCGGGCGAGCAGCGTGGTCTTGCCCGCCCCACTCCACCCGGCAAGTCCGACGACCTTCATGAACGCTCCCGCGGCCCGCGCCCGGGCAAGGTCCCGGCGACCGCGGGAAACTAGGGTGTCGGCCGCGCTGGCGCCAGCCCCTGACGCAAAGACGCCCGACCTTTCGGCCGGGCGCGCATCGCATCACCTGACGGATAGGTTTACTCGGCGGGCTGGGCTGCGGCGTGAGGATGAATTGACCCTTTGCCCATCTTCTCCTCGACCCAGAGCGAATGATGCTCCTTGGCCCAGTTGAGATCGACCTCGCCGGAGGTCATGGCATCCGCCGCGCCCTCCATGCCGATCGAGCCGATATAGATGTGAGCGATCATGGCAGCGATCAGCAGAACGGCAACGATCCCGTGGATGATGTTCCAGAACTGCAGGGCGAGAACCCCGCCCGCCCATTCAGGGAACAGGAGATAGACACCCGAGAGCGACAGAAGGCCACCGCCGATGATCACGGACCAGAAGATGACCTTCTGGCCGGCGTTGAACTTCTTCGCCGGCGGATGCTCGCTGCCGACCAGACCGCCGCCCTTCTTGATCCAGTTGACGTCCGTGCTGTCCGGGAGGTTGTGGACAACCCAGGTGACGAACATGAACACCAGACCCAGCATGAACGGCCATGCGAGGAAGTTATGGGCATATTTGGCCCATTGCGACATGGCGGCGAAGGCGTCCTCGCCGAAGAGCGGCGCCAGGACGAACTTGCCGAAGGTTACGTTCAGTCCCGACAGCGCCAGGATGATGAAGCAGCCAGCGGTCAGCCAGTGGATGAAGCGCTCGAAGGTGGAGAAACGCAGGATCGTGGCGCCGGACCGGCCAGCTTCGATCATGATGCGGCCGCGCGTCATGTAGAACACGACTAGAAGGACCAGCATGCCGAGAATGGCGATGGCACCTATCCAGTGCATGGCGCCCTGGTGGAAGACCCGCCAGGCCTGGCCCTGCGGCTGGATGAGATTGCCGGCGCTGGCGTCGGGGATGGTGATGCGGCCCGACAGTGTCGTGCCCTGGCCCGGCGTCCCCGCGCGCAGTGCATCGAGAAGCTGGCGCTCCTGCACGGCGGACGCGGTCGGATTGACCGAGCTTGGCTGCTGGGCAAAGGCCGGCACAGCGGCGAATAGGGCCATTGCAACCGCAAAGGTGGCAACGAGAGACCGAAGCGAGAAGCGCATCGGATGGTCCTCCCTGCGAATGGACCGCGCCTGCGGTCATCCGGAATTGACGGCGATGAGGGCGGCGGGCGAACCCGCCGCCGCAGCGGGTCAGATGGCGATCGTTTCCTTGTAGGCCGTCTGCCAGCCCCAGGCGCCTGAGCCGTAGCCACGCTTCAGCACACGCTCCTTGTAGATGGTCGCGATCATGTCGCTGTCACCCGCCAGGAGGGCCTTGGTCGAGCACATCTCGGCGCAGAGCGGCAGCTTGCCCTCGGCGAGGCGGTTGGCCCCGTAGGAGGCATATTCAGCCGCCGAGCCGTCAGCCAGCGGACCACCGGCGCAGTAGGTGCACTTGTCCATCTTGCCGCGCGTGCCGAAGTTGCTGACGCGGGGATATTGCGGCGCGCCAAAGGGGCAGGCGTAGAAGCAGTAGCCGCAGCCGATGCAGAGCTCCTTGGAGTGGAGCACCACGGCGTCCGCGGTGGTGTAGAAGCAGTTCACCGGGCAGACCGCCGCGCAGGGCGCGTCGGTGCAGTGCATGCAGGCCATGGAGATGGAGCGCTCGCCGGGCTTGCCGTCATTGAGCGTGACGACGCGACGACGGTTGATGCCCCAGGGCACGTCGTGCTCGTTCTTGCAGGCGGTGACGCAAGCGTTGCACTCGATGCAGCGATCAGCGTCGCAGAGGAATTTCATACGGGCCATGGATCAGGTCCTCCCTCTCACGCTGCCTGGATCTGGCAGAGCGTGGCCTTGCCTTCGTGCATGCCCGTCACCGGGTCATAGCCGTAGGTGGTCACGGTGTTGACGCTCTCGCCGAGGACGATCGGATCCGTCCCCTGCGGATAATTGCGGCGCTGGTCGACGCCCTGGTACCAGCCACCGAAGTGGTAGGGCATCCAGGCGACGCCGGGCCCGACACGCTCGGTGACCAGCGCCTTGACGCGGGCACGACCGCCCTCGGGACCCGCGACCCAGACCCAACCGCCATCGGCGATGTTCCGCTGGGCCGCGTCACGGGGGTTGATCTCGACGAACATGTCCTGCTGCAGCTCGGCGAGCCACTTGTTCGACCGGGTCTCTTCGCCGCCACCTTCATATTCGACCAGACGGCCGGAGGTGAGGATGATCGGGAACTGCCGGGCGATCCCCTTGTCCACGGCGCCCTTCTGATAGGTCGTGTGGAGGTTGGGCATGCGCAGCGTGCGCTCGTCCGCGCGGGCCGGATATTTGGCAACGAGGTCGGTGCGCGGCGTGTAGATCGGCTCGCGATGGATCGGCACCGGATCGGGTAGGTTCCAGGCGATGGCGCGGGCCTTGCCGTTGCCGAAGGGGCAGACGTTCTTCTCGAGGCAGACCCGCTGGATGCCGCCGGAGAGGTCGGTCGCCCAGGAAACGGCGCCGGGATTGGCTCCACCCTGACGCTCGATCTGCGCCTTCTCCTCGGGAGTCAGCACCGCGTCCCAGCCGAGCCGCTGGAAGATGGCATAGGTGAACTCCGGATAGCCGTCCTGGATTGCTGAGTCGAGGCTCCAGGAATTCTGCGCCAGAAGCGTCTCGCCGTTACGCTCCAGACCGAAGCGCGGGCGGAAGGTTCCGCCGCCATCCTTGATGGTGACATTGGTGTTGTAGAGGATATGCGTGCCGGGGTGGCGCAGTTCGGGCTTGCCCCAGCAGGGCCAGGGCAGGCCGTAGAAGTCACCGCCGACGTCAGCCAGTTCCTTCGGCGCACGCAGGGTGACGATGTCGAACTTGTCCTGGTTCGCCATGTGCGCCTTGATGCGCTCCGGCGACTGGCCGGTATAGCCGGTCGACCAGCCACCGCGGTTGATCTCGCGGAGAATGGATTCGGCCTGGGGCTCGTCGCCGTACTTGCCCTTAATCATCGTGTAGTTCTTGAACATCTCGGCGGCGAAACCGAGCTTCTGGGCGAACTTGTAGATGATCCAGTAATCGGTCGCCGATTCGAAGATCGGCTCGACCACCTTCTCGCCCCACTGGACCGAGCGGTTGGACGCGGTCCGCGAGCCGTCACACTCGAAATTGGTGCAGGCCGGCAGGACATAGGTGCCGTCTCGCCGGTTGTGCAGCGACACGAAGTTTGTCGGATGCGGGTCGACCACAACCAGCAGCTCGAGCTTGCCGAGGCCCTCAACGGCCCCCGGGACGCGCGGGATGGTGTTGCCACCGTGCCCCATGACGAACATCGCCTTGACGTTGTCCTTCTGGTCCACCTGCTCGCCGGGCAGAAGGGCGGCGTCGAACCAGCGAGTCGAAGGGATGCCCGAGACCTCCATGTTCTGCTTGCCGGTGCGGGCGGCGCGGCCACCCTTGGCCGGCACGTCGTCGAAGCGCGACACGAAGTAGTCGTAGGGCACATCCCAGACGCGCGACCAATGGCGCCAGGCACCCTCTACCAGGCCGTAATAGAGCGGCAGGTTGCCGACATCGAGGCCCAGATCGGTGGCGCCCTGGACGTTGGTGTGGCCGCGGAAGATGTTGGCGCCATTGCCCGCTCCGCCGACATTGCCGGTGAGCAGCAGCAGATTGCAGTAGGCGCGCACATTGGCCGTGCCGACCGTGTGCTGGGTCGCGCCCATGCACCAGATCAGGGTCGAGGGCTTTTCAGTGGCGAAAAGCTTGGCGACCTTCTCAAGCTGGGCGCCGGGAACGCCGGAGACGTCCTCGACAGTCTTCGGGTCCCACTTCTCGACTTCCTTCAGCACCTCGTTCATGCCGAACACGCGCTTGGCGAGGAACTCCTTGTCCTCCCAGCCGTTCTTCACGATGTGCCACATGATGCCCCACATCACCGGAATGTCGGTGCCGGAGCGGATACGCACATATTCCGTCGCATGGGCGGCGGTGCGGGTCATCCGCGGATCGATCACGATCATGTTGGCGCGGTTCATCTCCTTGCCGACCAGCACGTGCTGCAGCGAGACGGGATGCGCCTCCGCGGGGTTGCCGCCCATGATGATCATGGTTTTGGCATTGCGGATGTCATTGTAGGAGTTCGTCTGGGCGCCGTAGCCCCAGGTGTTGGCGACGCCGGCCACCGTGGTGGAGTGGCAGATGCGGGCCTGGTGGTCGACGTTGTTCGTGCCCCAGAAGGCGGCGAACTTGCGGAACAGATAGGCCGCCTCGTTGGTGAACTTGGCCGAGCCGAGCATATAGACGGAATCGGCGCCGGACTTGCCGCGGATCTCCATCATCTTGTCGCCGATCTCGTTGAACGCCTGGTCCCACGAGATGCGCTGCCACTGGCCGCCGACAAGCTTCATCGGATATTTGACGCGGCGCTCACCGAACACGAGCTCCCGCGAGGCGGCGCCCTTGGCGCAATGGGTGCCGCGGTTGATCGGGCTCTCCCAGGCCGGCTCCTGACCGGTCCAGACGCCGTTCTGCACCTCGGCCTTCACCGTGCAGCCCACCGAGCAATGGGTGCACATGTTCTTCTTCACCGTGATCGCGACACCCGGCTGGGGCGCAGCGACGGCCTCAGCGCGACGGACCGCGCCGAGGGTCAGCGAGCCGACGGCGATCGCGCCGGCGGCGGTGAGACCGGAGCGGGCGAGGAAGGTGCGGCGATCCATCACCCCGGAGGTCAGGCCACCGGCAAGGCCGGCGAGGCGGGTGCGGGAGGCGTCCTGGGACTTTCGCTTGATGAGCATGGGGAACGCCTCTCAGTAGCGGTTGGTGCGGTAGAAGGCCTGGACATACGCAGAATTGGCCTGATAGCGGGCCTTAGTGCGTTCGTTCCGGCTTTCGCGCGTGGCTGTTTGGGCTTCGGCCGGCGCGGCGCCGACAACAGCGGCGGCGGTGACGACTGACGCCCCCGTCATCGCCTTGAGGAAATCGCGGCGGGCCGGAGCGGCGGCGTTTCCTTGGTTCTTGGCACTACCCGACATGGTCGCGTCCTCCCGTTCGTCCCTCGCGCCTCAGGCGTCGAAGGAGAAAGCCTCGTCTTCAATGGCGACGAACAGGCGACCGACCGCGCCGACGGCGGCGTAGAAGGGTCTGCTCGTCATTGATTCCAGATCGGCGAAGAAACGGCCGGCCCAAGGCTTCAGATGCGCCTCGAAGAAGGCCTTCTCCGTCTCGTAGCCCTGACCGATCTCACGGGAGGCGAGATTCGCCATCACGTCGAACAGCAGGGCAATGTGGTCTTCCGGCTCGCGCGAATCGTCCTCGCGGATGATGCCGAGGTCGACGAAGGACTGGCGCACCGCGGCCAGCGGCCGCTCGTGCAGGAACCCCGTCAGATAATAGGAGGCGTAAGGCAGGAGCTCACCACGACCGACGCCGATGAAAAGGTCGAAGAACTCGCGGTTGACCGCCTCGACCGAGACCTCGCCGGCAGCTTTGGCGAGGGCCAGATGGGCCATGCCAAGCGGCGAGGCATCGCCCTTGAGCGCGGCGACGCGGCGGAGCACATCGGCGGTCGGAACGCGGAACAGAAGCAAGGCCAGAAGGCCGTATTCGGCCGACCGCAGCCTGTCCATCTCGTCGACGGCGGCGCGATCCTGGGCCGCCTCCATGGCAACGGCGATGCTGGACCGGCTCTCGGGATAGAGATCGGGGCGCAGCACGTGGCGTCCAACACCGGAGATTTTCTCGACCGCGATCACTCGTTCGGGCGGCACACGGCTCCAGCTCGAAACAGAAGGCTGCGAAATGCCAAGCGCACGCGCCAGGGCACCAACCCCGCCGACCGCCTTGATCGCTTCCTCTAGTCCCCGCTCACGCACTGTTGTGCCCGTTTCTCGCTCTTGGCCGGCGCTTGTCGGCGCGCCTTAGGCCATAGGCTTTCTACATTTGCCTTAGAATAGGTACAAGCTATGGGCCCGCTTGGCAAGCGCTTGTCAGCCCGGCAGCGCGCTGCCGTGACGCCGTGCGACAGGCCGCAAGTCATTCGTATCGCTGGCATTGTTGTGCGTTGCAGCACGACCGGAACCCGATTCAACACCGGTCTGGCGTGGCTTATCCGCGTCATCGCCGGACTCCCCGGCTCCCGGGCTCCCGGAAACCCGCACGGCGGGTGGGACTTGTTGCAATGCAGCATGTTCCGGTGCTGGGTCGGCCGGCGCTTGCGACACATTGTCGTCGTCGCCGGATTTGCCGACCGGTTCCCCCGCCGCGTCGCGCGCGAGCGCCCGGTCGAACATCTCGGCCACTTCGCGGATGGCGTCCCGGCCCGTCTCGATGGGGCCGAAGCCCGGCGCGGCGCCCGGCGTATTGTAATCGTAGGCGTAGTCCAACGCCGGGCTGACATAGTCGCGGATAGCCGGATCGAGCAGCCACATGCGCTGCAGCGCGGCGTTGCGCAGACCGGTCGGCACCCAGGGCTGCATGAAAGCGGCCAGGCTCTGGCCGGGCACGAGGTGCTCGAGCTTCGGAAGTTCCGCCAGGAGGTCGTCCAGCGTCCGGCCCTCGGGAAGGGCCGGCGGCGGTGCCTCGCCGGCGGGCTGCTCAGCCGGGGCCGCAGCCGGCTCGGGCTCGCGCTTCAGCCGCGACCAGCGTGCGATGAACCCTTCATGGCTGCGGCTCACGAGCGCCTCCCCGGGGCCTGACGCCCCGGATGTCCGAGACCGAATTCGGGCTCGGCATGAGGATCCTTGCGGTCGCGCTTGCGCTTGAAGAAGGGCGCATCGACATGGTGCGCATCGACGAAGGCTTGCAGTTCGACGGCGATCTCGTGCGGCATGGCAAGAGGTTCGACCTTGTCCGACACCACATCGACGAAGGCCTCTCCCTCGTAGGGGTCGACGGTGGCTCCCGCCACGAACCAGCCGCCCTCTGCGCCTTCGCGCAGGGCCACCCAGACGGCAGGCCGGGCGGACAGGAGATTGTCGCGGTAATGGGCGGTCTCACCGGAATGGAAGGTCAGCTCCGCCGGGCCCAGATACCAGCGCTCGACGCTGCCCTCGGCGCTGATGAGCGTGCCCGGCGCCACCGCCGGCAGGCCCGGCAGCACGGCCTCGGGGAGCCATTCGAAATCAACCCAGGGATTGGTCAGCTTGCGCTTCACGGCGACGATGCCGACGGTGACGATCTGGACGGGCATGGATGTCTCCCTCAGGCCGCCTGCCGGCCAACGATCGGCAGGCCGACGATCAGGTTCTGCGGCTTGATCCGGAGGATCATGTCCTCGGTCAGCGCCATGATGAGATAGACCGGCTTGCCCGCAAGCTTCGGGTCGACCATGCGGGCATCGGCGAAAACGAGACGGAACAGGCCACAGACGCGGCTCTGGTCGGCCGGATCGATCGCCTCGCCGCGCCACAGCCGGTTGCCGAGGGCAGTGGCCTCGGCATCAAGGCCGACGAACCAGCGCCAATCGGCATCCTCGATGCGATCGACGGGAACGATGGTCGTCTCGACCCCGAGCATATGGGCGATCCATGTTTCCAGCGCCCGGCACAGCGCCTCGCGGGAGCGCGGGTCGCCGCCGACGTTGAAGACCATCGAGAAGGCATCGGAGCGCGACCAGTAGGTCGGCGCGGTCTCGTCCGTCATGATCTCCAGATCGCCCAGGCCGTCGGTGCCCATCATGGCGGCCAGCGGCGAGGTTTGCAGCAAGGCCTGGCGCTCCGCCTCGTAGGCCTCGATGAGCTCCTGGTCCGCCAGGAGCAGGGTTCCGTCCTTCAGCGAGCCCTTCTGAGGGCGGAAGAAGAGTTCCGCCGCGCGCAGCACAAAGGGGTCCTCGCAGCCGTCCAGCGCATTGCGCAAGACGAGATGGACGAGCTGGTTGAGAAAGAGCGGCGGCACGCCCCTGGCGCCCTGGCGGACGATGGCGAGATAGGCCGCCTCGATGCTGGGATGGGCCATCAGCTTGTCGCGGAAGCCGATCATGAACTGCCAGTTCTCACGGGCATCCTCGTCCGCGACGGCGGCAATCATGGCGGCGGTCACCGGGCGGCGCGGGTCGCGCATCAGGTCGGCGTGCAGCGCGCGCTCGGCATCGCAGGCCTCGGCAGGCGGGATCAGTTCCGGGCGGGCGAGATAGGCCAGAATCATCTCGTCGGTAACGGCTAGGCCGCCGCCTTCGACCCGGCGCGTCATGTGATGGCCGGAGGAGACCCAGAATTCAGTGACGGTGCGCGTTTCGGTGGTCATTTGCGGGCTGCCATCATGTCGATCAGGTCGACCCGCTCTTCGGGTCCATCGTCCTCCACGATCTCGTGAAAGGTGAAGGCGCGGGCCGTCGCATGCAGGCTGTCGGCACCGGCGGTCTTTTCGCGGGCGGTGAGGGTGCGGAACTGCTCGCGGATCTCGCCGTCGTCGAGGGCGCGGTGCATGGCCACCAGCGTGCCCTCGTCATGCTCGGCGAGGGATGCAGCGAAGGCGATCTCCTCCGCCGCCGCGGCCCGGGCCGCCTCGATGTCGGGCGCGCCGAGCTTGTCGACCAGGTGGCGGGCAAGGCAGTCGATCGCGGCGGTGCGCTCCTCCGGCCGGATCGGCTGCGCGACGACGAGTGTCGAGAAGCCGAGCGAGGCGACACCGACGAAGCCCGAGCGGAAGGCGGCGCGCTCCTTGCCGGCGAGGCCGGCGACATCGCGGCCCCAGAACAGGAACGTTCCGGTCACCGCCCATTCGCCGGGTTCGGCCGCCCTGGGGAAGACGAAGGTGTCGGAAGGGTCGAGGCGGATGGTGCGCAGCATCATCAAAGCTTCGGCCCTCCCGTCTCGCGGTCGAGCCAGGCAGCGGCCTTCAGCCCGTCGAGAAAGCCGAGGCGGCGCTCCATGTCGCCGACGGCCGGGCGGATCATGAGGTCGCCGGCGGGCGAGAGCGCCAGGGTGTCGCCGGGCCTGTCCTTGGCAAGGCGCTGCACATAATCGGCGAGGATCGGTGCGAAGCCCTGATGCTGGAAGACATCGACGAGCCGCAGGAAGAAGCGGGCGAAGCTCTCGATCAGCATGGAGGGGCCGACGCCCTCGAAACCCTCCTCGTCAAGGGCTGCGGCGGTGGGTGCCTGCCCGGGCTCAACCAGACCCGAAAAGGCGACCCGGATGCTCGCCGAAAAGACCATCCAGGCGGGAACCTCGTCCTCGCCGCAGCGCTTGGGCCAGCCGAGCCGGCCGCCACCAACCAGACCACCGTCGAAGCGGATGGCGTCGGGGAAGCCAAAGGAGACGCTGCGCTCGGGCGGGCAGAGCGCGGCGATGGCGTCGGCGGCAGCGTTCATGCCGATGAAGAAGGCCTTGCGCGCCTCGGCCAGCGGCTGATCGGGCTCGAGGATCACGGCGAACTCGGCGAGGTCGAAACGCCGCACCCACACGAGCGTGCCGGCACCGTCCTCGGCTGCGATCCGGCAGGCATGGGCGAAGGCATCCCCGGATTCGCGCAGCGGGACGGCCCGAAAGCCGGGGGGCAAGTCGAGGGTCGAAGGGGCGCGGAGCGTGACGAGGGCCATGGAGTCCCTTGTTTCGGGGGAGCGGCGACAGGCCGGACTGGTTCTTTTGACTCCTTCCAATATATGGAGAATAGCCGTGGCGGGAAGAGCCGCGGACCGGAGAGCACAATGACGGCAGGCACCACGTTCCTCTGCTCCTGCGAGGAAACCATGCCCTTGCATGGGGAGACGGTGGCGAAGGCGTGCCGGACCAAGGTCCGCACGGCCGACCAGCTCTGTCGCAAGGAGCTCGATTTCTTCAAGGCGGTGGTCGCTCAGGGCGGTGATGTGACCGTCGCCTGCACCCAGGAGGCACCGCTGTTTTCGGAGGTGGCGGAAGATCTCGGCCATGCCGGCCGCCTGTCCTTCGCCAATGTGCGCGAACAGGCGGGATGGTCGGCCGAGGCGCAAAGGACCGGGCCGAAGACCGCCGCGCTCCTCGCCGCGGCAGCCGAGGACATGCCACCGATCCAGGCGGTGTCGCTGACCTCCAAGGGCGTGGCGCTGATCTATGGCCGCGACGAGGAGGCGATCCAGGTGGCGCGCCGCCTCGCGGCGACGCTCGACGTCACCGTCCTTCTCACCCGGCCCGGCGAGGTGACGCCGCCGCGGGAAACCGCCTTTCCGGTGGTCAAGGGGACGATCATCGCCGCCCACGGCCATCTCGGCGCCTTCTCCTTGGACGTCGACGACTATGCTCTCGCCTCGCCGTCGTCGCGGCGCACCTATGTCTGGCAGGTGCCCCGCAACGGTGCCTCCTCCACCTCGGATATCGTCATCGACCTGTCAGGCGGGTTGCCGCTCTTCCCGGCGCATGAGCTGCGACCGGGCTATCTGCGCGCCGACCCGCGCGATCCCGCAGCCGTCGAACGCCTGATCGGCGAGGCGAGCGGCCTCGTCGGCACCTTCGACAAGCCGCGATTCGTCACCTTCACGGCCGATCTCTGCGCCCATTCGCGCAACCAGATTACCGGCTGCACGCGCTGCCTCGATCTGTGCCCGACCGGAGCGATCATCCCCGACGGCGACCATGTCGCCATCGATCCCGCGGTCTGCGCCGGCTGCGGCCAATGTGCCGCGGCCTGCCCGACGGGCGCCGCAGCCTATGCGCTGCCGCCGGTCGACGCGCTGTTGCGCCGCTTGCGGACCCTGCTGACGACCTATGCCGCGGCCGGCGGGGCGGGCGCCGTCCTGCTGATCCATGACGGCGACCACGGCCTGCCGCTGATCGACGCGGTGGCGCGGTTCGGCGCCGGGCTGCCGGCCCATGTCCTGCCGCTACAGGTCAACGAGATCACCCAGGCCGGGCCGGAGGTCTTCGCCGCCGCCCTCGCCTATGGCGCGGCGGGCGTGGCGGTGCTGGGCCGCGCCAAGCCGAAGCACGATCTCCTCGGGCTGACGCGGACGCTGGAGACGACGCGCACTATCACCCAGGCGCTGGGCTACGGCGCTGGCGTGGTGCGGCTGATCGAGACAGACGATCCCGACACGCTGGCGGAGGCACTCGCCCTGCCCTTCACCGGCACCCCGTCGCCCAAGCCTTCGACCTTCCTGCCGATGGGGACGAAGCGCGGCCTGTTGGAACTGTCGTTCCTGGAACTGCATGCGGCGGCACCCGCCCCGGTCGAACGGATCGCCCTCGCCAAGGGGGCGCCCTTCGGCAAGGCCGAGGTCGATCTCGCGGCTTGCACCCTGTGCCTGGCCTGTGTCTCGGCCTGCCCGACGGCGGCGCTGTCCGACAATCCGGACAAGCCCATGCTGCGCTTCACCGAGAGCCTGTGCGTCCAGTGCGGGCTCTGCGAGCAGACCTGCCCGGAGGACGCCATCGCCCTCATTCCGCAACTCGACTTCGTCGCCTGGCAGGAGCCCCGGCGGATCGTGAAGGAGGAGGAACCGTTCCACTGCACCACCTGCAACAAGGCTTTCGGCACGAAATCCACCATCGAGCGGATCGCCGCCAAGCTCGAAGGACACTGGATGTTCTCCGGCGCCAATGCGGGGCGGCGCGAGGCGCTGTTCATGTGCGAGGACTGCCGCGTCGAGCGCGTCGTCAACGAGGGCTTCGACCCCTATGCGGCGCAGCCGCGCCCACGGGTGCGCACGGCCGAGGACTATCTTGCCGAGGCGAAGGCCGGCAAGGACGGGCTGCACTGAACTATTCGGCGCCCGTCGCCTTGGCGATGAAGTCGACGAGCGCCTTGAGATCGTCGGGATCGGTCACCTGCTGCTCCGGCATCTTGGTGCCCGGCGTATAGGCGTTGGGCCCGATCTCGAAGAGGCGGGCGATGGTCTCCTTGGTCCAGACGATGTCCATGCCGCGCAAAGCCGGCGAAAAGTCGTAACCGGGGGCGGTGCCAATGCGCCGGCCGATGACGCCGTGGAGCGTCGGACCGGCGCGGTTGCCGTCGTCGGGATCGAGGGTGTGGCAGGCCGAACAGGCGCGGAAGACCTCGGCCCCGGGATGGTCGGCGAGGCGGGCGACACGGTCGGACGGTCGCGCCAGCACCACCGCGCCGAGATGTTCGCCGGTCGTCGCCAGCCAGCGGCGCACCAGCCGGTCGCCACCACCGGTCATCACTTCGTCGGTCCCCGGACGGAAGGCGAGCGACCAGACCGGCAGCCCCGGGCCGACCAGCACGCGTTCGATCCGGCGCGACGCCCGGTCGACCAGCGCCACCGATCCGCGAATCCCGGCCGCGGCGATCCGCTGGCCGTCGGGCGACAGTGCAACCGCGACGATGGGCGTTTCAGCCGCCGCGATCTCGCCGACCCGGGTGCCGTCGGCAAAGAGGATGCGCAACCGGCCATCGGCGCCGCCGGCAACGATCTCGCCATCGGTCGCGACAACAAGACTGGCCACGGGAAGACCGAGATCGATGCTGCGGGGCGTCGCGCCGTCGAGCGGCGTGACCCGCAGCGTGGCGTCGTGGCCGCCGGTGACGATGGCGCGTCCGTCGGGCGTGAAGGCGACCGTGTTCACGGGCCCACGATGGCCGGAAAAGACCCTGGCCTCTCCACCCGCCAGCGGCGTCACCCGCGCCGTGCCATCCCAGGCGGCGGAGGCAAGGAACCGTCCGTCCGGCGACAGGGCAAGGCCCGCGATCGGTCCGGTATGGCCCTCGATGCGCCCTTCCGGCTCGGGGCGGCCCGCGCGCCAGAGGAGGATGCGGCCGTCCTCGCCGCCGGTGACGAAGCGCCCGTCGGGCAGCGCCAGCACCGCATTGACCGAGCTTTCATGGCCGCGCAGCACGGCCATGGCCAGGCCGCGCTCGATATCCCACAGGATTGCAGACGTATCGAACGAGCCGGAAAGGGCGACACGCCCGTCCGGCGCCGCCGCGAGGGCGCGGACCGGGCCGCCATGGCCCCTGAGTTCCTGGGCGGCGGCGGGCGCGGCGATCAGGGCGGTGACGACGAGAAACAGGCGAAGCATCGGCGATC
This sequence comes from Phreatobacter sp., assembly GCF_022843985.1. Classification (GTDB taxonomy): domain Bacteria; phylum Pseudomonadota; class Alphaproteobacteria; order Rhizobiales; family Phreatobacteraceae; genus Phreatobacter. The sequence goes on along the minus strand of NZ_JALHMP010000016.1, from coordinate 7,086 downwards.
CGGAACTGGGGCACACAGCCTACAGGGTGGCGGAGAACGGCACGGGATCAAGTCTGGCGTCAATCACAAGGTTCCCGGCGCGACCGATGGGCAGCTGATCCCCGCGGCGGCGGCTCGACACAGGGGACGTGCTCCGTAAGATCACCTTGCCTCCGTTCGTGTTCCGCATCGAGACCTGCCATGACCTCCGTCGCTGCCGCCGGCCCTTTCGACCTCGTGATCCGCGGTGGCCGTGTCGTCGATCCGGACAGCCGGCGCGACGAAGTCTGCGATCTTGCCGTGACGAAGGGCCGCATCGCCGCCGTCGGCGCGGTCTCGGGTCCGGGGGCCCGCGAGATCGATGCCCGTGGTCTGGTGGTTGCTCCCGGCTTCGTCGATCTCCACGCCCATGGCCAGACGGTCGCCGCCGACCGGATGCAGGCCTTTGACGGCGTCACCACGACGCTGGAGCTGGAGGCCGGCGTGCTGCCGGTGGCGCTCTGGTACGAGAACCAGGCCAGGAAGGGCCGGGTGCTCAATTACGGCACCGCGGCGAACTGGGCCTTTGCCCGGATCGCGGCGATGATCGGCGTCGAACCGGAGGCCGATCTCGGCTTCATGGGGCGCCATGCCAAGGACAAGCGCTGGATCGACAATGTCGCGACCGATGCGGAGATGGCCGAGATCCTGCGACGCCTGCGGCAGGGCCTGGACGAGGGCGGCATCGGCATCGGCATCCTCAACGCCTATGCGCCAGGCGCCGGCGTGAAGGAGATGTCGGCCGTCTGCTCGCTGGCCGCTGACTATGCCGTGCCGACCTATACCCATGTGGCCTATGCCTCGAACATCGACCCCAGGAGCTCGATCGAGGCCTATACGCGGCTCGTCGGTTATGCCGGCTCGACCGGCGCGCATATGCATATCTGCCATTTCAACAGCACCAGCCTGCAGGACGTGGAGCGCGCCGCGGCGCTGGTCCGCAAGGCCCAGGAGCTCGGCCTCAAGATCACCGTGGAGGCCTATCCCTACGGCACCGGCTCGACGGTGCTGGGCGCCACCTTCTTCGCCGATCCCGGCTTTACCGAGCGCACCGGCGGTCCCTACGAATCCATCGAGATGGTCGACACCGGGCGCACCTTCCACAACCGCGACGAATTGCTGGCGGCACAGGCGCAGGATCCGGGCTCGCTGGTGCTCTGGCATTTCCTCGACGTCGAGGCCAATCCGCGCCACCGCGACCTCCTCGACATCTCGGTCCTCTATCCGGGCGGGGCCATCGCCTCCGATGCCATGCCCTGGACCAATCCCGATGGCTCCGTCTATGACGGCGCCGACTGGCCGCTGCCGGAGGGCTCGAGCTCGCATCCGCGTTCGTCCGGCACGTTCACGCGGTTCCTGCGCCAGTATGTGCGCGAGCGCGCGATGCTGCCGCTCATCGACGGCCTCGCCAAATGCACGCTCATTCCCGCCGAGATCCTGGCCGAGAGCACGCCGGCCATGCGGGCGAAGGGGCGCCTCAAGGTCGACGCCGATGCCGACATCGTCGTCTTCGACTACGACAGTCTGACCGACCGGGCCGAGTTCAAGGCGATGAACCGTGCCTCGGACGGCATGCGCCATGTCATCGTCAACGGCGAGGCGGTGATCGCCGATGGCGAACTCGTGCATGCCGCGCGGCCGGGCCGGCCGGTGCGCCGGCCGGTCAAGGCGGCGTGACCCGGCCATGAGCATTCCGGTCATCCTCGTCACCGGCTTTCTCGGGGCGGGCAAGACGACGCTGATCAACCACCTCCTCACCGCCAATGGCGGCCGGCGACTCGCGGCCGTCGTCAATGATTTCGGCGCCATCAATATCGACGCCGAGCTGATCGCCGAGCAGGCCGACGGCGTGGTGAGCCTCGCCAATGGCTGCATCTGCTGCTCGCTGCAGGGCGACCTCCTGCGAACCCTGTCGAACCTCCTCCGGCGGATGCCGCCGCCCGAGGGCATCGTCATCGAGACGAGCGGCGTTTCGGACCCGGCGGAGATCGTGCGGAGCCTGCTCGATCCCGTGATCTGGCGGGATGCGGCGCTGGAGACCGTCATCGCGGTGGCCGATGCCCGGGCCCTCTCCGACGATCCGGCGCTGCTCGACGACGCGCTCTGCCGGTCGCAGCTCGCCAGCGCCGACATTGTCGTGCTGAACAAGGCGGATCTGGTGGGTGAGGCCGAGCTGGCGGCGGCGCGCCGCGCCGTGGCGGCGCTGAAGCCGGAGCGGGTGATCTTCCCCGCAGCGGAGGGCCGCATCGCCCCGGAACTCGCCTTCGCCGGCGGAGGACACGAACCCAGGGTCGCCGATCCGCGCGCCGCAGCGCGGGCACGCTTTGCGACGCCGCGCTTCGCGACAACGACCTTCACGGCGGGTCGCCCCTTCGTCCTGGCGACCTTCCAGGCGGCCATCGGCCGGCTGGCGCCGCAACTGGTGCGGGCCAAGGGTTTCGTGACCTTCTCCGGCCAGCCGGACCAGCCGATGCTGTTCCAGCTTGTGGGGGAGCGCGCGACGCTCGGCCCCGCGCCGGCGGTGGCACGCGGCGAGGCGGTGCGGCTTGTCTTGATCGGCGAGATGGGGCGTATCGCGCCGGAAGCGATGCGGGCGGCGCTAGCCGCCTGCGTGGAAGGCTGAAGGACGATTGATCAGCCCTTGCCGCCAGGGCATTCGCTCGCTCTGCGTGATCATCGCGCAATGGCTGTTCGAGCGCCGGTTCCTGCGCTTCTCCCCACAGCCGCAATCTTGACCTTGCGGCAGAATTGACTCGGTCCAGCTCCCAGCGGTAGCTGAACCGCATGGGGCTTTTCCGTAGCGATCATTTCCGGACGGCGCGCAGCATTCTCGCTGCGACGCTGGTCTATGTGATCGCCGCCACGGGCCTCTTGGGCTCGGTCGCGCGGGCTGCCGGCGGGCTCGAATCGTCCGGCTTCGTCGTCATCTGCACCGTCGAGGGCCAGTCCATCGCCCATGATGGATCGCCGCCGGCGACCAAGGCCGCCGCCGCGCATCATTGTGGTCTGTGCAACGTCACGCCCTGGGACCCATCGCGCATGGTGTCCGCCGTCGGTGCGCCGGTGGAGACCCCAGCCGCGCCGCGGTCCCCCGTTCACAGCTATGATCCGCTCCTGCCGGCCCATGCCTTCGAGGGCTGGCTTGGCACGCGATCCCCGCGAGCTCCCCCCTTCGCCAGCTGATCACGACCCTTCCCCCGGCGCATGGCCCGACGGCCTGCGCCCGTCGTCATCTCGTGTCGAAGTCCCACATCATGATCCGCTTTCCCTTGCCGCGCGCCGGGCTGATCGCCCTTGCCGCCGCCTCGCCTTTCGCCATCGCCACGGCCATGGCCCAGACCACCCAGCTTCCCACCATCACCGTCGAGGGCCGGCCGGCCCCAGCCGGACAGGGCGGCGGCACGCTCACCTCTCCGCCGGTGGCCGAACAGCGCCGTGCGGTGAACAGCACCGCCGGCTCGGTCACCCACATTGACGCCGAGACCACCCGCAACATCTATGCGACCAACCTGCGCGACGTGCTGCAGGATACGCCGGGCATCCTGGTGCAGAACCGCTACAGCCAGGAGGTGCGCCTCTCGATCCGCGGATCGGGCCTTGCCCGCGCCTTCCACACCCGCGGTATCGAGATCCTGCAGGACGGCGTGCCGACCAATCTCGCCGACGGGTCCGGCGATTTCTACCAGATCGACCCCCTGGCGCTGCGCGCCATCGAGGTGTTCCGCGGCGGCAATGCCCTGCCCTTCGGCTCATCGACCCTTGGCGGGGCCATCAATTTCGTCACGCCGACCGCCCATACGGCGACGGCCCCGAACGTCTTCAGCCTCGAGGCCGGCTCCTTCGGCACGATCCGCGGCCACGGCTCGGTGTCGCGCGTCATGGGCGACTGGGACTTCCATGCCTCGGGGACGGTGACGCATTCCGACGGCTGGCGCGCCCATGAGCAGCAGACGCTCGGCCAATTCAACGCCAATGTCGGCCGGCGCATCTCCGACCGTGTGGAGACGCGCTTCTATTTCGGCGCCTATTACACCGACGTGAAACTGCCGGGCTCGCTCACTTTTAGCGCGGCCATGACCAATCCCCGCCAGGCCGCGACGGCGGCCGTCACCGGCGACCAGGCCCGTAACACCTATGTGCAGCGCCTTGCCAATGTGACGAGCATCAAGTTGGACATCGGCCAGCTCGACATCACCTCCTGGGTCATCCACAAGCACCTCAACCATCCGATCTTCCAGGTGCTGGACCAGGACGGCTGGACCTACGGCATCTCGCCGCGCTTCACCGGCTCGTTCAATCTCGGCGGCTACCGGAACGACCTGATCGTCGGCGCCCGCATCTTCGCCGGCAACAACCAGGCCCTGCAGTTCGTCAATGTCGGCAATGCAGTGCGCGGCGCCCAGACGGTGAACGCCCGCCAAGTCGCCACCAATTACGAGGCCTGGTTCGAGAACCGGTTCTTCATCCTGCCGCAACTCGCCTTGACCGCGGGCCTCAAGGCCTATGTGGCGAAGCGCGACTTCGCCGGCCGGCTCAACATGAACACCGCACCGGTCACCGTCGATACGGGCGTGACCTATTCCGGCGTCAATCCGCGCCTCGGCCTCCTGTGGGAGCCGATCCGCGACGTGCAGCTCTTCGCCAACGTCACCCGCTCCTCCGACGTGCCCGACTTCTCCGATCTGACGCAGACGGCGGCGGCGACCACCGCCTTCGTGCCGCTGAAGGCGCAGACCGGCACGACCTTCGAGATCGGCACGCGCGGCCGCTGGGGCGTCTTCTCCTGGGAGGCGACGGCTTACCGGGCCGACCTGCGCAACCAGATGCTGCAGTTCAATACCGGCGTCGGCATCCCCGCCGCCACCTTCAACGCCGCCCGGACGCAGCTGCAGGGTGTCGAACTCGCCGGCAGCGTCGATCTGGCACGCGATCTCACCGGCCATGGCGATCGCCTCACCCTCAAGCAGGTCTGGACCTGGTCGGACTTCCGCTTCGTGCGTGACCCCATCTATGGCAATAACCGCCTGCCGCTGGCACCGGAGCATGTGCTGCGGACCTCGCTGACCTATGCGCATCCCGCCGGGTTCTCGATCACACCGTCGGTCGACATCGTCCCGCAGGGCGCCTTCGTCGACTACCGCAACACGTTCCGCGTGCCGGGCTATGCCCTGTTCAATGTCAGCGCGGCGGCCAGGCTGCCTAATGGCGGCGAGGCCTTCGTCGATCTGCGCAACATCGCCGACAAGCGGTACATCTCCGATTTCGGACCGGTGGTGCTCTACAATGCGGCCACGACCACGAGTTTCTTTCCAGGCACAGGCCGCAGCATCTATGGCGGCCTGCGTATGAAGTTCTGATGTTATGATGTTACATATGGCCGGGCCTTCGGGCCCGGCCGTTGCCGCCAACCCGTGCTGAGCCCCGAAGGCCCATGCTGCTCGACAGCGCCATCCGCGAGAGATGTGGCGACCCGCCGGACGGCGGGCCGTTTCCGCATGCTCCGTTGCTGCGGCCGGTGGAGCAGCCGGCGCTGCACCAGGCCCCGCCGGTGCTGATCCGTACCGGCCAGGCCGGCGCCCCACCGCCACTCGGCCTCGTGCCTGTGCCGCCGGAGAGACCACTGCAGCCGGGGAACCGCTGGCTCGCACCGGCGACGAACCTCGTCTCCATCCTGCTGCACGGCGCAGCGCTCGCCGGCTTCCTCGCCTTCGCCGTCCCGACCCTGCCGCGGTCCGATCAGCCCTCCGTCGAGGTCGAGCTGGTCCAGCCTGATGCCGAGCCACCGCCGGCGGCCGCGGCTCCGGAACCACCGGCCGAGACGGCGCCTGTCGAGACGCCACCGGTCGAGATCGCCCTGCCGCCGGTCGAAGACCTCCCGCTTCCCGCCGAACTGATCCCGCCCGAGCCTGTCGCAGCGGCCGAACCACCGCCGATCGACCTGCCGCCGCCGGACCTCGAGACGCCGCCACTGCCGGCGGAGCTGCTGCCGCCGGAACGGCCGGCCATCGACCCTGCCACCGTCACCATCGATCCACCACCGGTCGCCGACCTTCCCCTGCCCGCCGAGCTGATGCCGCCGCCGCGCCGTGACGAGATCCCGCGGGTCGAGCCGGTACCGCCGCCGCAGGCCGCGCCACCGGTGCGGCGGGACCAGGCACGACCGCCCGTCCAGCGCCAGCAGAGCGAGCGCCAGCCCCCCAGGCGCCAGCCGCCGCCGAGCGCTCGCCCCCCTTCGGCGGCCTCGGAGGGTCGCGGCGTGAGCGCGCAGGCGTCGGCGCGTACGGTGACGCCACCCCCGAGCTATCTCGGGAGCGTCATGGCCCAGCTCCACCGCGCCAAGCCGGCGGGATCGGGCCAGCAGGGTCGCGCCGTGGTGCGTTTTTCCATCCAGCGTTCCGGCGCGGCGGCCGGCATCGGCCTCGCCGCCTCGTCGGGCAATCCGGCGATCGACCAGGCCGCCCTCGCCATGGTCCGGCGCGCCGCGCCCTTCCCGCCCCTGCCGGCCGAATACGGGCCGGCCTCGATGCCCCTGACAGTTCCCATCAACTTCCGCTGACCGAGATTTCCCGATGAAACACGCCATCCTCGCCGGCCTTCTTGTCGCCTCGGCGATTGCGCCGCCCGCCTTCGCCCATGTCACCCTGGAGCGCGGCGAGGCCAGTCCCGGCTCCTACAAGGCCATCCTGCGGGTGCCGCACGGCTGCGGCCGGGAACCGACAACCGGGCTGACCGTGACCATTCCGGAGGGTGTCCATTCGGTCAAGCCGCAGCCGAAGCCCGGCTGGGCGCTGGCGACAACCGTGCGGCCCTATCAGCGGATCTATGTCAATCACGGCCGCGAGGTGCGCGAGGGCGTCACCGAAATCTCCTGGTCCGGCGGCTCGCTGCCGAACGAGCACTATGACGAGTTCGTCTTCGTCGGCCAGATCGACGCCTCGCTGGCCGGTGCCGGTCGCATCTTCTTTCCCGTCGTGCAGACCTGCGCCAACGGCGAGAACCGCTGGGTCGAGGTCCCGGTCGCCGGCCGTTCGGGCCCTCTGGCCGCGCCCGCCCCGGCGCTGCGGATCG
>NZ_JALHMP010000015.1 GCF_022843985.1 Phreatobacter sp. | reverse complement strand
CAGGGCAAAAGCCCAAAGGCCGTCGCCGGCAACAGCGACCGGGCTCCGCGCCGCAAAGACACCGCCTTCCGCGGGGTGGAGCAGCCCGGTAGCTCGTCAGGCTCATAACCTGAAGGTCGCAGGTTCAAATCCTGCCCCCGCAACCAAAATACCTGAAGAAAATCAACACTTCAGCAGAAAGCCCCGAGCCGCCAGGCCGGGGCTTTTTCGCGTTCGGGGACAAAATGGGGACAGTTGGCCCCAAGTCCCCACACAACGCCACTACGAATCTCAACATCGACGCATGCTCGAAGGCGAGCATGCTCGCATGCCGGACGGCTAGCGTGCCGTCGCGCGGTAGTGCTCCCACATCGCGCAGAACAACTCGCTCAGCTCCAAATCCTGCTCCGCCGCATAGGCCCGATACGCCCGCCTGATCTCGGGTGCGATCTTCAGCTGAAGCGGCACCTTCTCGCTTGCAGTAGGCTTGTGCAGGTTCCCAACCGGCTCCGGCTTCGCCGGTGGCGGCGGGAGCGCAGTTCGTTTGCTCGGCTTCGCCAGCTTTACCTTCACCTCACGCAACCTCCCTGCGCGAAACGAGGCTGGTCAAGCGATCCGCAATGTCTTGCGCGACCGCCTCAGCTTTCTCGTTCAGCGTTCTGTGAGCGCTCTCTGACGCGGCCAACCCGGCGTTCATGGCACGTTGATATCCAATTCTGTCGGGTAGCTCGTGCTGGGCCACGTCATATCCCGCCTGGACGAGGAAGCGCCGCGCATCTTCGAGGGCGTTCGCGCTCTCTCCGATGCGTGCCAGCACAAAAACCAGCTTGTCGCTCGAAATACCCTTCCGGACGAGTTCGTGGGCAAGCACGACCGCTGGCCGCAGATCATCGAGCGACAGGCCGGTCGGGATGACCACAAGATCGCAGACGCGCGCGATGTCCAGCGTCATCGCCGTCGCGTGCGGTGCTCCGTCGATGATCACGAGATCGAAGCGCTCCGCATCAGCGAGCGCTGGCTCAAGTCTGCCGAAGCTCTCGACACGGATCAGCGGGGCGATGCCGTTCTTCTGACGAATGCGCCCCCACTCGACGCAAGTGCCCTGTGAAACGTCGAGGTCGGCAATCTTCACGTCCCAGCCTTGCTGCGCAAATTCGCGCGCCACGAGCCGAGTCAACGTGCTCTTGCCAACGCCACCTTTCTGGGAAACGACCCCAATGATGTGTGCCACAAAATGACCTCCCATTACGCATGCCAGCATGCTCGCGTGCTGGCATGACCTTTAATCAACAGGGAATAATTCCACCTGCTCGGCTTGCCCCACGATGTGGGTTAGCCGCTTGCGGAATGCCTTGTTCTCGGTCTTTCCGATCAAGGCCCGTGCGGTAATCGCATGATAATTCTTGAATTCCTCGCTGGCCTTCCATGTCTCATGGGGATTGAGGATGTAGACATTTGCAGTGCCCATCTTGGCTATCGCCAGAGCGCCCTGTTCCGAGAGATACTTGACCTTCTTGTAGATGGTCTTTCGATGGAGGCCGAGCTCTTCCTCCAGGATCGCCATGCTGCATGCGAGAACATTGTCGTGCCCTGCGTTTTCCACGAGGAAAACCCAGACGCGCGCAGCTGTTGGATCTCCCTCCAGCAACCGCTTGATCCGGTTCCAGCCGGGCTTGTAGATCTTCGTGAAATGCGGCTTCTTTTCGGAAGCATCGCGGTTCGAGGTATAGTCGACTGCTAATTCCATGGGTTTGCCCCGGTTTTTTATTGTTTGCAGCTAATTTACATCAGTCTGTCCAAAAAACGGAAATAAAAACTCCGTAGAGGGAAATAAAATTCCCTGCTGGTAATCTGAATGCCACATATATGTGGCTTCTAGGGAGCCACATATATGTGGCCTCTAGGAGGCCACATTACATCCGCGGATTTCCTCGATTTCTAGCTTTCCCCTTCTTAGTCTTACATATGCCTTGGACTTATCCACAGGCCGGAGCCGCGAGCAGCAGCCCCAATACTGCAAGCGACGCGGCGATGTGGTCCTGTGGGTAAGTCCCACCTTTGTTGAGGCTGAAGCGGGTCGCCGAGCATCCCTATTCATCCCAAACACACGTCCGTCGCGTCCATTTCAGTCGGACGACTTTTGGCGGCACCCGGTCCCGTAAGGTTTTGAACGGGGTGTGGCAGAGCGACGCTGACGAAGACCGCTTGACGCGCCTCATGTCTGTGAGGGCGCAGGTAAGGGGTTTTGAAAGGGGTCATGGCGCGCTGAGAGCCTCCTCAGTTCATTCGTCGAAGCTCGGAGGGGTAGGTGGGCGCTTGGGACTCTCCGATGCACCAGACGGCCGCTCAGGCGGTTTGGGCGGAATGTCCTCGGGCTTGGGCTCCGCCTCGGGCGGCGTGTCGCCTTTTCGTGCCCGCATCCGCGCCTGAAGCGCTGCAAGCTCCGCCTGATACTCAGGGTCGTCCTTCAGGTCGGCATCGTCCTCGTCTGGCTCGAACTCCGGCGTCAAAGCGGGGCGCGGGGCGCGGTACACCGTGTCGCCGAACTCGCGCTTCTTCTGTTCCACCCATTCCTTCAGCTTCTCGTTCGCGAAATAGGGCGGGTACAGGTTGGCCCGGATCGACAGCCCGTCCTGAAAGATCACGCAGTCGTCGCGGAACTCCGGCCCCATCAGCTGCTGGGGCGAGGCCACCCAATCCTCGCCGCCCCAGATGTCCTTCCGTCGACCCAGCCGCTCTGCCACGTGTTCGGCGGTTCGGGTGTCGTTTGGGCGGAAGAAGATCTGGCCCCGACAGTTGGCGACGAGGCTGCGCCACTTCGGGTACACCTCTTCGAGCTGCGCCAGGTCCTGCGCAAAGAGCCAGAGCCGGATGCGGTAGCTACGCGTGATCGCCACCGCGTCCTCGATGATCCGCATGTAACCCAGCTGCGGCATCTCGTCGAAGACGAACATCATCGGCCAGTCGAGATATTCGGCGGGCAGGCTCTCATCCTCGGCATTGGCCGCGTCGATCACCTTGCGCACCCGGATCGCTTCGCTCAGGTGCTGGCCCAGCATCACACGCAGCACGCTGCGCATGGTGGCCATCTTCTCGGGCGGCACGATCAGGTAGACCGTGGCCGCGCTGCCGCGCGTCACCCCACCATCCTCGCGCTGGTGCCAGCCCGGCGCGCGGCCGGTCTTGGCGGCGAAGGTGACGCTGATATTGTCGCGGACAAGGATGTCCTCGACCGTCCAGCCCGGCGTCGTCGAGGAGGTGACGTTGGCCACGTCGTCCGACCGCCAGATCGCAAGCTGTGTGCGCAGCGTCGTCGAGATCGAGGCGCGCAAAGCCTCCGACTGCGTCTCCAGGATATTGCCCAGCTCCTTCAGGCGCTCGTCGTCAGACCCTTGCAGGTCTTCGACCATCGCCTCGAAATCCGCCTTGCTCGGCGTCAGCAGGCGACAGACCGCGCGCATGTTGCGCTGACCCTCAGGCCGCGTGCGGATGACATAGAAGATCAGCCCCGTCAGCAGGTCGCGCGCGGCCTCGTCCCAGAAGGGCTCCTTGCCCTGGGGAATGACCAGCAGTTCGGCCAGAAGCCGCGCATCGTCCCAGCCCGTCACCCGATCGAGCGGGTTGTAGCAGTCGGAATCGGCCACACCCGGCGCCCATTTGAACACCTGCCCGTAGAGGCTGCGACGCCACGCCGTGTGCTCGTAGTTCTCGCCCTTGGGGTCGATCACCACCGTCGGCCCTTCGTAATCCAGCAGCACCGGCAGGATCAGCCGCTGGCCCTTGCCCGCGCCCGTGGGGGCCACCGTCAACAGATGCCCTTCGCCCCGGAAGTAAAGCGGGAACTCCAGGTCCGGGCGATCCGGCACCGGCTGCTTGGCGATTTGCAGCGCGTCCATGGGGAACGTCGCGTTGCTCGAAATCACGATGCCCGCTTCCGCCATCTGATCGAAGGTGGCCCAGCGTTGCGCCTGGCCGACGTTGCGTAGCTTCTCGCGGGATTCGTCAGTAAGAAAGCGCATGCAGACGCGTAAATGCTTTCGCGCTTCCTCGATTTCACCATCTCTCAACTTGTAATGCAGGCTCTCAAAGAAGACCCTGTCAATGGCGGGGTCGGTTCCGATGATCATGTACGCCTCGGCCCATTCCGGCCCCATCGCATCCAGCCAGCGATCAATCCGGCGGTTGCGCTCAATCTCGCGCGGCGACGGTTCCTTCTCCCCTCCACCCCCGAACAGCTTCTTCCACACCATCGCCGCTCCCTCGCCGAATGCTCCCTTGAACAGTCATCCTGCCTATCGCCACGCTACCACCAAATTGCCAATGAATCCGCCGGAAATGCTTGGCCGGACGTGGCTTTGACGTTGGTTCTACGCGGCTTGGCTTCTGGCGGATGAAGCGGCGCGGGGTTGCCCGTCCAGCGCGCTGCCAACAGAGGGCAGCCAGTCGAAAAGCCCCACGCCCGATAGCGGCATGACGCAGTGCCCTTGGGCACGCCGAACGCGTCCGGTTGAGCTCCTCTCGCCCTTGTCCGATTCCGCGCTCCACAGGCCGTCCTCATTCGTGGCTGACCTGGCAGGGACGCCATGCGGCGCAACGGCGGTCGGGTAGTTTCTTCCCCTGCAGCTGAGGCCGCATTCCTCGCGGGCGCTGCGCTTCAAGAAACAGCCCGCCCGCCGTCTTCCGGTTCCCTCCAGCCCATGCGGGTGCGTCGTCCGGCTTGCCCCTGCCTCTCCGGTCGCCATCGGACGGCCGCGATAGGCGCGGCCTCCCAGACAAGGAGAGGACCCCATGACTACCGAACGCATCGACGTCTACACCCAGGTCACCAACAACATCATCGCCGCCATCGAGGCGGGCGCGGGCGACTGGCAGATGCCCTGGCACCGCAGCGGCGAGGGCCTGAACCGCCCCGTCAACATCGACACCGCCAAGGCCTATCGCGGCATCAACGTCGTCAGCCTCTGGGCCTCCGCCCAAGCCCGCGGCTTCACCACCGGCACCTGGGGCACCTATCGCCAATGGCAGGCCAATGGCTGCCAGGTCCGCAAGGGCGAGAAGTCGAGCCTTGTGGTCTTCTACAAGGAGTTCGACGTGGAAGAGCGGAACAACGACACCGGCGAGACCGAGCACGGCAAGCGCCTGATGGCCCGCGCAAGCTGGGTCTTCAATGCCGACCAGGTGGACGGCTACGAGACGCCCGCGCTCCCCGAGCCCAAGGACCCCGTCGCCACCGTCGCAGCCGCAGACCGGTTCATCACAGCCACCGGCGCGATCATCCGTCACGGCGGCAGCCGTGCCTTCTATCGTCCCTCCGACGACATCATCCAGATGCCCGAGCGCGAGCGCTTCCTTGGCACCGAAACCAGCACGGCGACCGAGAGCTACTACGCCACGCTCTTGCACGAACTGACCCACTGGACGGGCGAGACCCGCCGCTGTGACCGGCAATTCGGCAAGCGCTTCGGCGACGATGCCTACGCCATGGAAGAACTCGTGGCCGAGTTGGGCGCGGCGTTCCTGTGCGCCGACCTAGGCGTGACGCTTACCCCGCGTCCCGACCACGCCGCCTACATCGACAACTGGCTGAAGGTCCTCAAGGCCGACAAGAAGGCCATCTTCACCGCCGCCAGCCAAGCGGCCAAGGCCACCGACTTCCTCGCCGGGCTGCAAGCCGCCGAAGTCGAGGAGGCGGCCTGACGGCCGCCTCTACTCCCCGATACGACGCGCTGCCCTTGCTCAGTGATGTCGCCGCACGTCTCTCGGCGGAGTTTCTTTCATTGACGACCGACTGCCGTTACCCTTGCACTCGGGATTAAAGAGCAAGAAGGGGGGCAGCGATATGAAAGTGTGTCGCTTGAGTATCGCGAATTTTCGCGGGGTGAAGTCTGCGACCATACTGCTTCCAAAGCACGCAGTGCTCATTGGCGACAATAATACCGGAAAGACAACGCTCCTGGAGGCCCTCGACCTCGTGCTGGGGCCTGACCGTCTGAACCGGCAGCCCCCTATTGACGAGCACGACTTCTTCCAAGGCAAGTACCTTGCCAAAGCTGCTGATGCAGGTGGCGAAGCGGCAGAGGACGAGGGCGCAGACGCGCAGCCAGACGCGGTCCAGGCAGAGGCAGCAGGTGAAGATGGCGCGGGCGAGGCGGCGGCAATTGCGGCTGGCGCAGACGCGCCGCGCATTGAGATCGAAGTGGCCATTGCCGACCTGACCGAGGAACAGAAAGCCAAGTTCGGGGACTACACCGAGTTCTGGGATGCTGCGACGGACATCTTCTATGGCGAGGCCAATCCGGCAGGCGTCGATGCGGCGCATATCACCGAGGCGCTCCGCGTCACCTTTCACGGCTGGTACGACCCGGAGGAGGACGACTTCGAGGGTAAGACCTACTTCACCCGAAGCCTCACCGAGAGCGACACCCCCGTCCCGTTCTCCAAGAAGGACAAACAGGTCTGCGGCTTCCTGTACCTGCGTTCGCTGCGCACCGGCTCCCGCGCCCTGAGCCTCGAAAGGGGCAGCCTGCTGGACATCATCCTGCGCCTGAAAGAGGTCAGGCCGCAGATGTGGGAGGACACCATCACCACGCTTGCCGATTACTCGGTTGCCAGCGACCCTGAGCTTGGCATCTCAGGCGTGCTGGAGAGCATCAACACGGCGCTGAAGAAATACGTCCCGAAAGAGTGGGGGATCGAGCCTCACCTGAAGGTGTCCAATCTCACCCGAGAACATCTGCGGAAGGTCATCACCGCATTCATCGCCACGGGCGAAGGCAGCCATGCGGCGCCGTTCTATCGGCAGGGCACAGGCACCATCAACATGCTCGTGCTGGCCATGCTGTCCCAGATCGCCGAAGACAAGCAGAACGTCATCTTCGCGATGGAAGAGCCGGAAACCGCCATCCCGCCCTACGCCCAGAAGCGGATCGTCCACGAGATCCGCAAGCTGGCGTCGCAAACCATTTTCACCTCGCATTCGCCCTATGTCCTGGAGGAGTTCGCGCTCGACGAGACCGTCGTGTTGGGGCGGGATGACAAGGGCGTGCTCGCCAAGCGCGCCATTGCCTTGCCTGATAGCGTCAAGCCCAAACGCTACCGTCAGGAGTTCCGCACCCGCTTCTGCGAAGGCTTGCTCGCGCGTCGCATTCTGGTCGCCGAAGGGGTAACCGAGGCGGCGGCGTTTCCAGTGGTGTGCCGTCGGTTGTCGGAACTGAAGCCCGATACCTATTCCTCGCTGGAGGCGTTGGGCATCTGCACCATCGACGCCGGCAGCCAGAACAGTATCCCCGACATGGCCGAGCTCTACCGTGAGCTGGGCAAGCGCGTCTTCGCCATCTGCGACAAGCAAGACGCGGCGAATCAGGCGCTCATCGAGGCCCAGGTCGAGCTGCTGTTGATGCATGACGAGAAAGGCTTTGAGGACCTCGTCCTGAAGAACACGACCGAGGAAGCCCTCAAGCGGTTCGCCAAGCTCGTCGACTGGCCGCCGCACCTCACGGCCAAGTACCCCGACGTGGAGGCGTCGGCCTCTGACGCACTCAGGGACTACTTCGGCTGGACCAAGGCCAACTGGGGCATCGCCGACTTCCTCGCCCAATGTTCCGAGGCCGAGATACCTGCTTGGCTTCGTGAGGCATGTATCGCCGTCAAGGACACTTGTGCGCCCGCTCCCGCCGCCGCCGAAGGCGGCGAAGCGCCGATCGAGCCAGGGGCCGGTGCGGATGCAGCTAACTGAGAAGCAGCTTGAGATCATGGCAGCCGAAGGCCACCTCCTCGTCACGGGAGGGCCGGGCTCCGGCAAGACCACGGTTTCCATTCTCAAGGCCGCGCAGATTGCCGAGCAGCGTTTGCGGCCGGGGCAGAAGGTGCTGTTCCTCAGCTTCGCCCGCGCGACCGTCTCCCGTGTCGTCGAGGCCATCGAGTACGAACAGCAAATCCCCCGCGAGCAGAAGCGGCGGATCGACGTCGAAACCTACCACTCCTTTTTCTGGCGCATCCTAAAGGCGCACGGCTACCTGGTCGGCCTGCCGCGGCGCATCGACATTCTGACGCCGCCGACCGAAGCAATTGCCCTGTCGGACATCCGCAGCGGGTATGCCGCTGCGTCGAAGCTGACCGAGGCCCAGCAAATCGAAAAAGCGGCGGCAGAAGAGGCCGAGCGTTTACGGCTTGCCCGCGAAGACGGCAGGGTCTACTTCGATCTTTTTGCGCCGTATGTCCGGGACATCCTTCATGGCAGCGAGCGCATCAGAAGGCTGATGGCCACGATGTACCCCGTCATCATCCTCGACGAATTTCAGGATACCAACGCGGTGCAATGGCGTGTCATCCAGGCGCTCGGAGAGTTCACCACGCTTATTGCGCTCGCCGACCCTGAGCAGCGCATCTACGACTGGATTGGCGCCGATCCGGAGCGCCTTGACCATTTTAGGGCCGCATTTACGCCAGCGGAAGTGGACCTCAGCACCGACAACCATCGCAGCGCGGGCACCGACATCGGGGTCTTCGGCAATGACATCCTCAAGGGCAAGTTCCGCGAAGAGCCGTATGCGGGTGTGCAAATCTACGTCTATCCGCCCAATACCGATCAGGCGTTCTCCAAGCTTGTAACCACGACGTACAAGGCGCGGAAGCGACTTGTTGATGCTGGTATGAAGGAATGGTCGCTGGCCATCCTCGTGCCGACTAAGAAGATGACCCGGCTGGTATCAGACGCCTTCCGGTCGCCGCCGGGCGGGATGACCGAGATTCCGCATTCGGCGGTTATCGAATTGGAGGCGGCCATCCTCGGCACCGAGGTTATCGCTTTGCTCATGCAGCCGGATACCGATGGCTCTCACTTCGAGCGGTTCATCGCCCTGATACGCAACTATTTCCATGGCAAGGGCGGCGACACACCGACCAAAGGCGCTCTGAACGAGGCTGCCAATATCCAGAAAGCCTACGGCGAACACATTGCCTGCCTCGCCACGGGCAAAGCGCTCCGAAAGAACAGCATCCTGGTCGCCATGCTTGCCGTCTATGGCCAGGCACGAGATCTCGCGCTCACCGGTGATCCCGACAAGGACTGGCGAGCCATGCGGCGCCTTCTGGAGGATGGTGCCTGTCCACGGTTGAAAGAGATCGCTCAGGAGGTGCGGAACATCCGCGTATTGGAGCGGGGGACGCAGCTCCGCCAGGCGCTCTCTCAGGACTGGCGGGATACCGGCGCCTATCGCAACGCTCTGGCGATCATTCGGCAGGCGTTTGTCCAGGAGCACTTTTCTACCAACGCCAAACCCGAGACCGGTGTCGTTGTGATGAACATGCACAAGGCCAAGGGTAAGCAGTTCGATGAAGTGATTATCTTCGAGGGTTGGCCGATTAAGCGCAAAGGCCAGCCACCCTACAATGCCGACCGTATCGTGCGTTTCAATTCCCGAGACGAAATCGATGACCAGTCGCGACAGAATCTTCGGGTGAGCGTGACGCGGGGCAAGCGGTGTACGACGATCTTGACACCGGATGGCGACCCCTGCGTTCTGCTATTGGGGGATGATTAGGGGCAAGGCTTCCCCTGCCTGCAACCGTCAGATTGTGCCGACCCCGGCCGTCTAACGACTTAGAAAAGTTATTCTGAGCAGCAGCTTTTCCTCTTCAACAGGCCCTTGTAGTTCGGCAGGCAGGAGCAATGGAGCGCGCGCTCTATACCGATCAGGACAACAACGGCGTCGCCGTGCTCTTGCGGGATGCGCATCCGGCCTTCACGGAGGGCGAGATAGATGGCCTCGGCCATGTCAGCGTCGCCAAGGCTGCGCCGCGCCGCAGGATGTTGAAGCAGGTCGAGGGTCCAGCCCGGCTCTTCGCCGCCCATCCGGACGATGGCTTGGGCACGGCCTTTTCTCTCATCGATGACCGGACGGAAGTCTCGTCGGGCGGCCACGGCAATCGTGGCGGCTTCGCCGTCGTCGAGGGACGGCGTGCCCGAGGTGAGGGCGGCGAAAATCTCGTACTCGTCGTCCGTCATGGCGACGATGCCGATCTTCCCCTGGGCCACGAGACCGTGCAGGAACCCGTGGTCGCCATTCCTCCGGCCCGTTTCGGTGTCGAGTTCGTCCGCGACCACCTCAGGGACCACGATGGCGTTGGGAACCGCCATCAGTATCCGCTGGCCGAAGGTGCAGGCGTGGAGGTTGATCAGGACGCTCGTGTCGAGGACCAGCGGCCTCGATTCATCAGCCAGGGAGCTTGAGAAGGTCATCCGTCACGCTTTCCTCAAGCTCGATTTGGTCGATGAGCCCGCGCACCTCCACACGGCGCAGTTTCAAAAGCTCCGCCAGTTGGCCTTCCGACATCAGGCCACGTTTCCACGCGGCATGCGCCATCAGGCTCAAGCGGTGCGACACCGGTCGGTTGGCATCGTCCTTCGCCGGGTCAGGCCGCATCGCGGCCGTCCC
This sequence comes from Phreatobacter sp., assembly GCF_022843985.1. Lineage (GTDB taxonomy): Bacteria > Pseudomonadota > Alphaproteobacteria > Rhizobiales > Phreatobacteraceae > Phreatobacter. Next base: position 88,797 of record NZ_JALHMP010000015.1, on the reverse strand, counting down.
GAGCACCTCGCGCGCCTGTTCGTCCTTGATGCCGCCGTTCCGCTTGAACCACTCCCACGTGCCCTTCCTGACGAGGTCCAGTTCCTCCAGCCGCCGGACAGCTGCCTCACGAGACAGATTGTGCTGGTGCGCCAGTAGGATGACATGGCGCCTGGTCAGCTTGTCCGCCCCGGCGGTCAATTGTCGGAAGCTCTCCTCGAAGCTCTTCCTCGGCGTCAGGAACGCGCGGCCGAAGGCGTTCGCATACCGCTCGTCCCGTGACAGGAATTGCTCGTTGTCTTCGAGCACTTCCGGCACACGGCGCGTGCCGAAAAAGTGGCCCACCTCATGGGCCGCCGACTGAATACGCCGCTCCAGCGGGTGATTGGCGTTCAGCAGAATGCAGGCCCCAACGGCATCGTCATAGGTGAACAGGCCCGCAACCCTCGACTTGGACGAAAGCCGGCGCTGATAGAGGCGTATCCCCAGATCGAGCTCGATGATCGAGAAAATGTCCGCGATTGGACCGGAGCCCAGCCCCAGCCAGTCGCGCAGCTCCTGAGCGTGTTTCTCCGCAAGCTCCAGAACATCCCCCTCGTTGATGCCGCGCTCAGGGGGATAGTGACGGCGGCGCTCGACGCCGAGCACGTTCTCCAGCTCCACCTCGGCTTTGACGAGGTCATTCAGTAACTGAATGGCTTCGAGCGTGTGATCGTCCTCGGTCTCCCGTAGTTTGCGGAAACGGGGGATCAGGTCCGTATGCACGGCCTCGCGCCGCAAGATCGCATTCACCGAGACCCCATAGTGACGCGCAAGGGCCTGAAGCTCTTGAATGCGGACCCGGCGCGTGCCCTTCTCGATGGAGACCAGCGTCGGCCGCGACATGCCGATAACCTGTGCGGCCTCATCCTGTCGGATATCGGCGTTCTCGCGAGCCAATCGGAGGCGGCGACCGATTTCTTGAGCGCTCAGTTCATTTAGATCGGCCATTGCGTCCTCCCTCCGTCCAGCTTCTCAGGAAGCTTTGTTCTCCTTGGGCGGCCATGAAGGCGCGCCATTCCTTCGCGTGAGCCACCAGCATGGTCCTCAACCTTCCCAGTGTTTGCGCCTCCGGCTCGCCCGTGGCCTGGGCGATCTCGAAGGCATGGCGTCTCAGACGCTCATCGGGCAGCGCTGCCATGTCCGCGAGCTGTTGCAGGTGCCGCGCGCCGACGCTGCCGTACTCGACCATCGTGCCGCTCAGGCGCACTTTTCCTTTCGGGAGCGCCATCGAAAACTCGGGCACGGTGAGGTCGGCGATGACATAGGTATCCGCAGGCTCCGTGATGCCCGCCGCATGCATGCTCATGCGACGGAGCAGGCAGGCGGCGCACAATCCGCACTGGCGAAGCCGCCCCCCAGTCTTTGCGTTCCACCGCTGCTGCCAGCACGACCGCGTCTCGAACAACTCGTCGACCGGCTCGTTTGTCGACCGGCGATACGCTTCGACCGTCTCGCCCTTTGTCGCCCAGAGACGCGGCTGTTCGTAGCGAACGGCGTGCCCCAGCACCGCCTTGATGAACTGTTCCATCTTCCGGAAGTACGTCGGGTGATTGCGATAATCCGCATAGACGTTGTGCAGTGGCAGTAGCACCGGTCCGAGCGCGCCTTGGCCGCTTTCAGGAACGACGATCCGCTCCAGCCCCGTCAGGTGCGCGGCGATGGCCGTGATCGCCGCGAACTTGAAGCCCCGAGAACGGACGCTGCTTTCGCGCGACGACGGCACATGAACCTTGAACGGGATCTGATCGAAAGGCTCATCGCCCTTCTTGAGGGCGTGCTTGTTCTTCGTCACCCGCACGCATACCGCCGCCCCGATGCCCCCGCACAGCTTCGCCACGCAGCGTGAATCCAGCCCGTCCGAGTAGGCGATGACGAACTGCCGATCGGTTCCGAAGCCAAGCGAGCGCTGGCGCGCGCCGACAATGGCCGCGCCCTCCCACTTCACGAAGGAAATCTCCCAGGCGTCCCCGGTCAGGTGGCGCAAGGCGCCGTGGAGCCGGTCCGCCACGTCCTTTCGGCGCCAAGTCTCAAGCTCCGATACCGGAACGGTTATGCGCAGGTTTCGCGACCACTTGCCGATGCGGCGTCCGCACCGGCGGTCCGCGTACTCGACCGCAGCGCTCACCACGAGCAGATCGTGGTGGATCGGCTTCCAGCCCTCGTAGTTGTAGGTGTCCAGCGCATCGGCCTCGAAGACGATGTCTTTGCCGATCTCGGCGGTATGGCAGTGCTTTTGGCCACGCCGATTGACCTTTCGGCCCTGTTCCACGACGTGCAAGGTCAAGCCGTAGGCACTTACTTCTGGTCGTTGGATCTTCACAAACCGGGTCCTTCATCTAGACCTTCTCTTTTTGCAGTCGCGGCTTTGAAGGCGTTCTTGTCGCCCTCTCGAATGGCCGCACACACGTCCCGACTGTTGACAGCGTCAAAGGCGTCGTTCGTTTTGCCGATCGCACGCTGGCAAGCCTCGCGGCTCATTTCGCCGGTATCGCGGAGCCGGATGCATTCCTCTTCGAAGCGGTTGCGTGCTTCGCCGACTTCTTCTTTGACAGCAGCGTCAAGCGCGCGGTCGAGGGCCTCTGCGGGACGAGCACCGTCGGCGATCCGATACAGCAACTCCTTCTCCAACGTGTCGAGGAAGGGGGTCTTTTCGTGCGCATCGAAGGTTTCTTCGATCTTTGCGCGCGGGTCGAAGTCCAACTGCGGTTGCTGCGTGTAGGCTTCCAACTCTTGCACCGCGGCGCAGTTTTCTTTGGTCGCCAGGTGCCGAACTAGGCCATCAGTTGCCAGCAGGCCGCATTCCGCCGTCGAGCTGGCGTCGTTCTGGACGGCATCAGCGAGCCGTTTCCAGCCGCTTCCCAGCTTCAGATTCCGGAACGGTCCATCGGTCATGGGAACCTCCTATGCCTGCACTATGCGCAGCAAAATCTGACAAAGTCAATAAAGGCATAAAAATATCTGACGCACATGGACACAAACCTTTGGGGGGAGGTCTCCCCCTCGCTTCAGCCTGCGAGCCGTCTTCCACTACCCCCTCTACAGGGCTGTGCCCCGTAACGCCCCCATCGCCGCCACATCGGGACCCGCGCTGACGCTGCCCGATGCGGCGGCAGCGGACGGCCCTTCGGGCCGGAGCTGATCCTGTGATCGCGCCTTGGCGCGATACCCTCTTCTGCCAGCTTATGCCGACCCCGTCGGGCTTGCCCAAGGTCGCCGTCCGGCCTGCCCGCTCCATTCGGGCGGCTGACGCCGCCCTCCCGTGTTGGCCGGATGCCCCCTGACGGGGCGGCTCCCTTGGAGCCCGTCGGATGTCGGCGCGCCGCCGCCAGGTTCAATCCAAGCACGTCCTCGCACTCCACCGTCTGTCGTCGCTCGCCGCTGGGCAGAGGGTAATGCGCGGGGCGTGGGTGTCCTTCGCAGCCTTGAACGACTGAACGGAGGACTTCGGCCATGAGCCAGACCAACATCACACCAGACCATCGCAGCGCTTTCGAGGCGCTGACCAGCGGCGGGTTTTCCAACTTCGCCCTGTTCTCCTGCTTCGCGGACGGCCAGCCCGCCGCCGCCATCTGCGCGGTGACCGAGCAGGCGGGCGAATACCTCATCCGCCCGCTTTTCGTGTCGGTGACCGACACGATGCGCCTGACCGACCATGATGGACGGAAGGCCGCGCAATGATGCCGCTTCTCACGGATTGCCAGCATGCGCGCATGCTGGCCAACGGTCGCGCCAATGCCGAACGCATGGCCGATGACGGCAACACCCAGGACTTCTGGCCCGTGGTGAAGCTGTTCTGCCCATGGGGAGCCGCGACGTGGCTTCTCTCGGAGATCGACCCCGAGGACGAGGACATCGCTTTTGGCCTTTGTGATTTGGGCATGGGTTGCCCTGAACTGGGCAGCGTGCGGCTCTCGGAACTTGCCGCCATTCGTGGCCCCGCTGGGCTGACCATCGAGCGTGACCTCCACTTCAAGCCGACCAAGAGCCTGACGGCCTACGCCGCCGAGGCGAACGAACACGGGCGCATCAGCGCCTGACACCCCGCGCCCGCGTCACGGCGCGGGCGCTCACCCCATCGAAAGGAACCGAACCCATGACCATCGAAACCATCCCCTTCTCGAAACTCGCCCCGACCGAGGGCGCGAACCCCCGCCGCAGCATGGACGCCGCCGCCATCGAGGGGCTTGCCGCCTCGATCAAGGCCGACGGCCTGTTGCAGAACCTTGTGGTGCGCCGCGACGGGCGGAAGTTCCGCATCGTCTCGGGCGAACGGCGCTGGCGCGCGCTCGCCCTGTTGGTGGAGCGCGGCGACATCGGGAAGGACTATCCTGTGCCTGTCGAGGTGCGCGCCGATCTGACCGAGGCCGACGCTTTGCGTCTGGCCACCGTCGAGAACATCCAGCGGGAGCAGCTTGCGCCCATGGACGAGGCCGAGGCGTTCGCCACCCTGTTGGGCGCGGGTGCCAGCCTTGAGGACGTGGCCGCGAAAGCGGGCGTGTCGGTCTTGACCGTCAAGCGCCGCGTGGCGCTGGCGAGCCTCACCGACGAGGTGAAGGCGCTTGTGCGGGAAGGAGAGATTTCCCTTGCCGCCGCCGAGGCGCTGACGCTGGGCAATGCCGAGCAGCAGCGCGCCGTCATCGAACGGCTGGACAGCGGCTATCGCTACGATGCCGACGACATCCGCGACTGGCTGACGGGCGAGAAGCCTGCCCTGTCCTTGGCGATCTTTCCGCTGGAACGCTACGAGGGCACGACCACGTCCGACCTGTTCGCCGACGAGGACGCGACCGTCTTCGACGATGCCGAGCAGTTCCTGCGGCTCCAGACCGAAGCCGTTGAGGCGCTGGCCGCGCACCACCGCGAGGCAGGTGCCGCCTTTGTGGACGTACTCACCGAGAACTACGCCGCATGGTGGCAGTATCGGGAGGCCGATGCCGAGCAGGGCGAGGCGGGCGGGGTGGTGATCCACTTCAAACCGTCAGGCCGTGTCGAGGTGCGGGAAGGACTGACGCGCCGCGAGGTGCGCCCGAGTGTGGCGGAAGAGACCGCCGACCATCCCGCCGCGCCCAAGGAGAAGCCCGAATACACGGGCGCGGTCATCCGCATGGTCGCCGCCCACAAGTCGCTCGCCGTCATGGCGGGGCTTCTGGCCAACCCCCGCAAGGCGCGGGAGGTGGCCGTGGTGACGATGCTGAACGCCTGTGACTGGACGGCGCGGGCGCGTCTCGATGCCCATCCCGCGCTGGGATATTTCGCGGGCGAGGACAGCCAGCCCGAAACCTATGCCAAGGTAGAAGGGGCGGCACAGGCGGTGGTGGAGGCGCTCGACATCGCCGGCACGCTCACCAGCCGCTATCCCGCGCCCGACCAAGGGGCATGGGAGACGCTCTTGCGCCCCCAGAAGGAGCCGCTCGCGCTTTACGAGGCCGTGACCGCCCTCGATGATGCCGCGCTCGATGCGCTGCATCTGCTTCTGACCACGCTGACCTTCGGTCAGGGCAACATGGACGCGCTCGATGATGGGGCGAGCCTGTTCAACCGCGTGGCCAGCGATCTCGGGGTGTCGATGCGGGATCATTGGTGCCCCGACGAGGCGTTCCTTACCCGCCGCCGCAAGGATCAGCTGGAGGCTATCGCCAAGGAGACGGGCGCGGTGACCCGCCTCGGGGCGCTGAAGGACTACAACAAGACGCAGCTGGCCGCTGCCCTTGCCCGTCACTTCGAGCGCTGCGCGGCCGATGACAAGCTGATCGCCGCCGACCTGAAGGCCCGCGCCAATGCGTGGCTGCCCGAGGCCATGCGCTTCCGCGGGGTCGCGGTGGAGGGCGGCGACATGGCCGAGGCCGAGGACGTGACCGAGATCGAGGCCGATGACGCAGTTGGCGACGGTTTCCCCACGCCCGCCGTCGCCGAGGACGTGCAGCCCGCCCACGCGGCCTGATCCGTCCTGCGAGGCCCGCCCGCCATGGGCGGGCTTCGTCCTTTCCTCATTTCGTCAATTCCTCATCCAACAGGTGTCCCATGCCCACCATCCTTGGCGCAATCGCGCTCTTTGTCCTCGCCGCCTACATCGCCCACGTCACGGGCAATCCGGAGAACTTCCTCTGGACGATCGTCGCCGTGCCCTTCGTCATTCCCGTCACAGCCATCGTGCTCTGGATCATCGGCAAGCTGCTGGCTGCGTTCCGTGGTCCGCCGCCGTCATCCTGACGGTCGGGGAGCCATCGCCATGCCGATCATCGTGACCCTCGCGTTCATCATCCTCGCCGCCTTCGTCAGCACCCGAACCGGCAGCGCCGACGCCTTCATCGCGGTGCTGGTCGTCGCGCCGCTGGCAGCCTTGGGGCTGTTCTACGTTCTGCTCATCCTCGGCTGGATTGTCAGGGCGATCCGAAGCGGGTCGAAGCCCAGCTGACCGAAGATCCCGTGTGCCGCATCGAGGGCGGTGCGGCCAAACACCGACCCACAACGCCGCCTCGCTCCCGTCAGGGGGCGGGGCGGTTTCTCGGTGCTCAAGTGACGCGATCTGGCCGGAAGCCGTGAGGGGACGGAGGCCGATTGGCCGCGTGTCGGGCGAAGTAGGCCGAGGTCGCCAGCGCGTCTTGCCTCTGTTTGGCGCGGATCAGCCGCCCAGCTGCGTCCTTTCCTCTCATGGCCACATCTGAGCCCGTCGCCCGTCCCCGCAACGGCGCGCGGTCAGTTTCTTCCCCTGACCTCCGGTCATTCCTCGCGAAACAAGAAACAGCCCGCTTGCCGTCTGCCGCTTCGCTTCGCCCTCCGGGTGCGGGTCCGGCCTTTGACGGTCTCCGTCATGGACCATGGAAAGGTCGCGATGGGCGCGACCGCCAGAACCAAACAGAGGAGACTTACATCATGGCAACCATCGGCACCTTCACCAAGACCGACAGCGGCTTCACCGGCACCATCCAGACCCTCGGCGTCAAGGCTACCAAGGTCGCGATCACCAGCGTCGAGAAAACCGCAGACGCCGCCCCCGACTTCCGCGTCAAGGCGGGCGCTGTCGAGATCGGCGCGGCCTGGCACCGCACCTCCAAGGGCGGCAACGAGTACATCTCGGTCAAGCTGGACGACCCGAGCTTCGCCGCCCCGATCTACGCCAACCTGGTCGAGCAGGACAAAGGCTTCGCCCTCATCTGGAGCCGCTGACGACCCCGCCGCCCGCCGACGAGGCGGGCGGCGTCGCCTTCCACCATTGCACCAAAAGGACTTTGATCATGACGACCACGATTGACACGACCCTGACCTTCGACGACTGGCGCGACGCCTACCGTCCGGCCCGCAACACCCTGCGCCCCGCTGCGCCGTTCGACGGGCTGATGTTCGAGACATTCGGCCCCGAACTCGACGCCGTCGCCGCCGCCGATCCGGCCTGCGTCTGGACCATCGTCGATGGCGAGGATGAGAGCCTCTGGCTTCTCTCCGGCTGCCACTTCGTCAACCGGCTGGGCTATTTCATCACAGAGCGCCCTTGGAACGGCATCGACCAACTGGAAATCCGCCTCGATTGAGGCGGATTTTCCACGCACATCCACTTCGGTCGGCCGCTACGGCGCCCGCGCCGATGGTAGAACACTTACCACCTCGTCCAGCTCCTTCCGCCACACCAGCACGGGCATCGACTGCGCCCCGTAGTGCCGCGCGAGATGCAAACGATGCATGCCGCCGGCGATGACGATCTCGCCCTGCCATGGACGGATCAACGGCGGCGTGACCGCCAGCCCCATTGCCCAACGATAGGCGAGCACGGCGGTCTTCGACCGATACCGTTCCGCCCACGGGTCTTCGTCGCGCCCGCTTCCGTGCTGGAGGGCACCGTGCAATTCGCCCACCGTCACCTCGACCACCGTCAGGGCCGCACCATCGACGGTGTCCGGCTTCTCGCCGTCGAGCGCCAGGTAGAAACGTGACGGGTCGAAATCCCAGACCGGCTTGAACGTCGCAGACCTGTTCGCGGCGTCCTTCGCCCAGCTCTCGGCCTCGCGACGCGTCGTCCACAACGCCACTTCGAACTCTTCGTCGAGCCGCCCGGCGTCAACGTCCATCGCCACCGTGGTTGGCAGCCCGCGCGCGATGAGGCGGTTCAGGTTCTCGATGTTGGTCATCCTCTGCATCCGATTCCGGCCGCGCTGAAGGCAGCAGCCCGTTCACCATAGCATCTCCCGGTCCGTTGCCCGCCCTTCGGAGAGTCCGCTTCCCTGGCGGACGACGCCTTGCCGTCCATGACCTGCCCGCGCCAGCGGGCGAGCCCGCCCGTGTTGGTCAGGACGGCGGTGGCTGATGCCGTCCGCCCTTTCGGTCGCGTCCATCAGGACGAGCAACCAAAGACCGAAAGGAGACCCTCATGGGACTGGATATGTACGCCTTCACCACCGCCGAGCCCGTCGCGGCCGCAGTGGACTTCACCACCGAGAACGCCACCGAACTCGCCTACTGGCGCAAACACCCCGACCTTCACGGGTGGATGGAACAGCTCTACCGCGCCAAGGGCGGCACCGACGCCGACTTCAATTGCGTGAACGTCGCGCTGACCGGCGAGGATATCGACCGGCTGGAGCGTGACCTTCGCAATCAGGCTCTGCCGCACACCGAGGGGTTTTTCTTCGGCACCTCGCGGCCCGACGAGATCGATCTCGACCTCGCCTTCATCGCGAAGGCGCGAGCAGCCATCGCCGAAGGGAAGACGGTGTTCTACACCTCGTGGTGGTGAGCGCCGCTCGGAACGAGGCCGCCCTGGCCAAGGGCGGCCTCAACCGCGGTTCCCGTCAGAGGTTCCTCGACGGCGGCGGGGTCGGCCGGTCGGTGCGTCCTGCGGTCAGACGTAGGCGGCTCATATCGTGCCCCGGTGGCGCGACGCTGCTTCTGACGAGCGGCGGCGGCGAGGCGTGACGTGGCGAGCTGGCCCCGGCACAGGCGTCGGTCGGCCGACACGGGTCTTATGGCGGTGACGTGTCACCCGGCGCCTGACGTCCTCACGGTCAGCGGGTCGGAGGTCAGGCATGCAGGGCGGGGCTTGCCACCTTCCGAGGCACGCGACCGATGCGGGCCTTCCAACTGGGCAAACTGGCGTCGGCAGCGTCCGCCGCAACGGCGCTGCCCGACTTTCTTCCCCGGCGCCGATGGCGCCTTCCTCGCGGTCGCTGCGCTCCAAGAAAGACGGGCCTCGCCGTCTGCCGCTGCGCTTCGCCCTTCGGGTGCGGCTGGCCGCCCTTGCCGACGCTTCACGTTGCCCATGGAAGGCCGCGGTCGCGGCCAAGAGCAACGGAAGGAGGCAAACCATGAACACCCTGCACACCATCGACACCGACTACGAGCTGACCTGGGACGAGTTCGTCATCACCGTGGAAGACCTGCACCTCATCGAGACCGGCAACGACCTGGCCGAGGACGACTACGCCACGGTGCTCGCCGCCTTCGAGCGCGGCCTCTGCCCCAACGGCTGCGTCATGAGCATCATCGACGCCCGCCGCCCGCTGGAGCAGCGCGAGCACTGGTTCCTCGCCGCCTGAGCCGGAGGTCGCTCCGCTCGCCCCGCCCGCGTGATCCGCCGGGCGGGGTTTTTCGCGTTCGCGTGGGGACCCGCGCGGCGGCCGGAAGAGGGCGCTGTCGCGCCTCTCCCCCGGTCCGCTGGCGCGGCGCAGGGCCTGGCTGCGCTGGCGCTTGCCGCCCTGTTGGTGTCTGTGTCCGCGTGTTGAGCGTTGCGGGTGCGCGTTGATTCTGTTATGTTCCCGTTGCCTATCACTGGCCCTAGTGGACTGTGATTCCTCTGCGAATCCATTTCCTGCTTCTGTCCGACCCCATAAGTGGGTAAGCGAAAGCGTGCCACAGGGGGGAGGCAAGATGGATGTTGGTCTACAAAAATGCCTGACGGGCGGTCTGCGACCGGCCCATCCGGACGCCCCCTTCGGGGCCGCCCGACGGCATGTTTTGCATCCCAACACGGCCCGCATTCGACCCCGTGACCGGGTCTCAAGCGGCGCCGTCTTGCCTCGCCATTCGGCCCTGCGGCCTCAAGGCGGGGAGACAGACTTACCCCTGTCTTCCACCAATCGGTGCCGCTAGGCGGAGGCGGGCGCGATGGCAGGACGGAAACCTAAGCCTCCTCAGGACCGTCGCAGCGTCGTCGCCCGCATTCGTCTGACCCCCGACGAGCAGCGCGCCATCCAGAAGCGCGCCGTAGAAGCCGGGGTGACCTTCGCCACTTACGTTCGGGACACCGCGCTCGGGCGCAGGCCGCGCGCCAAGCCCGCCACCACCGCCACCCTCGATGACGCCCTCTATGAGCTGGGGCGGATCGCCAACAACCTCGCCCAGCTCCAGGTCGCCACCGGGGACGACACCTATGGCCCTTGGGTGACCTATGTCGGCAAGGACATGATCGAACGCCTGGCCGAGCGGAACGACCTGGCCGGGGTGCTGAGACGCAACCTCGACGCCATCAACGGCGTCGGCCACCTCATCAACGGCATCGCCCGCCGCGCCAATATGGGCCGCGAGATCGAGGAAGGGGAGCGCGACGAGGCCCTTACCATTCTGAAAGAGATGCTGGAGCCCCTGCGCAAGGCCATCGTCCGGACGGCGAAGGGGCTCCCCGCCGAGGAGCCGTCCCCCGAGCCGGGGACGGAGGGCGACGATGCGCTTTAAGGTGCCCGCCCGTCAGCCCGAGAGCTTCAAGGGATCGGCGCTCTACCTCGCCGGTCGGATCAAGGGTCTCAGCCCCGACCGGGTGGAATTCGTCGAGACGCGCAACATCCACACCGACGACCCGCGCGCGGCGGCGGCGCTCATGGAGGCCACGGCGTCGAAGTCGGTGCGCTGCCAGCAGCCCGCCTATCACTTCATGATCACCTTCGACCCGAAGGACGCCGAGGCGGGGAAGGTGACGCCGGAGCTGAAGCGGCAGATCGCCCAGCAGGTCATCGAGCGCATGGGGCTCGAAGAGCACCAGCTCCTCGTCTACAGCCACCGCGACACCGACCACCCCCACCTACATTTCCTCGTCAACCGGGTGCATCCCGAGAAGCATGTCGCCTATGATCGCCATCAGGACGGCAAGCGGCTGACCGGCATCGTCAAGGAGCTGGCGCAGGAGCACGGACTCAACATCCTCCGCAACCGCGAGTACGAGCGGCAGCTCGGGCGGGATGTGGTGGAGGACTACGGCCCCGCCGTCTCCGATGCCGAATACTGGCAGGCCAAGCGGGAGGAGCGCGACGCACAGCTGCCCTTCGGCAAGGACGCCGTCGGCGATCTGCGCCGCCGCCTCAAGGACGACTTCTACCGCGCCCAGACATGGGCCGACCTGAACTACCGGCTCGCCCAGAAGGGCATCACCCTGGAGCGGAAGGGGCAGGGCCTCATCCTCACCGACGGCGAGCGCTACACTAAGCTCTCCGAGATGGGCAAGGGCTTGCGCTTCCAGACGCTGGAGAAGCGCTTCGGCCAGCGCTTCGACGACTTCATGGCCGACCGCGCCGCCGAGGTGGCCCGCGACGCCCGCGAGCGCGGCCTCGACACCAGCGACCTCGATCCAGCGTCGCGGCGGACGGTTGAGGCCATGATGGAAGGCGACGTCGATCGCTCGCCGGAGGGGACGGCGGTGCGCCGCGCCGACGAGGCCGACATGGACTATCGCTACTGGCAGCAGGTGGAGGCGGCCTATCGCTCCCGGCAGGGCGTGGTGCGCTACGCCCACCAGCGCGAGCGCGCGCTCGAAAACCAGGAGAAGCGGGACCGGGGCTGGCTCGCCCGGCGCGAGCGCAGCTTCATGGAGGGGCTGGGCAAGGTCTACAAGGACGTCGACAAGGCGCGTAGCCTCTGGGATGCGCTGGAGGGCAAGCTCGGCGTGAAGGAGGCCGAGGACGCCATCAAGGCCAATCCGTTCCTCTTGGGATCGGTGAAGGGCATCCGCACCGGCAACATCCGCACGCCGGAGCGTGAGCAGGCGCGGCGGACCTTCAAGTACCTCATGGAGCGGCGGCAGAAGTTCCGGGACGCCCGTCTCCGCCTCGACCACACGCGCAGCGAGATCGAGCTCGCCCGCCGCAAGACCAAAGCTGTGCAGCGTGAGTACGAGCTGATTCAGCAGGTGGCCGGGACGCCGAAGGAACTGAAGGAGCGGCTTCTGGAGCGCATCCGCGCCCGCGCCCGCGCGCTGGAACGGCTCTCCGAGAGGGCCTTCGCCCGTGCCCGCCTGGCCGATCATCGCAAGCAGCAGCTCGAAAAAGCGTGGCGGCAGCATCAGGAGCGCAAGCGTGAGCTGGCGAGGAAGAAGGAGTTGTCGCGGGAACTGGGCTTCGAGCTCTGACGGGGACGCCGCGCCGGTCTGCGCCCGCGCGGCGTGTCCGTTGTCAGGTCTATTCCGACGCAATCACATCGCCCGAAAAGGAGGGGACCGTGCGCTCGGCATCGTGCCAGCCGATCTCGAAGGTCACCATATGGCGCCCATCGAGGGCGATCAACGTGCCTCGGCACTGGCGTCGTGTGCCGTCGCTCGGCTCGGCTTCGACAAGGTCAGACAAGGATGCCACCAGGACATTGCCCGTCGCCTCGTAGCCGGTGCGCACGTAATACGCAGTAAGCGGCGCATCGCACGCGGGCAGTTCAGGTGAAGCTGCGATGTCGGCGGTTTCCGCCCTTGCCTATCCCAAAGTGAGGCATGCGGCCAGAGCCATCGTGGTGAGAATAGTCTTCATGGAAATACCCTTTCGTCATTGAACGTCATCATGCTCGCCATCGTCGAGAGGCCGCGCCATGGGCGGCGGGCTATACAGCCCGGCGAATGCCTTCTCGGCGAAGTAGCGGATTTTCTCGGCGAGGATCGGCTTGCAGCCCTGGACGAAGACCAGCATCTGATCTTCCTTCAAGGCCATGATCTGCGCGGGCGACAGAAGCGGCTGGCCCGTCTCGCCGACGGTTTCGCCGTAGGTGGAGGACATCCACAGCCACGGCATCTTGCCGGAACGAACCCCCGATTTGATGCGGACGGTGCGCTGCCCCAGCATATCCGACAGGACTTGTGCCGTCGCAACGTCCTGCACGTTGAACGCCTGTCGCACCGCGCAGTTGGCAATCATCGAGTTCCATTTCCGGTAGGTCTTCTGGAGCTGATCGAGGTCCTGCACGAACAGCCACAGCGACGCGCCGAACCCGGCCAGGTAGCCGATCCCGTCTTCGATGGGCCGCATGTACCCAAGCGCGGGCAGCTCATCGAGAAGGAACAGTACGGGCCGACGCGGCGTGCGCCGGTCGCGGGTCATGGCGGCCGTGGCGAGGCCCACGAGCAGCCGCAGCACCGGCTTGTAGACGGAGGTGTATTCCGGCGGGATCACGACGTAGAGCGAGACCGTGTCCCGCTTCAGATCCTCCATCTGGAACGTGGACCGGCAGGTGACCGCCTGAATGAGCGGGCTCTCGAAGGCTTCCATCCGGCTTTGCGCCGTCGAAATCACGCCCGAGCGTTCCTTGTCCTCCTTCTGGGAAAACCCTTCCGCGATCCGCTTGATAGCCGGGTGCCCTGACCCGGTCATGCTAGAGAGCACGGCGGTGAAGCTCTCCTTTGACCGCATCAGAAGACAACGCACCCGGTACAGGGTGCGTTCATAGGGTTGTCGGTCATGCAGGACGTGCAGCAGCAGCCCCGTGATCAGGACGCGCGCCTCGCGCTCCCAGTGGTTTTCCTCCTGGCCGTCGGGGGAGACGATCATCTCCGCGATCATCCGCGCGTCGTCTACCTCCAAGGGGGTACCGACGCGGATGAAGTCGAGTGGATTGTAGCAGTCGGACTGCATGCCTTCCTCGAAGGGGGCGAAGGCGATGACGCGTCCGAAGGACTTCCGGTGCTCGCCCGTGATGGCGAGGTTCTCGCCCTTGATGTCCGTCACGAACACGGAGCCCCGGTGATCGAGGAGGTTCGGGATGACGGCACCGACACCCTTGCCCGACCGCGTTGGGGCGAACGTCAGCAGATGACCCGGCTTGTCGAAGCGTAGGAAGCGCCCCGCGAACCGTCCGATGACCGGGCCGCGGGCGAACAGACCGGCTGCCTTCAGCTCCTTCAGCGTGGCGAAGCAGGCAGCGCCGAACGCTGACGGCGTCGCGGCGAACAGGCGTTTCAGGCCGGTGAGAGTAAGGATCGCGGCGGCCGTGCCGATGCCGACAAGGAGCCAATACACCGGTCCGCCTTCGAGGAGGTAATCGATGAGCAGGCCGAATCCGACGAGGACGATGAACCAAAACGGCACGGTAACCAACAGGACCCGCGCCAATAGCGCATAACGCGTGAGAAATTCCATGACGGAAATCTCCAATTGATAAAACATCTAGAACCGAAATCTTATGGGATGAAGAAAAAACGGACGACTGACGACTGCAAAGACGATAAATTTGATGCTATACTTAAATATGTTGCCAGCTCCCATGTCCGATCTCCGATTGACATGTCTAGAACCAAATGGAGCTGGCAACGCATTCATTTATGAAAAGCGGCAGAAGTATTGGCGTTTCATCGCCTGACATAGACGCAAAGGAAGTTTGGTGCCGTCGGGAACGGTGGGCATTATGTCAGCAATATCATTTGGTGTGCCGGTCATAAACAAGAAGCCTAACAATAGGACGGACGATATGCCTAGATTGCGATACGATCTCCCAATAAAAAATCGCCATGATGCGCATCGCGCATTCAATTTCGCTCTACTGGTTCTGTTCGGGGTGCCAGTCTTCTTGTTTGTTTTTGTGCTCACCAGCGCGGACGTGCTGGGCCAAGACAAGTGGATGGTGACGCCTAGCCGGGGTGGGGCAGAGGGTGCCCGAGCGCAAGCGCAGCTAACTACAATCCAGAATGAATCCATGCGCATGAACGCATGCACTGTGACTGGTCGGATTTACGCGCCCACCCATCCCAATCGTGATGCTAACGACTGCATTCCGCATCTCACGCTCAACCCAACAACGGGGTCGGCCACGTTTACCAACGGAGTAACCGTTAATAGCGGCGGAGTCACGGTAACCGGTAACAGCGCGTTCAACAACAACCTGACAGTGGGTGGGCCAACCACCGTCAACAACACCCTGAACGTGACCGGCACCTCCACCTTTGGCAACAACATGACCGTCACCGGGCGTGTGACAACCAACCAGCTGTTTGTGGGCAGCGGCAACGTGGGCAGCATTCCCAGCTGTACCAGCGCCCAAAAATTGCAATGGAGCGGTACTGCTTGGAGCTGCGTGACCGATAACATTGGCGCAACGGCCGCGACGGAAATCGACCCGAAAGTAGGCACGTTGATCAACGGTCGCTGGTGTCGCACTAACGGATCGCAGGTTATCTGCGACCAGTCACCCCCGAGCGGTGGTGGCGCGGGCGCCGTGAGAGTGGTTTCTGCTTCGGGGTCGGCTTGGCGCTGGCCTGGCGCCACAGCGAGCTGCGACTCAAGCGAACAGATAACCGGCGGCGGAGGAGTCTGCACCGGCGGAAGTGGAGACTGGCGTATGCCTACAAACAGGCCGCACGGAAACGGATGGACTATTGGATGTGATACATCTTATGCACAGAATGGAGTTGCTTATGTTTATGCGATGTGCATGAAAAAATAACGGTCAAAATAGACAGCCACGGGTTGCCCCATCCAAAGGCCGCAATTCAATTTTAATGGATTCATGCAAATATCAAAATTCTTGAGTCAAGTACTCAGAGCTTCGCCTACACAAGGACGGAAAATAGACGCTCCCACCGCGCGAGCGTATCCTCGTCAAACTTCCCCGGTCCAATATTAAGTGCTCTTTGCTTAGCCTTGATCGAAAGTGCCACTTTCCAGTGTTGGTCGAGTTGATGTCCGCGGGCTGCCGTCCATGCCTCCACTTGACCGACGAAAGGTCTGTCTATTTGGATGACATCCGCCAGCCGTTCGTCTGGGTCGCGCACCATCCGATCTATCTCATCAGCCAGGAAACCAGCTGGAAATAGGTCCTCCACCTCGGCATCGGTGAAGCCCACGAATTGCTCAACCGACAGCACACGATCCGGCGCATCGGCGTAGAGCTCGCTCTTGAGTGCCGTCGCCATCTTGCGTCCCGGCGCGTCGGCATCGAGCAGAATTTTGGGCAGGACTTCGTCCCGCCCCGTGAGGATGCTGGCCACCACGCGGGCGGTCTTGGTGCCGCCCGAGGGTGGGAACACGAGTTCGCGCGATGGTTTGATTCGTCCCGCCGAGACGAGAAGGGATTTGATGGTGGTCAGATAGTGCTGATCGGATGGGCCTTCGACGAGCACAGGCTGGCAGCCCACCAGCAGGCTTTCGGCGACACTGAGGTTCAGCGCCGAATGCACGGCATAGGCGGCGCCCTTTTGCTCGTCCCTGCCTTCGGAATGGCGCAGGTTAGGGGTAGCCTTTGTCGTGCCGTCGGCTGCGACGAAGACCTTGCGCGCCCGCTCTAGCCGATCAGCGTCGACCAGAAACGGCGAGTGCGAGGTGTAGATCAGCTGGTTGGTCGCCGACAAATTCTCAAAGAAGGCGGACAAGTCGCGCTGCGCGAGCGGGTGAAGCGACATGCCCGGCTCGTCAAGAAGCAGGACAGCACGGCGATGCTCCCCCTGGCTCTCGACCAAAAACACGAGGTAGAAGCTAAGGAACCACTGGAGGCCCGTGCTCCGGTTTTCCAGCTCGACTTCCGTGGGACGGCGGTCGTCCTTCACCCAGATCCTGAAGTGATTGCCATCGGCCTCGAAGCGGAACTGATAGTCGCCTTGCTTCCACCAGTCACGAAAACGCATCGTGAGCGTTGCTCCGGCCGACTGAAGCAAGATGGAGCGCGTTTTCTTTGCTTCCGCGATTTTCTCCAGTTCCTCGTCGGTCGGCCTCCGGCCATTGGGGTCGCGGAAGTCCTGCCCCAGCTCTAGAATCTCCTGTGCCTTGAGGCGGACAAACTCGAACAACACGCGCAGTGTACGGGTTTTGGCAGCCTCCTTGGCGCCCAGGTCAGTCCGAGTAAGGTTCTCGACGACATGTGGAAGATAAATCTCGGAATCGAGATTGCCGTAGTTGGAGTAGTAGACGAACTTCGGCAGCGCTTCGAGAACAAGCGCTTTTACCTCCTCAACTTCGCCGGGCTCGGGCGCGCGCAACGCGACGATCTCATCCGAAAGCTCTGTGTGCAACTGCGCGAGCAGCGGGACAATCGCGCTCGTCTTCGCTGGATCGGAAGGGATGAGTGCTGCAACAGAGGCCAGAACAGCCTCTAGTTGCGAGGCGTCGAGATCTTGATCTTCCGCCACGTCGGCTGCGATCTCACGCAGGCGTTCAGGCAGCTGTGCATGAAGCTCCACTTCCTGCTTGAGAGCCTTAGCACTCTCTAAAGACATTGCGTATCCGAGAATCTTCTCACGCAGGGCTGTACCTTCAACCGTCTCAGCGCGGCGTGCGGCGGGAAAGCGAAACCGGTAAGTGCCATCGAAGAACCGGGACACGTTGACTATAGCTACCTCACTCTCGGACAAGCCTGTGGCCTTTGCGAACTTCGCCCCAGAAGCACCGGCGTCGAAATCTACCTCTACGAATCTGTAGCGCCCTGGCGCTTCGCGGATTTCGCCAAACTTGATTTTCGGGTAGTCGGATGTGGGTTCAATCTCGCCATCGCGAGCGGGATTCAGCTTCCAGAGCGGGAGGAGAAGGTTTGTCTTGCCGGATTCGTTTACGCCAATGAGCGCGGTCACGGCATCCGCCTCAACCCAGCCGCTATCATCGACAGAGCGGAAGTTCGTAACCCGAAATCTAACAAGTCGCACGCGGTCGCCCCCATAATTCCGTCAGCACGGCTGATCGTGCTCAGTTATCGCCTGCGGACACAAAGAGAAGTGGTGATGCAGCACGCCCTTCTTGAAATCATCCGTTTTTGAGAGGGCTGGCGCCGCCCGAAGCGGGCGAGGCACCCTCATTGATTCAGGCTATCAAAAAAGCTTCTCGAAACCAACATCTCAATTTGGTACCATGTGAGTTGAGTTTTGAGAGGACATGCATGCTCATCGGCTACGCGCGCACATCCACACTAGACCAGAAGCCCGAGCTCCAACTGGACGCTCTGACGCAGGCTGGGTGCGAGAAGGTGTTCGTCGAGCAAGCCTCGGGCGCGCAGCGGGAGCGTTCCCAGTTGAAGGCGGCGCTTGAGTTCGCTCGCGAAGGCGACACGCTGGTGGTCTGGAAGCTCGACCGTCTGTCGCGATCCCTGAAGCAGCTGATCGAAACGGTGGAACTGCTCCAGACGCGGAACATCGCCTTCCGCAGTCTGACCGAGGCAATCGATACGAGCGGCGCCGGCGGCCGTTTCGTCTTCCACGTCTTCGGCGCGCTGGCCGAGTTCGAGCGCAGCATCATCAAGGAACGGACGATGGCAGGTCTCGCGGCCTCGCGCGCTCGCGGGCGTCGCGGCGGCAGGCCGAAGCAGATGACGACGAAGAAGATTGCGATGGCCAAGGGCATGCTTTCCAACCCGACCATCACCATGGACGAAGTGGCACGAGAACTCGGGGTCTCCATCGCGACGCTCTATCGGCATCTGCCCGGAGGGCGTGGTGCCGTGCAGGACGGTTCCGCCGAGCTGCCGTTGTGAGGCCGAAGCCTCGCTAAATCGACAGAAGGCTGGGGCCAGCGCCCCAAGACTGAGTTGTTACCGGCTGTCTCTTGTGCCTATTATGGCTACAATGTCCACAGCGGGCGGCGGCAATGAAAACCATGTCTGCGAGGGAGGCCAAGAACGCCTTCGGTCTTCTGATCGACACCGCGAGGGCTGAGCCGGTGATGATCGAGAAGCATGGCAGGGGGGTGGTCGTGGTCGTCGCCGTCGAAGAGTACGAGCGTCTCGCAGAACACGCGCAACGATCGGGCACTGAGGCCAATAAAAAAGAGAGACTGAAAAGCGGGGGACATAGGGGCGGTGCAGCGGGGCTTTAGTCAGCATCAGGCGAAGTACTTCGCCCACTTCCTGACACGGGAAGGCTTCGAGGACGGTGACGCACTCACGCAGTCCCTCTCTTCCGCACGCGTGGACCTGAACCCTCATCAGGTCGATGCCGCCATGTTTGCCCTTCGATCCCCGCTGTCCAAGGGCGTACTGCTGGCCGACGAGGTGGGCCTGGGAAAGACGATCGAGGCCGCGCTCGTGCTCAGCCAGTATTGGTGGAGCCGCCAGCGGAACCTGCTCCTCGTCGTTCCGGCCTCGCTGCGCAAGCAGTGGGCCACCGAGCTGATGGAGAAGTTTTCGCTTCCGTCCGAGATTCTCGACGCGAAACGCCTGAAGGACATCACGGCCAGCGGGCGCCCGAACCCTATCGGGCGGGGCGAGAGCATCGTCATCCTCTCCTACGAGTTCGCCGCCCGAATGGCTGACGCCATCCGGATGGTCCCGTGGCACCTGGTCGTGTTCGACGAGGCGCACAAGCTACGAAACGTCTACCGAGCCGCCGAAACCTCACGGGCTGCCGTTCTGCGGGACGCGCTGGCCGGTCGCCAGAAGCTCCTGCTGACGGCCACACCGCTTCAGAACAATCTGATGGAGCTGTTCGGGCTGATCAGCGTCATCGACGACACCTACTTCGGGTCCGAACAGGCGTTTCGCGCCGAGTTCGGCGGGCGGGAAGAGGTTGCCTCGCAGGCGCTGCTGGCCCGCCGCCTTGAGCCGATCTGCAAGCGCACGCTTCGGCGTCAGGTGCAGAAGGCGGGCCTGATCAACTACACCAACCGCCTGGCCAAGACCTTCGACTTCACGCCCGCCCGGCTGGAGACCGACCTCTATGACCTGATGTCGGCCTATCTCCAGAGGACCGACACCATCGCGCTGGGACAGAACGGGCGGCACCTCGTGACGCTGATGCTGCGGAAGATCCTCGGATCATCGTCCTTTGCCGTGGCCCAGACCCTCGACAAGATGGTCAAGCGGTTACAGGGCAAGCTGATCGTCGATGACGAGACGCTGGACGATATCGACGGCTTTGCCGAGGAAGCGGAAGACTGGCGCGATGCCGGAGGGGGCGCCGAGGCCGATGCCGTCGAGGATCATGACGACGACGCTATCGAGCGCATCGATCCGAAGAAGCTTCAGGCGGAAATCGACGAGCTGACCCGCTACCGCGACCTCGCCATGTCCATCGCGGACAACGCGAAAGGGCGCGCGCTGTTGGACTGCCTGCCGCATGTCCTGACCGAAATCGTTGGCAAGGGCGGGCAGCGCAAGGCGGTGATCTTCACTGAATCCGTGCGGACGCAGTCCTATCTGCGCGACCTGCTGGGGGCGAACGGCTTCCAGGGGCAGACGGTCATCCTGAACGGCTCCAACTCCGACAAGGACAGCAACGCGATCTACAAGGCTTGGCTGGACAAGCATAGGGGAACCGAAGCCGTGTCGGGGTCGAAGACCGCCGACATGAAAGCCGCTATCGTCGATGCCTTCCGCAATGACAGAACCATCCTGATCGCCACCGAGTCCGGGGCCGAGGGTATCAACCTTCAATTCTGTTCCCTGCTGATCAACTACGACCTGCCTTGGAACCCGCAGCGGGTCGAGCAGCGGATCGGGCGCTGCCACCGTTACGGCCAGAAGATCGACGTCACCGTCATCAACTTCCTGAACCGGAAGAACCACGCCGAAGCCCGCATTCACCAGCTGCTGGAACAGAAGTTCAAGCTCTTCGAGGGGGTGTTCGGGTCTTCCGACGAAGTGCTCGGGGCCATCGAATCCGGCGTCGATATCGAGCGGCGCATCCTCGATATCGTGCAGTCCTGCCGGACCAATGACGAGATCAACGCGGCCTTCGACCGCCTTCAGTCCGAGTTCAGCGTCGAGATCGACGAGGCCAAGAAGGACGCCCGCAACAAGCTGCTGGCTGAGATGGACGATCGGGTGATCGAACGCCTGTTGGGGCGGCGTGAGGCCGTCGTTTCCGCCATCGGCGACTTCAAGCGGGCGCTTCTCGGGCTCGCGCGGGCCGAATTGCCCGATGCGCGCTTCCACAACGACCATGCGCAGCGCTTCGACTACGCGGGCGAGACCTGGTCGACCGAGTGGCCCGAGGCCGACGAGCGGGGCTGGCGGTTCTTCCGGCTCGCCGATGGCGGCTTGGCCGACCTGCTCATCGCCCAGGCCAAGGACCGGCAGCTGGCGCCTGCATCGTTGGAGTTCGACTATGCGGCCTACCCCGGCAATCTCGCCGACGTGGCCGAGCTGCGGGGGCAGTCGGGTTGGATGCGGGTCGCGCGGCTGACGCTCCACACCCCGGCGAAGACCTATGACGAGATCATCTGCGCCGCCTTCACCGACGATGGCCGCGAGGTCCATTCCGAAACGGTGGAGCGCCTCTTGCAGGTGCCCGCGCAGGAGACGGGCGCGGCGACGGGGGCGGTGCCCGATGATCACCTGTCCGGCGTCATGGATGCCCGCCAGACGGCTGTCGTTGCGCGCGCGCAGGAGCGGTTGGGCGAGTTCCTGAACGAGGAGGAAGAGCGGCTCGACGCTTGGCGCGATGATGCCAAGGTGCTGTTCGACCAGCAGATCAAGGCGCTCAGCAAGGAAGCGAACGAGAAGAAGAAGCTCGCCCGCGCCACGGCCAATCTTGAATCCAAGCTGGCGCTTCAGCGGGAAGCGAAGCAAATCCAGCGGCAGGTTGATGACCTGCAACACCAGCTTTACACGCGCCTTCGAGAAATCGACGAAGAGCGGGAGCGCATGCTCGACGAAATCGCCGATCAGCTGAACCTGACCCCGGCACTGACCACGCTGTTTACAATAAGATGGAGCCTTGTCTGATGGCCGCCAAAACCAAGCTCGAACTCACCTGGATTGGCAAGGACATCCGTCCCCGGCTGGAACCGCGCATCCTGATCGAAGAGCCGGAGCTGTCCTACCATGCCAAGGCGCGGCGTGATGGCGACATCTTCGACAACCTGCTGATCCACGGCGACAACCTGCTAGCCCTCAAGGCGCTTGAGACTGACCCGGCGTTGCGGGGAAAGGTAAAGTGCATTTTTATCGACCCGCCCTACAATACCGGATCGGCTTTCGAGCATTATGACGATGGGTTGGAGCATTCGATTTGGCTGGGAATGATGCGTGAGCGGCTGGAGATATTGCGGAATCTCTTGTCGGATGAAGGATCAATATGGATTACGCTGGACGACAATGAGGTCCACTATCTGAAGATAGTTGCAGATGAGGTGTTCGGTCGAAGAAATTTTATGTCCAACCTCATTTGGGAGAAAGCTGATAGTCCACGGATGGATGTGGAGTTTTTTTCCTCAAGGCATGACCACATGCTGGTTTATTCGAGAGATAGGAGTAACTGGAAGCTCAATCGCCTTTCTGCCGGAGCCGAGCCAGCCAGTCATTACAACAAGACTGACGCCGATGGGCGCCGTTATTATACGAAGCCGCTTCGCGCAATGGGTGCGGATGGCACGCGTGAAGCAAGACCGTCTATGTACTTTTCAATAAAAGCTCCAGATGGCGAGGACGTGTTTCCGAAAAATCCGGATGGTTCCGATAGCAGGTGGCGCTGGAGCCCTAAGAGAGTTGAAGAGGAATCACACCGACTTGAGTGGGTAAAAGGTAGAAACGGATGGGCTCCATACTTTCGGATTTATGCCGAAGACAATGATAAGCGGCCACCGGAGACAATCTGGCCGCACAGCGATGTAGGCAGTAACCGGACCGCTAAGCTTGAAGCTAAGGGTTACATTGAGGGCGTAAAGCCCTTCGATACACCCAAGCCAGAAAGACTGATACAACGGGTACTGGAGATTGCTACCAACCCCGGCGACCTCGTCCTCGACTCGTTCGCGGGTTCCGGTACCACCGGCGCCGTAGCGCACAAGATGGGTCGCCGCTGGATCATGGTCGAGCTCGGCGACCATGCCAAAACCCATATTGTGCCTCGCTTGCAAAAAGTGATCGACGGCACCGACAAGGGTGGCGTCACCGAGGCCGCAGACTGGAAGGGTGGCGGTGGCTACCGCTTTGCGCGTCTTGCGCCGTCGCTTCTGGAAAAGGATGCTTGGGGCAACTGGGTCATCCGCAAGGAGTACAACCCGGCCATGCTGGCCGAGGCGATGTGCAAGCACTTCAACTACACCTACGCGCCCTCGACCGAGCATTTCTGGATGCACGGCCACAGCTCCGAGACATCCTACATCTATGTCACCACCAACAGCCTGACCGGCGAGCAGCTGCGCGCCCTGTCGGAGGAGGTTGGCGAGCATCGCAGCCTGCTGATTTGCTGCAAGGCGTTCGAGGAGCAGAGCGCGCGCGCGCTCGGCAACCTCACGATCCGGAAAATCCCCGGCGCCGTGCTGGACCGCTGCGAGTGGGGCAAGGACGACTATTCCCTCAAGATCGAGTCCCTGCCGATGATGCAGGAGGATGAGGAAGACGACCTGCCGCTCGCGCCCAAGCGCAACGGCAAGAAAGACGCAGCCACGGGCGACCTCTTCGCCGATGAGGCGGAGGGCTGAGGATGCAGACCGTCGATCCCAAACGCGCCGTCACCCAGATCACCCAGCGCCTCTCGCTGCGCAAGCCGCAGGCTGAGGCTTTGCGGCGTCTCGACGATATCGTGGACCTGATCGCCCCGTCGAAGGACACCGATGTCGAAGCCGCGCGCGATGCCGTGCGCCAGGTCTACGGCCCGATGCCCGATGCCCGGTTCGAGGAGTTCGAGCGGGACTTCCCCTCGATCTGCTTCGCGCTCGCCACGGGCGTCGGGAAGACGCGGCTGATGGGAGCGTTCATCAGCTACCTCTACATGATCGGCAAGAGCCGGAACTTTTTCGTTCTGGCCCCGAACCTGACCATTTATGAGAAGCTCCTCGCCGACTTTCAGCCGACCAGCCCGAAATACGTCTTCCGAGGTATCGAGGCATTCGCGCACCAGGCGCCGCTGATCGTCAACGCCGAGAACTACGAGGAAGGGCGCGGCGTTCGCGGTACCGACCTATTCGGCCGCGAGGGCGCGATCATCAACATCTTCAACATCTCGAAGATCAACTCCGAGGTTCGCGGCGGCAATTCGCCTCGCATCAAGCGCCTTCAGGAATACATCGGGGACAGCTACTTCGCCTACCTCTCTGGCCTCGATGACCTTGTCCTGCTGATGGACGAGGCGCATCGCTACCGAGCGTCCGCTGGCGCCAAGGCCATCGCCGAGCTGAAGCCGATCCTTGGCCTAGAGGTGACTGCGACGCCCAAAAGCGTCGGGGCGCGGTCGGCCGAGTTCAAGAACGTCGTCTATCGTTACGAGCTGCCGGACGCGATGGAGGACGGCTACGTCAAGGAGCCTGCCGTCGGCACGCGAGCCAACTTCAACCCGAAATCGGTCGATGAGGCGACGCTGGAGCGGATCAAGCTCGAAGACGGCGTCAATTACCACGAGCACGTGCGCGTCGCGCTGGAGACCTACGCCTTGCAGCACCAGACCCATGTGGTGCGCCCATTCATGCTGGTGGTGACCCAGGACACGACGCATGCCCGGCAGGTCAACGAATTCGTCCAGTCCGACCAGTTCTTCGACGGGCGCTACAAGGGCCGCGTGATCGAAATCCATTCAAAGTTGACCGGTGAGGAAAGCGACGAGAACGCGCAGCGCCTTCTGAACATCGAGAAGAGCGGCGACACGGACATCGTCATCCACGTCAACAAGCTGAAGGAAGGGTGGGACGTCACCAACCTCTTCACCATCGTTCCGCTGCGGGCCTCGGCGTCCGAAATCCTGACCGAGCAGACCCTCGGGCGCGGCCTGCGGCTGCCCTATGGCAAGCGCACCGGGGTCGAGGTCGTCGATACTCTCACCGTCATCGCCCACGAGCGGTTCAACGAGCTGATCGAGAAGGCGAAGGAAGAGAACGGCGTCACGCGCAAGCTGAAGGCTTTGACCATCGGTGAAGGCGGCGACGTTCCGGCCTCGAAGCCGATCATGGTGATCGCGCCGTCGCTGGTCGAGCAGATGGTGCTGCAAGCGGCGGCTGGCCCACAGGCGGCAACAGCGCCGGACGCGTCATCGGTCAAGGATGGCGTGGCAGTCACCCCGCCCGGATTCCAGGCGCCGACCGCGCCCCCGTTCAAGTATGACAAGCCCGAGGAGATCGGGTTGGCAAAGACCGTCCTCAACGTCGTCCTGCCTCAGATCAGCAAGCAGGTGTCCTCCATCAAGGACCTCGAAGACCCGAAGGTCGTACAGCGGATCGCGGAGGCGGCGATGGCCGCCCAGAAGTTCGAGGACGGCTTGCTTTCCATGGTGACGCCGGAGCAGGCCAAGGCCGTGGCGGCGGAGGTCTGCAAGCAGTTCGTCCAGCGGACGATCGCCATTCCGATGCTGACGATCACGCCCGAGCAGCATGTCTCCTTCGGCTTCCGGCGCTTCGACGTCGATTTGAAGTCCTGGAACTATCAGCCGCTCTCGCGCGAGCTGCTGATCCAGATCCTCCGGACGGAGGAGCGCAGCGTCATTTCCGGCGATGCAGGCGGCGAAACGCCGTCGCGGCTGGAGGATTATGTCGTCGCCAAGCTGATCGACGTGCCCGAGATCGACTACGACGCCCATGCCGACATTCTGTATGACCTGGCCGGGCAAGTGGTCGCCCACTTCCGGGCGAAGCATTCGGATGACGAGCAGGTCCGCTCGATCCTTCAGGGCCATGCGCGCCAGATCGCCGAAGCCCTCGTCGCCCAGATGAAGCGCCACATGTGGCGCGAGCAGACCAACTACCGCGTCACGCGGGTATCTGCCTTTGACCAGCTGAAGCCGCAGACGTTCGATGGCAGCGGAAAGGACGCGATGCGTGACTATCGCAGTCCGCCTGACCGCCTCAGCGACATAAAGCGCTTCATCTTCGTCGGCTTCGAGAAGTCCTGCTACAACATGGCCAAGTTCGATTCCGACCCCGAGCGGCGGATGGCAGTCATCCTGGAGCAGGACCCTTCCGTGCAGCTTTGGATGAAGCCTGGGCCGAACCAGTTCAAGATTTACGACGAGGACAATGCGCCCTACCAGCCCGACTTCGTCGTCGAGACCAAGACGGACAAGCTCATCATCGAGACGAAACGCGCATCGGAGATGACCAACCCGCTCGTTGTCAGGAAGGCCGATGCCGCCGCCCTGTGGTGCCACATCGCCAACCGTGCGAACGGCGAAGGCGCTGGCGACAAGCCATGGTCCTACCTGCTTGTGCCTGAAACCGCCGTACTGCCGAACGCGACGATCAGCGGATTGATGGCGACGCACACCCGGTCGGTGGATGCCGATCTGATGTCCCGATATTCATTGCGCGAGGAGGGGGCGGCCAGCACGGCTGCGGTTGCAGAAGCCCAATGACAAAGAAGCCCCGCCTCGCGGCGGGGCTTCAGTCGTCGATCAAGGCCGTGTCAGGCCGCGGGCTTCAACGGCCTCGGAGCCATGCGCTGGCCCTCCAGCCACTTGTTGAATTCGGCGCGGTCGATATAGACCCGGCCACCGATCTTCAGCAGCGCGGGCTTCAATCCATTCGTCTCCGCATGGAATATCCACCAGCGCAGCGTGGCTTCCGTGATGAACGGCGCTTCCGCCGCTACCTGCTTCACGGTCGCCAGGTCCCTGTAGTCAACCATGGGTTACCTCATGGTTCGGGGCCTATAAAGGAGCAGGAACCTTCCTTATGACCGAACTTCCGCCCCGGTTCAATTCCTTCGCAGGTCGCGTGCCGTCCGCCGCACCCTCGAAGATGTCCTCGCCGAGGCTCTCCACGAGCCCTTTGACGTGGCTTTCGGACAGGTGCGCGTAGCGGCGCACCATCTGAAGCGTGCGGTGACCAAGCACCTCCGCAATCTCCACCAGGCTCGCGCCCTTCATGGCCAAATAGCTTGCCGTCGAGTGCCGCAGGTCATGGAAGCGGAAATCCACCAGCCCCGCCTTGTCGCGGGCGTTTTCCCAGGCAGTGCGAATGTCGATGGGCAGCACGCCGTCCGCGCGCGGAAACAGCCAACGCGTCTTCGGCGCATGGGGCAGGGCGGCATAGAGGGCTTCCGCCTTCGCCACCTGTCCGGTCAGCAGGTCGCGCAGATGGCGGGCGAGAGGAGCGGCCCGCGTGTCCCCGTTCTTCGTGTCCCGAAAGATCGCCGAGCCACGCTGGAGGTCCACATCGGCCAGCGTCAGGCCGAGGATTTCGCTCTTCCGCGCGCCGGTCGAAAGCGCGAACACCACGATGTTGAACAGCTGATCGTTGTCGCTCGCCTTGCAGGCGTCGAGCAGGACGGCGCGTTCCGAGTCGCTCAGAAACCGCGTGCGCTCATCCCGAATGTTGGTGATCGGCGTCACCCCCTCCATGGGGTTCTGGGTCGCCCAGCCCCACGACTTGGCGTGCTTCATCAGCAGCGCCAGCGTGTCCCGGTAGTGCTTGATCGTCTTGCGGCTCTTCGGCTTACCAGCCGGTTCGCCTTCATCGCTCTTGCGCCGCATGTCCCCGGCAGCGGCCAGCTTCTCAAGCTCCGC
This sequence comes from Phreatobacter sp., assembly GCF_022843985.1. GTDB lineage: Bacteria > Pseudomonadota > Alphaproteobacteria > Rhizobiales > Phreatobacteraceae > Phreatobacter. The sequence continues at coordinate 61,259 of NZ_JALHMP010000015.1, read as the reverse complement.
TTCGATCAGATCGGTCGTGATGTAGGTCAGCCCATAGGCGCCGAGCGCCTTCTCCCAATAGGCGAGATAGGTCACCGCCGCCCGTTGCGTGCTTTCCGCCCGGTGCGGCAGCACGCGCTTCTTGTAGCGCTCGATCACGTCGGCCAGCGTCTTTCCCTTCGCGGCAGGGACGACGTTCTGCACTTCACCGCGCCGGATGGCCGCTTCCGTCTGTTGCGCCCACAGCTTCGCATCCGTCAGGCGCTTGAAGGTCTTCTGCTTCTCAGGCAGTCCGCGCACCCGCACCCTGACGCGATAGTAGGTATCGCCGTTGTCACTACGGACACGCTTTTCGATGGTGGGCATGGCGGGGCCTCGGGGACACGCGGGGACAAATTGGGGACACTTTCTCCCATCAACATGCCTCATCCGCCAATGATTTTCAACAGGCGACTGGCCCTAAACCCCTGTAAATGCTACTGTTCGGTATTGGCGCTTGTTGGGGTCTATATCCCTGCATGGGGCTCATAACCTGAAGGTCGTCAGTTCAAATCTGGCCCCCGCAACCAAACCCAAAGCCCCGATCGGCTCACCCCGGCGGGGCTTTTTGCTGTCCAGACCTCCAACAGGCGCCCCGATAGCCGTGGACGGATGAGGCCGAAAGGCCAAGGTGGGGCCGAATGCCTCCAAGCTGTCAGCCGGCGTTCCAGCGGCGCGGCCGCCCAGGATCATGGCCCGTCCCTGCGGTGATGGCCGGCATTAGGGTGAAGGCTTAGGGTAAACAGAGTGTTTCGATTGTCGCCGCGCGTCCGCCGGGCCAAGACTGGCTGCAGGTGCGGAAGGCACGGGCGCATCAGCGATCGCCGTTCGCCGGACTTGAGCTCTTGGAGATTGATCATGCGTAAGACGATCACGCTCGCCGTCGCATCGGCAGCGTTGCTGTCCGCCAGTCCGGCCTTTGCCGGCGGCGGCTGCGAAACCTGTTTCCGTCGCGAGGTGCGGCCGGCCCAATATGGCGTCGTCCACCAGACCGTGCAGACCCGCCCGGCCCAGACGGTCCTCTACCGCCAGCCGGCCCAGCTCGGCGTCGTGCACGAGACCGTGCAGGTCCGTCCGGCCGTGACGGTCGCGCGCCGGATCCCGGCCGAATACGGCGTCGTCCACCAGCATGTGCAGCTGGCGCCCGCCACCCGTGGCTGGACCACCCGTTACGACGCCCATGGCCGCAAGATCATCTGCGAGACCAGGCAGCCCGCCCGCTACGGCACCGTCGCCCGCCACGTGGTCCTCCGTCCCGAGCAGATCGTCCACCAGACCTTGCCGGCCCAGTATGGCACCGTCGCCCGCACCGTCGTGGTGCGGCCGGAGCGGGTCGTCGCGGCGCATGTCCCGGCGCAGTATGGCGTCGTGGCGCGCACCGTCCAGGTCGCGCCCGCCACCGAACAGTGGGTCCGGGTCGGCCGCCAGCGTGGTTATGCGGAGGCGCGCCACCGCGGCCATCACGCCCATTACGGTCGGTCCCACTCTGTCGGTCACCGTGAGCATCACGGATATCACCGCCGCGGCCCGATCTCGGCGCGCTATTGAGCTCCAGGGGCGGTGAGGGGCGACCGTCCCGCGGTCGTCTCCCGCCGTCCGGCCATGCCATCGGCTCTGCCGCGAACCCGTTTGACACCCACGCCGCCTTCCCAGGCGGCGTGTTTTTTTGCTGGTCCCCCGCCGCGTTGCGCCGGTCGCTACTTGGTGCCGAACATGCGGTCGCCGGCATCGCCGAGGCCCGGCACGATATAGCCGTGGTCGTTGAGCTGGCTGTCGATGGCCGCCGTCCAGATGCCGACCTCGGGATGATGGGCGTGGAAATTGGCGATGCCTTCCGGCGCCGCCAGCAGGCAGACGAAGCGCATGTTGGCGACGCCGCGTTCCTTCAGCCGATCGACCGCCGCGATGGCGGAGTTGGCGGTCGCCAGCATCGGGTCGATGATGATGACCAGGCGATCGGCCACATCCTCGGGCGCCTTGAAGTAATATTCGACCGCCGTGAGGGTCGCCGGATCGCGGTAGAGGCCGATATGGGCGACGCGGGCCGAGGGCACGAGCTCCAGCATGCCGTCGACGAAGCCGAGGCCGGCGCGCAGGATCGGCGCGAGAACCAGCTTCTTGCCGCCGATCTGCGGGGCCATCATCGTCTGCAGCGGCGTCTCGATCTCCGTCATCTCAAGCGGGAGATCGCGCGTCACCTCGTAGCAGAGCAGCATGCCGATCTCGTGCAGGAGCTGGCGGAAGCCCTTGGTCGAGCGGTTCTTGTCGCGCATCAGAGTGAGCTTGTGCTGCACCAGCGGATGGTCGACGACGGTGACCTTGTTCATGCGCCCCTCCAGGCGGTCTCGGTGTGGGAGCTATCCTAGAAGACGGTGCCGTCGCTGACGACCCGGATGGGCGGGCCGCCATCGGCGCGCAGCTCCCGGGCGAGGCGCCGGCCGGCGGCCCAGGTGCCGCCTTCGAGGACGCGGGCCAGGGGGAAGTCGGCGGCCGAGAGGCCGAGCCGCTCGCGCACCAGCGGCGCGATGGCGTCGAGCAGGGCGACGGTGAGGCCACGCCATTCGACGACGAGGGCGCTGTCCACATGATTCTCCGCCGTCGCCATGGCCGCGTCGCGCAGGGCGATGACGCCCATGTCGATGAACAGGCCGCCATTGCGGTATTCGGGCAGGCCGGTCAGCCCGTCGACATGGGTGACGGTCAGGCCGGCGCTCTCGAGCGGCTCGATGAGCGAATAGGAGAGCCATTGCGACAGCTTGTGGAAGGGAATGAGGCCATCGCTGGCATCGCCGGCGCGGATCAGCGGGTGGTGCCAGCAATCGCCCAGCGCGATGCCGCCGAGGGTCACCCGGCTCGGCCAGATGGGCCCGAGATGGGCGAGCACCGCGGCGAGAATGGCGGTGGCGGGCAGGCGCCCGGCCTCGGCCTTCGCGGCGAGATGGTCGAAGAGACCGCCCGGGCGGGGCGTGTCGGCGGCAGCGAAAACGGCGGGCGCGGCGGCTGCCGCCTGGCCGAGGCGGGCGAGCAGCGCGGCGCGACCCTCGAGGCCGACCAGCGGGTTGCCGGGCCCGACCTGGAAGCCCGCGGCGATGTCATCGGCGGTGATCGTGGCGAGGCGCGCCGCGTCGGCCCGCGGGCTCCGCCCGTCGGTGGCGAAGGCCCCCGCGGCAAACATCCGGAGCGAGGCGACGGCGAGCCCCTCCGACTTTGACAGGTCGGCACCGGTCGGGCCGTCGCGGTAGCGCCAGCCCATGCCGGCGCCGGCGTCGAGCAGGACCGAGACGATGGCGAGATCGAAGGCGGTGCGGCCGCGTTCGGCGGGATCGGCGATGGCCGCGATCAGTTCGGCACCGAGATCGCGGCCGCCGGCGACGAAGTGACGCCAGCGCGCATGGAAGGGAATGACGAGGTCGGGATAATTGGCGCGGATGACGTCGACGACGGTATCGGCCGCCGCCGGCAGGCGGTCCATGGCGACGGTGAAGGCGGTCAGCTTTCCGTCGAGACCGAGGTCCAGCATCCTCGCGGAGCGCTCGCGGACGGCGGAGGCGGTGAGCAGCGCGCGGGCGGCCCGTGGGGCGTCGAGCATGGCGAAGGCCATCAGCAGGGCTCCGGGGGGCAGTGAACGGGGTGGAGGGACGGCGGGCGACCGGCATGGTGCCCGATGGAAGGCCCCACCCGTACCCTTCCCTCGCTCCGCGAGGAGAGGGGGACTCCAGCGTCACGCCTGATCTTCGTCGGCCGAGCCAGGCGCGACCCTGACGAGATGGGCTGGACGTCGAAGTCCCCCTCTCCTCGCGGAGCGAGGGGAGGGTGCGGGTGGGGCATTTTCGACATGCCTGAGCTGACGGGACTCACGCTCGTCTTGCGGAAGGGCAGCGCCATCAGAAGTCTTCGATCTTGCGGCCGATGACGCGGGTGAGGTCGTCCGCCGAGGGCGTCGGCTCCGGCGTGAAATAGCCGGCCGCCTTCTTCGCCTCCATCTCGACGGAGGCGTCGGTCGGCACGAGATCGACCGGGATGGGCACCCGCTCGACGACGTCGATGCCGGCCTGGACGAGGGCGTCATATTTCATGTTCGACATCGACATGAACCGGTCGATGCGGCGGATGCCGAGCCAGTGCATGACGTCGGGCATGAGCTGCTGGAACCGCGCGTCCTGGACGCCGGCGACACATTCGGTGCGCTCGAAATAGGTGGCGGCCTGGTCGCCACCCTCCTGGCGCTTGCGGGCATTGTAGACGAGGAACTTCGTCACCTCGCCGAGCGCGCGGCCTTCCTTGCGGTTATAGACGATGAAGCCGACGCCGCCGTTCTGGGCGTCGCGGGCGGCCTCCTCGATGCCGTGCACGAGATAGGGGCGGCAGGTGCAGATGTCGGAGCCGAAGACGTCGGAACCGTTGCACTCGTCGTGGAGGCGGCCGGAGATGAAGGTGGCGGGATCGCCGAGCCTGGCGACATCGCCGAAGAGATAGACGGTGGTGTTGCCGATGGGCGGCAGGAAGACCGCGATGTCCGGACGGGTCACCAGTTCGGGATACATGCCGCCGGTCTGTTCGAAGAGCGTCCGCCTGAGATGGGTCTCCGACGTGCCGAAGCGCTCGGCGATGCCCGGCAGGTACCAGACGGGGTCGATGGCGATCTTCACGCAGGCGATGTCGCCGCTGTCGCGCACGATCGTCCCGTCGACGGGCAGCCGCTTGCCGATATCGTGCTGCAGTTCGGGCAGGGTCAGGCGCGCCTTGGTGATGGCGATGGACGGACGGATATCGACGCCCTCGGCGATGTCTTGGCCGAAGGCCTCGCCGACGAGGTGGCCGAAGGGATCGATGGAGACGATGCGGCCCGGCTCCGACCATTGCGGGAAGGGGCCGATGCCGACGACGGGATGGGTGTTGGTCAGGTCCGGACGCTGGATCGGGTTGAGGGCGCCGGCCGAGACGGCGAGGGCGCGGTAGAGGGCGTAGGACCCGCCATGGGTGCCGATGGCATTGCGGTCGGAGGCTGAATTGACGGTGGCGACGACAGGCCCCCGCGCCTCCGGCGTGGCGGCGCCCCAGGCGATCTTGAAACGCGACGCCGTGCCGGCACCGGGATGCGAGGTCAGCCTGATGTGACCCGACTTGTTGACGCTCATCCTGTCCTCGTTGCCGAAAGGCCCTGCGGAACGGATACGGCCCCCCGTCGAGAAATGGCGGAGGGCCGTCAGTAAGCGCCAGATGATGGCTCAGCTTGGCGGCGGCGGCAAGGCCTGCGCGGGGGCTGCGGCATCAGGGTGGACCGTGCGCACCGCATTGCGCACGCGCGCGTCATCGATGCCGGCCTCCTGAAGCTCCTTGCGGAAGATGTCGCGCCGCTCGTGGACCGAGGCGATGACCTTGCCGGCGGGGACGCCGAGATCGAAGAGCACCGCCTCCGACAATTGCAGGCTCGCCTCGATCGTCTCGGGCACGGCATCGGTGACGCCGAGGCTGTAGAGCTGCTTGGCATGGTCGGCATCGCGCGCCCGGGCGATGATGGTGAGGCCGGGATTGAGGGCGCGGGCGATCTGCGCGATCTCGTCGAGGGCCCCGGCCGTATGCAGGGTGAGGACGAGGGAGGCGGCGTCGCGGATGCCGCATTGCTCGAGGAAGAACTCGCTGTTGGCATCGCCGAAATAGACGTCGTGGCCCTGCCGGCGCAGATGGGCGATCTCGCGCGGATCGCTGTCGACGGCGAGATAGGGCACCTGGTGGCGGGCCAGCATCTCGCAGACGAGCTGGCCGACGCGGCCATAGCCGACGACGATGACGCGCTTGCCGGCGGCGGCCGGCGGCCCGACCTTCAGTTCGGGATCGGGCGGCGCCTTGACCGCGAAACGGTCGGCGATCCATCCACCGCAGCGGTCGAGCAGCGGGACGGTCGCCATGCTGATGGCGGTCATGGTGATGATGAAGGCGCCGGTCTCGGCGCTGACGACCCCGGCAGCGGTGGCCTGGCCCATGGTGACGAAGGCAAATTCGCCAGCCGGGCCGAGCAGCAGGGCCGAACGGATCGCCACCAGCCAGCTCTGGCCGAAGGCGCGCACCAGCGGCACGATGATGGCGATCTTCACGGCGATCAGCGCCCCGACCGCGAGCGCATAGGCCAGGGGGGCACCGGCGAGGGCGCCGAGGTCGATGGACAGGCCGACCGAGAAGAAGAAGGCACCGAGCAGGATGCCCTTGAAGGGCTGGAGCGTCGCCTCGATGGCGCGGCGATACTCGGTCTCGGCGAGCAGGAGCCCGGCGACGAAGGCGCCGAGCGCCATGGAGACGCCGAAGGCGGCGGTGACGACGGCGGTTCCCACGACGATCAGGATGGCGGCCGCCATGAAGACCTGCGGCTCGTGCAGCGCCGAGACCTGGCGCAGGAAGGGGCGCAGGACCCGGCGGCCGACGGCGACCACCAGGAGAACGGCGATGGCGCCCTGGCCGACGGCCATGGCCAGGCCGAGGGCCACCGAACCCTCCTGGCGTTGCGACAGGGCGCCGATGAGGAAGAGGAGCGGAATGACCGCGAGGTCCTGCATCAGCAGGACGGCGAAGGTGGTGCGGCCGCTCGTGCTGGTCAGGCGCTTCTGTTCCGCCAGGTGCTCGACGACCACCGCGGTGGAGGACAGGGCGAGGGCGCCGCCGACGAGCAGGGCGGCGGCCACCGGCTGGCCGAGCCACCAGGCGATGAAGGCGATGACGGTCGCCGTTCCCACGACCTGCAGCGAGCCGAGCCCGAGGACCAGGCGCTTCATCCGTGTCAGGCGCTCGTAGGACAGTTCGAGGCCGATCAGGAAGAGCAGGAAGACGACGCCGAGTTCGGCGAAGGTGGCGATCTGCTTGCTGTCGGAGACGGTGATCCAGCTCAGCCAGGGAAAGGTTCCGGTCAACCCGCCCAGCGCCGTCGGGCCGACCAGAACGCCGATGCCGAGGAAGGCGAGGGCCGGGCTGATCCCCAGGCGCTTGAGCAGCGGCACCGTCACCGCCGTGGAAGCCAGGATGATCAGCACATCCTTGTAGGCGGCGAGTTCGACCGCGGCAGCCATGCGTCTCCGGTTCCTTGTCAGGCGCGGGCGGCAAGGGCCCACGGCGAAAGAACTCATAGCGAGGGATGCGGCATTCTGTCCACGGCGACGACCCTTCGCCGGCGAAATGCGGAGGGTGTTAACCCGATGGCCTGTCACGCAAATTTTCTTGCCCCTGGAAAAGGGAAAGCGCTTGCGCCGGGGGCGAAATCTGCTATCTACGGCGCTGCCCAATTTCGCACGTGCCTGTGGTTGCGTGCCGGTTGGTGGGCATCCGGACAAGAGGCCGGACAGCCGCCCGAAGACTTGGGAATGCGCCGGGACCTGCCGGGCCGTGTTCCAGGGGCGTCGCAAGACGCGGGGTCTTCGATACCTAACCGGCAGCCGGAGGCAAACCGGCGAACCCTGCCCTCCGCAGGGGACGCGACTTGAAGCAACGACGATCGGGCTTTTTTGGTCTCAGCTGGTGTCCAGAGCCAGCTACCGAAGAGGCTTGTTCTTCTTGCCGGCCGTGCGGAGCGGGATGTCCCCAATCCAATCGAAGGCGTCTTTGTCTCGCTGACGGGTGTCCAGCCCGGCCGCGGAAGAGATGTCTCGGCGAACGTCATCGGGTTGCCGACGTCACCGGTGTTCCGTCTCCACAGCGGACCCGCGAAGCGAACGCCGCCCATGGGTTCAACCCTTTGCTGGTCCTCGCGAGAGAGGGCTGGGGGGACATCACATGACCGACCGTATCCGCGAATTCCTCCGCAACCGCCGCGACGATGGCCCGATCATGGTCGTCGATCTCGAGGTCGTGGCCGAGAACTTCACCAAATTCGCCCGGGCCCTGCCCGACACGCGCGTCTTCTACGCGGTGAAGGCCAATCCGGCCCCGGAAATCCTCAACCTGCTCGCCGAGATGGGGTCCTGCTTCGACTGCGCCTCCGTGGTCGAGATCGAGCAGGCCCTGGCGACCGGCGCCGCGCCCGAGCGCATTTCCTTCGGCAACACCATCAAGAAGGAAAAGGACATCGCGCGCGCCCTGCAGTACGGCGTGCGCCTGTTCGCCGTCGACTGCGAGGCCGAGGTCGAGAAGATCGCCCGTCAGGCCGCACTGATCGGCGCGAAGGACGCCAAGGTCTTCTGCCGCTTCCTGCAGGACTGCGAGGGCGCCGAATGGCCGCTCTCGCGCAAGTTCGGCTGCGCGGCGGAGATGGCGCCGCGCGTGCTGGAACATGCCCACCGCCTCGGGCTGCAGGCCTATGGCCTGTCGTTCCATGTCGGCTCGCAGCAGACGAACATGGGCGCCTGGGACCAGGCGCTGACCACGGCCTCCTCGATTTTCGCCACGCTCGCCGAGCGCGGCATCGAGCTGAAGATGGTCAATATGGGCGGTGGCTTCCCGACCAAGTACCTCAAGGACGTGCCGGCGGCGGAAGCCTATGGCGCGGCCATCTTCGAATCGCTGACCAAGCATTTCGGCAACCGCCTCCCGGAAACGATCATCGAGCCGGGTCGCGGCATGGTCGGCAATGCCGGCATCATCGAGTCGGAGGTCGTCCTCATCTCGAAGAAGTCGGACGAGGACGAGGTGCGCTGGGTCTATCTCGACATCGGCAAGTTCCACGGTCTCGCCGAGACCATGGACGAGGCGATCCGCTATCCGATCCGCACGGAGCGAGACGGCGACGCGACGGCCCCCTGCGTGCTGGCTGGACCGACCTGCGATTCGGTCGACGTCATGTACGAGAAGAAGCCCTACGACCTGCCCGTGTCGCTCTCGATCGGCGACAAGGTGCTGATCGAGGCGACCGGGGCCTATACCACGACCTATTCGACGGTCGGCTTCAACGGCTTCGCGCCGCTGGCGAGCGTCTGCATCTGACGCTCCTCCTCCCGCCCGGGTGACCGGGCGGGCTCCCCGCCCAGCAACCGTCCCGACCGGCCGTGGCTCTCGCCCGGCACGAGGGCTGTCGTCACTCTCTCGCCAGAGAAGGACCACGGCCATGACCGTGCATGTTTCCCTCAAGGATCCCGTTCTCGCCGATCCCATCGTCGTCCGCGACGAGCAGCTTCGCGATATCGCCGCGCGCGAGACTTTGCTCGACGCCGCCTTCGGCGCCGACCGGTCCGAGAAGACCTCCGAGCGCCTGCGCGAGGGGCGACTACCGGCCGACCGGCTCGCCCTGGTGGCGACTGCCGGCAAGCATCTGGTCGGTACGGTGCGCCTGTGGAACGTGACGCTCGGACCCGATCGCCCCGCGCTGCTGCTGGGGCCGCTCGCGGTGGACGGCGCGATCCGTTCGTCCGGCATCGGCGGCCTGCTGATGCGGGAGGCGATCGGGCGGGCACGGGACGAGGGCCACCGGGCCATCATCCTGGTCGGCGACGAACCCTATTACCGGCGTTTCGGCTTCGCGGCGGCGAGGATGGAGCGCCTGTGGATGCCGGGACCGGTGGAGCGGTCGCGGTTTCTCGGGCTGGACCTGGTTCCCGGCGCACTGGACGGCGCCCGGGGCCTCGTCAGCCCGACGGGCAGGGACGTGCCGCGCTTGCAAGATCTGGACCTTGCCGAAGCCTGGCGCCGCGCTGCCTGAGGCGTGCGATGCCTGCCGGTCACAGTTCTTCAATCTGTGGCCGGCATGCTCTCGACCCGGACGCGGCGTAAGGCTAGAGTTCGCCAACGCATCGGGAGGACCTCATGATCCGCAATTTCGCCATCGGCCTCGTCGCAGTGACGGCCGTCTTCGCCGTCGAAGCGGCCGTGCAGCAGGCCGAGGCCCAGCAGCGTCGCAACGCGCCCCCCGAGGTGCGCGTCTCGCGGCCGAGCTGGCTGGTGACCCCGAAGGTCACCTTCCCCGGCGACCGCATGAGTGCGCGCCCCGACATGCTCTTCGCGCCCTTCACCTCGAACGGCGATCTGGTGGCCATGTCCAGCTCGATGCGCGGCAAGCCGGGTCGCGACCGCTTCTGGGGCGCGCCGGCCTATATGGTGAACTGGCCCTGGCCGGCCGCCTTCTACGCCGGCAACTGAGGTCGCGCCGTCGCTTGTCGCGGCGCGTACCCGGCAGGCGTGTATAAGACCCTTGTCTCGCTCGCCATGGCGCGCGGGACCGTCTAAACCTCGTGGCAAGATCAATTCCCAGTGAAGGGATGCCCAGGGATGGACGACACGGACCGCCGCATTCTCTCCGTTTTGCAGACGGACGCTTCGCTCTCCATCGCGGAAGTCGCGTCACGGTCCGGCCTGTCGACCACGCCCGCCTGGAAGCGCATCCAGAAGCTCGAAGCCGAGGGCATCATCAAGGGGCGCGTAGCCCTGCTCGACCCGAAGAAACTCGGGCTCGGGCTGACCGTCTTCGTGTCGGTGGAGACCTCCGACCATTCCGAGGCCTGGCTCGGCCGCTTCGCTGAACTCGTCGCCGCCATGCCGGAGGTGATGGAGTTCTACCGGATGGCCGGCGACGTCGACTACATGCTGCGCGTCGTGGTGGCGGACATGGACGCCTATGACGCCTTCTACAAGCGCCTGATCGCCCAGATGCCGCTGAAGAACGTCACGTCGCGCTTCGCCATGGAGCGGATCAAGCAGACGACGGCCCTGCCGATCCAGATGGGCAAGACATGACCATGCTCGAGAAACTGACGCCGGCCGCCATGCCGGCCCCCTTCGCCAGATATTCGCACGCCGTCGTCGTGCCGGCGGGGACGCGGATGCTGTTCTGTTCGGGACAACTGGGCCTCGCCCCGGACGGCGTCATTCCCGAGGCGGTGGAGGCGCAGGCCGACCTGTGCTTCGCCGCGATCGGCCATATGCTCGCTGCCGCCGGGATGGACATGGGCGACATCGTCCGCATCAATGCCTTCGTCACCGACCGGGCGCATATGGCGGGCTACATGGCCTCGCGCGATCGCCACGTCGCCAGCCCGCCGCCGGCCTCGACGCTGATGATCGTCTCGGGCTTCACCAGGCCCGAATTCAAGGTCGAGGTCGAGGTGGTGGCGGCCAGGGCCGGCTAGGGATCAGGACCGGCGCGAATCAGGTCGGGGAGACGAGCGGGAGGGCGCGATGCTGCCGAAACAGCTCTGGGGCGACATGACCACGGAGGAGTTCCGGTCGGGAGAGACCGGATCGTGGATCGCCGTCCTGCCGATCGCAGCGATGGAGCAGCACGGCCCGCATCTGGCGGTCTCCGTCGATACCGTCATTGCCGATGGCAATGGGCAGGCCGTGCGCGCCATCCTGCCGAAGGGGCTGCCGGTCACCTTCCTGCCGACGGTGTGGATGGGCAAGTCGGACGAGCACGCCGCCTTTCCCGGGACGATCACCCTGTCCGCCGAGACGCAGATCCGGCTGCTGAACGAGATCGGCGACAGCATCGCGCGAACCGGGCTGCGCAAGCTCGTCATCGCCAATTCCCATGGCGGCAATGTCGCGACGATGGACATCGTGGCGCGGGACCTTCGCCGCCGCCACGGCATGTTCGTCGTCCAGTGCTCCTGGCACCGGCTGGGTGCGCCGGAGGGGCTGTTCCCGGAGGCCGAGCACGTCCATGGCATCCACGGCGGCGCCATCGAGACGTCGCAGATGCTGCATTTCCGCCGCGACCTCGTGCATATGGCCAAGGCCCGCGACTTCGTCTCCGCCGCCGTGCTGATGGAGCAGCGCTACCGGCACCTCAGGGCGACGCAGCGCATCGCCTTCGGCTGGCTGAGCGAGGACCTCTCCACCGCCGGCGCCATGGGCAATGCGGCTGCCGCCACGCCGGCGAGCGGGCGCGAACTGACCGAATTCACCGCGCGCGCCTTCGTCGAATTGCTGCAGGACGTCCACGCCTTCCCGGTCGAGCATCTGGGCACGGCGACGCTGGCCTGAGTCTGCCTGCCATCGGGAAGCCGGTCAGTGCAGGACCTTCAGATATTGGCCGAGCATGTTGCCGGGCGCCAGCAGGGCGCCCGCCCAGAGAATGGCCGAGAGGACATTGGCGATCTGGAATTTCCATTGCGGCATGGCGAGCATCCCCGCCACCAGCGGAACGGAGGCGCGCAGCGGTCCCGAGAAGCGGCCGATGAAGATCGCCCAGACGCCCCATTTGTCGAAGAAGGCCTGGCCCTTGGGCAGGATTTCCGGATGCCGGGAGAGCGGCCAGATCTTGGCGATACGGTCCTTGAAGACATAGCCGAACCAGTAGGAGACGGCATCGCCCAGCGTCGCACCGAGGACGGCCGCCGCCAGGATCGGCCAGAAGGGGATGCCGGCCGATCCGATCAGCGGGCCGAAGGCGACGATCATCGCCCAGGCCGGAACGACCAGCGACAGCACCGCCAGGGACTCGGCGAAGCACAGCGCGAAGATGATGGCGGGAGCCCAAGCCTGGTTGGCTTTGACGAACTCGATGACCGGGGTGACGTAGGCTTCCATACATCTCACGCTTGGGAAAGAGCGACGCCGGAGCGAAGACGATGACGCCCCCCCGGTCAAGCCGTCGGCGGTGGACAATTGGTCTCGGGCGTCGACGCCGGCCCCGCCGAGACGATAAGGAGGGACCGGTTCGCGGGGAGATCGACGGCCATGGATCTGGTGAAGCTGAGGGCGAACGCCCATCGCGTCCTCGACGACGCGACCATCCCCGAACTGCCCAACCACTACCGCGGCAAGGTGCGCGACAATTACGACCTGCCCGACGGCAGCCGCGTCATCATCGCCACGGACCGCATCAGCGCCTTCGACCGCATTCTCGCGGCGATCCCCTTCAAGGGCGAGGTGCTGACCCAGACGGCACGCTACTGGTTCGAGGAGACGGCGGACATCTGTCCGAACCATGTCCTCTCCTATCCCGACCCGAACGTGGTGGTGGGCCAGCGCCTCAACATCCTGCCCGTCGAGATCGTCGTGCGCGACTATCTCGCCGGCACCACCGGCACCTCCGTCCTGACGCTGTACAAGAAGGGCGAGCGGCAGATGTACGGCATCACCCTTCCCGACGGGCTGAAGGACAACCAGCGCCTGCCGCAGCCGATCATCACGCCGACGTCGAAGGCTTTCGACGGGGGCCATGACGCGCCGCTGTCGCCGGAACAGATCCTCGACCAGAAGCTGGTCACCCCTGCGCAGTGGCAGACTCTGACAACCTATGCCTTCGCCCTGTTCGCGCGGGGCCAGAAGCGCGCCGCCGAGCGCGGCCTCATTCTCGTCGACACGAAGTACGAGTTCGGCACCGACCGCGACGGCCGCATCGTGCTGGCGGACGAGATTCATACGCCGGATTCGAGCCGCTACTGGAAGGCCGACAGCTATCCCGCGCGGTTCGCCGCGGGCGAGAAGCCCGAGAGCTTCGACAAGGACTTCGTGCGCAACTGGGTCGTGGCGCGCTGCGATCCCTACAAGGACGCCATCCCGGAAATCCCCGCCGACGTGATCGTGGCCACGGCCGCGGTCTATATCGAGGCCTTCGAGACCATCACCGGCCAGCGCTTCGACATCCGCCCCGAGGCGGGTCGGGTGATCGACCGGATCCGGAAAAACCTCGCCGGGTATTTCTGAGGGGCGAGGGGCTGGAAATGCCCCACCCGCACCCTCCCCTCGCTCCGCGATGGGAGGGGGACCTTTGCGTCCCGGCCCGTTCGACGGCGGTGGGGCCAGGCACGACCGTCTCAGGGACTCGCCCGTCGTCGAAGTCCCCACTCCGCGCGCAGCGCGGGGAGGGTGCGGGTGGGGCCATTCCCCCAGAGGCCCTGAGCTTTCAGCTCAAGCCTTCAGCGCCTTGCGCACCGCCGCGGCGACGCCCTCGCCGTCGAGCCCATAGTGGCGGTAGAGGTGGGTCGGCGGGCCGAGCACCGCATAGGCATCGGGCATGCCGACCTTGGTCAGGCGGGTGCCGAGCCCCTCCTCGGCGATGACCTCGGCGATGGCCGCGCCGAAGCCGCCGGTGACGTTCGCCTCCTCCGCCGAGATGATCGGGCCGCGCTTCGCGGCGGCGCGCACCGCCTCGAGGTCGAGCGGCCGGATCGAATACATGTCGACGACGGTGATCTCGATCCCCTCGGCTTTCAGGATGTCGTGGGCGTCGAGGCCTGCCTTCACCAGATTGCCGATGGCGAGCACCGTGGCGTGGCGCCCGTCGCGCAGGGTGTTGGACCCGCCGATGCGGAAGTCGAATTCCCTGTCGTAGACGACGGCCTCGCGGCCGCGGCCGGCGCGGAAATAGATCGGGGCGGGATGTTTGATATTGGTCCGCAGCGCCGAGGACAGGGCATGGCCGTCGCAGGGCGCCATCAGCGTCAGGTTGGGAATGGCGCGCAGCGCCCCGATATCCTCGCAGCAATGGTGCGAGGTGCCGTAGAAGCCCATGGCGATGCCGGAATGGGTGCCGACCATCTTCACCGGCAGGTTGGTGTAGCAGATGTCGTTGCGGATGTTCTCGACGCCCATCAGGGCGAGGAAGAACGAGTAATTCGAGATGACCGGCGTCAGGCCCATGGTGGCGAGGCCGGCGGCGGCGCCGATCATGTTGCGCTCGGCAATGCCGAAGTTGAAATAACGGTCCGGATAGGCCTGGCCGAAGCCGATGACCTGGGTCGGCCGGCCGAGATCGGCGGTGCAGACGACAATGTCGTCATGGCCGGCCTCGGCGAGTTCGATCAGGGTCCTGCCGGTCGTCAGCTGCCGGGACAGGCCGAGGGAGACGACCATGTCCCAGGAGCGCTCGTCGAAATCGTCGGTGACGGTCGATTCGGAGAGGTCGATGGTCTTCTTCAGCTCGGCCGACATGTAGGCCATGCCGGGGGCGGGGGGATTGGCGCGGTATCTGTCGCTCTGGCTCATGCCCGTCTCCTCACCCGATCTCGCCGGCTTCGATCTCGGCATAGGCACGCTCGATGTCCTTCGGCCCGAGGAAGCCGAGATGCCATTGCCAGGTGCCTTCCATGAAGGAGACGCCCTTGCCGGCGACCGTATAGGCGAGGACACAGGCCGGGCGGCCGTCCGGGGCATTTAGCGCCCGGTTCAGCGCGTCGAAGGTCGCGTCGATGTCGTGGCCGTCCTTCAGGACGATGGTGTTCCAGCCGAAGGCTTCCCACTTGTCCTTGAGGGGCTCGGAGCGCAGCGTCTGCTGCGGGTCGCCGTCGGAGCCGGCGCCGTTGATGTCGACAATGCCGATCAGGTTGTCGAGGCCGTAATGGGCGCCGGCCTGCGCCGCCTCCCAGATCTGGCCCTCATTCATCTCGCCATCGCCCATGAGGCAGACAGCGCGGGCGGGCGAGCCCTTCAGCCGGGCGCCGAGCGCCATGCCGACGGAAACCGAGAGGTTGTGGCCGATGGATCCCGACGAGAAATCGATGCCGGGAACCTTCTTCATCTCGGGGTGGTCGCCGAGGAAGGAGCCCATGCGGCTGTAGGTGTCGAGCCATTCGGTGGGGAAGAAGCCGAGATCGGCGAGCACCGGGAAGAGGCCGATGGCGGCATGGCCCTTGCCCATGGTGAAGCGGTCGCGGTCGGCCCAGCGGGGATCCCCGGCCTTCACATGGAGAAGCTGATAATAGAGCAGCGCGACGATCTCGGCCATGGAGAAGGACGAGCCGTAATGGCCGGAGCCGCAGATGTCGGTCAGCCGCACGGTCTCGCGGCGGATGAGCCTGGCCTTGTCGCGAATGAGCGAGCGGTCGACGTTGCGCACGGCGCGCGACGGCATGGCATTTCTCCCAGGCTGGTCTTTTTAATCGATTTATGAGAGAGCCTAGGTCATAAGCGCGGGACCCTGCAAGCCTCGCCTTCCACCTCCTGCCCGCCAGTCCAGGTCCTGTGTCCGTCGGGCCTCCGCAAGAACGCCATCGCCTGTCGGCGGGACCGTCGCCGCGTCATCAACATCCTCCGCGGCCGCCGTTGATTTGCCGCGGACAGCCACCATAAAATCGCAAGAACTATTGTGCATAAGGCACGTCATGACGCTGCATCTCGTCACCGACGATATTGCTCTCGAACAGAAGCTGAAGGTCGGCTATTCGGCCTGGGCGCGCGGCGACACGCTCGCCCTCGCCTCGCTGTTCTGCGAGGATTGCGAGTTCACCCTGGTCGGCAATCCGGTGCTGAACCCCCATGCCGGCCTGCGCATCGGCATTGCCGGCCTGACCGAGGTGCTGGGCCATTTCCACAGGGTTTTCGAGGTGCGCGAATTCCTGATCGAGAAGATCGTTGCCAAGGGGGACGACGCCTTCGTGCACTGGCATTCCTCGCTCATGTTCCGGGCGAACGGCCGGGTGATCGACAGCGAACGCTGTGATCTCGTCCGCTTCCGCGGCCGGCTGATCCAGAGCATGCGATGCTTCTATGATTCCGCTTCCATGGCGATCACCACCGGCCGGGCGCAGGTTGCGCCAGCCGATTCGCGGGCACCCGTGCTCCAGGCCGGACTCAAGGTGTCGTAGGGGCGCCAGCCGACCTAGCCTTCCAGCACCTGCTTCGATGCGACCGTGGTATCGGCGTTGAGGCGGTAGATCAGCGGCACGCCGGTCTTCAGTTCCAGCATCGAGATGGTCTTCTCGTCGAGGCGATCGAGGACCATGGCAAGTGCGCGCAGCGAATTGCCGTGGGCGGCGACCAGCACGCGCTCGCCGCGCATCACCCGCGGCAGGATCTCGGCGACGTAATAGGGCAGGACGCGCGCCACCGTGTCCTTCAGGCTCTCGCCGCCCGGCGGCGGCACGTCGTAGGAGCGGCGCCAGATATGGACCTGCTCGTCGCCGTATTTGGCCGCCGTCTCGGCCTTGTTGAGGCCGGAGAGATCACCGTAGTCGCGCTCGTTGAGGCGGAAGTCGCGGATGGTCGGCAGGCCGGGCTGGCCGATCTCGTCGAGGATCAGCTTCAGCGTGTCCTGGGCGCGGGTCAGGGCCGAGGTATAGGCGACGTCGAAGGTCAGGCCGAGCGCCTTGAGGCCGCGGCCGGCGGTCCTGGCCTCCTCGACACCCTTCGCCGTCAGGCCCGGATCCTTCCAGCCGGTGAAGAGGTTCTTCAGGTTCCACTCGCTCTCGCCATGGCGGGTGAGCACGAGAAGCCGTTCGGTCATGATGTGCGATCCTGTCAGGGGTCAGAGGCCGAGGACATCGGCCATGGAATAGAGGCCGGCAGGCTTGCCCTGCGCCCAGAGCGCGGCCTTGAGCGCGCCGCGGGCGAAGAGCGCGCGGTCCTCGGCGAGATGGCTCATGACGATGCGCTCGGCGGGGCCGGCGAAGATCACCGAGTGTTCGCCGACGACCGATCCACCGCGCAGGGCGGCGAAGCCGATGTCACCGCGCCGGCGCGCGCCGGTCTGGCCGTCGCGGCCGCGATCGGACCGGGCGGCTAGGTCAATGCTGCGGCCGCTGGCCGCCGCTTCGCCGAACATCAGCGCCGTGCCCGAGGGGGCGTCGATCTTGCGGTTGTGGTGCATCTCGACGATCTCGATGTCGAAATCCTCGTCGAGGGCCTCGGCGGCCCGCTTCACCAGCGCGGCAAGGAGGTTCACGCCAAGGGAAAAATTGCCCGACTTGACGATGGTGCCGATGCGAGCGGACGAGGCGATGGCGTCGTTCTCCGCCTGGGAGAAGCCCGTCGTCCCGCAGACATGGACCTTGCGATGCTTGGCGGCCATGCCGGCAATGTCGACCGAGACGCGCGGGATGGTGAAATCGATGATGCCGTCGGCCTGGGCCAGGGCCGCGTCGGTGTCGGACGAGACCGGAACCAGGGTCCGGCCGACGCCGGCGAGCAGACCGGCATCCTCGCCGATGGCGACATGCCCCGCCGGCTCGATGGCGCCAACCAGCTTCAAGCCCGCCGTCTCCTGGACGAGACGCACGAGAACCCGGCCCATATGGCCGGCCGCCCCGGCGATGACGACGCGCATGTCCGACATGGAATGACCTCTTGGTCGCTGCTGGCGCGGTCTAGCAGCAGCGCTCCGCGATGGAAAGCGCGGGGTCAGCCCCGCGCATCATAGGCGAGCACCGCCTCGAGCAGGACCTGGGCGCCGTTGCCGCAATCCTCGAGCGTGGCGCTTTCCGCCTCGTTGTGGCTGAGGCCCTCGGCACAGCGCACGAAGATCATCGTGGTCGGGCAGACGCGCGCCGTATACATGGCGTCGTGGCCGGCGCCGGAGGTGATCTCGCGCGCGGGTAGGCCGAGTTTCTCCGTCGCGGCCCTCACCACGGCGATGCAGGCGGGATCGAAGGGCTGGGCCGGCGAATCCTGCAGCGGCTGGACGTCGTGGGTGGCGTGATGGCGCGTCGCCGCCGCGGCGATGGCCGCCTTGGCGGCGGTCACCATGGTCTGGAGCACCGCGTCCGCATGGTGGCGCATGTCGAGGGTGAAGCGCATCTCGCCGGGGATGATGTTGGGCGAGCCGGGATAGGCGGAGACGATGCCGATGGTGGCGAGGCCGCCGTGGTCGATGGCGATCTGCCGGATCTCGCCGGCCGCCTCGGCGAAAGCGGCGAGCGCGTCGCGGCGATAGGCCATGGGCGTGGTGCCGGCATGGCTCTCCCGCCCGGTGATGGTGCAGTTGAACCACTTGATGGCCTGGATGCCGGTGACGATGCCGACCGAGAGGTCCTCCTCGTCGAGGATGGGGCCCTGCTCGATATGGATCTCGAAATAGGCCTGGAAGGCGAGGGCGCCGGGCCTGTCGCTGCCGCGATAGCCGATGGCCTCCAGCGCCGCGCCCTGGGTGATGCCGTCCTTGTCAGTCACCGCATCCATCTGCGCCTGGCTGTAGGCGCCGGCATAGACGGCCGAGCCGACCATGGAGGGGGAGAAGCGGGCGCCCTCCTCGTTGGTCCAGTTGACCAGGCACAGCGGCGCATTGGTCTCGTAGCCGGCCTGGTGCAGGGTCTTCAGCACTTCGAGGCCGCCGAGCACGCCGAGGATGCCGTCGAACTTGCCGCCGGTCGGCTGGGTGTCGAGATGGCTGCCCATGGCGATGGGCTTCTTCGTCATGTCCTTGCCGGGGCGCAGGGCGAACATGTTGCCGGCGGTGTCGAGATGCACCGTGCAGCCGAGGGCCTCGCATTCCCGGCGGAACCAGTCGCGCACGCGGCGGTCCTCGTCGGACAGCGACAGGCGCCTGATGCCGCCCTTGGGGGTGCCGCCGATCGCCGCCGTCTCCATCAGCATGTCCCAGAGCCGGCGGCTGTCGATGGTCAGGTTGGCGCGCATGGTGGTCCTCGCGGCGATATCAGGCGATCAGGAGACGCGACCATTCCACCGGCCACCGCGCCGAGCAAGACGGGCCGACGCACAGGTCGTGCGCTCGCAACCGATCTCAACCCCGCGTTAACCATGACGGCCGCCATATCTTGGCCGTCTTCCCCGCCTTATCACTGGTGTGACCGAACAACAGGGTTCGCCGTGCCGTCACTCCGTCTCCTCGCCCTCTGCGTCCTGGCCCTGGCGGGTGCCGCGTCCCGGCCCGCCGCCGCCCATCCGCATGTGCAGGTGGAGACCGAAACGCTGCTGCTGCATGACGCCGGCGGACAGGTGACGGCCTTCCAGCATGTCTGGACCTTCGACGAAATGTATTCGAGCTTCGCCACCCAGGGCCTCGACAAGAACCGCGATGGCCAGTTCAGCCGCGAGGAGCTCGCCGAGCTCACCCAGGTCAATGTCGAGCATCTGGGACAGCAGAAGTTCTTCACCGTGCTGCGCCACGAGCGGCGCTTCGTCTCCTTCGGCGCCGTGCGCGATGCCTGGTCCGAGGTGGTCGGCGGCAAGCTCCGGCTGCATTTCACCGTGCCGCTGGTGACCCCGTTCCGGGCAGCGGGCCGGCCGCTGACCGTCGAGGTCTATGATCCCGACTATTTCGTCGCCTTCGTTCCGGCCGACGGCGAGCCGATGCGCCTCATGGCGGCCCCCGCCGGCTGCCGGCTCGACTACACGCCGCCCAAGGGCAGCAATCTCGCCGTGGGCACGCTTTCGGAGAGCTTCTTCCAGGCGCTCGGCGCCAATTCGAACTTTGGCCAGCAATTTGCCGGACGCTTCACGGTGAATTGCCCGTGACGCCAGGGCGCCGTGCGGCCGCGGTCCTCGCCGCATTGATCGTCGTCGGTGGCCTTTGGGCCCTCGCGCCGGCCCTGGCGCAGGCGCCGCCGTCGGCCTTCGGCGGCGCAAGGCCGCCTGCTCCCGGCGGTCCCTTCGGCTGGATCATCGAGCAGCAGGCGCAATTCTACCGGCAGCTGTCGGCGGCGGTGCGCGGCATCCGGACGGGACAGGCCGGCGCCCTCTGGACGCTGGTGGGGCTGTCCTTCCTCTACGGGGTCTTCCATGCCGCCGGTCCCGGCCACGGCAAGGCGGTGATCTCGTCCTATATCGTCGCCAACGGCGCCACCATCCGGCGCGGCGTGGCGCTGGCGGCGCTGTCCTCGCTGGTCCAGGCGCTGACCGCCATCGCCCTCGTGGGGTTCCTCGCGGCGATCCTCGGCGTCACGGCGCGCACCATGAGCCGGGTGGTCAACTGGGTGGAGATCGTCGCCTACGGACTGATCATCGTCATCGGCCTGCGGCTGACCTGGCAGAAGGGGCGGGCCTTCCTCGCGCGCCTCGCCTCCTGGCGCCTCAACCGGCCGGTGGCGGGCATGGGCTGCGACGACAATTGCGTCCATCTGCCGGCCGCCGAACAGGTGGCCCGCATCCAGTCCTGGCGCGAGGCGCTGGCGGTGATCGTCAGCGTCGGGCTGCGGCCCTGCACCGGCGCCGTGCTCATCCTGGTCTTCGCGCTGTCTCAGGGCATCGTGCAGGCGGGTGTCGCCGCGACCTTCGCCATGGCCGTCGGCACGGCCATCACGGTCGCGGCCATCGCGGCGCTCGCCTCGGGGGCCAAGGGGCTCGCGGTGCGCCTCGCCGCGGCGCGGACCGGCATGGCGACGCTGTTCTTGAGCGCTGCCGAACTCGCCGCCGCCGGCGTGGTCGTCTTCTTCGGCATCGGCCTGTTGAGCGGCTATCTCGTGGTCGAGCGCATGATGCCGTTCTGACGGCGCGGCCCAAGAAAAAAGCCCTCTCCGGAGGGGAGAGGGCTCGTTGGGGTTCATCGCTTTTCTTGGGTCGTGCAAGGCCCGCCGCCTCAAGGGTTCAGCCCGTCAGCGCCCACCCACCTGCTTGCGGTCGCGGCGGCGGTCGGCGACCGGCTGATAGGCGATGCGGGCGTGATAGGCGCAATAGGGAATGCCGGTGCCGGAGCGGGCGCCGCAATAGCGGAAATCGTCCTTGCCGGGCTCGCCGATCGGCCAGCGGCAGGAATATTCCTTCAGCTCCATGATGGTGCAGCGCTCGCCCATGGGCACGACATTGTCGACCTCGGGCAGCCGCGCCACTTCCGATTCCGGCACCAGGTCCGGCGCCGGGCGGGGCTTGAAGGCGAGGTTGGAGCGCGAGGCGGGCATGGACGGACGCGGCGGGGCGGAGGGGGCCGTGCGCGGCGCCTTGCGGGCGCGGGGGGTGCTGGAGGAGGGGGCCTTGGCGCGGCCCGACAGGCCGAGACGATGGACCTTGCCGATGACGGCATTGCGGGTCACCTGGCCGAGCTCGCCGGCGATCTGGCTGGCGCTCAGACCGTCGTTCCAGAGCTTCTTGAGGAGCTCCACCCGCTCGTCGGTCCACTGCAACTGCTGCATGTTCCTGTCTCCTCCTGGAAGGCTGCGGGCCGCCGGAATCCGCAAGCGCTCGCCGCCTCGCAAAAGGCGTCGTTGCACTGCCAATACCTTGTCACTAAGGTCCGCCGCACGAGATGTCGTATGCCGACGGCCGGACACTACGCTATTGATTGAATCGGCGGCAAGAGTCCGGGGAATCTCGCTTTCGTTTTCCCCAAGCGCGTCGGGCCTCTGATGAATCCGTCCACAGCCCCGCCAGCGACCGGGGCGTACCGATGGTTGAGTCTTACCAAGACCTTAAGGATGGTGTTGTTTTTGAGTCACTCTTGCCGGATCTTTTAACGGCATGGGGATTGGTATCCGGTCGGCGGCGCAAAAGGCGCGTCGAACCTGTTCCTACGCTGCGCAGGATGGTGCCGCTTTGGCGTTTCTGGCGACCGAGAACGAACTGACCTGGGAGGGCGCCGCGGGAGCGCCGCTCGCCGGAACGCTGACCTTGCCCGCCAGCGGCGGACGCGCGCCCGCCTTGCTGCTGATCCAGGGCAGCGGGCCAACCGACCGCGACGGCAACCAGCGCCCGCATCTGGTGACCGACCTCCTGAAGGATCTGGCACACCTGCTCGCTGGCTTCGGCATCGCCAGCCTGCGTTGTGACAAGCGCGGCATGGGAGCCGTTGCCGCGAGCCTGCCGAAGGCGGAGCCCGACCTCGCGGTGTTCGTGGGCTGGGACAGGTTCGTCGGCGATGCGCAGCGGTCCCTCGCCATGCTCGCCGGGCAGCCCGGGGTCGATCGCGCCCGTGTTGGCATTCTGGGACATAGCGAGGGCGGGTTGATCGCACTGGACCTTGCCGCGGGCGGCCTTGCGCATCCGGCGATGCTGATCCTTGCCGCCACAACCGGGCGCCCGATCGCTGCCGTCCTACGCGACCAGATCGCAAGGCTGGCGCGCCAGCAGGGGGCACCGGAGACGGCAGTCGTGGCGATCCTTGCAGAGAACGACCGCATCCTGGCGCGCCTGGTCGCGGGAGAGGGTTATCCCGAAGCCATCCATCCGGGACTCGCCGCGCTCTACCCGCCCTATCTCCGGCATTATTGGGAAGGATTTGCCAGCCGTGACCCGGCCGACCTTGCCGGCCGCTGCCCCTGCCCGATCCTGGTGCTGTCCGGCAGCGCCGACGTCCAGGTTCTCGCGGATCGCGACGTGCCGGCGCTGGAGGCGGCCCTCATCCGCAGGGCGGCGGAGCGGGGCCGGCCTTACCGGGTGGCGCTGTTGGCAGGGGCCAGCCACAACCTGAAGCCAGTATCCGGTCCCGACGATCCCGGCCTGTCGGGACCGCTGCATTCCGATGTGGCCTCCAGCCTCGGGACGTGGTTCAGGGACCAGGGCTGGGCCTGACACACCCGAGACTGTCACGGTCCCGTCGTATCATTTCGTTATTTCCCGATATATGGATGATAGCGAAACCATCGCGGCCTTGGCGGCCCTCGCCCAACCGACGCGGCTCGCCGCCTTCCGCCTGATGGTGGCGCGCGAGCCCGCGGGCATCCCCGCCGGCGAACTGGCCGCCCTGCTGGCCGTGCCGCAGAACACCCTGTCCAGCCATCTGGCCGTGCTTGTGCGGGCTGGCCTCGCCCATGGCGAGCGGCACAGCCGCTCGATCCTCTACCGCGCCGATCTCGATCGCTTCCGCGCCATGACGCTGCACCTGGTGCAGGATTGCTGCGGCGGGCGGCCGGAGATCTGCGTGCCGATCATCCGGGGCCTGACGCCCCCCTGCTCTCCCAAAGTGGACGTGTCATGACTGACAGAGACGACCAGGCGACCCCGGCGCTGCGGGTCGGCATCAGCGGCATGGGCCGCATAGGGCGGCTGGCGCTGCGGGCGGCCATGGGGGCGGCGGGGCGCGGCGCCGATGATCCGCGCGCCGGCAACCGGCTCGACATCGTCCATCTCAACGAGATCAAGGGCGGCGCGGCCACCACGGCCCATCTGCTCGAATTCGACAGCGTCCAGGGGCGCTGGCGCGGCGCCATCGCCGCCGACGGCGAGGACGCCGTGACCATCGGCGGCAGGCGCCTGAGCTTTTCCGCCCATGCCGCGCCCGCCGATATTCCCTGGGGCGATCTCGGCGTCGATGTCGTGCTGGAATGCACGGGGAAGTTTCTTACCCCCGCGACGCTGGAGGGGCACCTGAAACGCGGCGCCAAGCGCATCATTGTTGCCGCTCCGGTTAAGGACCCCTCGGTCCTCAATGTCGTCGTCGGGGTCAACGAGCATCTCTATGAACCGGCGAAACATCCGATCGTCACGGCAGCCTCATGCACCACCAACTGCCTCGCGCCGGTGGTGAAGGTCGTCCATGAGGCGATCGGCATCGAGCGTGGCCAGATCACCACCATCCATGACCCGACCAATACCAATGTCGTCGTCGACGCGCCGCACAAGGACCTGCGCCGGGCACGCTCGGCCATGCTGTCGCTGCAGCCGACGACCACCGGCAGCGCCACCGCCATCGCGCTGATCTATCCCGAACTGAAGGGCCGGCTTGATGGCCACGCGGTGCGTGCGCCGGTGCTCAACGCCTCGCTGACGGACTGCGTCTTCCAGGTGAAGCGGCCGACCAGTGCGGCCGAGGTCAACGATCTCTTCAAGGCGGCGGCGGCAGGACCGCTGGCCGGCATTCTCGGCTTCGAGCCATTGCCGCTGGTCTCGGCCGACTATGCCCGCGACACCCGCTCGGCCATCGTCGACGGGCCTTCAACCCTGGTGACCGACGGCGTCATGCTGAAGGTCTATGCCTGGTACGACAACGAGATGGGCTATGCCTGCCGCATGGTCGATCTCGCCACCCACATGGCCCGGATCGGGATCTGATGGCCGCGATCTCCGCCGGCCTGCGCAACTATGCCATCGTCACGGCGGCCTATTGGGGCTTCACGCTGACGGACGGCGCGCTGCGCATGCTCGTCCTCTTCACCTTCTTCAAGCTCGGCTATTCGCCCTTCACACTGGCGCTGCTGTTCCTGCTCTACGAGGCGGCCGGTATCGTCGCCAATTTCGTCGGGGGGTGGCTCGCCACCCGCTATGGCATCACGCGGATGCTGACGGTCGGCCTTTCGACGCAGATCGCCGGTTTTCTCCTGCTCTCGGCCATGTCGCCGGGCTGGGAGGCGGCCTTCCTCGTCGCCTGGGTGGTGGCCGCGCAGGGCATCTGCGGCGTCGCCAAGGACCTGACGAAGACCGCCTCGAAATCGGCCATCAAGGTCACGGAGAAGGAGGCGCGCAACGCCGGAGAGGGCGCGGACGGCCGGCTGT
This sequence comes from Phreatobacter sp., assembly GCF_022843985.1. Taxonomy (GTDB): domain Bacteria; phylum Pseudomonadota; class Alphaproteobacteria; order Rhizobiales; family Phreatobacteraceae; genus Phreatobacter. The sequence continues at coordinate 36,290 of NZ_JALHMP010000015.1, read as the reverse complement.
TCCGCTGGGTCGCCTGGTTCACCGGCTCGAAGAACGCCATGAAGGGCGCCGGCTTCTTCCTCGGCGGCGTGCTGCTCGAGGCCTTCGGCTTCCGCCTGGCGCTGTGGCTGATGGCGGCGGCCCTCGGGCTGGTGCTGATCGGCGTCGTGCTGTCGCTCCCGCCGATGATGGGCAAGGCCAGGGCGAGCGGCACGGCACGCGAGCTCTTCGGCAAGAGCCGCGGCGTCAACCTGCTCGCGGCGGCGCGCATCGGCCTGTTCGGTGCCCGCGATGTCTGGTTCGTGGTGGGACTGCCGGTCTTCCTCTATGCCGCGGGCTGGACCTTTGCGATGGTCGGCGCCTTCCTCGCGGTCTGGACGGTGGGCTACGGCCTGGTGCAGGCCGCGGCGCCGGCGCTGGTCAAGCGCAGCCCGGACGGTCTGTCCGCCGAGGTTCCGGCCGCGCGGCTCTGGTCGTTCGGCCTCATGCTGGTGCCGGTGATCATCGCGGCGAGCCTCGTCGTCCAGCCGCCGCGGCCGGACCTCGTCCTCGTCGCAGGGCTCTGCGTCTTCGGCTTCGCCTTCGCGGTCAATTCCTCCGTCCATTCCTATCTCATCCTGGCCTATGCGGGCTCCGAGAAGGCGGCGGAGGATGTCGGCTTCTACTATGCGGCCAATGCCGCCGGCCGCTTCGCCGGCACGCTGCTGTCGGGACTGTTGTTCCAGACGGGCGGCATCCTCGGCTGCCTCGCGGGGTCTGCCGCCATGCTCGCCGCCTGCTGGCTGGTGACGCTCGCCCTGCCGGTGACCCGCGAGGTGCCGCCCTCCTGACCGGCCTTCGGCTTCGCACGACCCCGTCATGGCTTTGCGGGCCGCGGGCGATAGCCGAGCCCCTGTGAAGCTTAGCCGGAACCACTGCGCCGCAGCATGCGGGGGAGGGTGCGAACCTTGACTTTCCGCCCCCCTGATCGCATAGAATTCGGCGCGCCGCCCTTCGGGGCGGCCGTTTTTTTCTGGGTTTCCGGGAGTTTCGACGGGAGGTCGAAGTGATCACGCCGCTGATGCCGAACTATGCACGGACCGAACTCGCCTTCGAGCGGGGCGAGGGCTGCTGGCTGGTGACGGCGGACGGGCGACGCGTGCTCGATTTCGGCGCCGGAATCGCGGTGAATTCCCTGGGACATTCGCACCCCCATCTCGTCGAGGCGCTGGTGCAGCAGGCCCAGAAGGTCTGGCACGTCTCCAACCTGCACAATGTGCCGGAGGCCGAGCGGCTGGCGAAGCGGCTGATCGAGGCGACCTTCGCGGACTCGGTGCTGTTCTGCAATTCGGGCGCGGAAGCCAACGAGGGCGCCATCAAGATGGCGCGCAAGTACCACGCCGTCCGCGGCGAGGAGAACCGCTACCGCATCATCACCTTCGAGGGCGCCTTCCACGGCCGCACGCTGGCGACCATCGCCGCCGGTGGCCAGAAGAAATATCTGGAGGGCTTCGGCCCGAAGGTCGAAGGCTTCGACCAGGTGCCCTTCGGCGACCATGCGGCACTGGAGGCGATGATCGGCCCGGATACGGCGGCGCTGATGATCGAGCCGATCCAGGGCGAGGGCGGCCTGCGCGAAGCGCCGTACGAGGAGCTGCGCTATCTGCGCGAGCTCTGCGACACCCATGGCCTGCTGCTGATCTTCGACGAGGTACAGACCGGTGTCGGCCGGACCGGCAAGCTCTTCGCCCATGAATGGGCGGGCGTCACCCCTGACATCATGGCGATCGCCAAGGGCATCGGCGGCGGCTTCCCCATGGGTGCGGTGCTGGCGGTGGAGAAATGCGCCGCGGTGTTCACCCCCGGCACCCATGGCACGACCTTCGGCGGCAATCCGCTGGCGGCGGCGGTGGGCAATGCCGTGCTCGATGTCGTCCTCGCGCCCGGATTCCTCGCGGAGGTGCAGCGCAAGGCCCTCCTGTTCAAGCAGAAGCTCGCCGGCCTCGTCGACCAGCATCCCAAGGTCTTCGAGGGCGTGCGCGGCGCCGGCCTGCTCACCGGTCTCAAATGCGTCGTCCCCAACGGCGACGTGACGGCCGAGGCGCGGCGCGCCGGTCTGCTCGTCGTGCCGGCGGGCGACAATGTCATCCGTCTCATCCCGCCGCTGGTGGTCTCCGATGCGGAGATCGATCTGGCGGTCGGCATGCTCGACAAGGCGGCCATCAGTCTCGAGGCGCAGATGGTCAAGGGAGCGGCCGAGTGACCCATGCGCCCCGTCATTTCGTCGACCTCGCCGATTTCGGCGGGGCCGAGCTGAAAGCCATTCTGCAAAAGGCCAGCGCGCTGAAGAGCGTGCGCCGCACGCCCGAGGCCGGCCGGCCGCTGGCCGGCAAGGTGCTGGCGATGATCTTCGAGCGGCCCTCGACCCGCACGCGCGTCTCCTTCGACGTGGGCATGCGCGAACTCGGCGGCGAGACGATCATGCTCACCGGGGCGGAAATGCAGCTCGGCCGCGGCGAGACCATCTCGGACACGGCGAAGGTGCTGTCGCGCTATGTCGACGCGATCATGATCCGCATGCTCGACCACAATGCGGTGCGCGAACTGGCCGAGGCGGCGACGGTGCCGGTGATCAACGGCCTGACCAAGCTGTCGCATCCCTGCCAGATCATGGCGGATATCATGACCTTCGAGGAGAAGAAGGGCCCGATCCGCGGCAAGACGGTGGCCTGGGCCGGCGACACCAACAATGTGCTCGCTTCCTGGATCCAGGCCGCGCCGCGCTTCGGCTTCAAGCTCAACATCGCGACGCCCGAGGATCTGGCGCCCCGCCGCGAGGTCATCGCCGCGGCCCAGCGCGAGGGTGGCGACGTGTCCTGGACCTCCGATCCCTACCAGGCGGCCGATCGCGCCGACTGCATCGTGACGGATTGCTGGGTGTCGATGGGCGACGAGGATGCCGGGCGCCGCCACAACCTCCTCAAGGCCTATCAGGTCAACAAGCAGCTGATGAGCGCAGCCAATTCCGACGCCATCTTCATGCATTGCCTGCCCGCCCACCGCGGCGAGGAGGTCACCGACGAGGTCATGGACGGGCCCCAGTCCGTCGTCTTCGACGAGGCCGAGAACCGCCTGCATGCGCAGAAGGGCGTGCTGGCCTGGTGCTTCGGGGTCTAGCGCGCCGGATGGGTCCGGTCCGGCGCGGTCCGGGCCTCGCCCTCGGCCACGGGATCAGCGGTCGGATAGCGCTTGAACACGCCCTCCGGCTGGGCAAGACGGTCGGCGAGGATCCGCAGGACCTGGAGATTGTGCGGCAGGCCGATATGGCTGCCGGTCACCTCGATGCTTTCCGCCAGCGGTCCGCCGGGCTCGATACAGCTCTGCCAGGCGCAGATGCCGTCGGTCCGGCTGTAGATGGCGGTGGTCGGGACGGGCGGCGGCGGGCGGACCGGCCCGCCCATGTGCTGGTCGCGGGTGTCGACGGACCGGCCGCAGGCCCATTCATAGACCCGCCAGCCATGGGTCGACCGGGGCCCGCCGGCGAAGGGGCTGCCGAGGGTGACGACCGAACGCACCCGGTGCGGGAAGACCTTGGCGAGCTGGCGGGCATAGATGCCCCCGAGGCTGATGCCGACGAGGCTGACCTTGCGGCCATGGCGCCCGGCGATGGCGCCAAGCAGATCGGCGAGATCGCTCTCCAGCGTGCCGCGCAGGCCGCGATTCATGCCGAAGCCCCAGCCATAGGCCGCATAGCCCCGGCGGGCGAGAAAGCGCCGCATCGGCAGCGACGCCAGGTCCGACGACATCAGGCCGGGGATGACGAGAACGGGATGGCCATCCCCGCGTGGCGTGTCGCCGAGGGTTCGGTGCCGGAGACCCAGTTCCCCGAGTTCCACGACGGACCGCAGTTCCATGGCCAGGTAGCGCAGCGGCGGCGGCGGAATCTCCGGGGACGGGGAGGCGAGGCCCGGGGTGCGGTGCGGCGGCGTCATCCGTTTGCTCCCTCCCCCTGGCCGGTGGCCGCAGCCGCCGGTCCCTTCCGCCGCCCTGTCATGCGTCCGGCTTGACGCCTCTTCTCTCCGGAACCATTCAAGGCTATGAGACCCGCCACCTTTTCAGAACGGGAGGTCCGCCATGGCCGCGCCGCGCACGCTATACGACAAGATCTGGGACGACCATGTGGTCGAAACGCAGGATGATGGCACCTGCCTGCTCTATATCGACCGCCATCTCGTCCATGAGGTGACCAGCCCGCAGGCCTTCGAGGGGCTGCGCACGACCGGCCGCAAGGTGCGGGCGCCGCAGAAGACGCTGGCCGTGGTCGACCACAACATCGCCACGACCCCGGACCGCAAGTTCGGCATCAAGGACGAGGAGAGCCGCACCCAGGTGGAGGCCCTCGCCCAGAACGCCAAGGATTTCGGCATCGAATATTACGATGCGGCCGACATCCGCCAGGGCATCGTCCACGTCATCGGGCCGGAGCAGGGCTTCACCCTGCCGGGCACGACCATCGTCTGCGGCGACAGCCACACCTCGACCCACGGCGCCTTCGGGGCCCTCGCTCATGGCATCGGTACCTCGGAGGTCGAGCATGTGCTCGCCACCCAGACGCTGATCCAGAAGAAGGCGAAGAACATGCTCGTCCGCGTCGACGGGCAGCTGAAGGACGGCGTCACCGCCAAGGACATCATCCTCGCCATCATCGGCGAGATCGGCACGGCCGGCGGCACCGGCTCGGTCATCGAATATGCCGGCGAGGCGATCCGCGCGCTGTCGATGGAAGGCCGCATGACCATCTGCAACATGTCGATCGAGGGCGGCGCCCGCGCCGGCCTGATCGCGCCGGACGAGAAGACCTATGCCTATCTCAAGGGCAAGCCGAAGGCGCCCAAGGGCATGGCCTGGGACATGGCCCAGAAATACTGGGAGACGCTCTACTCCGAGGAGGGCGCGCATTTCGACCGCACCGTGGTGCTCGATGCCCATGCCCTGCCGCCGATCGTCACCTGGGGCACCAGCCCCGAGGACGTCATCTCCATCGCCGGTGTCGTGCCGGATCCGGACGCGATCGAGGACGAGAACAAGCGCAGCTCCAAGTGGCGCGCGCTCGACTATATGGGCCTCAAGCCGGGCACCAGGATCACCGACATCCGCCTCGACAAGGTGTTCATCGGCTCCTGCACCAATTCGCGCATCGAGGACCTGCGCGAGGTCGCCCGCGTCGTCCGCGACAAGAAGGTGGCCTCCACGGTCTCGGCGATGATCGTGCCGGGCTCGGGCCTGGTGAAGGAACAGGCCGAGCAGGAAGGCCTCGACAAGATCTTCATCGCGAGCGGCTTCGAATGGCGCGAGGCCGGCTGCTCCATGTGCCTGGCCATGAACCCCGACCGGCTGCAGCCGGGCGAGCGCTGCGCCTCCACTTCGAACCGCAATTTCGAGGGGCGTCAGGGCTACAAGGGCCGCACCCATCTGGTCTCGCCGATCATGGCGGCGGCGGCGGCGATCGAAGGCCACTTCGTCGATATCAGGACCTGGGGCTGAGTTTTGCGGACGGATCACCCGGGCTGGCTCTGTCCCGGGTGAGAGCAACCCTCGCAGCCGGTCAGGACCATCGGCGCTGTCCGGCGCGTCGGCGGCCGGCCCGACTCAGCATGCGCCCGGCCGCGACGGACCTCCGCCCTAGTCTTGCCCCGTTTCGACGTAAGTTACCCCAAGGAGAGCGACGTCAGGGTCGGTAAGTGCTGTTCGAAGGGCTATTCGCCATGGATTCGCCCGCAAATTAACCGCCTGTTTACCCTGATCTTCGACACCTAAGGGGCAAGTCCGGCGGGGCCGCCGTTCCCGTTCGCCCGTTTCCAGAGCCGAGTATTGCGATGCGCTGCAACAAAATCCTCTCCGTCCTGGCCTTCTCGGCCGTTGCCCTGACCGTCACCAGTGCCGGTGCGCAGCAGCGGCAGCAGGCCCAGGCCGCCCGTCCCGCCGCCGGCGGCGCCCAGCAGGGATCGGCGGTGGCCCAGTTCGGTGACTGGGGCGTCTTCACCTCCGGCACCCAGCGCGGCAAGGTCTGCTACGCCGCCTCGCAGCCGAAGACCCGCGCTCCCGCCAATCTGCAGCGCGACCCCGCCTTCTTCTTCCTGACCTCGCGGCCCGGCGAAAACGTCCGCAACGAGGTCTCGCTCACCCTGGGCTTCCCGCTGCGCGGCGATGCGACCGCGACGATCGGTACCGCCAATTTCGCCCTCTACACCCAGGCCAACGGTGCCTGGATCAAGAATGCCGCCGAGGAGGGCCGTCTCGTCCAGGCGATGCGGGGCGGCTCGCAGCTCACCGTCAGGTCGACCTCGGGTCGCGGCAACGTGACGACGGACACCTATTCGCTCAACGGTCTCGCCCAGGCGCTCGACCGCGTGGCGCAGGAATGCCGCTGAGGGCTGCAGGCGCCCTCCTGACGCTCGCCTGCAGCATCGGCCTCGCCGCGGCCGAAGATCGCCCGAGCGGAACCACCCGCACCGTCGCCCGCCATGCCGACTGGTCCGTCATCGTCGCCGAGACCAATCGTGGCCGGCACTGCTATGCCGCCGCCCGGCCGCAGGCGCGGCGGCCGGAAGGCGCGGTGAGGGGCCCCGCCTTCGTCTTCGTCACCACCCGGCCGGTCGACCGGGTCCGTGACGAGTTCTCCGTCGAGTTCGGCTTCGAGGTCACCACCGGAGCGATGCTGTCGGTCGGCGGCGAAACCTTTCCGCTTGCCGGTGACGCCGTCGGAGCCTGGATCGGGGATCTCGCCGACGAGGCCCGGCTGGTGGCGGCGATGCAGGGCAACGCGCACATGCAGATCCGGTCGATGTCGGTCCTCGGGGAGGAAACCACCGACACCTATGCCCTCGCAGGGTTCGCCGAGGCTCTGGCGCGGGCGGGCCGGGAATGCGCCGACCCCCCGGCGACCAGCTGACGCGACCGGCGCGTGAAAGGCTGCGTGAAGCGCGGCTTTCGTGCTATAGGCCCGCGCTTGCCAGGAAACCCGACCCGATGCCGACGCCCGATCCCGCGAATGCCGCCCCCGTCGAGAAGCCCGCTGCCGCCTCCGGCCCCCGCGCCCTGCCGGCGAAGCCCTCGCTCGTCGGCATGGGACGTGACGACCTGAAGGCGGCGCTGGCCGCCATCGGCATCGAGGGACGCGAGGCACGGATGCGCGTCTCCCAGCTCTGGGGCTGGATCTACCAGCGCGGGGCGAAGACCTTCGAGGAGATGTCCAACGTCTCCAAGCACCTGCGCGCCGCGCTGGCGGAGACCTACACGCTCGATCGACCCGAGGTCGTCGCCGAACAGGTGTCGCAGGACGGCACCCGCAAGTGGCTGATGCGCATCCCGCCCTCCATGGCGGGCGAGAAGTGGCACGAGATCGAGACGGTCTATATCCCGACCCGCGACCGCGGCACCCTCTGCATCTCGAGCCAGGTCGGCTGCACGCTGACCTGCTCCTTCTGCCATACGGGCACGCAGAAGCTGGTGCGCAACCTCACCGCCGCGGAGATCGTTGCCCAGGTGGTCGTCGCCCGCGACCAGCTCGGCGACTGGCCGGGTGCCGAGCCGCCGGAGGGCGCCTTCGTGCCGACCGACGGCGGGCGCTTCGTCACCAATATCGTCTTCATGGGCATGGGCGAGCCGCTCTACAATGTCGAGAATGTCACCGGGGCGCTGCTCACCCTTCTTGACCCGGACGGCCTGCAATTCTCCAAGCGCCGCGTGACGCTGTCGACCTCGGGCGTCGTGCCGGAGATCGGCCGTGTCGGCGCCGATACGGGCGTCGCCCTCGCCATCTCCCTGCATGCGGTGCGCGACGACCTGCGCGACGAACTCGTGCCGCTGAACCGCAAATATCCGATCGCCGCACTGCTCGACGCCTGCCGCGACTATCCCGGGGCGTCCAATGCCCGCCGCATCACCTTCGAATATGTGATGCTGAAGGGCGTCAACGATTCCATCGACGATGCGCGGCGGCTGGTGCGGCTCCTGAAGGGCATCCCGGCCAAGATCAACCTCATCCCGTTCAATCCCTGGCCCGGCTCCCGATACGAGTGCTCGGACTGGGAGCAGATCGAACGCTTCTCCGAGGTCGTTTTCGAGGCCGGCTATTCCTCGCCGGTGCGCACCCCGCGCGGTCGCGACATTCTCGCCGCCTGCGGCCAGCTCAAGAGCGAGACCGAGCGCCTGCGCGCCAAGGACAAGGCGGTGCTGATGTCGAAGGCCGAGCAGGACGCCTTCCGCGCCATGAGCATGGTGGACTGAGCCATTATCCCTCGCATGCGCATGCCGCGCGGCAGCCGCCGCAGGCACGCGCTTGACCCTCCTCCGGGTGGGTGGTGAGCTTTCGACAACCGGCGACACAAGACCGGCCGAGCCCACCATGATCCCGGGAGGATCCCATGCCGTTCCAAGGACTGCCGCCCGTGCGGGCCGGGGCCTTCGCCCTGGCTCTTTCCTGTCTTGCCGCCACGCCTTTCCCCGTTTTCGCCCAGCCCGGTCCCGGGCAGGGTCCCGGACAGGGCTGGCGCTTCGAGCGCGACGATCGCGGTCAGGGCCGCCCCGACCGTGAGGGCCGGCGCGGCCGCGGCGAGGATACGGTGATGGGCTTCTCGCGCGAGCGGCTGGCGCGCATCGGTCCGGTCATGCGCGAACAGGCCGACCGCGCCATGTTCCCGGGCGCCGTGACCCTCATCGCCCGGCGTGGCCGCATCATCCATTTCGAGGCGCACGGCTTCCGCGATGCGGCCAAGACGCAGCCGATGACGCGCGACACGATCTTCATGCTGGCCTCGATGACCAAGCCGATCGTCTCGGCGGCGGCGGTGATGCTGATCGAGCAGGGCCGGATGAAGCTCTCCGACCCGATCGCCACATGGCTTACCGAACTCAAGGACCAGAAGGTGCAGGTCGAGCGGCGCAATGCCGACGGCACCACCGCGACCGAGGACGTCGCGCTCGCCCGCCCGATCACCGTGCAGGATCTGCTGCGCCACACGGCGGGCTTCACCTATGCCGGTTCGGAGCGGTCTCCCCGGATCAAGCAGCTGCTCGACGACCAGAATATCGAGGCCCGCACGGCCAATATCTCCGGCGACGAGATGCTGCGCCGTCTCGGCCAGATCCCGCTCGTTCACCAGCCGGCCACGGCCTTCCACTATTCGATCGCGACGGACGTGCTCGGCCTGCTGCTCGAAAGGGTTTCGGGCAAGCGGCTCGACGTGCTGATCAAGGAGATGATCCTCGATCCGCTGGAGATGCGCGACACCGGCTGGTTCGTTCCCGAGAGCCGCCGGTCGCGCCTCGCCGAGGCGCTCGATTCCGACCCGGCCAAGGCAGGCATGTGGACCGCCTACCGCATCTTCGAGAACCCGGCCGATCACGGCCAGTATTTCAAGGGCGGCGCCGGCATGGTCTCCACCGCCGAGGACTATTTCAAGTTTGCGCAGATGATCCTGAACGGCGGCCAGTTCGAGGGCCGCAGGCTTCTGTCGACGAAATGGGTCGAGTTCATGCTGGCCGACCATCTCATTGGCATGGGCGGATCCACGGCCGCCTCGACCGGTCCGGGCTACGGCTTCGGCCTCGGCTTCGCCGTGCGCCGGCAGGACGGGTTCGCGGTGGCGCCGGGCTCGACCGGTGACGCCATGTGGGCCGGCGCCTGGGGCACCAGCTTCACCATCGATCCGCGCGAGGGCATCGTCGGGATCCTGATGGCGCAGGGCCCGTCGCATCGCGTGCATACGCGCATGCTGTTCAAGAACCTGCTCTACGGGGCGGTGGTGAGGTAAGGACGCCGGCGTTTCGGCCAGGCCGGGCATCGCGACAGGCACCTCTCCCCGGCGGGGAGCGGGCCCTTCATGTCCCGCCGAGCACGGCGGGCATGCCGCTGGCCGCTATCGCACGCGGCCGGCGGCGACTAGTTTCGTCGGCATGACTCGCTTCGCCTTCTACGCCCTGCGCCTCCTGCGCGTTGCAGCCGGATTCCTGCTGGCCCTGGCGCTCGCGGCGGCCATCGTCGTCGTCTTCGACCTCAACCAGGGGCGAATGCCGGATCTCGTTGCCGGCGCCGTGGCCATCGGCTTCTACACGTTCCTGGCCGCCGGACTGTTCTGGCCGCTGCTGCTCATCCAGTTCGTCGCCGAAGCCATGCGCTGGCGGGCGCTTGCCTTTCACCTTGGCCTCGGTCTCCTGGGGGCCGTCGCCTCCCTCGCCTGGGTCTATGCCCGGGCGCCGCAGGAGGCCCCCGATCCCATCCTCGGCGATGAGCCGTCCATCACGCTCACGAAAGTCCTCGTGGCGGTGGTGGCGGGCCTTGCCGGCGGTCTCGTCTACTGGTTCGTGGCCGGCCGCAGCGCCGGCCTGCAGCGCATCGAAAGGACCCATCCATGACCTTCACCTGCCGTCCTCCCGCCGACCCGCAACTCCTCATCGACAACGACAAGGTCAAGGTGACGCGCTGGAACTTTTCCGACGGCGCCGAGACCGGCTGGCACACCCATGGCTGGGACTATGTGGTGGTGCCGCTCTCCGACGGCAGGCTGATCGCCGAGCTCGGCGACGGCACCTCGGGCGAATATGAGATGAAGACCCACGAGCCCTATTTCCGCAAGGAGGGCGTCAACCACAACATCGTCAACATCACCGGCCGCGACTTCGCCTTCATCGAGATCGAGATCAAGCCGTCCTGACGGCAGTATTGCCCCGAGCTGTCAACGCGACATTTCGTCCGTGACTATGCGGTGACAGCCCGGGCGCCACTGTCTATCATCGCTGGCAGAATCCGGTCCCAGAACCGGCACTCTTCAGAGAGGTGAACTATGCGTTTTGGAATGAAGCTCTTTGCGGGCGCGATGATTGCCGCCGTGACATTCGTGACCACGGTGGAAGCGCGGACCGTCCGGTGGGCGCGCTCGGTCGATGCCCAGACCCTCGATCCGATGTCGGCGAATATCGGCCCGACGTCGAATCTCGTCCACCAGATCTACGAGCCGCTGGTCATCCGCGGCTATGACGGCAAGCTCGTCGCCACCCTCGCCACCGAGTGGCGCATTCTTCCCGACGATCCGACGGTGTGGGAGTTCAAGCTCCGCCAGGGCGTCAAGTTCCATGACGGGTCCGACTTCACCGCCGATGACGCCATCTTCTCCTTCGACCGCGCCCGCCGTCCCACCTCCGACTATCGCGGCCTGCTGACCTCGATCGACAGCGTCACCAAGGTCGACAACCACACGATCCGGATCAAGACCAAGGCGCCGAACCCGCTCCTGGTCGAGAACCTCACCAATATCTTCATGATGTCCAAGGCCTGGGCGGAGAAGAACAACGCCCTCGAGCCGCAGAACATCCGCGAGCGGGCCGAGAACGGCGCCACCCGCAATGCCATGGGCACCGGCCCCTTCACCCTCGTCTCGCGCGAGCCGGACGTGCGCACGGTGATGCGCCAGTTCCCCGGCTACTGGGGCAAGGGCCAGTTCCCGATGCAGGTGACCGAGCTGATCGTCGTGCCGATCCAGCAGGACGCGACGCGCATCGCGGCACTGCTCTCCGGCGAGGTCGACGTGGTCCATGACGTGCCGGTGCAGGACATCGCGCGCCTGCAGCAGAGCCAGGGCATCCGCGTCACGACGGGCCCCGAGAACCGCGTCATCTTCCTCGGCTTCAACGTGGGCGATGCCGAGCTGAAGTCCTCGGACATCAAGGGCAGGAACCCCTTCGCCGACGTGCGGGTCCGCAACGCCATCAACATCGCGGTCAACCGCGAGGCCATCACCCGCGTCGTCATGCGTGGTCAGGGCCAGCCCATCGGCTATATCGGCTCGCCCTTCATCTCCGGCTACTCGGCCGAACTCGCCGCCATCCCGCGCTTCGACCCCGCCGCGGCCAACCGCGCGCTCGATGAGGCCGGCTATCCCCGTCGGGCCGCCGAGGGCAACACCCGCTTCTCGGTGACGCTCCAGTGCACCAACAACCGCTATGTCTCGGACGAGAACATCTGCCAGGCGGTGGTGGCCATGCTTGGCCAGATCGGCATCCGCGCCAACATGGTGGCGAAGCCGGCAGCCCAGCACTTCCCCGAACTGCAGCGCCAGGAACTGGACTTCTTCCTCGTCGGCTGGGGCATCCCGACCTATGACGCGGAATATATCCTGACCTTCCTCTACCACACCCGCACCGCCAACAACGGCACCTGGAACGGCACGCGCTATTCCAACCCGGCCCTGGATGCGCGGATGCTGGCCCTGCAGACCATGGCGGATGTTCCCCGCCGTAATGCCGAACTCGCCGACATCCAGAAGCAGCTGCGCGATCAGGCCATCTACATCCCGCTGCATATGCAGTCGATCAGCCACGCGGCGCGCGGCGGCATCGAGGTGCCGGTGCATCCGGATGCGGGCGCCTGGTTCAAGCTGTTCCGCTTCGCCGGCTCCTGATCTCTCCGACATGACCGCGAGGCCCTTTCCCGCCAATGGGAAGGGGCCTTGCTGCTTTTCATTCTTGATTTTCGCGTCAACCGGTCGCCCCTCATGATCGCCTATGTCGTCAAGAGCCTCGCCCAGGCGGTCCTCGTCATGCTGGCCGTGGCCCTGGTCGCCTTTTCGATGTTCCGCTTCATCGGCGATCCGGTCTCCAACCTGGTCGGGCAGGAGGCGACGCTCCAGGACCGCGAACAGCTCGCCCGCGATCTCGGCCTGATGGATCCCTTCCCGGTCCAGTTCGCCCGCTTCGTCTCCAACGCCGCCCAGTTGCAGTTCGGTGTCAGCTACCGGCAGGGGCGGCCGGTTGCCGACCTGCTGGCCGAGCGGCTTCCGGCCACCGTCGAACTGGCGCTGCTGTCAGCCCTGTTCGCGCTCGTCGTCGGCATTGCCCTCGGCGTCTACACCGCCATCAACCGCAACGGCCTTCTCTCCCACATGATCCTGTCGGTGTCGCTGATCGGGGTGTCGCTGCCGACCTTTCTGATCGGCATCGGCCTGATCTGGCTGTTCGCCGTGGAACTGCGCTGGCTGCCCTCCTTCGGGCGCGGCGACGTCGTCAAGATCGGCTGGTGGTCGACCGGCCTGCTGACCACGTCGGGGCTGAAATCGCTGGTCATGCCGGTCCTCACCCTCGGCTTCTACCAGCTCACCCTGATCATGCGCCTCGTCCGCTCCGAGATGCTCGAGACGATGCGCACGGACTATGTGAAATTCGCCCGCGCCCGCGGCGTCCCCGAGCGCACCATCTGGTTCCGCCACGCGCTGAAGAACACGATGGTGCCGGTGATGACCATTGCCGGCCTGCAGCTCGGCGGCGTCATCGCCTTCGCCATCGTCACCGAGAGCGTCTTCCAGTGGCCGGGCCTCGGCGCGCTTTTCGTGCAGGCCGTCCAGTTCGTCGACATTCCCGTCATGGCCGCCTACCTGATGTTCGTCGCCTTCGTCTTCGTGGTCACCAATCTCGTGGTCGACCTGCTTTATTTCGCGCTCGATCCTCGCCTTCGCGGCGCGGGTCCGGCATCGGCGCATTGAGGCCCGCCATGACCGCGATCGACGACACGCCCAAGCCGCGCATCACCCTGAAGGCCCGCCTGGCACGCGCCTGGGATTCCGACCTCGCCTGGAGCTTCCGCCATTCGCCGGTGGCGATGATCGCCGCGGCGATGACGGTGATCCTGCTGGCGGCCTCGCTGGGCGCCAACTGGATCGCCCCGCAGGACGCCTTCGACCCCGCCGCGCTCAATCTGCTCGACGCCTATACCAAGCCGGGCGAAGCGGGGATGGGCACCAACACCGTCTATCTCCTGGGCACCGACAACCAAGGCCGCGACCTGTTCTCGGCCATTCTCTACGGGTCGCGCGTCTCGCTCTTCGTCGGCTTTTCCTCCGTCGCCTTCTCGGTGGTGATGGGGGTGGGCCTCGGCCTTCTCGCCGGCTATGTCGGCGGGCGGACCGACGCCATCATCATGCGCGTCGCCGACATCCAGCTGTCGTTTCCGGCCATCCTGATCGCGCTCCTGTTCTTCGGCGTGGCGCGCGGCCTCATCCCGCCCTCGCAGCACGAGCAGATGGCGATCTGGGTGCTGATCGTCGCCATCGGCCTGTCTAACTGGGCGCAATATGCCCGCACCGTGCGCGGCTCCACCATGGTCGAGCGCAACAAGGAATATGTGCAGGCCGCCCGCGTCATGGGACGGCCGGCCTTTTTCATCATGGCCCGCCATATCCTGCCGAATGTCACCGGGCCGGTCCTCGTCATCGCCACCATCAACCTGGCGCTCGCCATCATCGAGGAGGCGACGCTGTCCTTCCTCGGCGTCGGCGTTCCCGCGACCCAGCCCTCGCTTGGCACGTTGATCCGCTTCGGCCAGCAATATCTGTTCTCCGGCGAGTGGTGGATCCTGTTCTTCCCGGCGCTGGCGCTGGTGCTGCTGGCGCTGTCCATCAACCTGCTCGGCGACTGGCTGCGCGATGCCCTCAACCCGAAGCTGAGGTGAGCGGCGATGACCACACCTGTCCTCTCCGTCCGCGACCTCGTGGTCCAGTTCCCCACCCGCCGTGGCACGCTGACCGCCGTGGACCGCATCTCCTTCGACATCGCTCCCGGCGAGGTGGTGGGCGTCGTCGGTGAATCCGGCGCCGGCAAGTCCATGACCGGCGCCGCCGTCATCGGCCTTCTGGAGCCGCCGGGCCGCATTGCCGGTGGCGAGATCTGGCTCAAGGGCGAGCGGATCGACAATCTCGCCCCGGAGGCGATGCGCCAGATCCGCGGCAAGCGCATCGGCATGGTGTTCCAGGACCCGCTGACCTCGCTCAATCCGCTCTACACGGTCGGCGAGCAGCTCATGGAGACGATCCAGACCCATATGCGGCTGACGAGTGCCCAGGCCCGGGCCCGCGCCATCGACCTGCTCACCGAGGTCGGCATTCCCGCGCCCGACAAGCGGATCGACGCCTATCCGCACCAGTTCTCCGGCGGCATGCGCCAGCGTGTCGTGCTGGCCCTGGCGCTCTGCGCCGAGCCGGAACTGGTCATCGCCGACGAGCCGACGACGGCGCTCGACGTCTCGGTTCAGGCGCAGATCATCACGCTGCTGAAGAACCTCTGCAAGGAGCACGGCACCGCCGTCATGCTGATCACCCACGACATGGGCGTGATCGCCGAGACGGCCGATCGCGTCGCCGTCATGTATGCCGGACGGATCGCCGAGATCGGCCCGGTGCAGGACGTCATCAAGCGCGCGCGCCATCCCTACACGGAAGGGCTGATGGGCTCGATTCCCTCGCTTGACGCCACCGCCGACCGGCTGGTGCAGATCCCCGGCTCCATGCCGCGGCTCACCGCCATTCCGCAGGGCTGCGCCTTCAACCCGCGCTGCCCTAAGGTCTTCGCCCGTTGCCTCACGGAACGGCCGGAGCCGATACCGGTCGGCACCACCGAGGTCGCCTGCTGGCTCTATGCCGACGGCGCGGAGAAAGCCGCATGAGCGAGCCGCTCGTCACCGTCCGCAATCTGTCGCGCACCTTCGACGTGTCGAAGCCCTGGCTCAACCGCGTGCTGGAGCGCGAGGAGCGCCGGCTGCTGCGCGCCGTGCAGGACGTCTCCTTCACCATCGGCCGCCGCGAGACCTTCGCGCTGGTGGGCGAATCCGGATCGGGCAAGTCAACGGTCGCCAATATGGTCGTCGGCCTGCTGCCTCCCTCCGCCGGCTCGGTGGTGATCGAGGGCGTCGACATGGCCAAGACCGACGACCCGGTCCGGCGGAAGGCGCTGCGTTCCAAGATCCAGATGATCTTCCAGTCGCCCTATGCCTCGCTCAATCCGCGCTGGCGGGTCGACCGCATCGTCGCCGAGCCGATCCGCGCCTTCGGCCTGATGAGCGAAAGCCGCGCCATCGACGCGGAGGTCGGCAGGCTGCTGAAGACGGTCGGCCTCGATCCTGCCGACGGGGCGAAATATCCGCACGAATTCTCCGGCGGCCAGCGCCAGCGTGTCGCCATCGCCCGGGCGCTCGCCTCGCGTCCGGAATTCATCGTCTGCGACGAGCCGACCTCGGCGCTCGACGTCTCGGTGCAGGCGCAGATCCTCAACCTGATGCGCGACCTGCAGGACGAGTTCGGGCTGACCTACCTGTTCATCTCGCACAATCTCGCGGTGGTCCGGCACATGGCGACGCGGATCGGCGTCATGTATCTCGGCCGCCTGGTCGAGGTGGCACCGGGCCGGCAGCTCTTCGCGGCACCGCGCCATCCCTATACGCGCATGCTGCTCGATGCGGTTCCCGACCTCGACATGACGGGCCGCGCCCGCAAGCCCGTGCTGGGCGAGATCCCCAATCCGATCACGCCGCCTTCGGGCTGCCCGTTCAACCCGCGCTGCCCGCTCGCCAATGGCCGCTGCCGCAGCGAGGTGCCGGCCTCGGTGACGGATGAATTCGGCACGGTCGCCTGCCACGCCGTGACCGAGGGGCGGTTGGCGGCCTGAGGGGTCGGCGCCGCAGGTCTCCGGTCCTGAAGGAAAAGTCGTGGATGCCCGGGACAAGCCCGGGCATGACGCGATCAGGGTGTCAGGTGTTCTCAGCAGGTCGCTCGGGAACCTCCGTCATGCCCGGGCTTGTCCCGGGCATCCACGACTTCCTCCCCCTGCCATGTTCAGGTCGCTGACGGGCGAACAGCCCGAGCACAGCTGCCCGGACGCGCTTTCACGCCGCCTTGCCGCCGATGACGCCGCGGCGAATCTGGTCCTCCTCGATGGATTCGAAGAGGGCGCGGAAATTGCCCTCGCCGAAGCCGTCGTCACCCTTACGCTGGATGAATTCGAAGAAGATCGGACCCAGCACGGTGCCGGAAAAGATCTGCAGCAGGACGCGCGACATGCGGCCCTCCTTCTCGCCGATCGCCACCGCGCCTTCCCCGTCGATGAGGATGCCGGTGGCCTTCATGCGATCGACCGGCTCGCCGTGGCCGGGCACCCGGGCATCGATCTTCTCGTAATAGGTGGCCGGGGGCGATGGCATGAAGGGCAGGCCGTTGGCGCGCAGCGCCTCGACCGTGGCATAGATGTCGCGCGAGCCGCAGGCGATGTGCTGGATGCCCTCGCCCTTGTATTCCTTGAGATATTCCTCGATCTGGCTCTTGTCGTCGAGGCTCTCGTTGATCGGGATGCGGATCTTGCCGCAGGGCGACGTGAGGGCGCGGGAAATCAGGCCGGTGAGCTTGCCCTCGATGTTGAAGAAGCGGATCTCGCGGAAGTTGAAGAGCGTCTCGTACCAGCCGGCCCAATGGTCCATGCGGCCGCGGTGGACGTTGTGGGTGAGGTGGTCGAGATAGTAGAGGCCCGCCTGTTCGGGGTGCGGATCGCGCTCGCCGGTCCAGACGAAGTCGACGTCATAGATCGAGCCCTTGTCGCCGTAACGGTCGACGAAATAGAGCAGCGAGCCGCCGATGCCCTTGACCGCGGGAATGGACAGTTCCATCGGCCCGACCTTGCCGATATAGGGCTCGGCGCCCAGCGCGATGGCCCGCTCATAGGCATATTTCGCGTCCTTGACCCGGAAGGCCATGGCACAGGCGCAGGGCCCGTGCTCGGCAGCGAAGGCCGCCGCGAAGCTGTCGGGCTCGGCATTGACGATGTAGTTGACGTCGCCCTGGCGGAACAGGGTGACGTCCTTCGAGCGATGGCGGGCGACGGCCTGGAATCCCATCAGGGAGAGCACGGTCTTCAGCGCCGTGGGATCGGGATGGGCGAACTCGACGAACTCGAAGCCGTCGGTGCCCATCGGGTTCTGCTCGCTGATCGCGGCGGGCGGGGCTTCGTGGGGGAACGGGCCCATGGAATCATCCTCTGGCTGGGTCGATGTCGAGGGCGAGTATCGTGCAATCGCAGCGCAAGGAGCGTGAGAAGATCGGGCGCCTTCGCCTCTTGTCTGCATGAACCATGCATGGTTGTCTGATCAGATGAACGAAATTATCTCGGTGGACGGCTTCGACCTGCGCCTGCTCGACGCCTTGCAGGAGGATGGCGCACGGACCAACCAGCAACTCGCCGAGATCGTGCGCCTGTCGGCGAGCCAGGTGTCGCGGCGGCGGCAAAGGCTGGAGGAGGAGGGGCTCATCCGCCGCTACCGCGCCGATCTCGACGCCGCCCGGCTCGGCTTCGGCGTGACGGTCTATATCTTCGTGTCGCTCGCCACCCATTCGGGGTTGAACGCGAAGCGGTTCGGCGATCTCGTGCGCGCCATGCCGGAGGTCCAGGAGGCCCATGCGATGACGGGGGATGCCGACTATCTGCTCAAGCTGGTTGTGCGCGACCTGAAGGGCCTCTCCACCCTCGTCAACGAGGAACTGCTGCCCCACGAGAGCGTGGCGCGGGTGCGCTCGTCGATCGTGCTGGAGACGCTGAAGGACCAGTCCCGGCTGCCGCTGCTGTCGCGTCCGGGCGGGCCGGGCGCCGCCGCACCGGCGCGGTGAGCTGTGGCGCCTTGCCGGGGGGCGTGACCGGAGGCGATGGAGGATGCTAGGGCTGCCGGGACACCACTGGAGACCTGCCATGCTCCCCGATGCACGACCGCTGCTCGCCCTCGCTCCCGTCATTCCCGTCCTCACGGTCAAGGACGTGCGGCAGGCCGTGCCGCTCGCGCGCGCGCTGGTCGCAGGCGGGCTGCCGGTCATCGAGGTCACGCTGCGCACGCCCCAGGCGCTCGACGCCATCCGCGAGATCGCGCGCGAGGTGCCCGAGGCGGTCGTGGGGGCGGGCACCATCACGCGCATGGAGGACATCCAGGTGGCGACGGCGGCAGGAGCGCGCTTCCTCGTCTCCCCCGGCACGCCGCCGGCGCTGGCCGATGCTCTCGCCACCGTGCCGATCCCGGTCCTGCCGGGCTGCGCCACGGTCACCGAGGCCATGGCCCTCGCCGCCCGCGGCTTCGCCGCGCTGAAATTCTTTCCGGCCGAGCCTTCGGGTGGCGCCGCCTTCCTGAAGAGCCTGTCGGGGCCGCTGCCCGGGCTGGTCTTCTGCCCGACCGGCGGCATCGATGCGGCCAGGGCGCCCAGCTATCTGGCGCTGGCCAATGTCGGGGCCGTCGGCGGATCGTGGATCGTCCCGGACGATGCGCTGGCAGCCGGCGACTTCGACCGCATCACGGTTCTGGCGCGGGCGGCGCGATCCCTGCGCCCCTGATCTGGCCGCCGACATCAAATCGGCTCACTTGTCGCACTTGCTGCGTCAAGGCCGATGCATAAGTGACGGCAGTCTTCCAGGGAGAAAACCTTTGACCGACATTTCCAAGATTCTGACCTCGGTCCTCGCCGGTGGCAGGCAGCAGGGCGGCGCGGGAGGCCTTCTCGGCCAGCTGACGGAGATGGCGCAGCAGGGCCAGCCGGGCGCCGCCGGACAGTCTGGCGCGGGCGGCCTGGGAGGCCTCGGCGGATTGCTCGGCGGGCTCGGTGGCGGCACGCCCGCCGCGGGCCGGCAGGGCGGCGGTGGCCTGATGGACCAGCTCGGCGCGGCCCTGGGCAATGCCCAGGGCTCGGGCGGAACGCCTTCGGCTGCCAATGCCGTGCCAGGTGCCCCCGCGCCCGGCGGTGCCGGCGGCGGCAATCTCCTCGACCAGCTGATGGGCACCCTGCGCGGCGCCCAGGGCCAGGGCGGTGGCGGCGGTGGTGGCCTTGGAGGCCTTCTCGGCCAGGCCACGGAGGTGCTGCAGAAGAATGCCGGCGGTTTCGCCGGCGGTGCGGCGGCGGGGACGCTGGCCGGGCTGCTGCTGGGAACCGGGGCCGGCCGCAAGATCGCCGGGACAGCGGTGCAGGTCGGTGGCCTCGCGGCGATCGGTGGCCTCGCCTATGTCGCGCTGCGCAACTTCCAGCAGGGCAAGCCCGTCGTGCAGGGCACGATCAACGATGTGACGTCGCTGCTCGGCATGGGCCAGGCGCCGGGTGGCTATGCGGAGGCGGGCGGCACGATCGAGGACACGGCCGAGATCCTGCTCCGCGCCATGGTGGCGGCGGCCTATGCGGATGGTGAGATGAGCCCCGACGAGCGGGCGATGATCGTCGGCCAGCTCGATTCGATGGGCCTCGGCCAGGCCGAGAAGAGCTTCCTTGACGGTGTCCTCGCCGCTCCGGTGAGCATGAAGATCATCGCGGCCTCCTGCACCACGGACGAGATGAAGGCGCAGGCCTATATTGCCGCCCATCTCGGCATGAATGTCGATACCGCCGCCGAGGCGCAGTTCCTCCGCGACTTCGCACGGTTGCTCGGTCTCGAGGCGTCGCTCACCGCCCATCTCGACCAGGCTGCCGCCGAGGCCAAAGCCGCCGCCGCGGTCTGAACGGACCATGCACGCCTGATGCGCCGGAGCGATGGTTCCGGCGCATCGGAGCGGGCCCTATGGTCGGACCCGGCCCGCCGTCGGGCCTCGTCCGCCTCCATGCCCGGCCCCGCATTTGTCATCTGAGCCCGACCCCTCCGCCAAGAAGCCCCGCAACCTGATCGACGGCTCGACGCTGTTCGTGCTGGCGCTTGTGCTGGCCGGTGCGGTCCTCGTCTACCGGCGCGACGGCTGGCCCGGGGTCACGGCGATCCTGGTCGAGGATTCCTGGCTCTTCCTCGACATCCTGCCGAAGGTGCTCGCCGGCTGCCTCATCGGCGCCTTCGTCGCAGCCGTGCTGCCGCGCGAATTCGTCTCGCGCTGGATCGGCGGGGATTCCGGGCTGACCGGCCTTGTCATCGCCACCGCCATCGGCGCCATCATGCCGGGCGGGCCCTTCACCATCTACCCGCTTGCCGGCGCGCTGCTCGCCGTCGGAGCGGGCGTCGGCCCGGCCGTGGCCTTCGTCACGAGCTGGACGCTGATCGGCCTCAACCGGGCGATCATCTGGGAGGCGCCGTTCCTCGGCGTCGACTTCGTCACGACGCGGATGCTGGTGTCGCTGCCGCTGCCGATCGTCGCCGGCCTCCTGGCGCATGGGCTGGCGCGCCTCGTTCCCGGAGGGCCGCGATGAGCGCCACCCTCATCGTCAGCCTGTCGCTCTGGGTGATCACTGCCGTGCTGGCGCTGGTCGCCTGGCGCAAGGGGGTTCCGGTGCTGAAGGAGGCGAGCCGCAGCGGTGTGCTCGATTTCCTCTACCTGATCCCGCGCCTCGCCATCGGCGTGATCGGGGCGGGGTTTCTCGCCGCCCTGCTGCCCCAGGATGTGGTGCGCTCCTGGCTCGGTCCGGACTCGGGCTTCACCGGCCTGCTGCTGGCGACCGTCGCCGGGGCGGTGACGCCCGGCGGACCGGTCATCGGCTTTGCCATCGGCGCCTCGGCGCTGAAAAGTGGCGCCAGCTACCTCGCGGTGATGACCTACGTGACCGCCTGGGCGCTCTTCGCCTTCCAGAGGCTCATCGTCTGGGAACTGCCGGTCATGCCGACGCGGGTCGTGTGGCTGCGGGTCGCCGCTTCCCTGCCGCTCCCGATCCTCACCGCCTGGGGCGTGATGCTGCTGACGGGGCGGGGGTAGGGCCCCGCGCGGCCACGTGCCTCGTCTTGCCTGGCCTTGTGCCGGGCATCCACGACTTCTTTTCCAGCTGCGGTGTTCAAGCCGTGGATGGCCGGGACAAGCCCGGCCATGACGAATGGGGCGGTGGACGCCGGACAGCGGCTTGCGGAGCCGCACGTCCGGACTGCTGACATCAGCTGTTGCGCCGCTCCAGGAACCCCTTCATGCGGTCCAACGCCTTGAGGATGTTCTCCGACGAATTGGCGTAGGACAGGCGGATATAGCCTTCGCCGTGGACGCCGAAATCCGGCCCGCCGATCGTGGCGACGCCGGCATCCTCGAGCAGGGCCGAGGCCAGCGGCTTCGCCTTCCAGCCGGTCTCCTTGATGTTGGGGAAGGCGTAGAAGGCGCCCTTCGGCACGATGCAGGAGACGCCGGGCAGCCTGTTCAGCCCCTCGACGACGAGCTTCCGGCGGGCATCGAACTCGGCGACCATCTTTCCCACCGCATCCTGCGGGCCTGTGAGGGCTTCCAGCGCGGCGAACTGCGCGGGCGCGTTGACGCAGGAGAAGGAGTTCACCGCCAGCTTGCGCGCATAGTCGTAAAGCTTGCCCGGCCAGACCGAATAGCCGAGGCGCCAGCCGGTCATGGCATAGGTCTTGGACCAGCCGTTGAGCAGGATCGTGCGGTCGCGGATGGAGGGATAGGAGAGGAGGCAGACATGCTCCTCGCCGTCATAGACCATCTGGTCATAGATCTCGTCGGACATGATGGCGACGTCGGGGAAGCGCGCCATTCCGGCGACGAGCTTGTCGATCTCCACTTTTGGCGTGACGCCGCCGGTGGGGTTCGCCGGCGAGTTGACGATGACGAGCCGGGTGTTCGGGGTGATCAGCGACAGGAGTTCGTCGGCGGAGAAGGCGAAGCCGTTCTCCTCGCGGATCGGCACGGGGATCGGCGTCGCGCCAGTATATTCGATCATCGAGCGGTAGATGGGGAAACCGGGATCGGGATAGAGGATCTCCGCGCCCGGCTCGCCGAACATCAGGATCGCCATGAACATGGTGACCTTGCCGCCGGGGACGATCATCACCTCCTCGGGTGAGACCGAGACCTTGAAGCGGCGGTCGAGATCGGCGGCCACCGCCTCGCGCAGCGGCAGAATGCCGTTGGCCGGGGTGTAGCCGTGATGGCCGTCGCGGATGGCCTTGATGGCGGCGTCGGTGATGTTCTCCGGCGTCGCGAAATCCGGCTGGCCGATGCCGAGATTGATGACATCCTTGCCGGCGCGCATCAGGGCGGTGGCGCGGGCGAGGACGGCGAAGGCGTTTTCCTCGCCGATGCGATCGAAATTGGCGACGGTCTTGAGGGTCATGGGACGTTTCCGGGTGGCGTCACGGCCGCGCTACAGGGCGACCTTCACATCCGTATGCCGGAAGTCATCGCCCTTGAACAGCAGCGGGCAATCGAGGTGCTTGGCCGTCGCATAGCTGATGCAGTCGCCGAAGTTGAGGGCGGCCGGGTGGCCGGTGCCGCGGCCGTAGCGGGCGAAGGCATCGGCGGCGCGGCGGGCGACGGCCTCGTCCAGGGGGATGAAGGTCATGGCGAAAGACTTTACGAGAACATCAAGATTGGCCCGCGCGAATGCCTGTCGATGTGCCACCATCGCCCCCTCAAGATAGGATGCTGCGGCGAGCGAAAGGTCTCCCGAGACGGACAGAACCGACCGCAAGGATTCCGCCTCCGGCTCACCCTGCAAGATCGCGACAAGCGCCGACGTATCGCAGACGATCATTTGGGAAGCCCCAATTCGTCGTACATGTCGTCCTCGACCGCCTTCATGGCCGCGCGGTCTTCGTCAGTCAGTTCCGCACGCGCCCGGGCGATGATGGCGTCAAGTATCGTCTCTCGCCTGGCGATTTCTTCCGGAGAGAGCTTTTCCGCTGGTGCCTTTTCGAAAGCCTCGATGGCCCGGGCGATGACCGCGGACGGCCCGAGGCCCCGCTGCCGACCAATCCGCTTGATCCTTTCCTCCAGCGGCTTGTTGCGCAGGGTAATGGCCATCATGCCCTCCTTCGGAAGCATATGCTTCGGCAGCATATCATATGCTGCCCTTCGCCGTATGTCCCATCCGCCGCTTTTGCCGTTGCAATCCGCCGGGCGTCGCGGTCAAATCCGGTGAAACGACGACGCGGCAAGCACTTCAATCGATTTGAATGCTTTGCAGCGCAACATGGGAGTAAGGGCATGGCCCGCCGGAAGATGAAGCCCCAGAACCTGCGGTCGAAGCAGTGGTTCGACAATCCCGACAATCCCGGCATGACCGCGATCTATCTGGAGCGCACGGTCAACTGGGGCCTGACGGTGGAGGAGCTGCGCTCGGGCAAGCCGATCATCGGCATCGCCCAGACCGGCTCGGACATCTCGCCGTGCAACCGCCACCATATCGAGCTTGCCCAGCGCGTGAAGGACGGCATCCGCGATGCCGGCGGCATTCCGCTGGAGTTCCCGGTCCACCAGATCCAGGAAACGCTGAAGCGCCCGACCGCCGCACTCGACCGTAACCTGCAATATCTCTCGCTGGTCGAGATCCTCTATGGCTATCCGCTGGACGGCTGCGTGCTGCTGACCGGCTGCGACAAGACCATGCCGGCCATGGTGATGGGGGCGGCGACGGTCAACATTCCCGCCATCGTCCTGTCGGGCGGGCCGATGCTCAACGGCTGGTGGAACGGCAAGCGCGCCGGCTCGGGCACGGTCGTCTGGGAGGCGCGCAAGCTGCAGGCCGACGGGACGATCACCTATGAGGAGTTCATCGACGTCGTCACCAAGTCGGCGCCCTCCATAGGCCATTGCAACACCATGGGAACGGCCTCGACCATGAACGGCCTCGCCGAGGCGCTTGGCATGTCGCTGCCCTCCTGTGCGGCGATTCCCGCGCCCTATCGCGAGCGCGGCCAGATGTCCTACGCGACGGGACGGCGGATTGTGGAGATGGTCTGGGAGGACCTGAAGCCCTCCGACATCCTCACCCGCAAGGCCTTCGAGAACTGCATCGTGGCCAATTCGGCCATTGGCGGCTCGACCAATGCGCCGATCCACATCAACGCCATCGCCAAACATATCGGCGTCAAGCTCGACATCGACGATTGGGAGAAGGTCGGCCACGAGGTGCCGCTGCTGGTCAACATGCAGCCGGCCGGCGCCTATCTCGGCGAGGAATATTTCCGCGCCGGGGGCCTGCCCGCGGTGATGAATCAGCTCCTCAAGGCCGGCAAGATCCACGGTGACGCGATCACCGCCAACGGCAAGACCATGGCCGAGAACGTCCAGGGCGCCGTCATCACCGACGAGGATGTCATCCGCCCCTTTGACAAGCCGCTGGTGAAGGATGCCGGGTTCATCGTCCTGAAGGGCAACCTGTTCGACTCGGCGATCATGAAGACGAGCGTCATCTCGGCAGACTTCCGCAAGCGCTACCTGTCCAATCCGAAGGACAAGGATGCCTTCGAGGGCCGGGCCATCGTCTTCGAGGGGCCCGAGGACTATCACCACCGGATCGACGATCCGGCGCTCGCCATCGACGAGACCTGCGTGCTCTTCGTGCGCGGCGTCGGGCCGCTCGGCTATCCCGGCTCGGCCGAGGTGGTGAACATGCAGCCGCCGGCCGCCCTGCTGAAGAAGGGCATCCGCGACCTGCCCTGCATCGGCGATGGCCGCCAGTCCGGCACGTCGGGCTCGCCCTCCATCCTCAACGCCTCGCCCGAGGCAGGCGCCAATGGTGGTCTCGCCGTGCTGAAGACCGGCGACCGGGTGCGCATCGACCTGAAGAAGCGCTCGGCCAACATCCTCATTTCCGAGGAGGAGTTCGCCGCCCGCATGGCCGAGCTGAAGGCCAATGGCGGGTTCAAGGTACCGAAAAGCCAGACGCCCTGGCAGGAGATCCAGCGCTCGATGGTCAGCCAGCTCTCCGACGGCATGGTGCTGAAGCCGGCGGTGAAATACCAGAAGATCGCGCAGAAACGGGGCATTCCGCGGGACAATCACTGAGGTCCCATCGCCTCCAGCGATCCCTGCCATCACGAAAAACGCGATTGTCGCGCGGCGCCGTCCGCGCGACTTTTGCATTCCGGGCCCAGGGAGATCGTCCGATGGATGCCGCGCCGCAACGCACTGCCTTCCGCCGCCTCCATGAGAGCGGCTGCTTTGTCATTCCCAATCCCTGGGACATCGGCACGGCCATGATGCTGAAGCATCTCGGTTTCAAGGCCCTGGCGACAACCTCGTCGGGCTTCTCCTTCTCGCGCGGCCTTCCCGACACGGACTGGGCGGTGCCGCGCGACATGGCGCTCGCCCATATCGCCGAGATCGTGACGGCCACCGACCTGCCGGTGAATGCCGATTTCGAATCCGGCTATGCGCGCGATCCCGAAGGGGTCGCAGAGAGTTGCCGGCTCTGCGCGGCGACGGGCGTTGCCGGTCTCTCGATCGAGGATCACGGCGAGAGCACCGAAGAGGTCATCTATCCCCTCGACCTCGCCGTGGCGCGGATCCGGGCTGCCGCCGATGCGCTGAAGGGCACTGGCGTGCTGCTGACGGCGCGCTGCGAGGCCCATCTCTTCGGCCTGCCGGAGGCCCAGTCGACGGTGCTGAAGCGGCTGGTGGCCTATGCGGAGGCCGGCGCAGACGTGCTCTATGCGCCAGGGCTGCGGACGCCGGATCAGATCCGCGAGGTGGTGTCGGCGGTGGCGCCGAAGCCTGTCAACCTGCTCATCTCCGCGCCCATCGGACTGACCGTCGCGGATGCCGCCGCGCTCGGCGTGCGCCGCATCTCCGTCGGCTCGGCGCTGGCGCGCGCCGCCTGGGGCGGTTTCCTCAAGGCTGCGCGGGACCTCGCCGCCGAGGGCAGGTTTGACGCCCTGGCCACTGCCGAGCCCTTCGGCGCCCTCAACAGCTTCTTCCGCACCCATTCCCCCAAGGCCTGTCCGGAGGATCGCCCTTGAACGCCCCCCTCTTCGGCTTCGCCGTCGATCCGACGCCGGCGCCGCGCCCGACCCCCGTGGTCATGGAAGGTCACTATTGCCGCCTCCGCCCGCTCGATCCGTCGCGCGATACGGACGGGCTCTACGCGCTGTCGCATGGACCGGAAGCGGCCTGGCAATGGGCCTATCTCTTCTCCGGCCCCTATCCCGACAAGACGGCCTTCGCCGCGCATGTGGCCGCCATCGCTGCCGGCACCACGGATCCCGTCTACTGGGCCATCGCCGACCGGGACGACCGGGCCATCGGCTGGCTGTCGCTGATGCGCATCGACACGACGCACCGCGTCATCGAGGTCGGCTCGATCCTCTACACGCCCGCCCTGCAGCGGACGCCGGCGGCCACCGAGGCGCAGTTCCTGATGATGACCTACGTCTTCGAGACGCTCGGTTACCGCCGCTACGAGTGGAAGTGCAACGACCTCAACGAGCCCTCGAAAAAGGCGGCTGTGCGCTTCGGCTTCACCTTCGAGGGCCTGTTCCGCCAGCACATGATCGCCAAGGGCGCCAATCGCGATACGGCCTGGTACGCGATGCTGGACTGCGAATGGCCGCAGCGGCGGCTCGCCTTCACGCGCTGGCTCGCGCCCGCCAATTTCGACGCCGGAGGCCGGCAGAAGATCAGCCTCGCGGTGATGAACGAGACGACGGCCGAGGCGGGTGGCCTCAGGCTGCGCCGGGCGACGCTGCGCGACGTGCCGGCCATCACCGCGCTCAAGGAGGCGGCCTATCTGCCGAACGAGGAACTGACCGGGAATGTCTCGTTCCCGCGGATGGCGGATTATGCCGCATCCATCGCGACCCAGGAGATCTGGGTGGCCGAGGAGAACGGCGCGCTCGCCGCCTGCGCTGTCCTCGAGATGGCCGAGGATCCTGTCATCGTCTCACTGGCGGTTCATCCACGCCATCACGGCAAGCGCTACGGCGACGCCATCCTGCGCTTTTCCGAGCGGCGGTTGCGGGATCTGGGAGCGTCTTACGTGGTGCTCTACACCAACTCCAAGCTGACGCAGCGGATCGCATGGTATGCGCGCCGGGGCTTCGTGCCCACCGCCGTGAAGGCGATGGAGGACCGCAAGGTCCAGTATATGCGAAAGGATTACGCCTGAGGCGGAGAGCCGGCCTCAGCGGAACCTTTCGACCCGGTGGGCCGAGCGGAAGAACGCCACGGTCGCCACGAGGCCGACGGCGACGCCCATAAGGGTTGCAACCAGGACCGCCTGGTCACCCAGCTTCAGCAGGCTGGCGATCGCCCAGCCGGTCGCGCCGCCGGCGCCGACCGCCTCGGAGCCGACAATGACGGTTGCGCCGAGCACATTGGCGATGTTGGTCCAGTTGGTCGTCCCGGCTGCGGCCATCGGTGGTCCTGTCGACGCGCGTGCAATCGCCGCATGTTGTGGCGCGAAATCAGACGCGGATCAAGCGGTGGTGTGGGAAAATGCCGCGCACCTGGGCGCGCCGGTCAGGACCGCGCCTCCATGACATGGCCGAAGAAGGCATTGAACTTCGTCTGGTCCATCCAGCGGGCGACCACCACCATGTCGGATTCCGCATCGACCCAGATGATGTTGGAGCCGGCGCCGAGCGCGAAGACGCTGGACTCCGACGCGTTGGAGAAGCGGCTGCGGCCGCGGTTCAGCCACCAGAGATAGCCGTAATCCGCATTGGTGGGGGAGGGCGTCAGCATGTCGGCGATCCACGTCCGGGACAGGAGCTGGCGGCCGTTCCACGCGCCGTTGCGGCCGATCAGCATGCCGAGGCGGGCATGGTCCAGGGCGGAGATGAAGATGCCACCGCCCCAATGGGCGCCGCCGGGGACCGACTGGACCCGGCGGCCGTCGATCTCGACCCAGGATGTCTCGTAGCCGTGCCATTTCCAGGTCTCGGAGGCGCCGATCGGATCCATGATCCGCTCCTTCAGCACCTCGGGCAGGGGGCGGCCGAAACGGCGCAGCAGGGCGTAGGAGAGGACGTTCACGCGCACGTCGTTGTATTCGTAATGGCTGCCGGGGGCCTGCAGCGCCCGCTTCTCGCCCTTGCGGCTGTTGTCGGCACCGGCGCCGATCTGGCGGTTGTGGTCGACCTGGTCGGACTTGTCGAAGATGACGCCTTCCCATTCGCTGGACTGGTGCAGCAGGTGGCGCCAGGTGATCCGCGCATTGTGTGCGCTGGCGAAATGCGGGCCGTCGACCGTCTTAGAGACGGGATCGTCGATGGCGATGAGGCCGTCGTCGGAGGCGATGCCGGCGAGAATGGCGAGATAGCTCTTGGCGATGGAAAAGGTCATGTCGACGCGCGAGACGTCCCCCCAGGTGGCCGCCACCTTGCCCCCCCGGACGACGAGCCCGGCCGGCTTGCCGCGCGGAATGACCGGCCCGACGATGGCGCTCCACGGGCCGGTCTCGTTCCACTCGACGATCCCGACATAGCGGCCGTCGGGATAGTAGAGGCTCATCGGCCAGGGGCTCTCGGCCGTTTCAGCGAAGGCGGTGGCAGCCGTCAGCCTCGCGGCGTCGAAGCCGAGTTCGGCCGGCGTGGCGCTTTCCCAGCCGGCGGCGACGGGTGAGGGGATGAAGGTCGGGGTCATGGCGGATCCGGATGCGACGGGCAGAACTTTGTCTTTGCCATGAAACAGGGAGGTGCGGTAGCGGCCCGCCGGGGTGGTGCCTTGCACTGCGGTGGACGGCTGCATCAGGGAAGTGCGTCCTTCGTGCAGGTCGTCAGGCGGCCCAGGCCTCACTCCGCCGCGAGCTTCACCTCCGGCTTCGGGCCGGCGCGGAAGTCGGCGAGCAGGGCCTCCTCCTCCTTCTTGGCCACGTCCAGATGACGCGCCTTGACGTGGCCGAAGCCGCGGATCTTCTCCGGGATGGCAGCAAGGCCGACGGCAAGGGCGTGGTTGTCGGGCGTCAGCTTCGCGACGATCTCGGTGACCAACGCCTCGTAGTCCTTGATCAGCTGCCGCTCGGTGCGGCGCTCGTGGGTGTAGCCGAAGATGTCGAAGGCGGTGCCGCGCAGGCCCTTGAGGGAGGCGAGCACGCGGTAGGCCGTCATCATCCAGGGCCCGAAGCTGATCTTGCGCGGCACGCCCGTGGTCGGGTCGGGCCTGGCCAGCAAGGGCGGGGCGAGGTGGAACTCGAAGGTGAGGTTCTGGCCGTCGAAGGTCTTGGCCACCTGCTTGAGGAAGTTGCCGTCGGTGTAGAGACGGGCGACCTCATATTCGTCCTTGTAGGCCATCAGCTTGTAGAGATAGCGGGCGACGGCTTCGGTCAGGCCCTGCTTGCCGGCGGCCTTCTCGGCCTCGGCCTTGCGGACGGTCTCGACCAGCGCCGCATAGCGCGCGGCATAGGCGGCATTCTGGTAGCGGGTGAGCTGCTCGACGCGGCGGGCGATGACCTCTTCGAGCGAGGTTGACAGCTTCTCCACGCCGCTCGGCCGGGTCACCGGTGCGACCAGAGCCTCGACGGCGGCGCGGTCATGGGCGCAGAGGCGGCCCCAGCGGAAGGCGGTGATGTTCATCTTCACCGCCTCGCCATTGAGCTCGATCGCCCGTTCGATGGCGGCGGCGGACAGCGGCAGGCCACCGATCTGATAGGCATAACCGACGAGGAAGAGGTTGGTGGCGATGGAATTGCCCATCAGCGCCGTGGCGAGGCGCTGGGCATCGACCAGATGAGTGGTCTCGCGGCTGGCATGGGAGATGATGGCGCGCTTCAGCCTCTCGGAGGGGAGCGAGAAGTTGGCGTCGCGGGTGAACTGGCCCGGCATGCTCTCCACGGTGTTCACCACGACCTTGGTGGTGGACTTCATGCCGGCGAGGGATTTCTTGCCGCCGGCGATGACGATGTCGCCGGAAATGACCAGATCGGCGGAGCCGGCATGGACGCGGATGGAGTGGATGTCCTCGGGCACGCGGGCGATGCGCATGTGCGAGAAGACCTCGCCGCCCTTCTGGGCGAGGCCGGCCATGTCGATGAGGCCGACGCCCTTCTTCTCCAGGTGGCAGGCCATGCCGAGGATGGCTCCAACCGTCACGATTCCCGTGCCGCCGACTCCCTCGATCAGCACGTTGTAGGTGTGCTCGATGGTGGGCAGGACCGGCTCGGGCAGGGCGGAGATATCGGCCTCCACCGCCATGGCGCGGCCCTTTTTCGGCTCGGCGCCGTGCACCGTCACGAAGCTCGGGCAGAAGCCCTTCACACAGGAGAAGTCCTTGTTGCAGGACGACTGGTCGATGGTGCGCTTGCGGCCGAACTCGGTCTCCAGCGGCTGGACCGAGACGCAGTTGGAGACGACGCCGCAATCGCCGCAGCCCTCGCAGACGGCCTCGTTGATGATGACCCGCTTGACCGGATCGGGGAAAGTGCCGCGCTTGCGGCGGCGCCGCTTCTCGGCAGCGCAGGTCTGGTCATAGATCAGCACGGAGACGCCGGGCACCGCCGACAGCTCGCGCTGGACCTGGTCGAGGTCGTCACGGTGGTCGATGGAGGTCCCGGTCGGAAAGGCGATGCCGTGGCCGGCATATTTGTCGGGCTCGTCGGTGACGATGGCGATGCGCTCGACGCCCTCGGCGCGCATCTGCGCCGCGATCATCGGCATGGTCAGGCCGCCCTCGTGGCGCTGGCCACCGGTCATGGCGACGGCATCGTTGAAGAGGATCTTGTAGGTGATGTTGACCTTCGAGGCGACGGCGAAGCGGACTGCCAGCGATCCCGAATGGTTGTAGGTGCCGTCACCGATGTTCTGGAAGACGTGGCCGCGCTTCGAGAATGGCGCCTCGCCAACCCAGTTGGCGCCTTCGCCGCCCATCTGGGTGAAGCCCTCGGTGTTCCGGTCCATCCAAAGGGCCATGTAATGGCAGCCGATGCCGGCATAGGCGCGCATGCCCTCGGGGACCACGGTCGAGGTGTTGTGCGGGCAGCCCGAGCAGAAATAGGGGATGCGGGTGGCGATCACCGGGGTGGTCTTCAGGATGTCCTGGGCCCCCTTCAGGCGCGCGACATTGGCGGCGACCTGGTCGTTGTGGCCGACATGTTTCAGCACACGCTCGCCGATGCAGATGGCGACGTCATTGGAATCCAGAGCGCCGTGAACCGGGAAGAGCCATTCGCCCTTTTCGTCCTTCTTGCCGATGACGATGGGCTGGTGGATGTGGCCGTAGAGCTCCTCGCGGACCTGAACCTCGATGAGCGAGCGCTTTTCCTCGACGACGATGACGAGATCGAGACCGGTGACGAAGGCACGCAGCTCGGCCGGGTCCAGCGGCCAGGGGCAGGCGATCTTGAACAGGCGGATGCCGAGATCGTTGGCCTTGACCTCGTCGATGCCGAGCTCGTCGAAGGCCTGGCGGACGTCGAGATAGCTCTTGCCGGTGGTGATGATGCCGATCTTCGGCTGGCGACCGCCGGAGGTGATGATGCGGTTGAGCCTGTTGGCCTTGATGAAGGCGAGGGCGGCGGCCCGCTTGTACATGTGCAGGCGCATCTCCTGCTCGTGCCGGTCGTCGTTCGGCCGGATGGAGACGCCGCCGGGTGGCATGACGAAGTCCTCGTCGCCCGGCAGGACGATGCTAACGCGGTCCACCGCACCGTCGACGACACCAGTCGATTCGACCGTGTCCTTCATGCATTTCAGCGCTGTCCAGACGCCGGCATAGCGCGACATGGCCCAGCCGTAGAGACCGTAATCGAGGATTTCCTGGGCCCCGGCGGGGTTCAGGATGGGCATCATCACATCGACGAAGTGGAATTCCGACTGGTGGGCGACGGTGGAGGATTCCGCCGTGTGGTCGTCACCCATCAGCGCCAGAACGCCGCCGTTCGGCGAGGTGCCGGCGAGGTTGGCGTGGCGGAAGACGTCGCCGGAGCGGTCGACGCCCGGTCCCTTGCCGTACCAGACGCCGAAGACGCCGTCGAACTTGCCCTCGCCGCGCATCTCCGCCTGCTGGGTGCCCCAGACGGCGGTGGCGGCGAGATCCTCGTTGAGACCGGGCGTGAAGATCACATCGCTGGCGAGAAGGTTGCGCTGGGCCTTGAAGAAGGCCTGGTCGAGCCCGCCGAGCGGCGAGCCGCGATAGCCGGAGACGAAGCCCGCCGTGTTGAGCCCGGCGCGGCGATCGCGTTCCTTCTGCATCAGCGTCAGGCGAACGAGCGCCTGCACGCCGGTGAGAAAGACCCGCTCCTTGGTCAGATCATACTTGTCGTCGAGCGAGACATCGTCGAACCGGATGGCATTGGCGAGATCGGCGGATGTGGGGGGAACCTTCGCCATCGCGCGCTCCTCTGGATCTGCCGGCTGTTCGCCGTGCAATCAGGATGGGGAGGGCGGCAGATGCCGCCCTTCTTAGGTCAAGAACGCTGTCACATTAGAATGGTTCTGTCGATTTCGTTCTCGTCAGTGCGGGCGCAACGAGATTGCGCAACGGCTTGAGCCCAAAGGCGATTTTGCTGCGTTGCACAAGATGTGTTCGCGCCTGCGAGATGGGCAGCGGCTCAGCCCAGCCGCATGCCGAGCGCCTCGACCCAGGCCAGCCCGGCATCGGTGTCGCCGCGCGGGCGGTACTCGGCGCCGACCCAGCCGGCATAGCCCTTGTCGTCCAGGGCCTTGAAGATGGAGGGGAAGTGAATCTCACCCTCGTCCGGTTCGGCGCGGCTCGGCACGGCGGCGATCTGGACATGGCCGATATGGGGCCACCAGGCCGACAGGTTGGTCAGGACGTCGCCCTCGGCGCAGCCGACATGGAAGACGTCGAACATGATCTTGACGTTGGGTTTGCCGACGCGGGCGATGATCTCGCCGGCGCCGCGCAGGGTCGCATAGAAATAGCCGGGTGCGGCGCGCGGGCTGAGCGGCTCGAGCAGGAGGGTGATGCCGTGGGCGGCGGCCTTGTCGGCGGCGCGTGACAGGTTGTCGACGAGCACGCTGGTGGCCGCGGGCCGGTCGGCCGGTTTCACCATGCCGGCCATGGCATGGATCGCCGTGCCGCCGGCGGCGACCTGCCAGGCGATGGCCTGGTCGATGGCGGCCTGGAATTCCGCCTCGCGGCCGGGGAGGGCACCGAGGCCATTCTCGCCCTTCGCCGTGTCGCCCTTCACGGTGTTGACGCCGAGCATGGTCAGGCCGAGGCGCTCGCAGGCGGCGCGCACGGCCCTGGGGTCGGTGTCGTAGGGCCAGTGCATCTCGACGGCGCGGAAGCCGGCGCGGGCGGCGGCCTCGATCTGGTCGAGGAGCGGCATGCCCTGCCAGAGAAAGCCGAGATTGGCGGAAAAGCGCGGCATGTCTGTCCTATCCCCTCAGTTTGAACGTCGC
This sequence comes from Phreatobacter sp., assembly GCF_022843985.1. GTDB lineage: Bacteria > Pseudomonadota > Alphaproteobacteria > Rhizobiales > Phreatobacteraceae > Phreatobacter. The sequence goes on along the minus strand of NZ_JALHMP010000015.1, from coordinate 2,504 downwards.
CTCAAGGTCGGCGATCTCTTGTAATGCGAGGTGGCGAACCTTCATGCCGCGGGTGAGGAGGACGAGACGCGCCGTCTCCTCCAGTTCCTCCATGGCGAAGACGGCCGCCTCCAGGCTGGTTCCGGCGACCACCGGGCCATGGTTGCCGAGGAGGATGGCGGGATGGTCCGACGCCCTGGCGCGGATGAGCGGCGCGACATCGGCCGAGCCGGGGCGCGTATAGGGCACGACCGGCACCTTGCCGACGCGCATGACCACATAGGGCGTGATCGGCGGGATGGCGTCGTCCGGGTCGGTGTCGGCGAGGCAGGAGAGGGCGGTGGCGTGGGTGGAATGCAGGTGAACCACCGCACGGGCCGTGGGGCGCGATTCGTAGAAGGCGAAATGCAGCGGCAGTTCCTTGGTCGGCGGATCGCCGCCGACATGGCGGCCCTCACCGTCGAGTTTCGACAGCCGCTCGGCATCGAGGAAGCCGAGGCAGGAATTGGTGGGCGTGAACAGATAGCCGTCGTCGAGGCGGACGCTGAGGTTTCCGGAGGATCCGGGTGTCAGGCCGCGGTCGAACAGCGACCGGCCCCAGCGCACCAGGCCCTGGCGGGCCGCGGCCTCCCCGGCATTCATGCGTCACCGAGGGCGGCGAGCGCCTTGTCATAGAAATCGAGGGCACCGAAATTGCCGCTCTTCAGGGCGAGGCGGATGGGACGCGGGCCCTCTGCCGCGAGGGCTGGAACGCCGGGATCGATTTCCGGGCCGATGTGGAAGCGATCGACTTCCAGGGCGGTGACCACGGCCCCCGAGGTCTCGCCGCCGCCGACCACCAGCCGGGCGACGCCGGCATCGGCCAGCATGACCGCGAGTTCGCCGAAGAAGCCCTCGATGGCGCCGGCAACCGCGTCCTTGCCGTAGCGCTCCTGCGCCGCCTTCACCTCGGCGGGATCGGCGGAGGAATAGACCATGGGGGCGTGGCCGATGCGCGCCATGAGGTGGTCGAAGGCCTTCTGCACGGTCATGGCGCCGCTCATGACATCGTCGGGCATGACGGCGAGCCCGGGGTGGCGGGCGGTATAGGCCTTCACCTGCGCACGCGACTGGTTGGAGCAGGACCCGGAGATCACCGCGGCGGCGCCATGGCCCGGCGTGAAGCCGGTGCCGCGGCCGGAGAGCAGGCCTTGCCGGCGGAAGTTCTCCGGCAGGCCGAGGGCGATGCCCGAGCCGCCGGTGACGAGCTTCGCGCCTTCGATGGCCGCGCCGATGGCGGTGAGGTCCTCGTCGCCCACCGCGTCGATGACGGCGAGGCGGCGGCCGGCGGCAGCTTCGGCGGCAAGCGCCGCCTGGATCGCAGCGGAACCTTTCCGGACGGTGGCGAAGGGAACGAGCCCGACGTCACCCTTCGTCTGGTGGCGCAACCAGCGGCGGATGTCCGGATCGCTCATTGGGGTGAGCGGATGGTTCTGCATGCCGCTCTCGCTCAGCAGGACCCCGCCGACGAAGAGATGGCCGTTGAACAGCGTCCTGCCAGTGGCCGGAAAGACCGGGCAGACCACCGCCACATCGGCACCGAGGCGGTCGATCAGTGCCTCGGCGACGGGGCCGATATTGCCTTCTCGCGTCGAATCGAAGGTCGAGCAATATTTGAAGAGGATCTGCCGCGCGCCTTGCGCCAGCAGCCAGTCACAGGCGGCGAGCGACTGGGCGACGGCCTCGGCCGGGGGGATGGTGCGGCTCTTCAGGGCGACGACCCCGGCCTCGCAGTCCGCCGGGGCGGGACCGGCGGGGATACCGACGAACTGCATGGTGGCCATGCCGCCCTTCGCCAGGGTGTTGGCGAGGTCGCTGGCTCCGGTGAAGTCGTCCGCGATACAGCCGAGAAGCATGGGTCCGCCCTGAATCGGTTCTTGTACCCACCTCTAACCGTTTGAAACCGACCCGGCAATTCTTGCCGCGCAGGGCAGGCTTTTCCCCGCACGCGTCGTCGGGTCCCGGCGCTCCGGCATTGGAATCGCTGACCTTTCCGCGCTCTGTCCGCTGGCCCGGGCCTTGCTGATCCCGAAGGCGGGTCGTTTTCGATCGCATGGGGCATTTCGTGGCAGCGTCATCGGCTTCTTCCATCACGAGCACGCAGCAGAGCGCATCGGCTCTGCGTGCCGGCCAGTCCGGGCGCCAACCGGTGGCGACCTCGTCCTTCGCCGAGGCGTTGGATGCAATGGAGCGTCAATCGGGCGAGCCGGACCGTGCCGACCGGCCGGCGCGCCCGCGCATCACCAAGCCCGCCGCCGAGGCGGCGATCACCTCGGCCGTCGCGCCGGCGCCCACGCCGGCCGCACGCAGCGAACCGGCGCGACCGGCGGAACAGGCGGCGGCCGGGGCCGAAGGTGATGCGATGCCGAAACAGGGCGAGGGGAACGGGGACGAAACAGTCCTGGCCAAAACCGAGACTCCGGAGACCGCCGGCGGCGCGCCGCAGCCGGCAACGGCCGATCCGGCGCCGCCTGCGCCGCCCGCCC
>NZ_JALHMP010000014.1 GCF_022843985.1 Phreatobacter sp. | reverse complement strand
CCGCAGCCACTGGGCGCGGGCGAAGAGGTAGGCCGGGTCGCGGTGCAGCGCCGCCGGCACCTGGGCGAGCAGGGCGCCGCCATTCGGCTTCTGGTCGGTGACGGCGAGGAAGGCGCGCGCCAGAGCCACCTGGCCCGATCCGAGCCGCTGCGCCGCCCGCAGCGCCGTCGCCGCCTCGTTCTCGTGCAGCATGCGGTCGAGCCGCATCTTGTGGTCGCCGGCGCCGAGCCCGGCGCCGAACACCGCGAGCAGGCGCTCCTCCGCCGCCGTCGCCAGGTCCGAACCGTGCCAGACCTCGCGGGCCAGCCTGAGCCCGCGGGCGGCATCGCCGCCGCGCTTCAGCGCGATCGCATAGGCGATGCGCCCCTTGGCCGAGCGCGGCGGGCTGCCCTGGAAGAAGGCCCGAACCACATCGGGACCGGCATTGTCATCGAGGAGCGAGCCCTCGGCCCGCAGGCGGATCCGCTGGCTGGCCGGGAAGGCCGGATGGGCCCTGAGGAAGGCGGCCTGCCGTGCGAAGCCCACCGTCTCGTTGCCGCGCAGGATCATCCATTCGGCCAGAACCCGGGCGACGGGATCGCGGATCTGGTCGCGGGCGGCGGTCGCCGCCTCGACCTGGCCGCGCCGGGTCGCCGCCGCCACCCGGCCGAGCGCTGCCACATCGGCCTCGCTGGCCACCCCGCCGGCAGGGCGCCAGACCTGCTGGTCCCGCGAGATCGACGCCGTCGTCTGCCGGTCCGCCGCGGCATAGCTGGTCAGTTGCGCCGTCACCTCGGCACCGGCCGCCTGTCCCGCCGTATCCCCGCCGGAAACCTCGCTGCGGGCGCAGCCGGCGACGACCAGCGCCGTCAGCGCGACACAGGCCCACAGGTTCAGACGCGGCAGGCGGGAGGCGACGGTGGCGGCCAGCGAAACGGGCATCGGCGAGGGTCCGTCCTGATACACAACGCGGAACGGCCTCACTCGGACAGGAATGTGGCCTCGGAGAGGTGGTTATCAGGCCGTTTTCCTTGACGCTTCCTTGACGGGGAGGGGGGCAACCGCGCGACGTGGTAAAGGCTCCGTTAAGGATGCGGCGGCGCGTCGCACGCTGTCGGGGGGCTTGCACCAGCGCATCGCTCTGTGGTATCTAGGACCGTATTCCCATAATTGGGCCTTGCGAGTTCAGCTGCGACGGCCATGGGCCTTGACGATTTCCAAGGCCTATGGAGTTTTCTATGGGAACATTATACGAACAGATGATGCGGCTTCGCGCTGGGTTCGAGCCGTCCCAGAGCAAGCGACCGATTCGACCGGTTTTTGTGCACGACATGATCTTGGAGACGGAATGAAGGTCGCAGGTCTCTTCGCAGGCATCGGCGGATTGGAAGCGGGCTTTGCGGCCGCGGGTCACAGATCTCTGATGCTGTGCGAGATTTGGGAGCCTGCAAGGGCGGTTCTGGCTGCGAGGTTTCCGGGTGTTCCGATCGAGGCCGACATCGCCCAGTTGCATGCGTTGCCGGGGGATGTCGACCTCGTCGTCGGCGGCTTTCCGTGTCAGGACTTAAGCCAAGCAGGACGGACCGCTGGAATCACGGGCAAGAGGTCCGGGTTGGTCGGGCACGTCTTCAGATTGCTCGATCAGAACCGGGTTCCCTGGGTGGTGCTGGAGAATGTGTCTTTCATGCTCCATCTCGACCAGGGCCGCGCTCTGAGAACGCTGGTCGAAGAATTCGAAGCCCGAGGGTACAGGTGGGCTTATCGCGTCGTAAACTCATTGGCCTTCCTGCCCCAAAGGCGCGAACGGGTCCTGTTCGTGGCAACTACCACTGACGTCGATCCCGCGGATGTCTTGTTCGCCGACGATGTCCCGGTTCCTATTTTGCAGACTTCGCTCTCGACGCATGCCCACGGATTTTATTGGACCGAGGGAGTACGGGGCTTGGGTTGGGCACCCGACGCGGTCCCGACGCTCAAGAACGGATCTACCGTAGGTATCGCTTCACCACCGGCGATATTGCTGCCCGACGGCTCTGCGATTACCCCCGACATTCGCGATGCCGAGCGGTTGCAAGGCTTCGAGGCGGACTGGACCAAGCCGACGGAAACATCCTCTCGTCCATCGCTTCGCTGGTCGCTGGTCGGTAATGCGGTGACGGTGCCGGTCGCGGAGTGGCTAGGCGGCAGGTTGGCGAGGCCGGGCTCGCATCAACGTGATCGAGACGGTGTGCTAGACGCGGACGGACGCTGGCCGCGAGCTGCGCGGTTCGATGGGGATCACAGGCTGAAAGTGACGATCGGCGGATATCCGGTCTGGAGGGAGCGACAGCCTCTTGCGGAATTCCTGTCCTTCGGAGGCAAACTGCTTTCTGCACGCGCCACGAGAGGGTTTCTGGCGCGCACTGATCGGAGCACCCTGCGGTTCGTTCCGGGCTTTCTGCCGCGACTACGTGATCATCTCGCCGTGATGGACGAGCACCAGCGCGGCACGAGGTATCATTCCGACCTCCAAGCCATCGCCGCCGAGTGAGCCCGTCGCTCGTGACGACGTAAAGCGCAGCGCCCTCATGGAGCAGGTGAGGCAACATGGCGCGGCTGCAGAACTGTCTGTCGCCTACCTTCTTCGTGCGGGCGGCGTCGCATACCGCCTAAACGTCAAGTCTCCTTCCGGCTCGCGCGATTTTCCCCATAACAGGCGAAAGCGGGCGATTTTCGCAAACGGCTGCTACTGGCATCATCACAAGAACTGTCCGCGTGCGACGATACCTAAACGAACACCGAATTCTGGCGTTCCAAGTTCGCGCGCAACGACCTCCGCGATGCGAAGGTCTCTCGCGCTTTGAGGCGAGCCGGCTTTCGGGTCGAGATCATCTGGGAATGCGAGATGAAGGATAGGACTTTTTGGCGAGGCGACTAGCCGAAGTCCTTGAATCTCGTCGCATAGATGTGGGCCAGCCGATCGATCATCGAGGCATAGTGGTAGATTTCGCCGGGCTGAGGGGCCGGCGGCGTCTCTACCAGTCGGACCGGGGAACCGTCATTGGTGCAATCCACGACGACGATCGCTAGGGCGTCGTAGCCCGCATCTCCGGTCCGCGAGCGCCTCGGCAACTGCCGCATCTTATCGACGGCCAGTTGAGCATCCCGCGGTTGCCTGTGGTCACTCCATTCGGGGTCGTTCTGCCGGTTTCGCTTGTTGAGATCCGGACTCAAGTAACGGCTTGCGGCGTTTACCATCGTAAAGCCGGCAGCGATCGCCTGGTCGGAAGCGCCATGAACCGTCAGATGCGAGGAGTTCAGCTCCGAATAGAGGCGCGGTAAGGCCCTCTGGTGAGCCGTCATGCAGGCCTTCGCCTCAAGGGCCATAAGCACACTTCCGACCGGCGCACGGTACAGTTCGGGAAGGCGCGCAAGTTCAAGCGCCTCGTCCGGAGCCAACTGGATTTGGTAGGCCTGCACTAACGAGGCGAATGTCTCGCTTCGCGACAGGGTCGCGGCACTTGAGGCTGTGCAGATGACGAGATCGAGATCCTTTTTCTGATCCTGTACGAAATCCTTCATTTCGTGATTGATGCCGAAAAAGACGAGGTCGCCAGCAACATGTTTCCGCAACAGTGGGCATGCTCGCATCAGGTCGAAAACAATGCCCCAGCACGCGACCTTCGAATGATGGTCGCTGCGAGAGTGGTACTGCCACTTGTTTTTGTAGCGATCTTCACGCGTCACCAAAGATAACGTGCGAACGAGAATATCCGGCCCGTACATTGTCATTTTTTGATTGAGAACCCAAGGCAGCACCAGTGTATGAAGGATAGGGAAGCGCAGGTTTACGTCGTCTTCTCGACCCACTATGAACCCACTATGAACCCGAATACGCAAAGACACCAGACGATCGCCGATGGTTGGACGAAACGACGCGCGTCGCCATGGCCTTACCGTACCCGCGCCGCCGCCCGCCACCCTTGACGTTGCGGCCGTCACAAGGCTTTGTGGCCGGCCTTTCGCGGCCTTGCGCCGCCTGTCGCCTCGTTGTCCGGAGAGTGCTCCATGTCCAGCCTGTTCAAGGGATCGCTGCCTGCCCTCGTCACCCCGTTCAAGGACGGCAAGGTGGACGAGAAGGCGTTCCGCGCCCATGTGGACTGGGTGATCACCGAGGGCTCCCACGGCATCGTCCCGGTCGGCACCACCGGCGAGAGCCCGACGCTGAGCCATGACGAGCATAAGCGCGTCGTCGAATGGGCCATCGACGAGGCCCGGGGCCGCGTGCCGGTCATGGCCGGTGCCGGCTCCAACAATACGGCCGAGGCCATCGACTTCTCGCGCCATGCGGAGAAGGCCGGCGCCCAGGGCCTGCTGCACGTCACGCCCTATTACAACAAGCCGAGCCAGGAGGGCCTCTACCGGCACTTCAAGGCCATCGCCGAAGCCACCGCGCTGCCGATCTTCATCTACAACATCCCGCCGCGCTCGGTGGTGGAGATGAGCGTGGAGACCATGGCGCGTCTCGCCGAAATCCCCAATATCGTCGGCGTCAAGGACGCGACGATGAAGCTCGACCGCGTCTCGGCCCAGCGCCAGGCCTGCGGCAAGGACTTCATCCAGCTCTCCGGCGAGGATGGCACCGCGCTCGCCCACATGGCCCATGGCGGCCATGGCTGCATTTCGGTGACTGCGAATGTCGCGCCGCGCCTCTGCGCCGCCTTCCAGAACGCCTGCCTCGCCGGCGACTTTGCCAAGGCGCTGGAGATCCAGGACAAGCTGTTCCCGCTGCACCAGGCCCTCTTCGTCGAGCCGAACCCGGCTCCCTCCAAGGCGGCGCTCAGCCTGCTCGGCCGCATGGCGGACGAGGTGCGCCTGCCCATGGTGGCGGCGTCCCCGGCCACCCGCGAGACCTTGAAGAAGGCCCTCGTCCATGCCGGGCTGATGAACTGACGGGGGAGGCAGAGCACACGCCATGGCGGCCAAGCCGGACCCCAAGATCAAGGTCATCGCCGAGAACCGGCGCGGACGCTTCGACTACGAGATCCTCGACACGTTCGAGGCCGGCCTCCAGCTCACCGGCACCGAGGTCAAGTCGCTGCGCGCCGCCAAGGCGACGATCGGGGAAAGCTATGCCGGCCCCTCGGGCAACGAGTTCTTTCTCTTCAACTGCAACATTCCCGAATATCTGCAGGCCAACCGCTTCAACCACGAGCCGAAGCGGCCGCGCCGCCTGCTCCTGCACAAGCGCGAGATCGCCAAGCTGACCGGCGCCGTGCAGCGCGACGGGCTCACCGTCGTGCCGCTCAAGCTCTATTTCAACGAGCAGGGCCGCGCCAAGCTGCAGCTGGCGCTGGCCCGCGGCAAGAAGCTGCACGACAAGCGCGACACCGAGAAGAAGCGCGACTGGCAGCGCGACCAGGCGCGGATCATGAGGGACCGGGGGTAGGGCGCGGCTGTCACGGCAGAAGGCCGCGAAGCACCGACCCATCGGTCATGGCCGGGCTTGTCCCGGCCATCCACGACTTGAACACGACCGTCGCTGAAGGAAGTCGTGGATGCCCGGCACGAGGCCGGGCATGACGCGGTGAGGGGTGTGGAGGTCCTCACCGGGGGCTGTCCGGCACCCGTGCGCAGTTTCATTCGATCCCCCGTACCCCTTGATCCAGCGCCCTGCCTTCGCTCATCTCGCCTGAGGAGAACCGTCATGGCCTACAAGCTCGACCACGTGGTCATTCATGTCAGCGACTGGGCGCGGTCCAACGCCTTCTACCGCGACGTGCTGGGGGCGGAGGTCGTGCCGCGCGGCGCCGGGTTCGCCTACCGCATCGGCGACATCCGCCTGAACTGCCACGGGCCGGGCATCGGCCATGTCAATGCGGTCGCCCGCGTGCCGGTCATGCCGGGCAATTCCGACATCTGTTTCGAATGGGAGGGCCCGATCGCCGGCGCGGCGGCGCATCTTGCCGCTTGCGGCGTCGCCGTCGAACTCGGCCCGGTGGCGACCAACGGGGTGAGGGGACCGGCCATATCCGTCTATTTCCGTGATCCCGACGGCTCGCTGCTGGAATTCCTCAGCTATCACGGCCAGGTCTCGGCCTGAGGCCGCGACCGCCGGCAAAACCATGGCTGCGACAGCAACCGGGGATTCGCCGATGCGGCGTCAGGCGGCGGCCGGCAGGTGGGGGCAGGCCCGCCGGCGCCGTCCTCAGCCGGATCGTCAGCCCATCGCCTTCTGGAGGTTGGCGGCGGCCTTGTCCCAGTTCACGACGTTCCACCAGGTGGTGACGTAGTCGGCCCGGCGGTTCTGGTACTTGAGGTAATAGGCGTGTTCCCACACGTCGATGCCCATGACCACGCCCTTGACGCCGTCCATCAGCGGGTTGTCCTGGTTGGGCGTCGAGACGATGGCGAGCTTGCCGTCGCTGCCGACCACCAGCCAGCCCCAGCCTGAGCCGAAGCGGCCGACCGAGGTCTGGTTGAACTGCTGGCGCATCTTGTCGACATCGCCGAAAGTGGCATTGATCGCCTGGAGCAGCGCGCCGCCGGGCTGCCTGGCGCCGCCGGGCGTCATGACATCCCAGAAATGGGCGTGGTTCCAATGGCCGCCGAGCTGGTTGCGCACGCCGGTGCGCAGGTTCTGCGGCACGTCGGACAGCTTGCGCAGCACCTTTTCGGTATTGGCGGGGGTCAGTTCGGCATAACTCTGGGAAGCGGTGTTGAGGCCGCCGAGGAAGGCCGCGTGATGGCGGGTGTGATGGACCTCCATCGTCATCTTGTCGATATGCGGCTCGAGCGCGTCATAGGCATAGCCGAGCGGCGGCAGGGTGAAGGGGCCACTGGCGGCCTGGGCATAGACCTTGTGGCTGGCCGGAATGGCCATCATCGTGCCGATGGCGGCGGCGGTGCCGAACAGCTTGAGGGCGTGGCGTCGGTTCATGATTCTCTCCCGTGATCGCGGACCGGCTTGTCGGTGCGGTCCTTCCTGGAACCCGACTCATGCGCCCAGTGGAGGCGGAGGTGCTGTCACGAAGCCGTGAACTCACGCGTCGAGATGGCGTCTGACGGCGGCGAACACGTCCCTGAACATCTGCGGCGTCAGCACACCGGTATTCGTGTTGTAGCGCGAGCAATGATAGCTGGAGAACAGCGTGACGGCGTCGAGCGCATGGACCCCGCCATGGCTGAACGGCACCCGTGCCGGTTTCAGGCCGAGCGCCCGCACGGCACTGTCATGGCCGATCTTGCCGAGGGTGACGACGGCGGCAAGGCGGGGCATGGCGGCGATGGTGGCGGTGAGGAAAGCCCGGCACGTGGCGATCTCCTCCGTCGTCGGCTTGTTCTCCGGCGGGACGCAGCGCACCGCATTGGTGATGCGGGTGTCGATGAGGGTGAGGCCGTCGTCGGGCCGCTCGTCATAGGTGCCGCGGGCGAAGCCGAAGCCGATCAGCGTCTCGTAGAGCAGGTCTCCGGCCCAGTCGCCGGTGAAGGGCCGTCCGGTGCGGTTGGCACCCTGCAGGCCGGGAGCGAGGCCGACGATGAGCAGGCGCGCCTCGGCGCTGCCGAAGGAGGGGACCGGCGCATTGTGCCAGTCGGCATGGGCCCCGCGCTGGCGCTGGCGGAAGGCGACGAGGCGCGGGCAGAGGGGGCAGTCGCGCCCCGGCTGGTCCGGACGGGCCATGGCCGGTCAGCGATCGGCGAAATCGTCGCCGGCACCGGGGGTCGAGGGCGAGGCTGGCCGCGGCGGCCGCGGCCGGTCGCGCACGAACCCCGGCACCTCGGTGCCCGGCGCCCGGAGGGGCCGCTCGGCCGGATCGCGGCCGACCCGCTGGGCCAGATGGGCAAGGTCGATGAACTCGTCGGCCTGGCGGCGCAACTCGTCGGCGATCATGGCCGGCTGCACCGAGACGGTGGAAACGACCGACACCTTGACGCCGCGGCGCTGCAGGGCCTCGACCAGCGAGCGGAAGTCGCCGTCGCCGGAGAACAGGACGATATGGTCGATGCGGGGGGCCAGTTCCATGGCGTCGACGGCGAGTTCGATGTCCATGTTCCCCTTCACCTTCCGGCGGCCGAGGGAATCGGTGAACTCCTTGGCCGCCTTGGTGACGACGGTGAAGCCGTTATAGTCCAGCCAGTCGATCAGCGGCCGGATGGACGAATATTCCTGGTCCTCGACCAGCGCGGTGTAATAATAGGCGCGCAGCAGGTAGCCGCGGCTGCGGAACTCTCCCAGCAGACGTTTGTAGTCGATGTCGAAGCCGAGGGTCTTCGCGGTAGCGTAAAGGTTGGCGCCATCGATGAAGAGGGCAATCCGCTCGGTTCCTGGCGACATGACGTAGCGTCCTTGAGCAGTCAATTCAGTGAAGAATACGGTACAACCGGCGCGAAATGGGCGGGACGGGCGACTTCGGTGAAAAAAACGGAAAGCGAACGACGCCTTTAGAATGGTCGTAGCCTGTTCGTCCTTTGGATAGCAAGTTCATTCTCCGGGGACAATCTGATAATCCGCCTGGGTTCCGCAAGGTTCCCATGCGGCTGTGGCGCCGGTCTGCGGGTGGAAAGCGCCCGGCGCCGGTTGCGGCGCCCAAGAGCCTTGTATCGCGGCGCATCAATGGCTATACAGCCCAGCTTGCCGGACAGATGCCTGTCCCCAGGCTCCATCCCCACGTTTTCAAGGACTAGCGATGGCTCGCGTCACCGTCGAGGATTGCATCGACAAGGTCGATAACCGCTTTGAGCTCGTGCTCGTCGCCAGCCACCGGGCACGCATGCTCGCCGCCGGCTCGCCGATCACCATCGACCGCGACCGCGACAAGAACCCGGTCGTCGCCCTGCGCGAGATCGCCGATGCGACCGTCTCGCCCGACGACCTGCGCGAGGACCTGATCCACTCGCTGCAGAAATATGTCGAGGTCGACGAGCCCGAGCCGGACATGGTGCCGATGATCGCCGCGCCCGGCGCCACCGCCGACGATGCCGACGTGACCATGGACCGCATGAGCGAGGAAGACCTGCTGCGCGGCCTGGAAGGGCTGAAGCCGCCGGAGGACACCGACGACGACGACGGCATGTGAGCCGTTGCGCCTGTCAGCGTTCAGGGCGGCCCGCGGGCCGCCCTTTTGCGTTTCGCAGACCTGGACCGCCGCCGCGCTTGCGGCTTTCCCCCCGGCGGATGCTATCCTGACCGGCCCCGATCGACCTTGCGCCGGTGTTCCTGATCCCATGATGCGTCAATACGAGCTGGTGGAGCGCGTCAAGCGCTACAACCCCAAGGCCGACGAGGCCCTGCTCGACCGCGCCTATGTCTATGCCATGCTTGCCCACGGCACGCAGAAGCGCGCCTCCGGCGACCCCTATTTCTCCCATCCCCTCGAGGTCGCGGCCATCCTCACCGACCTCAAGGTCGATGACGCCACCATCGTCTCGGCCCTGCTGCACGACACGATCGAGGACACCGCCGCCACCAAGGACGACATCCGCGAGAAGTTCGGCGCCGCCATCGCCGAACTGGTCGACGGCCTGACCAAGCTGAAGAAGCTCGACCTGGTGTCGAAACAGGCGGTGCAGGCGGAGAACCTGCGCAAGCTGCTCCTCGCCATCACCTCCGACGTGCGCGTGCTGCTGGTCAAGCTCGCCGACCGCCTGCACAACATGCGCACGCTGCATTATGTGCCGGCGCCCAAGCGTGACCGCGTCGCCCAGGAGACGCTCGACATCTATGCCCCGCTCGCCGGCCGCATGGGCATGCACGACATGCGCGAGGAACTGGAGGACCTGGCCTTCCGCCAGATCAACCCGGAAGCCTACGAGGCCCTGGAACAGCGCCTCGGCCGGCAGCGCGACGCCGCCGCCGCCGTCATCGAGGAGATCGAGACCCAGCTCGCCCGCAAGCTCGCCGGCGAGGGCATCAGCGCCGAGGTCAACGGCCGGCTGAAGAAACCCTATTCGATCTACCGCAAGATGGAGCGCAAGTCGGTCTCCTTCGAGCAGCTCTCCGACATCGTCGCCTTCCGCATCCTCGTCGACGACATCGCCGCCTGCTACGCCGCCGTCGGCATCATCCACACGACATGGCCGGCCGTGCCGCTGCGCTTCAAGGACTATATCTCGACGCCGAAGGGCAACGACTACCGCTCCATCCACACCACCGTCATCGGCCCGCAGAGCCAGCGCGTCGAGATGCAGATCCGCACCCGCCAGATGCACGACATCGCCGAATACGGCATCGCCGCCCACGCCCTCTACAAGGACGACGCCGAACACGCGGAGAGCACCGCCTATGCCTGGCTGCGCCGCACGGTGGAAATGCTCGCCCATGCCGACAATCCCGAGGAGTTCCTCGAACATACCAAGCTCGAGCTGTTCTCCGACCAGGTCTATTGCTTCACCCCCAAGGGCCGGCTCATCGCCCTGCCGCGCAAGGCCAATTGCATCGACTTCGCCTATGCGGTCCACACCGATATCGGCAACCACTGCGCCCGGGCCCGCATCAACGGCGTCGAGCGGCCGCTGGTCACCGAGCTGCAGAACGGCGACGAGGTCGAGATCACCACCGATCCCAAGGCGACCCCCTCGCCGGCCTGGGAGAGCATTGTCGTCACCGGCCGCGCCCGCTCGGCCATCCGCCGCGCCACCCGCATGGCGACCCGCGCCCAATATCTCGAACTCGGCCGCCACATCGTCCAGACCCTGTTCACCCGCGCCGGCAAGCCCTTCTCCGACGACATCCTGCGCCAGGGCCTCAAGCGCCTCGCCCGCGCCGGCGTCGAGGACGTCTACTGGGCCGTCGGCCGCAATGAGATCCCCGACTCCGACGTGCTCAAGGCGGTCTATCCCGACTTCAAGAGCGAGACCCCGCTCGGGCCCAAGCCCACCGCCGACTGGTTCGGCGTCGGCGGCGAGACGGCGCTGAAGTTCCAGGTGCCGGAATCGGAGGGGGCCATCCCCATCCGCGGCATCAATCTCGACCTGCCGGTGCGCTTCTCGCGGGAGAGCGGTGCCGTGCCCGGCGACCGCATCGTCGGCATCATGACGCCGGGGGAGGGGATCACCATCTTCCCCATCCAGTCGCCGGCGCTCGCCGCCTATGACAACGAGCCGGAGCGCTGGCTCGACGTGCGCTGGGACGTCGACAGCGCCAAGCGCTCCCGCTACCCCGCCCGCATCGCGGTGAAGTCGCGCAACGCGCCGGGCTCGCTCGCGGCGGTGACGCAGGTCATCGCCGACAATGACGGCAACATCGACAATTTGCGCATGCAGCGCACTACGGCCGACTACACCAATGTCGCCATCGACCTCGAGGTCTGGGACCTCAAGCACCTCAACGCCATCATCGCGGGCATCAGGACGCTGCCGATGACGGCCGAGGCGCAGCGGGTGTTCGAGTAGGGGGCGCCTCCACCGGCCGACGGGCGCCTGCGTCACTCGCGCATTTCACATTTCAAAATAGCCTATGCGACCCGCCCCGGCGGCAGCGACCTTTCCAGCAGGACCATCAACCATGACCAGGCTCTTCCAGTTCGGGCTCGACCACCCGGCCTATCCCGTCCGCGTCCTCAACGAGCGCGAGGCCCGCGCCGGCGCCGGCCTGCTCCTGCTGCTCGCCGGCACCGCCTTCCTGCAGGCCTGGTATCTCGGCGACTTCACCCTGACCCGCATCACCGTGGTCGCCTTCTTCATCGACTTCACCATCCGCGTCCTCATCAATCCCGCCTATGCCCCGAGCCTCGTCCTCGGCCGCATCTTCGTCCGCCACCAGAAGCCGGATTATGTCGGCGCGCCGCAGAAGCGCTTCGCCTGGAGCATCGGCCTCGCCATGGCGGTGCTGATGATGGGGCTGGTGGTCTACGCCGACATGCGCGGACCGCTCATCCTCCTCGTCTGCCTGCTCTGCATCACCTTCCTCTTCTGCGAGGCGGCCTTCGGCATCTGCATCGGCTGTTCCATCTACAACCTGTTCAACCGCGAGAAGGCGCAGCTCTGCCCCGGCGGCGCCTGCGAGATCCACCGGCCCGAGGAGGTCCAGCGCCTCGTCCCCGCCCAGCTCGCCGTCCTCGCCGCCGCCGTGCTCGTGGTGGGCCTCGTCGCCTGGCAGATGCCGGCCTCGCAGGCGCGGGGCATGCGCGCCGCCACCGCCGAAGCGGAGGCCGAACGCTGCCGCGTCCCGGCCTTCGCCGTGGCGATCGGGCACGAGGAGCGGTGGAAGCGGCATAACGGGTGTTAGAGGGGGGGCCGAGTTTGAAGTCAGTGACTTGAACTCTTGGTCCGTGACCATACGGCTATGGCGCAGTCATCGCTCAAATGACGACCTGCCGATCACGGCGGAGGCGTAAAGAGGGCGAGCAACAGCAATCGACGGCCGGAAGCCGGTATCCGATGGATCCCCGATCGTCGCTCAGTGCGATGAACTGTCCGTCTCGCCGTCAGCAACAGGTTGAGTGGCGTGCAACCGGTCCATTTCCCTGTCGAACCGGGCCCAGAGCGGCTTGCCTTCCTCGCCAAGGGCATCGGTTTCGCGCTGAAAGCGGTTTTCTTCGTGCACTGCGTCCAGCGGATCGCGCCACGGAAACGTCGCGGTGGCTTCGAGCCTTGCCAGGGTCGCTTCCAGGCGCGCCCTTATGGTTGCACGCTGCGCTTGTGATAGCGAATTGCGTGCGGCATCGTCCTGCGCGAACAAATCAGCTTGGGCGAATCTCATACTGGCAAACTAAGCTCTCGGGCATGGGGCGGCAACGGGGCGGCCTCACACAGGAGGGGACAAGTGGCACAAGGTTGGCGCAGGGATCGCCTGCCCGACATCGTCCGGTCAATGGCCTCCCGGCCACGACACGAGGCGTTGCGCGGCCTCATCACGGAACTGCTCCGGGAAGGCTTCGGCGCGCCTTTCAGCGAACTGGAGCACGAGCGCTATCTCGTCGACAACAGTGGGCGTGTCGACGTCGCCTGGGGCGCGACCGTCATCGAATTGAAGAGCGATCTTCGCCGCGAGGAGCGCGACGTCGTCGCTCGGATGCCCGCCTATCTTGCCGATACGAGCAGCAGCAGTGGCCCCGGCCGCACGACCGTCGGGCTCGCGACGGATGGGGCGACCCTGGTCGCCTATACGCTCGACAATGGCACGCTTGCACGGATCGGCCGCTACGAGGTCGACGTCCAACATCCCGAACGGCTGTTGAGTTGGCTTGAGCCGCTGCTGGCGCCCGTTCCTGAGGTGTTGCCCACGCCGGCGGCGGTCGCGCTGACCTTCGGTCGCTACAGCCTCGCCTTCGGCCGCGCCTTTGCCCAGCTCGAGAGGCTGTGGTCGGAGGTCGGAGACCATCCCGAGGTGCGCTTGAAGCGCAATCTGTGGGACGGGCTGCTGCGCCAAGTTTATGGCGACGACGTGGGTAGCGACGCGCTCTTTCTCCAGCACACCTATCTGACGATCCTCGTGAAGGCGATCGCCGCGCGCGTGCTCGATCTGAATGTCGATGATCCCGCGCGGATGCTATCGGGCGCGCTCCTGCGGGATGAAGGCATCGTCGGCGCCGTCGAGGCTGACTTCTTCGACTGGCCGCTGATTGCGACCGGCGGCGACGATCTCGTGCGCATGCTCGCGGCCGAGACGATCCGCTTTCGTCTCCGCGATGTCGAGGTCGACGTTCTCAAGAGCCTGTACGAAAGCCTCATCGACCCTGATGAGCGTCACGACCTCGGGGAATACTATACGCCCGACTGGCTGGCGGCGCGGGTCGTGGCGGCTGCGGTCCCGCGTCCGCTGGAGCAGCGCGTGCTCGATCCGTCCTGCGGCTCGGGCACCTTCCTGTTTCATGCGCTGCGCCGTCTGATCGCCGCAGGCCATGATGCCGGCATGCCGCCAGCGGCCATCGTCGCCACCTGTGCCGATCGCGTCTTCGGTATCGACGTCCATCCCGTGGCGGTGGCGCTCGCACGTGTCACCTGGCTGCTGGCCCTGGGGGATGTGCTCCAGGACCGGCCGGCGACGCTTACCGTTCCGGTCTTCATGGGCGATTCCATGCAGTGGAACCTACGCCCCCTCGGCACTTCGGCGGAGGTGCTGGTCGACGTGCCACCCAATGACCCGCCCCTTCGCATTCCTGCAGGTCTTGCGAGTGACCTGACGCTGTTCGAGCTGGCACTCGATGAGCTCAATCGCGGGTTGGACGCGCTGGCGGAGCCCGAGGCGGTGCGCGACGCCATCGCCCGCGCCGGGGCGACCGAGGCAGATGCGGCGCTGCTCGGACGCACTTTCGCCCAGCTTAAGCAGCTCTTTCTCGAAGGGCGTAACCACATCTGGACCTTCGTCCTGCGCAATCTCCTGCGCCCGGTCTGGCTGTCCCACCCCGACCATCGCGCCGACGTGCTGATCGGCAATCCGCCATGGATCGTCTATCGCCATCTCAGCGCCGAGATGAAGGACCGCCTGCGCGAGGCCTTGCAGAGCTATGGCCTCTGGGTCGGTGGTAGCCTTGCGACACATCAAGATATGTTCGCGCTGTTTTGGGCGCGCGGCGCCGAACGTTATCTGCGCGAGGAAGGGACCCTTGCGCTCGTCTTGCCCTATGCCGCGCTCAACGCGCCGGTCTATGCGGCGATGCGCAATGGGACCATGCTACGCGTCAAGGTGGCGATCACCGGTGGCTGGGGGCTGGAGCGAGTCTGGCCGATCTTCGGGGCCCAATCCGGCAGCAGCACCACCAGCACCTGCGTGCTGTTCGGACGACGGGACAGCGAGGCGCCGCTGCCGGCCGAGCACGACCGCTGGGTGGGCGTTCTACCCCGGCGGGACGCGAGCGAGGCCGAGGCGGTGGAGGCCCTCGTTCATGTGCCTGCGCCGTGGCCTAGGCCGCGGACGCTGATTGCGGCCTCACCCTATCGACGGCGGTTTCGACAGGTCGCAACGTTGACGCCGCGACGCTTCTTCCTGGTCGAGCCGGTGTCGACCGGCCGTCTGCTCAGTCGCCGCGACGCGCCGCGGGTGCGGGGGCGCGTCGGAAACCTAGACAAGCGACCATGGACGACCGTCGAGCCGCCCGAAGGCCCCGTCGAAAGGGCCTTCCTGCGCCGGATCGCGCTCGGCGAGTCGGTAGCGCCCTATCGTCTGTTGGACCTCGCGACGGGGGTGGTTCCGATGGAAGACGGAGCCATCCTCAATGCGGCTAGCGCAGACGCGCGCGGGCATCGCGGGCTTGCCGGTTGGTTGCGGGATGCTGAGGGGAAGTGGAACGAGCATAGCAATAAGCAGGCGGGCGGCGACCCTCGGGTAACCCTGTCGCAGTCTCTCAATCATATGCAAAAGTTGACCCTGCAAGACGGCCGGCTGCCTATAAGAATAATCTATCCCGCGTCGGGGACGCGGCTAAGTGCATGCTGGCTAGAGGACGACCATGTAATAGTTGATAAGGACGCATATTGGTGCGAGGCAAGTTCTGTAGACGAAGCGGCTTACGTTGCGGCTATCCTGAATACGAGCATAGTTTTAAATCGTGTGAAGGATCTTCAGCCGGTCGGGCAACGCGATCCGCGCCATTTCGATAACCTGGTCGGGACCTTACCGATCCCCGAATTCGACGCCACCGAGGCCCTCCATGTCGATCTTGCGGCGGCGGCCCGTCGTGCCCACGCTGTTGCAATGGCCGCCGACCTGTCCGGCGCGGCGCATTTCACCACCAAGCGGAGGTTCATCCGGGATGCGCTGATGGCCGACGGCGTGGCGGAGGAAATAGAGCGGCTCGTGGATGCGCTCTTGCCTCCTTGATCCTGCTCGTCGGTTGGGCCGCGATGCCTTGGCGCGTCCAGATGTTTACTCCCCCTCATTGACTCTCCCCCCCATTCGTCGTCTCTCCCGTCGACCCCAGACGGACACCTGACCCATGACCCCTGACGACGTGCTCGCCGAATTCCGCGCCGCGGGCGCCCTCCTGGAAGGCCATTTCATCCTCTCCTCGGGCCGGCGGAGCCCGGTCTTCCTGCAGAAGATGTTCGTCTTCATGGACCCCGAGCGCACGGCGCGGCTCTGCGCCGCGCTGGCCGTCAAGGTGAAGGCGCAGTTCGGCACCATCGACTATGTCGTCTCGCCCGCCGTCGGCGGCATCGTGCCGGGCTACGAGACCGCCCGCCAGCTCGGCGCCAAGGCCATTTTCGTCGAGCGCGAGAACGGCGAGTTCAAGCTGCGCCGCGGCTTCGAGATTCCGAAGGGCGCCCGCGTGCTGGTGGTCGAGGACATCGTCACCACCGGCCTGTCCACCCGCGAATGCCTCGCCGCCATTGCCGGCCATCCCGGCGAGACGGTGGGGGCGGCGGTGCTGGTCGACCGCTCCGGCGGCAAGGCCGATGTCGGCGTGCCGCTGGTCTCGCTGCTCTCCTGGTATGTGCCGGACTATGCCGCCGATGCCCTGCCGCCGGAACTGGCGGCCCTGCCGGCCGTCAAACCCGGTTCGCGCGGCATCCAGGAGGCGACATCGTGACGACGCCGGCACCGGCCGGTGAACTGTCGCCCGCGGGCACCCGGCTGCTGGTCGGGCTCTTCGTCGTGCTCATCGGCCTCGTCGTGCTGGTGCCCAATGCCCTGCCGGTCCTGGCCTACTGGCAGGCGACCCGCCAGGAGGCGGTCACCGCCCGCTGGGCCGGATCGGAGACCGCGACCTCGACCCGCGACACGGTGGGCATCCCCCTTTTCGTCTTCGAGCGGCGCATCGGCCCCATGGTGCAGGAATGCCGCGTGCCGCTG
Organism: Phreatobacter sp.; assembly: GCF_022843985.1. Classification (GTDB taxonomy): domain Bacteria; phylum Pseudomonadota; class Alphaproteobacteria; order Rhizobiales; family Phreatobacteraceae; genus Phreatobacter. Next base: position 95,915 of record NZ_JALHMP010000014.1, on the reverse strand, counting down.
GTGCAGTACCGCCACGCGCCGGGCGGCCGGCCGCTGCACGAGACCCTGCAGGTGGTGCCCGGCACGCGCTGCGAGGATCTGGTGGTGCTGAACGATCCGCCGCGCGAGCGGCTGCCGCTGATCCTGCTCGGCCTTGCCGTGCTCGCCGGCGGGCTGTGGCTGACCCTGCTGTCGCGGCGGAGGCGGCAGGCGTGATCCTCGGCATCGGCTCCGATCTCTGCGACATCCGCCGCATCGAGAAGTCGCTGGAGCGGCACGGCGAGCGCTTCACCCACCGGCTCTTCACCGATGGCGAGCGGGCGAAGGCCGAGGGCCGGGCGCACCGCGCCGCCACCTATGCCAAGCGCTTCGCGGCCAAGGAAGCCTGCGCCAAGGCGCTCGGCACCGGCATCCGCCGCGGCGTCTTCTGGAAGGATATGGGCGTGGCGAACCTGCCCTCCGGCGCGCCTACCATGGTGCTCACCGGCGGCGCGCTGGCGCGGGCGCAGGCGCTGACGCCCGCCGGCCACCGCCTGGTCATCCACCTGACCATTACCGACGATTTTCCCATGGCGCAGGCCTTCGTCATCCTCGAGGCGCTGCCGGAGAGCCCCGCCGCGGCGGGCTGAACGCCTGTTCAGGCGGTGCCACGATGCCGCCTCTTTGCGTTCAGCCAGGGTTCACCGCGGAACCGCTAAACCCCCTCCCACGTTCTTCAGGGGTCCGCAGCGAGGCGCGTCGCGCCACGAGATCCAGGGCGGACAGAAAGGGGCATCCTCATGCTTTCCCGTTCCTTCAAGGCGACCGTCGCCGCCGTCGTCGTCGCCGCCGGTGTCGCCACCCTCGCAGCCCCCGCCGAGGCGCAGCACCGCCGCCACTACCGGGGCAACCAGGGCGCCGCCATCGGTGCCGGCATCGCGCTCGGCATTATCGGCCTCGGTGCCGCGGCCATCGCCGCCGACCAGCGCCGCCAGGCCTATGAGCAGCGCTACTATTATGCGCCGCGCTATCGGTCCTATCCCGGCCCGGTCTATTACGAGGCGCCGCCGCGCGTCTATTACGAGGCGCCGCCGCGGGTCTATTACCGCGAGGTGCCGCATCGCGGCTATCGCCGGCCGCCGGCGGTGGACGAGCGCTACCCCCACACGTTCCGCCACTATCAGTGAGCGGAAGCCAACCGGATGCGTGAAGGCGGCCCCCTTGCGGGGCCGTTTTCGCGTCAGCTGGCCAGGGTCAGGACCAGCGGGATGGTGATCACCGCGATCAGCGTCTGGACGGTGAGGATCTCGGCCATGAGCGGCGCGTCGCCGCCCATCTGCCGGGCGAGGATATAGGAGCCCGAGGCGGTCGGCATGGCCGCCGACAGGATCGCCACCTGCAGGGCGACGCCGGTGACACCGAGCGCCATGGCGATGCCGCCGGCCATGGCCGGCATCAGCAGCAGTTTCAGGCCCGTTGAGATCCAGGTGATGGCGCGCGGCTTCAGCGCCGCGCGGACATCGAGGCCGGCGCCGACCAGCAGCAGCCCGGTGCCGAGCGCCGCGGCGCCCAGAATGTCGCCGAAGCGCATGGCAATGACCGGCACGGGAATGCCCATCATGTTGATGATGATGCCGATCCCGGACGACCAGACGAAGGGATTGGTGATGATCGCCTTCAGCGTCGGGCCGAGGACGATCGGCTTGTCCTGCCCATAGCGCTGCAGCATCACCACCGCCAGGACGTTGAGCAGCGGGATCATCGCCGCCACCGAGATGGCAGTAAGCGTCAGGCCGAGCTGGCCGTAGAGCGCGCCGGCCGTGGCGATGGCGACGAAGGAGTTCCACCGCGTCGCGCCCTGGAAGACCGAGGTGAAGGCCGGGCCGTCCATGGCGAGCGCGCGCGCCAGCAGCGGGCGCAGGGCCAGCAGGATGACGGTCATGCAGAGGATGCCGGCGATCAGCGCGAAGCCCATGGCCAGCACCGGGACGGCGCGCAGGTCGGCCTTGGCCATGGTCATGATGATCATGGCCGGGAAGAAGACATAGTAGGTCGCGCGCTCAAGGCCGCGCCAGCCGGCCTCCTCCATCAGCGGCATCGCCTTCAGCCAGGCGCCAAGCACGATGATGAGAAAGACCGGGGTGAGGCTGGCGATGATGGCGAACATGGCGGGACCGGTGAGGGCGGGGAGCGTCTTCGATCACGCGCGGCAGCGGGGGGCAAGCCGCGCCGCGCATGACGGGGTGCGCAAAAGGGGGAGGACCCGCCCCTCACTTCTCCAGGAAGTCGAAGTCGCAGCCCTTGTCCGCCTGGGTCACGTGGTCGAGGTAGAGCTTGCGATAGCCGCGCTGGCGCTGCCGCATGTGCTTGGGCTTCTTCCACGCCTTGCGCCGCAGGGCGAGCTCCGCCTCGTCGACCAGCAGGTCGACCCGCCGGTTCGGCACGTCGAGGCTGATCCGGTCGCCGGAGCGCACCAGCGCCAGCGGCGAGCCCTCGGCGGCCTCCGGCGTCACATGCAGCACGATGGTGCCATAGGCGGTGCCGGACATGCGCGCGTCCGAGATGCGGATCATGTCGGTGACGCCCTTCTGGGCGAGCTTCTTCGGGATCGGCAGGAGGCCCGCCTCGGGCATGCCGGGATGGCCCTTCGGCCCGGCATTGCGCATGACCAGGATGTCGTCGGCGGTGACGTCAAGGTCCGGGTCGTCGATGCGGTTGGTCATGTCCTCGACATCCTCGAAGACGACGGCGCGGCCGGTATGGACCATCAGCTTCGGGGTTGCGGCCGCCGCCTTGATCACCGCGCCGCCCGGCGCCAGCGAGCCGCGCAGCACGGCGTGGGCGCCGGTCTTTTTCAAGGGCTGGCCAAGCGAGCGGATGATGGTCTGGCCGGGGACATCCTCGGCGCGGTCGACCCAGTCGCCGAGCCGCTCGCCGGTGACGGTCGGCGCGTCGAGGTCGAGATGGTCCCTCAGCTCGCGCAGCAGGCGCGGCACGCCGCCCGACCAGTGGAAATGCTCCATGTAATGGGAGCCGGCGGGCTTGAGGTCGAGCAGGACCGGGACCTCGCGGCCGAGCCGGTCGAGCTCCTCGAGGTCCCAGGTGAGGCCGAGCCTGCCGGCAATGGCGGCGAGATGCACCACCGCATTGGTGGAGCCGCCGATGGCCTGCAGCACCACCATGGCGTTGCGCAGCGAGGCCTGGGTGATGACGTCCTTCGGCCGGCGCCCGGCGGCGGCCATCGTCACCGCCGCGCGGCCGGAGGCCTCGGCAGCGCGGATGCGGTCGGCGTGGGTCGCCGGAATCGTGCCGGTATGGGGGAGGGCCATGCCCATCGCCTCGGTGAGGCAGCCCATGGTCGAGGCTGTGCCCATGACCATGCAGGTGCCGACGGTCGGCGCCAGACGCCCCGAGACCGCCTCGATCTCCGCCTCGTCGATCGTGCCGGCGCGATGCATGGCCCAGAGCCGGCGGCAATCGGTGCAGGCGCCGAGCACCTCGCCCTTGTAATGGCCGACCAGCATCGGCCCGGTGATGAGCTGGATGGCGGGGACATCGGCGGAGGCGGCGCCCATCAGCTGCGCCGGAACGGTCTTGTCGCAGCCGCCGATCAGCACCACCGCGTCCATCGGCTGGGCGCGGATCATCTCCTCGGTGTCGATGGCCATGAGGTTCCGCAGGAACATCGACGTCGGGTTGGAGAAGCTCTCGTGGATCGACACGGTGGGGAAGGCGAAGGGCAGGCCGCCCGACAGCATGACGCCGCGCTTCACCGCCTCGATGAGCTGGCGGACATTGCCGTGGCAGGGATTGTAGTCGGAGAACGTGTCGGTGATGGCGATGATCGGCCTGTCCAGCGCATCGTCGGAAAAACCCGCTGCCTTGATGAAGGCCTTGCGCAGGAACAGGGAAAAGCCGGCATCGCCATAGGCGGTGAGCCCCTTGCGCATGCCGCGCGGGGCCTTGGTTCCCTTGCTCGTCTTCGATGTCGGGCTTTTCGCCATGGTTGTTCTCTCCCTGTCAGCGCACCAAAGCACGGGGCCGGTCGAAGGGGGAGGGGCCCGCGCGAAGGTCAGTCGCGCAGGCGATCAGGGACTGCGCGTCAGGTGCCCTGTTCGGCCGCGAGGGCCCGTTCGACGGTCTCGGGCGCGTGGTCGATGACCCTCAAGAGATTGGTCGCAATGCGGTCGGGCCTGCGCCTCTTCTGTTCCCAGTCACGGACCGTTGCCGGGGAAAGTCCGAACCGCTTGGCGAAACGGTCCTGCGACAGGTTGAGCCTCTTGCGGATCGCGGCGACGTCAATCTCTTCGGCCGCAAAGACGCGTGCCGGCGCGGCATCTCCCCGAGCGATGGCGTGCGCCTCCCTCGCGCTCTGGACAAGCCGTGATCCAAGTTTCGCCATGTCGTCCTATCTCCGTCTTGCTCTGTAATCCCGCGCGATCATCGGTAGGATCGTGGCCAGTTCGTTCCGCTCCGCCTTCGAGAGATTGGCCTTCTCCCCCTTGCCGTAGATCGCGAGCAGAAAAACCGGCACGTCGTCCCCGCCGAAATAATGGATGGTGCGGTAGCCGCCGCTCTTGCCGCTTCCCGGGCGTGCAAACCGCATCTTTCTCGCGCCGCCGGTGCCGGCGATCAGGTCGCCGGCGAGAGGGTCGGCCGCAATGACCGTGGCGATGTGCTGAAGCTCCTCATCCGTGAGGCCGGCGCGTTTCGCGTCGCTCTCGAAAGTGGGGGTCGCCAGCACGCCGTGCATGCGGCAAATATACGGCATGGCCGTATAGTGTGCAACCCGCGGCTTGGCAGGCTAGGGTCGCCTGATGCTCTATTTCGCCTATGGCTCCAACATGCATGTCCCGCAAATGGCGCGGCGGGTGCCGAAAGCGCGGCCGCTCGGCATTGGCCGGCTGGACCACCACCGCTTCTTCTTCACCTCGGACGGCTATGCCGCCGTGCGCGGGCGGCGCGGGGCGCATGTCTGGGGCGTCGTCTGGCACATTGCGGCGCGCGATGTCGCGGTGCTCGACCGCTACGAGGGGGTCGATGAGGGCTGGTACGTGAAGCGCGTCGTCCCCGTCCGCATGGCGACCGGCACGGTCTCCTGCCTCGTCTATCACGGCAGCGATGTCCGCGAGGGCCTGAGGCCCCGGCGGCGCTACTACCACGAGGCTGTCGTCGGGTCGGCGCTCGCCTGGAATCTTCCCGCCCGCTATACGGCAGGCTTCGGCCGTTTTGCACGGCATGGTTTCCGGAGCTGACCCCCATGAGCTTGCTGGCCCATCTCCTGTCGCGCTTCGTCCGGAACGGTCGCCTGACCGTCATCCACCACGACGACAGCCGCGAAAGCTTCGGCTCGGGCGTCGACGGCCCTGACGTCACGGTGAAGCTGCATGACGCGAAGGTGCAGCGCGACCTCTTCTTCAATCCCGAACTGGCGGCGGCCGAGGCCTATATGGACGGCCGCCTCACCTTCGAGAACGGCGGCAAGGTGCTGGACCTGCTCACCCTGTTCTCTGTGAACCGCGCCGGCCTCGGCTCCCATCCCGTCCAGCAGATGCTGCGCAAGGTCTGGCGGGCCCTGAAGCGGCGCCACCAGTCGAACAGGGTGGGGCAAGCGGCGGCCAATGTGTCGAGCCACTACGATCACCCCCGCGCCTTCTACGAGCTCTGGCTCGACGAGACGATGAGCTATTCCTGCGCCTATTTCGCCGAACCCGGCATGAGCCTGAAGGCGGCCCAGATCGCCAAGATGCGGCACATCGCGGCCAAGCTCGCCATCGCGCCCGGCATGACGGTCGCCGAGATCGGGTCCGGCTGGGGCGGGCTCGCGACCTATCTCGCCGTGGTCTGCGGGGCGAGGGTCACCGCCATCAACGTCTCGCCCGACCAGCTCGCGGCCTCGAAGGACCGGGTCGCCCAGGCCGGCGTCGCCGAGCGCGTGACCTTCTTCGAGAAGGACTACCGCGAGCTCACCGGCAGCTTCGACCGCGTCGTCTCGGTCGGTATGATGGAACATGTCGGGGTCAGCCATTTCGACGACTATTTCGCCACCGTGAAGCGGCTCTGCGGACCGGACGGCTATGCGATGATCCACGCCATCGGCCGCATGTCGCCACCCGGCACCACGGCGCCCTTCATCCGCAAGTACATCTTCCCCGGCGGCTATGTGCCGGCGCTCTCGGAGGTCTTCGCCTCCACCGAGCGCTGCGGCCTGTGGGTGGACGATTGCGAGGTGCTGCGCCTCCACTATTACTGGACCATCAGGGCCTGGCGCGAGAATTTTGAAGGCGTGCGGGACGAGGTCGTCGCCATGCAGGGCGAGCGCTTCGCCCGCATGTGGGAATTCTATCTCGCCGCCGTCGAACTCGGCTTCCGCGACGGCTCCAACATGGTCTACCAGCTCCTGCTGTCCGAGAAACGCGATGCGGTGCCGGTCACGCGTGACTTCATCACCGCCAGGGAGGCGGAACTGGCGACGCGGGAGGGTGGGCTGCCGTGGCGCTCCACCTGAGGATCGAAGGCATCGTCCAGGGCGTCGGCTACCGCCAGTGGTTCCGTCGCCGGGCGGAGGCGCTCGGCCTCTCCGGCTGGGTGCGGAACAGGTCGGACGACAGCGTCGAGGCGGTCATCGACGGTGCCGCCGAGGCCGTGGAGGCGCTGGTGCGCGAGGCCATGAACGGGCCGGCCGGGGCCAAGGTGGACGCCATCGCACGGCGGGCGGCGACGGCGGATGAGGCGGCGGGTAACACTCCCGGAAGCCTGGTCATCCTGCCGACGGTGTGAGTGTCATTTCCGGGTTGAAGGCCCCACCCGCACCCTCCCCGCTGCGCGGGGAGGGGACTTCGACGGTCTCGCAATGTTGAAACGGTGGTGCCTGGCGCGGCGGCCGACAACACGGCGGGCGGTCGAAGTCCCCCTCTCCTCGCGGAAGCGAGGGGAGGGTGCGGGTGGGGCCTTCCGTGGGAATGGAGGCCCTGCGGCAGCGCTAGCGCAGCCTATGCACTGTCCTTCCCCCAGACCCTCTCCTCCGTCCACCCCAACTCCGCGAACTCCGCGGCCCGGAGCGGCGCCTCGCCGATGGAGAAGAATTCGTCGAGCTGCGGCGGCTTCACCGCCGTTCCCGCCAGCATGGCATGAGCCTGGCCGCGATGGTGCACCTGGTGCTGGAAGAGGTGCAGCAGGAGCCGGTCGCGCCGCTCCACCTGCCAGCGGCTGATGCGGTTCACGCGCACCTCGCCGTCCAGCGCCTCCTCCGTCAGTCCCTCGCAAACGGCAACGAGCCGCCGGTCCACCGCCGCCTGTTCACGCCGGAGGTCCGCAAGGGCGGGGAAGGGCACCTCGTTCTCCCAGGCCTTCGGCCCGAGATCGCCGCCCTCCAGCGCATCGACATAGAACCAGTCGATGACGAGGTTGTGGTTCAGCGTCGCCTGGAGGCTGGGGAAGAAGCTGGTCCGCGTCGCGGCGAAGTCCTCAGGCGTCAGCCCGGCGCAGGCGGTCAGCAGGCGATGGTTGGCCCAGGCGTTGTTGTAGGCCATGGCGCGGAAGGTCTGGACATGCGACGCGGGCATGGCGGGTGCTCCCTCAGGTGGTGGCGCCAACCCCCGGCACCGTCGGCCCGAAACGTTGCTCGAACGTGGTCCGCAAGATGGCATCAACCTCGGGCATGGTCACCGGCAGGCCGAGATCGACCAGGCTGGTGACGCCATAGCGCGGATCAGCGATCCCGCAGGGCACGATGCCGTCGAAATGGCTGAGGTCCGGCTCGACGTTGAGCGAGATGCCGTGCAGCGTCACCCAGCGCTTCACGCGGATGCCGATGGCGGCGATCTTGTCCTCGCAGCCTTCGCCCTTGTCCGGCCGCTTCACCCAGACGCCGACGCGGTCCTCGCGCCGCTCGCTGCGGATGTTGAAGGCGGCGAGGGTGCCGATGATCCAGTCCTCCAGCGCCGCCACGAAGACCCGCAGGTCGCGCTTGCGCCGGTTGAGGTCGAGCATGACATAGGCCACCCGCTGGCCCGGGCCGTGATAGGTCATCTGCCCGCCGCGGCCGGCCTCGAAGACCGGGAATCGCGCATCGACGACGCCGTCGGCACCTGTCGAGGTGCCGGATGTGTAGAGCGGCGGGTGTTCGAGGAGCCAGACGCGCTCGCGGGCGGTCCCCGCCGTGATGGCGGCGACATGGGCCTCCATCGCCGCGAGAGCCTCCGCATAGGGCACGAAACCCTCGCGGATGACCCACTCGACCGGCGGCGCACCGGCAGGCGCGCCGAGATGAAGCACCAGATTGGCACGATCGTTTACCACTCGTTCACCATGTTGGGTCAGGGTGGTCAGGAACCCGCGACGTGCGTTTGGCAAAAGGCGACATGGCCCAGCTCGAAACCGTTTCCCTCGACATCTCGGTGGTCCTCGGCACGACGGTGATGCCGATTCACCAGATGCTGCGCATGGCCCGCGGCGCCATCATCGAACTCGATGCCACGGAGGACGACGAGGTGCAAATCCTCGCCAACAACATGCCGATCGCCCGCGGCCAGGTCGTCATCAACGGCAACCGGATCGGCGTCCAGATCACCGAAATGCTGCCGCGCCCCATCGAGCTGCGCTGATAATTGACTCCGTCAACTAAAACGCCGAGCCTTCTTCCGGGAGGGCTCATGCCATGGCTGCCGACCTCGACGACCAGATCGCCGCCATCCGCGGCTTCAACCGTTTCTACACCCGCGCCATCGGGCTTCTCGGCCGCTATCTCGGCGGCCCATGGTCGCTCACCGAGGCGCGGGTCCTCTACGAGCTCTTTACCCGCGATGGCCTGACGGCCCGGGATCTCGGCCAGGACCTGGGGCTCGATGCCGGCTATCTGTCCCGGATCCTCAGGCGCTTCGAGGCCGACGGCTATCTCGTCCGCACCGTGTCACCGGCGGATGGCCGTTGTCAGGTCCTGGCGCTGACGCAAGCCGGCCGCCTGGCTTTCGCGCCCTATGACAGAGCCTCCCGCGAGGAGGTGGCCACCATGCTTGCCCGCCTTGGTTCCGGAGACCGCGACCGCCTCGTCGGTGCCATGGCGACGCTCGCAGGCCTCATGGCGGGGGAGGGGCCGGAGGTCGTGATCCGCCGCCACCGCCCCGGCGATATCGGCGCCATCGCAGCCGGCCAGGCGCGCGTCTACACGGAGGAATATGGCTGGAACGACGAGTTCGAGGCGCTGGTGGCGGAGATCGGCGCGGCCTTTCTCAAGGACAATGACCCGGCGAGGGAGCGTGCCTTCATTGCGGACAGGGCCGGCGAGGTGGTGGGGTCGGTGTTCTGTGTCGATGGCGGTGAGGGAATCGCCAAGCTCAGGATGCTCTATGTCGACGCCTCCCAGCGCGGCACCGGCCTCGGCCGCCGGCTGGTCCGGGAATGCATCGCCTTCGCGAAGGATGCCGGCTACGCGGGAATGACGCTCTGGACCAATGACTGCCTCGCCGCCGCCCGGCGCATCTATGTCGCCGAAGGCTTCGTGCTGGCGGCGGAGGAGCAGCACCATTCCTTCGGTGTCGACCTCGTTGGCCAGAACTGGACGCTGGATTTCAGGAGGATGTGAGCGGCCACTGGCGTTCACGGCACGGCTCGCGAACCTGCGTCGTCATGCCCGGGCTCGTCCCGGGCATCCACGAATTCCTGTCGGCGCGGTGGTCAAGTCGTGGATGCCCGGGACGAGCCCGGGCATGACGAAAAGTCGGAGCCAGAACGGTGTCGGTCCCTTCGTGCCCTACCGCCCCTCGAAATCCCCGTATCCCAGCCGGTCGAGGAACCCCTGAAGGATATAGGCGGCGGCCATCTTGTCGACGAGCTCGGCCCGCCGCGCCCGCGAGGCATCGGCCTCGAGCAGGGTCCGCGTCACCGCCGCCGTCGACATGCGCTCGTCCCAGAACACGATCGGCAACTCCGTCTTCGGCACGAGGTTGCGGACGAAGGCGCGGGTCGACTGGGCGCGCGGGCCCTCGGTACCGTCCATGTTCTTCGGCAGGCCGATGACCAGCGCCCCGGCATCATGCTTCGCCGCGAGCGCCAGCAGCGCCGCCACGTCGGGGGTGAATTTCACCCGCCGGATCGTCTCCAGCGGCGTCGCAATGGTCCAGTTCACGTCGCAAAGGGCGAGGCCGATGGTCTTGGTGCCGAGGTCGACCCCGAGCAGGCGCCGGCCGCTTGCGACCTGGTCACGCAGCGCGTTCGGTTCGACAATGGCCATCCGTGCCCGAATCCCTGGGGTTGCATTGAGGGTGTCACGCGCCAGCCTATACTCCGCTTCGACCACCACTCCCATCCGGTCCCTCAAGGAGGATCCCCATGAAGCTCACCTGGTTCGGCCATTCGGCCTTCCGCCTCGATTTCGGTTCGTCAGTCGTGCTGATCGACCCGTTCCTGACCGGCAATCCGTCCTTCACCGGGGACCGGGCCGAGGCCATGGCCGGAGCGACCCATATCCTCATCACCCACGGCCATGCCGACCATGTCGGCGATACGCTCGCCATCGCGGCGGAGACCGGCGCCAAGGTCGTCACCAACTACGACCTGTGCATGGTTCTGGCCAACAAGGGCCTCAAGGCCTTCGACCCGATGAATTGCGGCGGGACCACCGACCAGGGCGACTTCACCGTGACCCTGACCAATGCGCTGCACTCGTCCTGCGACTTCCATGACGGCGTCAGCCATGCGCTCGGCAACCCGAACGGCCTCATCATCAAGCAGAAGGGCGGGGCGGTGCTCTATGCCATGGGCGACACCGACATGATGCCGGACATGGGCCTCATCGCCGAATACCACCGGCCGACCCATGCGCTGGTGCCGGTCGGCGACCGCTTCACCATGGGCGGCGATGCCGCCGCCTTCGCCTGCAGGAAGTTCTTCCAGTTCGACACGGTGATCCCGTGCCACTACGCGACCTTCGGCCTGCTCGACCCGACGGCCGACAAGTTCGTCGCCGGCATGGCGGGCTCGAAGACGAAGGTGGCGGTGCCGGCATCGGGCGAGAGCGTGACTTTCTGACGGAGGCCCGCAGCAGAATAAGCACCGCGTCATGCCCGGGCTCGGCCCGGGCATCCACGAATTCCCTCGTATGCGGTGATCAAGTCGTGGATGCCCGGCACAAGGCCGGGCATGACGCGAAGGGGCCAGTCAGCACCCTCAGCGGAAGCCGCGGATCATCTGCATGAAGCGCGCCTGCTCGGACGCATCGTCCTTGAACAGGCCGGTGAAGCCGGTGGTGATGGTCGAGACGCCCTGTTTCTGCACGCCGCGCATCGACATGCACATGTGTTCGGCTTCGACCAAGACGGCGAGGCCGCGCGGCCTGAGGCTCTCCTCGATGGCGCCGACGATCTCGGCGGTCATGTTCTCCTGCGTCTGCAGGCGGCGGGCATAGATGTCCACCACCTTGGCGAGTTTCGACAGTCCGACAACACCCTCGCGCGGGTAATAGGCGATGTGGGCCCGCCCGCTGATCGGCACGATATGGTGTTCGCAATGGGAGAAGAAGGGGATGTCGCGCACCAGCACGATGTCGCCGTAGCCGCCGACCTCCTCGAAGATCGTACCGAGTTCCTTGGCGGCAGACTGGCCATAGCCGCGGAACAGGTCTTCCCAGGCCTTCACCATGCGGCGCGGCGTGGCGACCAGACCCTCCCGGTCGGGATCGTCGCCGACCCATTCGATCAGGGTGCGGACGGCGGCCTCTGCCTCCTCCCGCGTGGGACGGCGGCGGCGCTGTGCCTCCGGGCCCTTCTGGACGGGAAGGGTCGTTACGACGGCATCCATGGACTCAACTCCAATGTGGAAACGTTTCCTGCTGCGCCTCTTGAGAACGCTTGGATCGGACATCCGCGACCATGATCAGGATGCGACAGATTGCCACGCTCTGGTGCCGTCCTTCGATAACCCGATCTCGCGCCGGGCTTTAATGCCTCGATGCGACGCATATATGATGAGAAGGCCTGAACGCGCCATGAACGACCGTTCATCTAGGCCCCCCTGGAGCGCCCGCCGTGCTGGACGACGTCTATAACAAGCGCATTCTCGAACTGGCAGCGACCATTCCGCGGCTTGGCCGCCTCGCCTCGCCGCAAGGTTCGGCCACGGCCCATTCGAAACTCTGCGGCTCGACCGTGACGGTCGACCTCGCCCTCGCCGGCGATGTGGTGGTCGATTTCGGCCACGATGTGAAGGCCTGCGCCCTGGGACAGGCCTCCTCCTCGCTCATGGCGCGTCATGTGGTCGGGTCGACCACGGCGGAACTGCGCGATCTGCGCGACACGGTGCGGCGCATGCTGCGCGAGAACGGCCCGGCGCCCGCGGGCAAATGGGCCGATATCGCGGTGCTTGAGCCGGTGCGCGCCTTCAAGGCCCGCCACGCCTCCACCCTGTTGACCTTCGATGCCGTGGTCGAGGCCATCGCCCGCGCCGAGGATGCCCGTACCACCGCCGCGGCGGAATGAGCCGGGATCGCGATCTCGACCGCCTCTTCGACGACTGGCGGCCGCAACGCTGGCCGCGGCTCGCCGGCCATGGCCTGCTGCGGGCCTATCAGCTGTCCATCTCGATGCTCGTCGGCCGCTGGTGCCGGCACCTGCCGAGCTGTTCGGCCTATATGGACGAGGCGATGATGCGCCACGGCTTCTGGGCCGGCGGCTGGATGGGTCTGGCGCGGCTCTGCCGCTGTCATCCCTATGGCACGTCGGGCATCGACAACCCGCCCGTCGCCTTGCCCGCCGGCGCCCGCTGGTTCCTGCCCTGGCGCTATGGCGCCTGGCGGTGGCGGCGGGGCGCCCCGGTCTGCGAGAAGGTCGGGCCCGGCGGGGATGCATGACCGGCCCGTCGGCGGACGCGGCGGCAGCCTAGAGCCTGCCGCTGAGCACGAGGACCAGCACGATCAGCAGAATGATGCCGATGCCGCCGCCGCCGTAATAGCCGGTGCCGTAGAAGGGGCCGCCGCCGATGCCGCTGAAGCCGCCGAGCAGCGCGACAATCAGGACGATGAGCAGGATGGTGCCAAGTGTCATGGACCTTGTCTCCGTGTTGCCGGTATCAACACGCCATTCCACCGGCTTGTTCCTTGCACGGCACCGGCCTGTCGGTCCGCTCACCGCCGAACCGGCTCTGGCACAGAACGCTTTGCAATCGTGGCGCGGCTCGGCTATCCCCGTTCCGTGCCAGCCCGATGCCGCCCCGTGACGGCAAGTCCGCCCGGCATGCCAAAACCCTGATCACCGGCCCCTTACCTGCTCTGTCGGCAGGAGTGAGCGGAGAGACCCGATATGCCCGTTCTGACCTTCCCCGATGGCGCCGCGCGCGCCTATGACGCCGGCGTCACCGGCCTCGATGTCGCGAAAGCCATCGCCCCCTCGCTCGCCAAGCGGTCGATCGCTGTGAAGCTCGACGGCGTGGTGACGGATCTGTCCGATCCGATCGGCGGCGACGCGCGCATCGAATTCGTCACCCGTGACAGCCCCGAGGCGCTGGAGCTCATCCGCCATGACGCTGCCCACGTCATGGCCGAGGCGGTGCAGAAGCTCTGGCCGGGCACCCAGGTGACCATCGGCCCGGTCATCGAGAACGGCTTCTATTACGATTTCTTCCGCAACGAGCCCTTCACCCCGGAGGATTTCGCGGCGATCGAAGCCGAGATGCGCAAGATCATCGCGGCCAACCGGCCCTTCACCAAGCGCATCGTCTCCCGCGACGAGGCCAAGCAGATCTTCCGCGACAAGGGCGAAGCCTTCAAGGTCGAGCTGGTCGAGGCTATTCCCGCCGACCAGCAGATCAGGCTCTATGACCAGGGCGGCTGGTTCGACCTCTGCCGCGGCCCGCACATGGCCTCGACCGGCCAGATCGGCAATTCCTTCAAGCTCATGAAGGTCGCCGGGGCCTATTGGCGCGGCGATTCCAGCAATCCCATGCTGACCCGCATCTATGCCACAGCCTTCCGCACCGACGAGGAGCTGAAGACCTATCTGACCATGCTCGAGGAGGCCGAGAAGCGCGACCATCGCCGCCTCGGCCGGGAGATGGACCTCTTCCACTTCCAGGAGGAGGGCCCCGGTGTCGTGTTCTGGCACCCCAAGGGCTGGTCGATGTTCCAGACCCTGGTAGCCTATATGCGCCGTCGCCTCGCCGAACACGGCTATGACGAGGTCAATGCGCCGCAGCTCCTCGACAAGTCGCTGTGGGAGACGTCCGGCCACTGGGGCTGGTACCGAGAAAACATGTTTACGGCGCAGTCGGCCGGCGACGATGCCGAGGACAAGCGCTGGTTCGCCATCAAGCCGATGAACTGCCCGGGCCACGTGCAGATCTTCAAGCACGGTCTGAAGTCCTACCGTGATCTCCCTATGAAACTTGCGGAATTTGGCGCAGTTCACCGCTACGAACCCTCCGGCGCGCTCCATGGCCTGATGCGCGTGCGCGGCTTCACCCAGGACGACGCCCACGTCTTCTGCACCGATGCCCAGCTCGAGGCGGAATGCATCCGGATCAACGAGCTGATCCTGACCACCTATGCCGATTTCGGCTTCGACGAGATCGTCGTGAAGCTCTCCACCCGGCCGGAGAAGCGCGTCGGCGCCGATGCGCTGTGGGACCGCGCCGAGAGCGTCATGGAGAAGGTGCTGGCCAAGATCGCCAACCAGTCGGGCGGCCGCATCAAGACCGCCATCAATCCGGGCGAGGGCGCCTTTTACGGGCCGAAATTCGAGTATGTGCTGCGTGACGCCATCGGTCGCGACTGGCAGTGCGGCACCACCCAGGTCGATTTCAACCTGCCGGATCGCTTCGGCGCCTTCTATATCGGCGCCGACGGCGAGAAGACGCCTCCGGTCATGGTCCACCGCGCCATCTGCGGCTCGATGGAGCGGTTCATCGGCATCCTCATCGAGAACTATGCCGGGGCTTTCCCGTTCTGGTTCGCGCCGAAACAGGTCGTCGTCTGCCCGATCACCTCGGAGGCTGACGACTATGCCCGCGAGGTCCTGGCCGCCTGCCGCAAGGCGGGGCTCAGGGGCGATGCCGACCTCCGCAACGAGAAGATCTCCTACAAGGTGCGCGAGCACTCGCTGCAGAAGATCCCGGTCATTCTCGCCGTCGGGAAGAAGGAGGCGGCCGAGCGCACCGTCTCGGTCCGCCGCTTCGGCAGTCAGGCGCAGGAGACCCTCGGCCTCGACGCGCTGGTGGCGCAACTGAGGGACGAGGCGACGCCGCCGGACGTGCGGCGGGCGCATGCGGCGGCTTAGGGCGGTCAGCCACTGCTCAGGGATCTGCGCCATCCAACGGAAGCTGCCGACCCGGCCGCCCCGCGGGGGACGTAAAAGGTGTCGCTCCTGACGATGGTGGCCGCCATGAAGGTGGCACCGTCATGTCCGTTGCTGCCGCTACGGCAGTTCACTAAATGAGGCGGGCCAGTTTCGTCGAGACACGAGTTTCCTCGTTTCGCGACGGAGAGGAATTACCGAAATCCTGCCATGCCACTGGGGGCTTGGGAGCGCGGGTATGGTCATGCAAACAAGTGACGTCACCACTGGGAATTTTGCCTCCGCATCCCGTCGCGCCTTGCAGTTCCTGCAAGAGCGGTTCGGGTTGGGCCTCTGGATGGTCACCCGGGTCGATGGTGATAACTGGGTCGTCCTGACGGCGGAAGACCGGGCTTACGGATTCTCAGAAGGCACCGTTCTGAAATGGTCGGACTCCTTCTGTTCGCGGATGGTGGAGGGACTTGGTCCGAATATCGCCCCGGAGTCCAGCGCGGTTGACGCCTATGCCGGAGCGCCAGTCGGACGGCAAATTCCGATCGGCGCTTATGTCGGATTCCCCCTGGTGAGCTCCGACGGCGTCTTGTTCGGTACCCTTTGCGCGATCGATCCGCAGCCCCAATCACCAGGACTCACGGATCAGGTCGAGTTCATCCGCCTTGTCGCTGATCTGCTCTCCGAGCTTCTCCGTGCCGAACTCAAGGCCGTGGACGTGGACCGCCGTCTGGAGCGGGCGGTGGATCAAGCACGGCGTGACGAACTGACGTCCCTCTACAATCGCCGGGGATGGGTGGAGTTTCTGGAGTTCGAAGAGCGCCGCTGCCGGCGATATGGCCATCCGGCCTGCGTCATCGCGGTCGATCTTGACGACCTCAAACGCATCAACGATCTCGCCGGTCATGCCGCCGGCGACGACGCCCTGCGCACTGCAGCCCGGGCCCTCTCCGCGGCCGTGCGCGGCATTGACATCGTCGCGCGCACGGGCGGCGATGAGTTCATGGTCCTCTGCATCGAATGCGACGCAAAGAGCGCCGGCGCGGTCGTGGAGCGGGTCCGCGGTGCCTTGGCAGCGGCAGGCATCCGAGCGTCCATCGGTATGGCGATGCGCACCCCCGAGGCGGGTCTTTCTGTCACCGCCCAGAATGCCGATCAGGCCATGTACCGGGACAAGGCTTTGCGCAAGGAGCGTCGATTGGAAAGGTCGGTCTAGCCGGGATCGCCGCTCTGGCCGGCATAACCGCGAGCGCGGCCAGAGCCCAGCTTCAGCGTGCCACGACCTCGACGTTCAAATCCTTGCCAGCCTCGACGTTGAAGCGCCGGTTGAAGACGCGGCCCTCGTGGCGGGCGATGGCGAGATACTCGCCCTCCTGCAGCACCATCGAGGGGAAGGCGCCGATCGATTCCTTGATGACGTCGCCGCCGGGGGTGAGCACTGTCCAGGCGGCATTGCCGATGGCTTCGCCGCCCTGACGCTGCTGCACCAGCTTGAGGCTGACATTGGCCGCCCGGTGCTGGATCGTCGCATCCGTCACCTGGCCGGCGCGGATGCGCAGGTCGGCGCGGATCGTGGCATTGGCGTCGCCATAGATCGACACGACGTGATAGGTGCCCTCGGGCAGCGCGATGAGATCGCCGGCCGGAGCCTGGCGGAGCACCAGGCGCGGCTCGCCGCCCTCGAACAGCCCACCGGCGAAAATGTCGAAGGACAGCCGGGCATTGCGGATTTGGCTGTCTCCGACCTTGCCGACGAGGCGGACGGCCCCGGCATTGATGACGATGCTCTCGCGATAAGGATCGCTGCCAATGCGCAGCCGGCGGGTCTGGGCGAAGGTCCCGAAGGCGACATGCAGGATGTAGGTGCCCTGCCGCAGCGCGAAGACCGGCGCCGGGTCGCGCGATTCGGCAACCAGCGCGAAGGCGCCGCTGGCCTCCGGCGTGTCGGCGAAGATGCGCCAGTGCAGGCCGTCGCGGACATATTGCCCGCCCTGGCGGAAGCGGGCGTCGAGTGCCACCGCGGTGCGGTCGGCGAATTGCGGCGGCAGGCCGGGACTGCCGGGCAGGCCGGGCATGGTCGGGATCAGGGCGGGCGAGGTGCCCAGTTGCGGGGCGAAGGGCGTTGCCCCGTCGGGCAGGGTGAAGAAGGGTGTCGCCGCGCCGCCCGGCATGTGTCGCCGCCGCCGCTGCTGCGGCTCGGTGACGATCGGTGGCAGGTCGGAATGGGGCGAGGCCGAGATGCGCGGCAGCGGCGGGCGCTCGAATCCCTGCGCCGCGGCGTCCCCGGCAAAGGCCAGAACGCCGGCAGCCGCGAGGCCTCCTACGGCGGCGCGGGCCATGATGGCGGGGAGGGATCTCGGGCCCAGGGTCATGCGTCCTTCATCTCGCGTCCGATTATGGCCTTTTTGCTGCGCCCGGGCTCCGGGAGCTAGGGCCGCGGCCGGCGCGCGGTCAAGTCCTGCGCTTTGTCCCCTTGGCGAAAGCCGGGAATGTGCCTAGTTGGGAGCCGCGAGCCCCCCGCGAGGATCAGCATGCCCGTTGAAACCGTTCTCGTCGATCACCTCAAGACCCGCCGTTCGACGCCCTTCGCGCTGATGCAGGCGCCGGGTCCGGATTCCGCGACCCTGCATGCCATGCTGACGATGGCGGCACGGGTGCCCGATCACGGCAAGCTGGCGCCCTGGCGTTTCATTGTCATCGACCGTGCCGCCGGCGAGGCCCTCGGCGCGGTGCTCGAGCGGCTCGTCCGTTCCGACGATGCCGAGGTCGAGGCCAAGAAAGTTGAGATCGACCGCGGCCGCTTCACCCGCGCGCCGCTCTGCATCGCCGTGGTGGCGCGTGCCGCGCCGCATCCGAAGATCCCCGAATGGGAACAGATCCTGTCGGCCGGCGCCGTCTGCCTCAACCTGCTCCATGCGGCGACGGCCCACGGCTTCGGTGGCAACTGGGTCACCGAATGGCCGGCCTATGACCGCCGCGTCCTCGACCATCTGGGCCTGGCGCCGGAGGAGAAGATCGCCGGCTTCGTCCATATCGGCATGCCGGCAGCGAAGGCGGACGACCGCCCGCGGCCGGACATGGCCGCCATCGTCTCCCATCTCTGAGGGCTGAGGACCATGCATTACAACGTCACCGCCGCCGATCACGGTCTGCCCTTCGATCCCTTCAAGGCCATTGTCTCGCCGCGTCCGATCGGCTGGATCACCGCGATCGACAAGGACGGGCGGGTCAATTGCTCGCCCTATTCCTTCTTCAACGCCATTTCCGACAAGCCGCACATGGTCTGTTTCGGGTCGGGCGGCCGCAAGGATGCCCTGGCCTTCGCCGAGGAGACCGGCGAGTTCACCTGCTCCTTCGTCTCCTGGGAGCTGCGCGACGCGATGAACGCCACCTCGGCGCCGCTGCCACGCGGTGAGAACGAGATGGAATTCGCCGGAATCGAGGCGGCGCCCTCGGTCTATGTCAAGGCGCCGCGGGTCAAGGCCTCGCCCGCCGCGCTCGAATGCAAGTGGCTTCAGACCGTGCCGCTGACCTCGCTCGAAGGCGTCACCAGCTACAACCTGGTGATCGGCCAGGTCGTCGGCATCTATATCAACGACGATTTCATCAAGGACGGGATCGTCGACACGGGTCGGATGCATCCGGTCATGCGCGGCGGCTACGACCAGTATTTCCATGTCGGCTCCGAGCAGATGTTCAAGATGACCCGCCCGCCCGGCGGCGGCAATTTCAACGAGCGCCGCTGACAGGGGGGCGCCACGAAGGCGCCATCAATCCTCGTTCGGGATGTTCAGCACCGTGCCGCAGGCCTTGCAGTGGACGGCATCGGGTTCGTGCCGCTGCAGGCCGCAGGTGGGGCAGGGGAAGCGCACCTTTGTCGGCCGGAACAGCACCTGCGCGAGGCGCAGGAACAGCGTCACGCCGAAGATCATGATCAGCACGGAGATCAGCCGCCCGGTCGTGCCCGGCAGGGTGATGTCGCCATAGCCTGTAGTCGTCAGCGAGGTGACGGTGAAATAGAGCGCGTCCACATAATTGGCGATGCCAGGGTTGGTCCGGTGCTGCGTCTCGTAGACGATGCCGGTCATGACGAAGATGAAGACGCAGAGGTTGGTCGCCGCGAAGATGATCTCCTGGTTCTTGCGGAAGAAGGCACTGTCGCCGCGCAGCTGCTTGACCAGCTGGTAGGTCCGCATCAGGCGCAGCGTCCGCAGCACCCGCAGGAAGCCGCCGCCCTCGCCGACGATCGGCGCGAGGAAGGAGACGATGGCGATCAGGTCGGCCCAGGTCAGCGGGTGGGACAGCTCGCGCCAGGGCCGGCGGGCGATCCACAGTCTGGCGCTGAAATCAGTCAGCAGGGCGAGGCCGATGACGAAATCGATCACCTCGATGGCGGCCTGGCGCGGCAGGAAACTGGTGGCCACGACGAAGGCGATGGTGGTCACGTCGAAGGCCAGGAGACCGTAGCGGAAGCGCTGGGCCTGCGCGGTCTCGTCTTCATAGAGAGCCCGGATCCGGTCTTTGAACCGGTCGGGCCTGGGCGGGTCTGCAGGGCTGGCCGAAAGAGTCATGGCGTGAGTCCGCGAGCCGTTTCGTCGCATGTCGCCCGAAAGGCTTGATCGCTGCAACAGGCCGCGTCACCATTCATTTTTCACGGCCGCATGGGCCATGGTCGCAAGGGGCGTCTTCATGCATCGACGGATCAATCGCAGGACCTTGTTCGCAGTCGCACTTGCCGCCATCGGCGCCACCTTCAGCGCCGGCATCGCCATGGCCCAGGAGCGGCTGAAGATCGGCTTCGTCTATGTCGGTCCGGTCGGCGACCACGGCTGGACCTATCAGCACGACATCGGCCGCCAGGCGGTGGAACGCCATTTCGGCAACAGGGTCGAGACCACCTTCGTCGAGCGTGTGGCCAGTGCCGACGCCGAGCGTGTCATCGAGCAGCTCGCCCGCACTGGCCACCGGCTGATCTTCACCACATCCTTCGGCTTCATGGACCCGACCGAGCGCGTCGCCCGCCGCCATCCCAATGTCCGCTTCGAGCACGCCACCGGTTTCAAGCGCGCCGCCAACCTCGCCACCTATGCCGGCCGTTTCTACGAGGGCCGCTACATTCTCGGCCAGATCGCCGCGCGCATGTCGAAGACCGGCACGATCGGCTATATCGGCGCCTTCCCGATCCCCGAAGTGCTCTCCGGCATCAACTCCTTCATGCTCGGCGCCCAGTCGGTCCGCCCCGACATGAAGATCCGCATCGTCTGGGCCAATGCCTGGTTCGATCCGGGCCGGGAGGCCGATGCCGCGCGGGCGCTCGCCGACCAGGGCGCCGACATCATCGCCCAGCACACCGATTCCCCTGCCGCCATGCAGATCGCCGAACAGCGCGGCATCTTCGCCTTCGGCCAGAACTCCAACATGATCCGTTTCGGTGGCAAGGCGCAGCTCACCGCGATCATCGCCGACTGGGGCCCCTATTACGTCCAGCGGGTCCAGGCCATGCTGGATGGCAATTGGGCCTCCGGCGACGTCTGGGGCGGGTTGAACACCGGCATGGTCCAGATGGCCCCCTACACGAACATGCCGCCCGACGTGAAGGCCATGGCGGAGGCCACCGAGGCCGCCATCAAGGCCGGCACGCTGCATCCCTTCCGGTGCCCGGTCGTGCGCCAGGACGGCCAGACGGTGGAGTGCGGCGGCAACGGGGTCCTGACCGACCAGCAGATCCTCGGCATGAACTTCTACATCCGCGGCATCGAGGAGCGGGTGCCGACCGGCAACTGAGCGGGCACGGGCGGCGTCTCCCCCTTCACCTCTCCCCGGCGGCGGGGAGAGGTCGGCCTAAGGCCGGGTGTGGGGGCTCGTGGTGGATGACAGGCCTGGACAAGGGCTCTGATGGCCGTCCCGATTGCCTCGCCCCGTCCTCCTCGTCTAAGAACCCGGACCCGCCGTAGCCCGCGGCGGATCTTGCCTTCTGGTCCGATGACTGCTCCTGCCGCAACGCCCGCGCTCGCTGCCTTCCGCCGCATCGTCGTGAAGGTCGGATCCTCGTTGCTCGTCGACGGGGAGAAGGGCGCGCTGCGCCAGGCCTGGCTGGACACGCTCGGTGCCGATCTCGCCCGCCACGCCGCCCGCGGCGCCGACATCCTGGTCGTCTCCTCCGGGGCTATCGCCCTGGGGCGCACCATCCTGAAACTGCCCAAGGGGCCGCTGGAACTGGAGAAGAGCCAGGCGGCGGCCTCGGTCGGCCAGATCGCGCTCGCCCGGGCCTGGTCGGAGGTGCTCGGCCGCCACGGCATCGTCGCCGGTCAGATCCTCGTCACCCTGCACGACACCGAGGAACGCCGCCGCTACCTCAATGCCCGCAACACGATGGAGACGCTCTTCGCGGTGCGTGCCGTGCCCGTGGTCAACGAGAACGACACCGTGGCCACCGACGAGATCCGCTACGGCGACAATGACCGCCTTGCCGCCCGCGTCGCCACCATGGTCGGCGCCGACTGTCTCGTGCTGCTCTCCGACATCGACGGGCTCTATACCGCCCCGCCGCAGAAGGACCCGTCCGCGGTCCTGATACCCGTCGTGCCGCGCATCACGCCGGAGATCGAGGCCATGGCGGGCGGCGCGGCCTCCGAACTGTCGCGCGGCGGCATGACCACCAAGGTCGAGGCCGGCAAGATCGCCACCACCGCCGGCACCACCATGGTCATCGCCTCCGGCAAGCATGACGCGCCGCTGGCGCGCATCGAGGCGGGCGGGCCCTGCACCTGGTTCCTCACCCCCACCCATCCGGTCACCAGCCGCAAGAAATGGATCGCCGGTTCGCTGGAGCCGCGCGGCATCCTCTGGCTGGATGCGGGAGCGGTCGGGGCGCTACGGCTCGGACGCAGCCTGCTGCCGGCCGGCGTCGCCCGGGTGGACGGTGTCTTCGAGCGCGGCGACTGCGTCGTGGTCCGCGGGCCCGATGGCGCCGAGATCGGCCGCGGCCTCGTCGCCTATGACGCGGTGGCGGCGGTCCAGATCATCGGCAAGAGTTCGGGGGCGATCGAGGCCGTGCTCGGCTACAAGGGCCGCGCCGAGATGATCCACCGCGACGATCTGGTGCTGGCGGCGGAGTGAGGGCTTTGCCCGTGCCGCGAGGGTACGGGTGGGGCATTCCTGCGAGTGTTGCGACAGTATCCGCGCTTACTGCCCCGCGCGTTTCAGCAGCCGCTCGGCGCGGGTGAGGTGCGGCCGGTCGAACATCTCGCCGCCGATATTGACCACGCCGGCCGCCGGCTGGGCGGCAAAGGCGGCGACCACCGCCCGTGCCGCGGCGATGGCCGCCTCTGTCGGGGTGAAGACGGCATTGATTACCGGCACCTGCGCCGGATGGATCGCCATCTTGGCGGTGAACCCGTCGCGGCGCGCCTCCTCGCATTCACGCCGGAGACCGTCGAGATCGCGGAAGGCGGGAAAGACCGTATCGATGGGCTGCGCCTCGGCGGCGACGGCCCCCATCAGGCAGAGCGCGCGGGCGAGTCGGAACGGCTCGGTATGGCGTCCGTCCTCGGCCCGGTTGGTCTCGGCGCCGATATCCGCCGACAGGTCCTCCGCGCCCCAGGTGAGCCCGGTCAGCCGGGGGCTGGCCCCCTGGTAGGTGCCGAGGGTGAAGATCGCCTTCGCCGTCTCGGTCGCCACGACCGTGATGGTGATGCCGCCTTCGGGCAGGCCGGCCAGCGCCTCGCGCGCCGTCAGCTTGGCGTCGAGATGGGCGACATCGCGGCCGGATTCGGATTTCGGCAGCATGACGGCGTCGGGCCGCACCGCGACCACGGCGTCGAGATCGGCATCGGTCAGGCCGGTGTCGAGCGCATTGATCCTGACCATGAGTCGCGGCCGGTCCTTGCGCGGCGCGTGGGCTGCGAGGAAAGCGCGCGCTGTCTCCCGCGCCAGCGGCTTGTTGGCGGCCGCGACAGAATCCTCAAGGTCGAGGATCAGCGTATCGGCGCCGCTCTCCAGCCCCTTGGCGAGCTTCTTCTCCGAATCGGCCGGCACGAACAGCAGCGAGCGCATGGCCTCAAGCCCCGCGCTTCAGCACGAGGGACTGCCTTGTGCATTCCGCCACCAGCTTGTCGTGCTGGTTATAGGCGCGGTGATGGAACTCGACGACGCCCATGGTCGGGCGCGATTTGGATTCGCGCGTCGCCGTCACCGTGCTCTCGCAATGGATCGTGTCGTTCTCGAAGAGCGGATGGGGGAACTTGACGTCGGTCATGCCGAGATTGGCGAAGAGCGTGCCATTGGTCGTGTCCGGCACCGAAATGCCGATGAGCAGGCCGAGGGTGAACAGCGAATTCATCAGCGGCTGGCCCCATTCGGAGGCCTCCGCGAACTGCCGGTCGATATGCAGGGGCTGCGGGTTCATGGTCAGCGTCGAGAACAGCACGTTGTCCATCTGCGTGACCGAGCGCGTGATGCGGTGCCGGATGAGCTGGCCGACGGCGAAATCGTCGAAATAGATGCCGCCGCGCGGATGGCGCCTGTCGTCGGTGATGAGGGTCGTGGCCGTCATGAGGCATCCCCTTGGGTCATGTCGTTACGAATTCGTTTACCATAATGGAGGACGCTGCCCGGTGACTCCTCCCGACAGGGGACATAGCCGAGATGTTTCTCTTCCGCTCATCCGCCGAACCGCAGAGCCGCCCGACCTCGGCGACCGAGGCCGGCGTGAGCCGTGTTGTCTCGGCCATCCAGGCGGCGGCGCAGAAGACCGGCGCCGGTTTCGACTACCTGTTGCGCACAGCGCGCCGCGAATCGAGCCTTCAGCCGACCGCCCAGGCCTCGACCTCCAGCGCCCGCGGTCTCTACCAGTTCATCGATTCGACCTGGCTCACCATGGTCCGGGACGAGGGGCGCAATCTCGGCCTCGGCCGCTTCGCCGAGCAGATCGGCCGTGACGCCAGCGGCCGCCCGACGGTCGCTGACCCCACGGCGCGCCAGCAGATCCTGGCCCTGCGTGACGATCCCGCCGTCGCCGCCCTGATGGCTGGCGCCTTCACCAACCGCAATGCCGCCGATCTGCGCAGCGCCACGGGCCGGGACCCCACCGAGGGCGAACTCTATATGGCGCATTTCCTCGGTTCCGGCGGCGCGGCGCGGCTGATCAACGCCAACCAGGCCAATCCGCAGGCGAGCGCCGCGCTGATGTTCCCGGATGCGGCTGGCGCCAACCGCCGCATCTTCTTCGACCAGGGCCGGCCGCGCACGGTCGCCGAGGTCTATCAGGTGCTGGCTTCGGGCCAGTCAACGGCGGTCGCCGGTGCACCCCCGGCTGCAACGGCCGCGGGGCAGACGACCCTTGCGGCGGCGACCAGCGCCCAGGAGCAGGCGAGTTCCTGGTCGGCGGTCCCGCGCATCAATGCCGATCCGACACGGCCCTTCCACTCGCTGTTCTCCGGCGGCAACGGGCCGATCAACGCCTTCGTGGCAGCCACCTGGACTGCGCTCGGGCGCGATGCGGCGAGCGCCTCGCGCCAGGTCCAACTGACCACCGCGCTTACCTCGCCAGCGGCGGGTAACGGCCCCGTTGGCCTGCCCGCCGGCACCGCGCGCGCTGCCCTCGGCGGTCCCTTCGTCCCGCTCCAGGAGCAGCAGCCGCGTCGCGGTCAGCCGCTTGACCTCGCCGGGTTTCTGCGCCCGGACGTGCGCCGCTAGCAACACCGACGGCTCAATTTTCACTTAAGGTCCATGGTGAACGCTTTGTTAAGCGGGGCGCCCTAGTCTGCTGGCAGGAAGCAAAAAGCTTCCCTCTTTCAGTTTCTTGCCTCGGTTCAGGCGCGCCCGATGATCGTTCGTCACTTCCTGCGTTGGATCCAGACTGCCGCCGCCGGCGACCGGGCTGATGCGACCTCGGCTCTGGCCCGGGCCTACCTTCATTCCGACCTCACGGGGAATGACAGGGCGGCGATCGAGGCCGCCATGATCATGCTCATGGACGATCCCTCGCCGCTGGTGCGCCGGGCTCTCGCCGACGCCCTGGCCACTTCCGAGGAGGCGCCGCACACGGTCATCGTCGGACTGCTGCAGGACCAGCCGGAAATCGCCGCCATCGTCGCCCGCCATTCGCCCCTGCTGTTCGACGCCGAACTGGTCGACCTCGTCGGCGGCGGCGAGCCGCAGGTTCAATATGCTGTCGCCCGCCGCGCTCACGTGCCGGCGCCGGTGGCGGCCGCCATCGCCGAGGTCGGCTGCCTCGAGGCCTGCCTCGCCGTGGTCGCCCTCGACAATGCCGACCTGCCGGCCTTCTCCATCGACCGTATCATCGAGCGCTTCGGCGAGGACCCGGACATCCGCGAGGCGCTGTTCGCCCGCGAAGACCTCTCTCCCGGCGCGCGCCAGGCCCTGGTGGTCAAGCTCTCCTCGGCCCTGTCCGCCTTCGTCGCCGGCCGTGCCTGGCTGCCGGAGGATCGCGCCAACCGCGTCGCCCGCGAAGCCTCCGACAAGGCCACCGTGGCCATTGCTGCCGCCTGCCGCAGCGACGGGCTGAGCCCGCTGGTGCGCCACCTGCGCCAGTCCGGCCAGCTCTCCACGGGCCTCGTGCTGCGGGCGCTGCTGTCTGGCAATGTCCGGCTGTTCGAAGAGGCGCTGGCCGAACTCGCCGGGCTGTCGCTCCGCCAGGCTTCCGGCCTCGTCCACGACCGCCGCGGCGCCGGCTTCCGTGCTCTCTACGACAAGGCAGGCTTGCCTGCTTCGACCTGGCAGGCCTTCCGCGCCGCCCTCGACGCTTGGCACGAGGATGGTGGCAGCGCCCAGCGCGGCGGTCATCCCCAGTTGCGCCGCCGCATGGTCGAGCGGGTCCTGACGGCCTATGCGCCGCTCGCCGACGGCGATCTCGACCAGCTTCTCGCCCAGCTCCGCCGCTTCGCTGCCGAGGCGGCCCGCGACGAGGCCCGCGCCTTCACCCGCGATCTGATCGCCGGCAACGAGGCTCTGGAGGATGAGGCCGTCGCCTTCCCCATGGTGGCCGCGGCCTGAGGACGGCCTCATCGGGGCGGGGGGCAGGGGCCTTATGGCGCGATGGACGGCGCGCCGTTGATGGTGACGAGCATCTGCGTCGTTGCCTCGCCGAGACGCTCCGACAGCGCCATCGCCAGCGGGTGATCGTGGCCCTTGGCGTTCTCGCGGACGATGGCGCGGATCGCATCGGCATGCTGCATCACGAGATCGGCTGGCACGCGGGCATCGTCAGCGATGCCGTCGAGCAGGTGACACAGGCTTTCCGCCACCCGGCCGGCGAGCGGATAGCCGAAGGTCGCCGCCTCGCCCTTGATGTCGTGGGAAGCGATATAGATGGTGCCCCGCGTCCCCGCATGGAGACCCTCGGCCGCCACCGCGTCGCGGGCCCGCGACAGCCGCTCGACCTCCTTGGCCATCCAGTCTTCGAACTCGGAGGAAAGATCGGCCAGCGCCGCCTCGGCGCGCTCGATCGCCTCCATGTCGAAGCCGAACTCGTCGACCTTGATCTTCGCCTTGCGGCCGAAAGCCTTCAGGTTGCGTTTCGGGGTGACGATCTCGTGGTCGGCGAAGGCGGAGACGGTAGCCTCGTCGAGGCCGCCCTTGGCCCCGATGCGGGCAGGGCTTTTCGTTGGTGTCTTCGTCATGCCGCCCTCCTCACATCGAGCTCTTGGTCTTGTCCAGCAGCGGCTGGACCTTGATCATCTCGGCCTTCTCGCCCTTGCGGCGCTCGGGGCCTACATAGCTCGAACCGTGGTTGCGGCGGCGGTCCGGTCCGAAAAAAGTTTTGGTTTTGATGAATGGTCTCGGATTCACCACCACATTGAGGATGCGCTGATACAGCGCCTTGGCCGAGATCGGCTTGGCGAGGAACTCGGTGACGCCGGCATCGCGCGATTCCAGCACCCGCTTCTTCTCGGAGTGGCCGGTGAGCATGATGATCGCCACATAGGGGTTCGCATTGGCCCCCGGCTGGCGGATCATGCTGGTCAGTTCCAGGCCGTCGAAGATCGGCATCGACCAGTCGGTGATGACGATATCGGGCATGTAATGGGTGAAGGCCTCGAGGCCGGCCGCACCGTCTTCCGCCTCGTAGACCTCGCGGGCACCGAAGCCGTGCAGCAGGGTTCTGACGATCCGGCGCATATGCGCGTTGTCGTCGATCACCAGGAATCGCAGCCGGTTGAAGTCGATGCGGATCATCGCCAACCACTGTACGGGACGGGCGTTAGCGCCCCGTTAAGGCTGATGGCAGGCAGCCGCCTCAGGCGCCGAATTGTTCGCGCAGGATCCGTTCGTCCAGCGAATGGCCGGGATCGTGCAGCAGGATCATGGATCGGGTGCGGTCCATGGCCACCGATACCGTTGCGACGTCGCGCACCTCGTAATGGTCGGCCGTGGCACTGACCGGTCGCTTGGCCGATTCCAGCACCTCGATCGTCATCGCCACCCGGTCGGGCAGCAGGGCGCCGCGCCAGCGGCGGGGCCGGAACGGCGAGATCGGCGTGAGGGCGAGCAGGGTGGCGTTGAGCGGCAGGATCGGGCCGTTGGCGGAGAGGTTATAGGCCGTCGACCCGGCTGGGGTGGCGATCAGCACGCCGTCGGCGATCAGCTCGTCCATGCGGGCGTGCCCGTCGACGCTGATGCGAAGCTTCGCCACCTGCGAGGTCTGGCGCAGCAGCGAGACCTCGTTGATCGCCAGCGCATCCTGCCTTTCGCCATGGATGTCGACGGTCGTCATGATCAGCGGGTGGATCAACGAGCGCTCGGCGTTCCAGATGCGCTCGACGAGGCCATCCTCGGCATATTCGTTCATCAGGAAGCCGACCGAGCCGCGGTTCATCCCGTAGATCGGCTTGCCGGTGGAGATGTATTTATGCAGCGTCTGCAGCATCAGACCGTCGCCGCCGAGGGCGACGACCATTTCGGCCTCGTCGCCCGGCACGCTGCCGTAGCGGGCGATGAGGCGCTGGCAGGCCTCCTGCGCTTCCGCCGCCGGCGAGGCGACGAAGGCGATCTTCTTCGGGTCGGGTCGATGATCCGGCATGACGGGCGACCGATCGGAACGGGGATGTGGATATGACGCGGACCGAAGGGCCGGACGACGTGGTGCTGGTCTATACGACGGCGGCAAGCCTTGTCGAGGCTGAGACGATCGGCTCCGATCTCGTCGAGCGGCGGCTGGCGGCCTGCGTCAACATCCTGCCGGCGATGCGCTCGGTCTACCGCTGGCAGGGCCGGGTGGAGCGGGCGGACGAGGTGGTGATGATCATCAAGACCGTCCGGGCTTTGCTGGAGCCGGCGCGCCGGCACTTCCGCGCGACCCATTCCTACGACACGCCGGCCTTCCTCGTCATCGACGTCCCCGGCGGGGACGCCGACTATCTCGCCTGGCTGAGGGCGGAGACGGCCTGACGCGGGTGAGGCTCTTCCTGCGCCTCCGCTCGCCTCAGCCGCGGCCGACGAAGGGCATGTCGTTGGCCATCACCGTCATGGTCAGGATGTTCACGTCCAGCGGCAGGTTGGCGATATGGACGACCGCCTCGGCGACATGGCGAACGTCCATGCGCGGCTCGACTTTCACCGAGAAATCGGCCTGCAGCACGCCCGCCGTCATGCGCTCGGTCATCTCGGTGGCGGCATTGCCGACGTCGATCTGCGAGCAGGAAATGCGGTCGGCGCGCCCGTCCAGCGAGATCGCCTTGGTGAGGCCGAGCACGGCGTGTTTGGTGGCGGTATAGGGCGCCGAATAGGGGCGCGGCGCATAGGCCGAGATCGAGCCGTTGTTGATGATGCGGCCGCCCTTGGGGTTCTGGGCGCGCATCATCGCCATGGCGGCGCGGGCGCAGAGGAAGGACCCCGTAAGGTTGACGTCGACGACCTGTTTCCACTGGGCGACCGAGAGCTGGTCCATCGGGATCGCCGGGGCGCCCATGCCGGCATTGTTGAACAGCACGTCGAGACGGCCGAAGCGCTCCTTCACCGTCTGGAACAGGGCGGCGACGGAGGCCTCGTCCGACACGTCGGTCGGCACGGCGATGACCGTGGCGCCGGCGGCCATGGCCACGGTCTTCTCCAGCTCGTCCCGGCGCCGTCCGGCCACCGCCACCGCATAGCCGGCCTTGGCGAGGCCCAGCGCCGAGGCCCGGCCGATGCCCGATCCGGCGCCCGTGACGATTGCGATCCGCTGCGACATGTCATCCTCCCGATATGTCGGGCCTTGCCGCCCGCTCTTGAGGTCCGGAGACTGGCCGAAAGCCACGCCCCTGTCGACGGGGGCGCGGCAAGGCTGCGATGCGAAACGGTTTAGATCCCCGCTATTCGCCGAGCTTCACCCGCATGCCGGCGAGGGCCTGGAACGGTCCGCCGCGATAGGACCAGATCTCTTCATAACGCTGCCCGAGGATGTTCTCGGCCCGTGCGAAAACGGTGGTCCTCGTGTTTACGTCGTAAGTCAGTTGCGCGCCCACGAGTGTATAGGACCCGAGATAAACCGAACTCGGGTTGTAGCTTACGTCAAAGCGGCTGTCGCGCATCCGGCCGTTGTGGACGACCGAGACGGTCAGCCGCGCCTTGTTGTCCAGGAAGTGCGCGGTCGCCGAGAGGCTTCCCGCGTGGTTCGGCCGGCGGATGGGAAGCAGGCCGTTGCCGTCGAGCCCGGTGAAATAGGTGTAGGTCCCGGAAAGCGACAGCCAGCCGACGGGCTTGGCGGTCACGGTGACCTCGACGCCGTTGCGCCGCGTCGAGGTCAGTGCGTTGACTGAGCTGCTGCGTCCCCCGGAAAGGTAGAGCGTCGTGAACTCGTTGCTGAGCCGCGTGTCGTAATAGGTAACGTCGGCGACCAGCTTGCCGCCCAGGAGCGTCTGTTCGACGCCCGCATCCCAACCCAGCGAACTCTCGGGCTTCAGGTTCGTATTGCCCACGAAGGAGGAAGGCGTGTAGCCGTAGAGCTGGAAGAAGGTGGGCGCGGTGAAGCCGCGACCGACCGACGCGTGCAGCCGCGTTCCCGTCTCGAAGCGCTGGGAGACGGTGCTGCGCCAGGTGAAGGCATTGGCGAAGGCGTTGTTCCAGTCGTGCCGCACGGCGTTGGAGAGCGATGTTCCCGTCGGCAGGTCGATCAGCCATTCGCCGAGGACACCAACGCGCTGGCGACTCCGACCGTCGACCCACTCGGCGTTGGACGTGTCGGTGTAGCGGTAGGTCTCGCGCTGGAAGTCGATGCCGGCCACGACCGTATGGCTGGCGCCGAGAAAGCCCGGCGTGTCGAAGCGCAGGGCGTTGCGGTAGGTTGCGCCGAGGCGTTCGCCCGTCGATGAGAACGAGGGGCCGAACTGATCGAAATCCCGCTGCCGTTGCTGGAAGCCTGTAACCGCGAAGCTGTGGGTCCAGCGCCCCCCGATCAGCTTCAGTGTGGCGCCGATCCGCCCTTGGATCGAGTCGGAGAAGGCGCGGTTCGGCTGGTCGACGAGCTCCGAGAAGACGGCGCCGGCGGGGAAGCCGAACCCGTCATAGCGGGCGGAACGGTTTGCCACGCGGAAGTTAGCGTCCACCTCGAGGATGTCGCTGAGGATGGCGCCGAAGCGGCCGCTGGCCGTCACGGCATGCGACCCATCGCGCTCGGTGCCGGTCCGGGAGGGATTGTAGCCGTCTGTGAGGGTGCCTTGGATGTTGAGGGCGCCATAGACGTTGCCACGCTGGCCACGCACTGAAGCCGAGCCGCGCGCAGTTCTGAGCAAGCCGCCCTCGATCTGCACGGTGGCCTCCGGCGTGGCGAGGCCGCGGCCGGACTTCGTAATGATGTTGATGACGCCGGAATGGGCGTTGGAGCCGTACAGGCCTGATTGCGGGCCGCGAATGACCTCGATGCGCTTGATGTCAGCGACGGGGAAGTCGGCGTAGTTGAAGTCCCCGTTGCCCACATCGTTCACCGCGACGCCGTCAATGACGACGAGGGTGTGGCGGGCCTCGGCGCCGCGGATGCGCACCTGCGTGAGACCGCCCGGGGTGCCGCTCTGGCTGACGGCGACGCCCGGCACCAGGCGCAGCACGTCGGGAACCGAGGCGGCACCCTGGTTGGCGATGTCCTCGGCGGTGACGACGCTGACCGAGGCGCCGACGCGCGGGGCCTCCAGCGGCACGTTGCTGGCGCCGAAGACGGTGATTTCCGGCAGTTCCGCCGGCCGCTGCTGGGCCAGGGCGGGCAGGGAGAAGGCGACGGCGCCGGCGGCGAGGAGGCCGGAGCGCAGACCGCGCTGGATCGCCGAGGGACGGGACGAGAACGACATGGCGGTACTCCGCGCGGGACCACGTGGGTCGCGGAGACACCAAGTCCGGGGAGGGACCTCGTGGGAATCCGCGACATTCGGTGTCACGGATCAAGCGGAGAGAACCGCTCCCGAACGCGCCATCCCGCACGGTCGGACAGTGACGTCGCGGCAGCCGGTCTCCTGGCTCGCGGGTCGTCGCCCGGTCCCGCCTTCCCGAGGCCGGCGGCCTCAGTGGCATCTGGGGAAGGGCTCGCCGCTTACAGTTGCGGGGGCAGCTGCGGCCTTGCGGAGCGCCTCTCGGCTCGCCGCTCACCGCATTCCCGTGGCCGCCCCGTATTGGAACGGCCGCCGTCGCGAAGCCTCATGAATGCGCTGTCGCGGCGCGCGCTGTCAAGGAAGGCGAGGACCGCCCGAACGAAAGAGGCCCGCCGGTCGGGCGGGCCTCTCCAGGTCTGATAAGCCGAGCCGCTGTCAGATCGACGGCGTCCACTGCGCCGGGACGAGCTGGAAGCCGTTGCCGTCCTTGGCGATGAAGCCGTTGGAGGGGAAGGGCGCGTGATAGAAATGCACGCGGCTCTTCTCGCTCGCCGCCATATCGAGCAGGCGCCGACGGGTGGCCCGCGCCGCATCGGCGTCCATGTCGAAGACCGCCGACCAGTCGGGATTGCGCACGAAGAGGGCGGGGTGGTTGCTGGTATCCGCCATATAGGTCAGCTTGGCCGTGCCCGACGCGACCACGAAGACCGTATGGCCCGGGGAATGGCCGAAGGCCGCCACCGAGGTGATGCCCGGGGCGACTTCCGCGCCCGGCTCGAAGCGCTTCACATTGGCGGCGATCGGCGCGAAGACGCGGCGGGCGTTCTGGAAGCCGCCGCGCATGGCCTCGGGCGCGGCATTCATGCGCTCGTCCGACATCCAGAAGGCCCATTCCGGGGCCGGGACCGAGATCTCGGCATTGGGGAACACGGCGGTGCCGTCCCGCAGGCGGAGGCCGTTGATGTGGTCGCCGTGGAAATGGCTGATGACCACCGCATTGACATTGGCGGGATCAAAGCCCGCGGCGCGGAAATTCGCCATCCAGGTGCCGGAGGTCGGGGCGCCGACATTGCCGTTGCCGGTGTCGAGCAGGACCAGTCGTCCGCCGGTCTCAACCACCAGGGTATTGAAGGGGATCGGCACGGCATTGGTCGGCAGGAAGGCGGCGCCCAGGGCCTCCTGGACGGCGGGCAGTTCGGCATTGCGGACGAAGCCCTCGACCGGGCGGGCGAAGAAGCCGTCATTGATGGCGGTGACAGTGATGTCGCCGACCTTGTACTTGTAGAACCCGGGCGCCTGGGCCGCGGCAGCGGCGGCCTGGGCGAAGAGCGGCACGGTCGACGCGCTCAGGAAGGCGGGGGCGGCGAGCGTCGCGGCACCCGCGGCGAGGGCGGTGCGGCGGTTGATTCTGGTCATGGGTTTTCCTCCGGCAGCAGGTCGAACGACAGCCACGGCAGCCATCATGCGCCCGCGATTACATTGCCAGAATGTCGCAGGCGTCCAGCCCTTGTCACATCAATGTGACCGCTGGCCTTTCGCTCAGCGCTGGGAGACCTGGAGGTTGGCCCGCGCCACCGCCTGCACCGCCTCGGAACGGTTGCGAACCACCACCAGCCGGCGGATCTCGCCGCGCAGATAGGCCTGCAGGAAGCGGTCATAGTCCTTGATCGAGACGCAGCCGTTGGAATCGCCGCTGGGTCCGAGCAGGTAATTGTGGGCGAGGAGACCGGCACGGCCGTGGATCGCCTGGCTGCCGCCGACCGGGTGGAGGCGGATGGCGCGCACGCCGTGGAAAAGCGCCTCGCGCTCGACAAGGTCATAGGTATGAGGCGGGGTGGGGCCGCGCATTCGCACATGGGCGAAGCGCACGTCGTTGCGCATCTCGCCGAGGCCGGACTGCGCCTCCAGCCGCTCGCCATTGGGCAGGTAGACCATGCGCGAGCCGATATCATAGATCGCGACGCCCATCGGCGGCTTCGGGGCCGACAGGCCAGGGAAGCTCAGGCCGAGATTACCACCGAAAGATCCATGGCCGGTGCCGCTGTCCACGGCGCCGCCGCTGGACGGGGCATAGGCGAGCTGCGGGCCATCGGCCTCGCGGCGGGCGCCGAAGATGCGCTCGAAGAAGTTCCGTCCGTCCGGCTGCGCGGCCGGGGCGGCGGCCGTTTCGCGCTCGCCGCGCCGGGCGGCGGTGCGCGGTGTCTCCGGCGTGCCGGCGGCGGGCGCCTGGGTGGGGCGGCGTAGCGGCAGCGGCGCGACCATGGTCGTGTCCGGACCGTCGAGGCCGATGGCGGCCTGCGGGTCCGGCCGGGCCGGCGGCAGCGGTGCCGGCTGGATGAGGCTGCTGACCGTGGGAAGACCGGCATCGCGGCCCGGCAGGCTGGCGAGGGCGAGGACATTCGGCTGCGCCGCCTCGGCCGAACCGGCCCGCGCCACGACGGCGGGAGCGGCGGGCTGCCAATGGCCGGGGAGGGGCTGGTTCTGCCCAAGGGTCGCCGGCTTGCCGCCGAGCGACAGCGACGGGTCGAGGAGCGGCGCGAAGGCGCCGAGGGCGGCGAAGGCCGGGCGGGGATCGGCGAGGCCGGCGGTTTCGATCGTTGCGATCGCCGCCTTGGCGACATCGCCCTTGTCGCCGCGCAGCGAGAGGGTGGCCAGGCCTGCGACGCCGGCGGACAGGGCGAGCACTGTCAGCCACGGGAAACGCGGCCCGCCCGGCTTGACGCGGTCGGCTGGCGGGCCGGATGGGTCGCGGGTCGGGTTACGCATACGCAGGGGCCTCGAAATGCCTGGGCACATGGTCCCCCGAAAATGCGCCGGCAGGCCTGTCTCGCGCAACCCCCGGGGGCGCGGCGCAGGCGAACCGACCGAATGATCGGGAAGCTTAAGCCAAAGAACTTGGGCGACCATAAGGCGCGGGATTGGTTAATTGCGCGTGAAGGCGCCGGTTCCGGGTGTCGGTCCCACCGTCCACAAAACCCCGAGGGACGATTTGAAATCGCCGCGCCTTGGCGCTAGAAGGCGGGCTTCAGGGACGCGTCTCGCCGACGCCTTCCATGCCGGCGTAGCACAGCGGTAGTGCAGCGGTTTTGTAAACCGAAGGTCGGGAGTTCGATCCTCTCCGCCGGCACCAGTTCCCCGTCGACCAGGGACTCACGCGCTTTCCGTCGCGCCGAAATGGCGGGCGATCTTGCCCCGCAGCAGCGCCGCGAAGGCCGCTTCCTTCTCCACCACCTCGAAGGCCTGGCCGCCAATGCCGATGGCCATGGGCTGCGACCGGTCGGCCGTCGGCAGCAGCATGCAGACGATGCCGGCGCCGGGCACGATGCGGCTCGCCGACAGGGCATGGCCCTTCGTCCGGATGGCGCCGATCTCGGCCAGGGCCGCCGCCATGTCGACTTGCGGCGCTTCCGGCTCCGCGACGCGGTTCACCCGGGCGATCCGGCGGGCGATCTCGTCCTCGTCCATGGCCGAGAGCAGCATCAGGCCCATGCCGGACGCGGCGATCGGGCGGCGCGTGCCGGCGGGAATGTGCAGGCGCATGGCCCGCGTCGCCGGGATGACGGCGATGTAGACGACATGGATGTCGCTGGCGATGCCAAGCAGGATGGTCTCGCCGGTTTCCTCGCCCAGTTCCCGCATCAGCCGCGTCACGCGGCCGTCGGTGATGCGCCCGTCGACCCAGCGGCCGAGCATCGAGACCCGCGGTGTCGGCTGCACGCGCCGGTCGGGCAGGGCGGTGAGATAGCCGAGGTCGATGAGGCTGTTGACCAGCATCGAGGTGCTCGACTGCGGAATGGCGAGCGCACGGGCGATCTCGGTGACGCTGGCCGGCCGTTCCAGCCGGTCGAAGAGTTCGAACAGCGCCAGCACCCGCGTCGCGGATTTCACGCCTCCGGTGTCGAATGCTCTGCGCGGCCTCGGCATGGGCACCTCTCGCCGCAGTAAATCGCATATGTGATGAACAAAATCAAATTGACGAATATTTCCCGGCCTGCCAGTTTGCCCGCAACAAGAAAAATCGGGGAAACGGGAGCGGATGGACCTCTGGCCGGCCACTATCGATGCGGATTACGTGGCGGGAATCCGCGATTTCGCGCGCCGGGAGATCGTCCCCCAGGCCGATGACATCGACCGCCGCGACGTCTATCCGCGCGATATCCTGAAGGCCATGGCGAAGGCCGGCTACAATGCCGTCGCCCTGCCGGTCGAGCGTGGCGGCGCCGGCCTCACCTATGGCCATGCGGCCGCGGTCTTCGAGGAGGTGTCCTATGCCAGCGCCGCCGTCGGCATCTCGCTGATCACCATCTTCCAGGCCCAGACCATCATCCGCACCTTCGGCAACGAGACGCTGAAGGAGGAGTGGTTGCCGCAGTTCGGCCGGGGGCTCCTGTCCTCCTATGCGCTGACCGAGGCCAACCACGGCAGCGACATCCGCAGCCTCGACACCAAGGCGGTGCGCGACGGCGAGGGCTGGCTGCTGACCGGCGAGAAGTCCTTCATCACTTCGGGCTCGGCCGCCGAATTCTTCATCATCCTCGCCGAGACGCCGGTCGGGGTGTCGACCTTCGCCGTGCCGGCGGGGCTCGATGGCCTGTCGTCCTATATCGGCACCAATTCGGCGACCTTCGGCCTGCGCAACGGCCCGCATGTCAACCTGGTGCTCGACCGGGTGCGGCTGCCCGATCACGCGCTGATCGGCGTCGAGGGCAAGGGCGTCCGCCAGGCCGTCGGCACGCTCAACTATTCGCGCACCCTGGCCGGCGCCATCAGCATCGGCATCGCGCGGGCCGCCTTCGACGCGGCGCTCGCCTTCGTTGGCAAGCGCAAGGCCTTCGACCAGCGCGTCATCGAGTTCCAGGGGATCCAGTGGTATTTCGCCGACATGCTGGCCGAGATCGAGGCGGCACGCCTTCTCGTCTACCGTGCCGCCGAGGCGCTCGATGCCGGGATCGACCAGGACCGCTATGCCAGCGCCGCCAAGCTCAAGGCGGCCAAGGTCGCCACCGACGTCGCCTCCCTCGCCGTGCAGGTCTGCGGCGCCTATGGGGTCATGGAGAACGCCCCCTTCGGCCGCTTCCTGCGCGATGCCAAGGCCTATGAGATCGCCGGCGGCTCGGCGGAAATCCTCAAGAACACCATCGGCAAATACCTGACCC
Organism: Phreatobacter sp.; assembly: GCF_022843985.1. Taxonomy (GTDB): domain Bacteria; phylum Pseudomonadota; class Alphaproteobacteria; order Rhizobiales; family Phreatobacteraceae; genus Phreatobacter. Next base: position 59,231 of record NZ_JALHMP010000014.1, on the reverse strand, counting down.
GTTTCCTCGCCGCCCCATGATCACCGACCTCCTTGCCCGCAACGCCGCAGCCCATCCCGACCGCGTCTTCGTGGTCACGGATGCGGGCGACTGGTCCTTCGGCGACGTGCATGCCGCGGCCCGCCATTTCGGCGCGGCGCTGCAGGCCCGTGGCATCGCGCCCGGCGACCATGTGGCGCTGATCGCCGGCAACAGCGCCGGCTTCCTGGTCGCCTGGTTCGGCATCAACCTCGCCGGGGCGGTGGCGGTGACGATCAACATCCAGTTGGTCGGCGACGGCCTCGCCTATGTCGTCGCGCAATCGGAGGCGAAGCTCGTCGTCGCCGACCGCGCCTTTCTCGCCGCCAGGGGGGCGGCGGGGCAGGGCGCCTTTCTCGGCATCCCGCTGCTGGAACTCGCCGACGATGCCGCGCTTATGGCGAACAGGCCGGGATCCGCACTGGTCGCGGTCAGCCTGCCGCCGCTGGCGCCCGCGACGATGATGTACACGTCGGGGACCACGGGCCTGCCCAAGGGCGTCGTCAACAGCCATGCCGCCTATCTGGCCGCCGGTGCCGAGATCGTGTCGGCCCTCGGCTTTCGCCCCGGGGACCGCTGCATGGTGGTCCTGCCGCTGTTCCACGCCAACCCGCAGATGTATGCGGTGATGTCGGCGCTCGAGGTCGGCTATGCCCTGATCCTGCGCGAGAAATTCTCCGCTTCGTCCTTCTTCGCCGACGCCCGGCGCTTCCGCGCCACCTGCTTCACCTATGTCGGCACGATCCTGTCGATCCTGGCATCGCGCCATGGCGAGGACCGCGACCATGGCCTGCGCTTCTGCACCGGTGGCGGCGCCCCGGAAAAAGTCTGGCGCGAGGTCGAGCAGCGCTTCGGTTTTGCGGTGCGCGAGCTCTACGGCATGACCGAGATCGGCGGCTTCGTCTCGATCAACACGGAAGGCGCGACCCGCATCGGATCCTGCGGCCGTCTGCGCCCGGACATGGACGTGCGCATCGTCGACGCCGAGGACCAGGAAGTGCCGGCCGGCGCCCAGGGTGAGATCGTGGTGCGCCCGCGGGCGCCCGGAATCATCCTGAGTGGCTACTGGCGCCAGCCGGACAAGATGGCAGAGGCCTGCCGCAACCTGTGGTTCCATACCGGCGACCGCGGCCATATCGACGCCGACGGCTATCTGCACTTTCATGGCCGCATCAAGGAACTGATCCGCCGCGGCGGGGAGATGGTGTCGCCCGTCGAGATCGAGACGGTGCTGCGCAAGATGCCGGGCGTCGCCGACTGCGCCGTCGTCGGCATCGAGGATGCGGTCCTCGGCCAGGAGATCAAGATCCTCGTCGTCCCCGAGGCCGCGCCGCCCGCGCCGGCCGATATCCTCGCCTTTCTCGACGGCCGCCTGCCGGCCTTCATGATCCCGCGCTTTGTCGAATTCGCCGCGACTATCCCCAAGACCGAGACCGAGAAGGTCCAGCGCCACAAGATCGCCTATGTCGATGCCCGCGTGCACGACATGGCCTCCACCCCCAAAGCCACCGGATGACCAGCGCCAACGGCATCCCAGTCACCAATCCAACGGGAGGAACCCCATGATTGATCGCCGCACATTCGCCTTCGGAACGGCCGGCCTCGGCCTGTCGCTCGCCGCACCCGCCGTCGCCCAGGGCGCCTATCCGACCCGGCCGGTGCGCATGGTGGTCGGCTTCGCCGCCGGCGGCCCGACCGACATCGTGGCGCGCCAGCTCGCCCAGTACATGGCCGAGCATCTCGGCCAGTCCATCGTCATCGAGAACCGCGGCGGCGCCAACAGCAACATCGCGGCGCAGGAAATCGCCACCTCGGCGCCGGACGGCTACAATCTCTTCTACAACACCTCGGCGATCGCCATCAGCCCGGCCCTCTATCCGCGCCTCAACTACGATGTGAAGTCTTTCGTACCGATCGGACTGACCGCCACGGTGCCGATGGTCCTCGAGGTTCATCCGCAGATGCCGGTGAACAACGTCAAGGAGTTCATGGACTATGTGAAGGCCAACGCCGACAAACTGTCCTATGCCTCGACCGGCAATGGCTCGATCACCCATCTCGGATCGGCGCTCCTCCTCGGCCGTATCGGCGCCAAGGTCACCCATGTGCCCTATCGCGGCAGTGCCCCGGCTCTCGTCGACCTCGCCGGCGGCCGCGTCCACTTCATGACCGACACGATCAATTCCTCGCTGCCCTTCATCAGGGACGGACGCCTCAAGCCGCTCGCCGTCACCAGCGCCAAGCGTCTGGATGCGCTGCCTAACATCCCGACCCTCACCGAACTCGGCCTGCAGGATCTCGAGATCGGCGCCTGGCAGGGAATCGTCGGTCCGGCCGGCACGCCGCGCGACGTGGTGCAGAAGGTCAATGGCGCCATGATGAAGGCGTTGCAGAACCCGGAATTCCTGTCGCGCCTCGCCGACCAGCAGACGACACCGCTCGGCAGCACACCCGAGGCCTACGGCCAGTATATCCTCGCCGAGCTCGCCCGCTGGGACAAGGTGGTGAAGGACAACGGCATCACCATGGGCTGATGGTCCCGCGAGACTGTCGGAAATGGCGCGGCACGGCCGGGGCACTCCCGAGACGGGCTCAGCCGCCCGCCTGCCGTATGCGGCGAAGCATGGCCGGCCACAGCGCGAGCGTCTCGACGAAGGCCGCTTCGTCGAAGCGCTTCAGCCGCTGGCGCGTCAGTGCCAGCGCCAGCGGCGACAGCCCGGCGAGGTCTTCGGCGAGGCGCAGCGCCTCTGCCACCACCAGGCCGGGTTCGGCCTCGCGGTTGAACAGGCCGAGGCGCCGGCATTCCGCCGCCGCCATCATGCGGCCGGTAAGGCAGAGGTCGGTCGCAACGGCCAGACCGAGGGCGGAGCCGATGATCCAGGGGCCCGAACTCGACGCGATCCCCGCGCGGATCTCGGGTTGTCCCATGCGAACGCCATCATGGCCGACGCGGAAGTCGCAGAGCAGCGCCACCTGGAAGGCGGAGCCCGCGGCGACGCCGTTCAGCGCCGCGATTGTCGGCTTGGACAGGGCCCGGAAGGTCACGAAAAACCTGCCCCAGCCGGCGACCCAGGCCTCGATCTCCGCATCGGCGGGGGTGGGCTCGTCGCGATCCTGGCCGGCACCGAAGGCGCGGGGGCCCGCACCCGTGACGATGACCACCCTGACATCCGGATCGGCGTCGAGAGCGGCGAGCCCGTCCACGATCTCCGCCCGCATCGGGGCATGCCAGGCATTGAGGGCGCCCGGCCGGTCAAACGTGAGGATCGCCGTCGGCCCTTCGCGGGTGATGGTGATGAAGGCGGGCATGGCGGACCTTTATTATCACAAATACGATGAAGTTAATCGTATTGACGAAATTTGGACTGTGAACTAGCACCTCGGCAACAGCCGGGAAAGATCGGGAGAAGACCATGGCGGACGAGATGAAGACGGTGGGCCTGGGCCTGCGCTGGGAAGACACGCCGGTCGGCTTGAAGTTCCGCACCATCGGGCGGACGGTCACCGAAGCCGACATCACGCTCTTCGTCGGCGTCACCGGCATGGTCGAGGTGCTCTTCACCAACCTCGAATATCTGGAGGAGGAATCGCTCTTCGCCGGCAAGCGCCTGTGCCCCGGCGCGCTGGTCTATTCCTTCGCCGAGGGCCTGCTGATGCAGACCGTGGTCCAGGGCGTCGGCCTCTCCTTCCTTGGCATGGAACTCAATGTCGAGGCTCCGACCTTCGCCGGCGACACGATCCATGTCGAATGCGAGGTGGTCGAGTCCCGCGCCACCCGCAAGCCGGGTCGCGGCATCGTCAAGACGGTCAACCGTGTGGTCAACCAGCGCGGCGAGACGGTGATGACCTACAGCCCGACGCGCCTGGTCAAGGGTCGCGACTACTCGCCGAAGACATGAGCGGGGACCGCGCCGTGGGACCGCTGGCGGGCATCCGCATCCTCGACCTGACGACCGTCATGATGGGCCCGTCGGCGACGCAGGTCCTCGCCGAGATGGGCGCCGACGTCATCAAGGTCGAGGCGCCCGGCGGCGATCCGGTCCGCTATATCGGCCCGGCCCGCCATCACGGCATGGGCGCGCTCTTCCTCAACGCCAACGGCTCCAAGCGGTCCATCGTCATCGACCTGAAGACCGCCGGCGGCCGGCAGGCCCTGCTGAAGCTCTGTGAGGGCGCCGACGTCCTCGCCTACAACATCCGCCCTCAGGCCATGGCCCGCCTCGGGCTCGGCTATGACGATGTCCGCAGCGTCAGGCCCGACATCATCTATGCCGGCATGTTCGGCTATGGCCAGGACGGCCCCTATGCCGCCCGCCCGGCCTATGACGACCTGATCCAGGGGGCGGCGCTGCTGCCCTATCTCATCGCCCGCGCCGGCGACGGCACGCCCCGCTACGTGCCCTCAGCCATTGCCGACCGCATCGTCGGCCTCGCTGCGGTCGGTGCCGTCAATGCCGCCCTCTACCACCGGCAGAAGACCGGCGAGGGCCAGCGGGTCGACGTGCCCATGTTCGAGACCATGGTGGGCCTGACGCTCGCCGACCATCTCGGCGGCCTCACCTTCGAGCCGCCGCTGGGGGAGGGCGGTTACCAGCGCCTGCTGTCGCCCGAGCGCCGCCCCTACCGGACCAGGGACGGCTACATTTGCGCCCTGGTCTACAACGACAAGCAGTGGAAGAGCTTCTACACGGCGACGGGCCGGGCCGCGGCTTACGATGCCGACCCGCGCCTGGCCTCCATCAAGACGCGCACCGACCATATCGATGCGCTCTATGCCGAAGTCGCCGCCGCCTTTGCCGGGCGCACCACCGCCGAGTGGATGGCGCTCCTCGAGAAGGCCGACATTCCTTTCGTGCCGCTGCACGACTTCGAATCGATCATGCAGGACCCGCATCTGCAGGCGGTCGGCTTCATGCCGGTGGTCGACCATCCGAGCGAGGGCGCGATCCGCAAGATCCAGCCGGCGAGCACCTGGTCGGCGACCCAGCCGGTGCCCCATCGCCCGGCGCCGCGGCTCGGCCAGCATACCCGTGACCTGCTCGGCGAAGCGGGTCTGGCGGCGGCCGAGATCGACGCCCTGATCGCCGCTGGCGACGTGCAGGCCGAAGCCACCCCCGGCTAGCGCGGTTGTCCGGACGCCAAACGGTGCGTAAAATTTGGCATTGGCCTTCCGTGCAGTTCGCCCTACCTTGTCTGTCAATAAACACAAACCCGGGGAGTTCGATGCCTGATCGTCGTCAATTCATTATCGGTAGCGCGGGGCTGATCGCAGCACCGTCCATCGCCCGCGCCCAGGCGCGCAACTACATCCTCGCCACAGCCACGTTGGGCGGGACCTACTATCCCGTTGGCGTTGCTCTGGCCACGCTGGCCAAGCTGCGCCTGCAGAACGCGAAGCAGATTGACATGTCGGCGATTTCCTCCGCCGGCTCGGGCGAGAACATCCGCCTTATGCGCGAGAATCAGGCCCAGTTCGCCATTCTCCAGGGGCTGTTCGGCGTCTATGCCCGCGACGGATCGGGGCCGATTCAGCAGGCCGGCAAGCAGTCCAACGTGCGGTCAATCTGCGCCCTGTGGGGCAATGTCGAGCACTTCGTCGTGCGGGCCAGCCTCGCCCCGACCGGCACGATCGACGACATCCTCAACCTGCGCGGCAAGCGCTTCTCCATGTCGGCACGCAATTCGGGAACGGAGTTCTCCAACCGGTTCATCTTCGCCAATTTGGGCATCGATCCCAACATCTTCGATCTGGTGTTCCTCGGCTTCGGCCCCTCCACCGAGGCCATGCTCAACGGCCAAGTCGATGGCTCAAACCCGGGCGGCGGCGTGCCGGTGGCAGCGATCACCCAGCTCTTCGCCCGCAACGCGACCGACTTCAAGCTGCTGCAGTTCAATGCCGAACAGGCCAAGAAGGCTGATGGCGGCAACGGCCTCTTCGTGCCTTTCACCATTCCGGCCAATTCCTATCCGAACCAACCGCAGCCGCTGCAGACCATCGTGCAACCGAACTTCCTCGCCGTGAACGATTCGGTGCCGGAGGCTGACGTCTACGAGGTCACCAAGGCGATCTTCGAGAACCTGCCGTTCCTCAACGGGATTCACGCGGCGACCAAGGAGATCAACATCCAGACGGCCCTCGCCGGCATCGTCAATCCGGTCCATCCGGGCGCTGCGCGCTACTATCGCGAGAAGGGGGTCACGATCCCCGAGCGCATCCGTCCGGCCTGATCCGTGAGCGACAAGGCTGATCTGCGGCACGACCGCGATCTGCGCGGCGAGGGAAGCCTCGTCGCGCATTTCATCTACTGGGGCGGGGCGCTGCTGGCGGCCTGGCACATCTGGCTCAACACTTTCGGTGTGCTGAGCGAATTGCGCGCCAGCACCATCCATTTCGCCGGTTTCGCGGTGATCGGGGCCTTGGCCTGGCCTCTCCTGGCCGGGGGGGGGAGGCGCGGCGCGCTGGCCCTCCTCCTCGACGGAATGATCGGCCTTCTGGCCGTCGGTTGCGTCTTCTACCTGTTCCTCGGTGAGGAGAGCTTTTACGCGCGGTCCAGCACCTTCCGCTGGTATGACTGGGTCTTCACCATTGCCGCGCCGCTCATCGCGCTGGAACTGATCCGCCGCACCACCGGCTGGGTCGTTCCGATTCTCTGCGTCATCGCCTTTCTCTACATGACCCTCCTGGGGCCCTGGGTTCCCGGCGCTTTCCGTTTCGCCGGCCTGAGCCTTGAGATCGCGCTGTTCCGCGTTTTCTATTCTGACGACGGTATGTTCGGGAACATCGCGCAGATTTCCTGGAATCTGGTGGCCATGTTCATCATTTTCGGCGCCTTTCTCCAGGTATCGGGCGCCGACCGCTTCGTCCTCGACATCGGCCGGGCGCTCGCCCGCCGCATGCTCGGCGGCCCCGGGTTCGTCGCCGTCATCGCCTCGGCCCTGTCCGGCACGATCTCGGGCTCGGCAGTGGCCAATGTCACCTCCACCGGCGTCGTCACCATCCCGCTGATGAAGAAGGCCGGCTTCAAGCCGCATTTCGCCGCCGGCGTCGAGACCGCCGCCTCCACCGGCGGCGGTATCCTGCCGCCGATCATGGGGGCCGGGGCCTTCATCATGGCTTCGATGACCTCCGTCCCCTATCTGACCATTGCGGCCGTGTCGGCGATTCCGGCCATCGTCTATTTCTTCGGCGTCGCCATGGGCGTGCGCATCCATGCCAAGCGCCATGACCTGCGCTTCGTCGACGAGGAAGCCCCTCCGATGTGGGAGACGGTCCGCCGCCGCGGCCTGCCCTTTCTCGTGCCCTTCACGCTGCTCCTCTATCTGCTGTTCACCGGCATCGGCCCGGCCTATGCGGCCGGTGCTGCCATCGTTGCCGTCGTCGTGGTTTCCTGGATCTCTGACACGCCCATGGGCCCGCGTCGCATCATCGAGGCGCTGGCGCTGGGTGCCAAGAGCATGGCGCCCACGGCCGTCCTGCTCGTCGGTATCGGCATCATGATCTCGGCAGTGGCCACCACCGGGATCGGCAGCACCTTCTCCATCATGATCGATCGCTGGGCGGCCGGAAACCTCGCCATCGCCCTGGTGCTGATCGCCCTGGCCTCCCTCGTCCTGGGCGCGGCCCTGCCGGTCACCGCTTCCTATGTCGTGCTGGCGACGCTCTCGGCCCCCGCTCTGACCGACATGATCCTGAGCCAGACGGCGACCGCCTCGCTGGTCGCCGGCAACATTCCCGACATGGTCCGGATGATCGGCCAGCTGGCGGTGCCCGATCTGGTCATCCCGCCCGCGGGAACGGCCATGGCCCAAGCCGACGCGGTGCGTCTGCTCGCCGCCATCCCGATCGAGATGCGCAGCCAGATCTTCGACTCGCTCCTGACGCCCGGCGCGGCGACTTTGGCGCTCTTGTCGGCGCACATGATCATCTTCTGGCTCAGCCAGGACAGCAATGTGACGCCCCCGGTCTGTATCCCGGCCTATGCGGCCGCCTCCATCGCCGGGGCCAAGCCCTTGCCCACCGCGATGGTGGCCTGGCGGCTGTCTAAGGCCCTCTATTTCGTGCCGCTGATGATGGCCTACCAGCCCTTCCTGTCGAGCAACGTCTTCGTCCAGCTCTATATCGCCGCCTTCGCCCTGCCGGGCATCTATGCCATGTCGGCGGCGATCGAGGGCTTTGCAGAGGCGCCGCTGAAGATCGTCGAGCGGGTGGTGATGGGCGTCGCCGGCTTCGTGCTGATCGTGCCCTTCGGCGAGGTGGCGAACTGGGTGGCGATCAGCGTGTTCATTGCCCTCATGACGATCAACCTGCGGCGCTCGCGTCAGATTGCCCGCAGCGAAGCAGCGGCCGCCGCACCAGCTTGAGGATCAGGCCGGCTGGCAGGCCGCAAGGTCCGCCGCGGTGATGTCGGCGCCGATCTGCCGGGCGAATTCCGGATAGGTCTCGCCGAGCTCGGTCAGCACCCGGCCGCGCAGCAGGGCGAGCGTCGCCGCATCGGGATCGGCGGTTTCCGGCACGTCCGGCGCGTGGTCGAAGGCAAAGCCCGTGGCCGCCTTGATCTCGGGCAGCGTATGGCCGGGATGGACGCTCTCCAGCCGGAAGCGCCTGGCCGCCCGGTCGAAGGAGAAGACCCCGAGGCTCGTCAGCAGGGCATGGGGGCCGCCGGGCCGGTACACCTCCTCGGGGCTGGTCCCGGGCGCCGAGACGAAATCGACCTTCTCGACAAAGACGCGCGGCGTGTGCTCCTCGCGAAAGAGGATGACCCGCGGCACGACGAAATAGAGATAGCTCGACCCGAAGGACCCCGGCCAGCGCACCGGCGTCTGTGGATAGTCGCCCGTGCCGACGAGGTTGATGTTGGCCTCGCCGTCGATCTGGCCACCACCGAGGAAGAAGGCGTCGATCCGGCCCTGGCCGGCACAGTCGAAGAGTTCCGCCGAGCCGTTGGTGAAGAAGTTGTGCTCGCGCGACCCGAGGATGGAGATCCGCACCCGGGGCTTGCCGTCACGCTCGGCCAGCGCCCGGAGCAGCATCGCGCCTGCCGCCGGAATCGGCGAGGAGGCGCCGACAGCGACGTGGCGCACACCCTCCAGAAGCCGCGCGATGCTGACGATCAGCCGCTCGCGCGGCAGGAGGGCGCTCACGACACGGCCTCCAGCGCCCGGTCGGCGCCGTCGAGCCAGGCGCGGAAACCCTCCGGCGTGCGCGCCTCCCGGGCATAGCGGCCGATCTCGGCCATGTCGGCGGGATATTCGCCCCACAGGCCGATCGGCGCCGCACCTCGGGGCGCCACCGCCACAGCCTCGACATAGAGCGCCGGCAACACGCCGGCGGCCATGACCTCGTCGGCCAGCAGGCTCGTCTCGACGATGCGCTCGACGGTCACCAGCGTGCACGCGGAGGCATAGGCGAGGCTGGCCAGTTCCCGTCGGCGGCCGATCCAGACATTGCCGTCGCGGTCGGCCATCGGGCAGTGGAAGATCGTCACGTCCGGGCGAATCGCCGGAATGGCGACGATCGGGTCGGGATCGTCGGAAAAGGGGTTCTGGATCACCTTCCAGTCCGGCCGGTTGGCGAGGACATCGGTGCCGATCATGCCGCGAAGGGTGGCGAAGGGCACGCCCTTCTGGGCCGCGAGGAAGCCCGCGTGAACCGCTGGGCAGGTGGCATCCATGACCCTGATCGACCCCTCGCGCACGGCGCGGGAGAAACAGGGGGCGCCGCCTGCCTCGCCGAGCGTCATGGCGCTGGTCTCGATGGTGGCGACGCAGCCCGCGCCGATCAGCATGTCCGGCTGCATGCCCCCCGTCGGCAGGCAGACCACATGGAGGTCACGCAGGCCGCGGGCGATCAGCGGGCGGGTCATCGCCATGGCGACGCCGGCATAATCGACCGGCAGGGCGAGCCTGGCGCCGTCCGGCACCATCCGGGCGAGGTCCTCCAGCCTGTGGGTCTGCATCGCGGCGTCCTCCCCCGAACCGCCCCGGGGGCGGCTCCCGAACGCAGTATCGGCTCACCGGCCGCATGGTGACAACCTGATCGCTCGGGTGGTTCCGGACGGCCTGACGGTCTGCCCGTGCCTACGTAGTAATCTGTAAGCCGTTGGGCGATCGGTCTTCCGGCCGCTCGGAAAGCGCCCCGAACAGGCCACAGAATCCCACATTTTGCCTGTCCGCTCCCTGCAATGGTCAGGTCGCATAGGCTCAATTGCTTATCGACCAAGGTCGCATCGACCAATGTCCAAGCGACAATCAAGGGAGGCAGATCTAGCCCTGTGGCCGTGGCGAGTTGCCGCACCCGACAAATCAAAAAAGTCATCGGCGCGGTTTCGCCGCAACAATGCCCGCCCCATCAGGAAGGAAAAGCCCATGACGATGGCCACCGCCGTCGCGCCGCCTGTTACGCCGCGCCCCATGACGAAGGAAGAGCGCAAGGTCATCCTGGCCTCATCGCTCGGAACCATTTTCGAGTGGTACGATTTCTATCTCTACGGCTCTCTGGCCGTGATGATCGGCGCGCAATTCTTCGCGCCATTCGACGCCAATACCCGCGCCATTTTTGCGCTTCTGGCCTTCGCCGCGGGCTTTCTGGTTCGTCCCTTCGGTGCTCTGGTGTTCGGCCGCCTTGGTGACATAGTCGGGCGCAAATACACATTTCTGGTCACGATTGTGATCATGGGCGTCTCGACCTTCCTGGTCGGCCTGCTGCCCTCCTACGAGACGATCGGCTGGGCCGCGCCGGTGATTCTGATCATGCTGCGCATGCTCCAGGGCCTCGCCCTCGGCGGCGAGTATGGTGGCGCCGCCGTCTATGTCGCCGAACATGCGCCGGTCGGCCGGCGTGGCTTCTACACGTCCTGGATCCAGACGACGGCGACCGTCGGCCTGCTCCTCTCCCTGGTGGTCATCCTGACCATCCGCATGTATCTCGGCGAGGCGGCTTTTGCGGCCTGGGGCTGGCGTATCCCGTTCCTGCTCTCGGTCTTCCTGCTCGGCATCTCCGTCTGGATCCGCCTGCAGATGAACGAGAGTCCGGCCTTCCAGAAGATGAAGGAAGAGGGCACCGGCTCGAAGGCGCCGCTCTCCGAGGCCTTCGGCCAGTGGAAGAACGCCAAGATCGGTCTGCTCGCCCTGTTCGGCCTCACCGCCGGCCAGGCCGTGGTCTGGTACACCGGGCAGTTCTACGCCCTGTTCTTCCTGCAGAATATCCTCAAGGTCGACCTCTTCACCGCCAACGTGCTGATCGCCTGGTCGCTCGTCCTCGGCACCGGCTTCTTCATCGTCTTCGGCGCCCTGTCGGACCGGATCGGCCGCAAGCCGATCATTCTGGCCGGCTGCCTCATCGCGGCGGCGACCTTCTTCCCGCTGTTCGGGGCCTTGACGAAGGCCGCCAACCCGGCCCTTCACCGCGCCCACGAACAGGTGAAGGTGGTGCTGACCGCGGATCCGGCGGGCTGTGGCAATGTGTTCAACCCGGTGGGAACGCGAGTCTTCACGGCACCCTGTGACGTCTCCCGTGTCGCCCTCGCCAACCAGGCGATCAAATATGACACGGTGAGCGGCGCGGCTGGCGAGGGGGCGACGCTGACGGTCAATGGCACGGCGATCCCGATCGATGCGGCCTTCGCCCGCAACCTCGCGACCGCCACCCAGGCGGCGGGCTATCCGGCCGCCGGCAATGCCGAGATCATCAAGGTCGGCGGTTTCTTCTCCGCGCTCTTCAATGGCACTGCCCTGTGGATCATCGGCATCCTGACGATCCTGGTCATCTACGTGACCATGGTCTACGGCCCGATCGCCGCCGCGCTGGTCGAGCTCTTCCCGACACGCATCCGCTACACCGCCATGTCGCTGCCCTACCATATCGGCAACGGCTGGTTCGGTGGCCTGTTGCCGGCCACCTCCTTCGCCATGGTGGCCGCCACCGGCGACATCTATTACGGCCTCTGGTACCCGATCGTGATCGCGCTGATGACCTTCGTCATCGGACTGCTGTTCCTGCCGGAAACCAAGGATCGCGACATCTTCACCTACGACAACAAATAGGAATCGCAGGGTCCTGACGACATCCGGCGGCGCCAGAGGTCACTCTGGCGCCGTCGTCTTTTGTCCGACAACCGAAGGCCCTATCCGGCCGGGTGACGGGGACGCGGCCCTTCCCTCCGGTCGTGGCCGGAAGACCCGCCACCGACGACGGCACGGGAAAGCGGCAGTAGAGGGTGGGGCGGGGCGCCGTCCGACGTCAGGCTTGCGACGGCGGCAGGGCCTCGACGAGCGCCCGCGGATCGATGGCTTCGGCCAGTGTCGAGGCGATGTTGACCATCATGCCCCGCACATGGTTGAGCACCACTTCGTGGTCGAGCTTCATCAGGTCGGGATGGATCGGAACGAGCGCGAACATTTCGTCGAAGGTCGATTTCGGAATGTCCTGGGCTGCCTTGGGTGCAGCCATCGCCGCCAGCCTGACGCGCTTCTCCATGTCCTGAGCCGCGTTTGCCCACCACTCCGCTGAGACCCCCGGGGGACTGGGATGCCGCCGCAGCACGCGCTGCCCGCTGGCGACGAGCGCCTCGAGCAGCACCGGCTCGCGCCCCTGGGCGGCGGAGCGCAGACGCCCATCGACCAGTTCGACGATGTTCGCGACGCCGAGGGGAAAGGCCTTCCAGCGGCCGTGGTCCATGGCCTCCCGGAACGACTTTTCGCGGAACAGCTTTTCGGCGAGGACGCCCGAACGCGCCCGACTATATTCGTACATCGACCGGTTCACGACAAAGGCGGCGTGGTCGGCCACGAAGTCGTCGACCTGATTCCAGGTGGCGATGACCTTCTTGCGGCCCAGAATGGCGTCGAACAGGCCCATGCGTCGCTCCAGCATCGTCGGTGGACATAACACCGGCAAGGACTGTCCGGCAAATCGGAGACGGTGCTCGTTTCGCCGGCGACGGTCGCTCTGTTGCGGCCTCAATCGGTCGTGGCGAGGCGCTTTGGACAGCCACGCTGCCGCAGGGCGACCCTCTCAAGCCTATTTCAAGCGGAATGATGGGATTGCAGCGATTGGTCGCAGGTCCATTAGACTATGGTACAATTGTAGCCTTGCGGTGTCTCTTTAGCGTTGCAAGTGTAAAAGCCAAGTATTGTGTTGCAACGCAGCAATTGCATTGCAGCATAAAATTCTGGTTTGTCGGGTTGCCCTGCCGTCGCTGGGTGGTGATGCGGACGAGCCGGCCAACCAGAGAATTGGCATCAAAATGCGTGGTGCTCAGCAACGAAGCGCAACGCTCAATCACGGGTCGGCGGGAATTTGGGCGTCAACAGCCTGAAGAGGTCGCCACGGGGCAAAGGGAGGTTACGCAATGTCTCAAAGCAAACCGGAAGACAGGGCGCAAAAGCCGGATGATGTGGGTTACTGGAATGCAACACGCAATTTGACGTTCACGGCCGTCGGCATCTGGGCATTCTTTTCGTTCTTCGTCCATTTCTTCGCGCCGTCCTTGAACAATATTGCGATCCCGATCCTCAAGTTCCCGCTCGGCTATTACATGGCTGCGCAGGGCTCGCTGATCGCCTTTCTGATCCTGATCTTCTGGTTCTGCAACAAGCAGGAACAGATCGATCGCGATTTCGGCGTCGACGAAGACTGAACCGGGGGGATCACAGATGACGACTGAAGCCACTGGTGGCCGGGATTTCATTTCGAATCTCGGCAAGATCTACAAGCTCTACACGCTGTCATTCCTCGGCGCGGTGATCGTGCTCGCTCTGCTCGAGCAGCTCGGCATGCCACCGGCATGGATTGGCTATTCCTTCGTGGCGATCACGATCGGCGTCTATGCGGCGATCGGCATCATTTCGCGCACGGCGGAAGTGTCCGAATATTATGTCGCCGGCCGCAAGGTCCCGGCCCTGTATAACGGCATGGCCACGGCCGCCGACTGGATGTCGGCTGCCTCGTTCATCGGCATGGCGGGCTCGCTCTACCTGCTCGGCTATAACGGCCTCGCCTTCATCCTCGGGTGGACCGGCGGTTTCGTGCTGGTGGCGACGCTCATCGCGCCGTTCCTGCGCAAATTCGGCGCCTACACCATCCCGGACTTCTTCTCGTTCCGCTATGGCGGCAAGGTCGCGCGCGGCCTCGCCATCATGGTGCTGATGAGCTGCTCCTTTACCTATGTGGTGGCGCAGATCGTCGGCACCGGCCTGATCGGCGCCCGACTCCTCAACATGGATTACGTCGTCGCCGTCTATGTCGGCCTCGTCGGGATTCTTGTCTGCTCGATGCTCGGCGGCATGCGCGCGGTGACCTGGACCCAGGTCGCCCAGTACATCGTGCTGATCATCGCCTATCTGCTGCCGGTGGTCGTGCTGTCGGCCCAGAAATACGGCATCCCGATCCCGCAGCTGACCTATGGTGACGTGCTCTCGCAGATCGCCGCCAAGGAAGCGCAGCTCCGGGCTGCCGGGGACGTGATCGTTCCGGCGGTGGGCTATATCAACCCGAGCTTCGGCAATCCGGCGCTTTCGGCGACTGCGCTCTGGGTCGAATATGTCAACTATTTCGGTCTGATCCTCTGCCTGATGGTGGGCACGGCCTCCCTGCCGCACGTCCTCATGCGCTTCTTCACCACCCCCTCGGTGCGTGAGGCGCGCAAGTCGGTCGGCTGGTCGCTGTTCTTCATCTCCATCCTGTATTTCACGGCGCCGGCCTATGCCGCCTTCGCCAAGATGGAGGTGTACAACAACGTTGTCGGCCAGAACCTGACGGCGCTGTTCACAGCCGACAACCTCAGCTGGATCCGTTCCTACGGTCGCGTGGGCCTCATCCAGATCTGCGGTGTCGATGCCACCACGCTGGAGGCGGTCCGCACGGCCTGCGCCCGCGTGATGCAGCACACCGGCGACGTCGCCTCGTTCAACCCGGTGATCCAGCTCCGGCACTTCGGCATCCAGGCGGACGCCATCGTGATCTCGACGCCCGAGATTGCGGGTCTGCCCTATGTCATCGCCGGCCTGGTGGCGGCCGGTGGCCTCGCGGCGGCGCTCTCGACCGCCGACGGTCTGCTGCTCGCCATGGCGAACGCCCTGTCGCACGACGTCTACTACAAGATGATCGACCAGAACGCCTCGACCGAGAAGCGCCTGGTGGTCGCCCGCATCCTGCTCATCGTGGTGGCGATCGCGGCAGCCTATGTCGCCTCGTTCCGACCAGCCGACATCGTCGCGATGGTCGCCTGGGCCTTCTCGCTGGCGGCCGCAGGCTTCTTCCCCGCACTGATCCTCGGTGTCTGGTGGAAGAAGGCGACGACGCAGGGCGCGATCTGGGGCCTCATCGCCGGCTTCGGCATCACCCTCTACTACCTCGTCGCGACCCGCTACTTCGCGCCCGCCTTCTATGAGACCTGGAAGGGTCTCTCGATTGCGACCACCGCGCAGCTGCAGGCCTATGAGGCGGCCAAGGCGGCCTATGCGGCGGCGGCGACGCCGGCCAACTGGGCTGTTCTCGACCGGACGGCGCAGGTTGTCGCCAACTGGTGGGGCGTTCGCGGCATCTCGTCGGGTCTCTTCGGAATGCCGCTCGGCTTCCTGGTGATCATCGTGGTGTCCAAATTCACCAAGGAGCCCTCGCAGGAAATGCAGAACTTCATCGACGAGATCCGTCGTCCGCGGGGTGCTGTGGTCATGCAGGAGAAGGGCTCCGGCGCGATCAGCCACTGATCGGCACGCCTGGACAAGAGGGACGGGGGCCCGCGGGCCCCCGTTTCCATTCGCGGTGTGGTAAACCTTGCCCTCTGCACGGCATTCTGGTTGAGAGGCGCTCGCGCCCTCGGTCGAAACCCCGGAGATTCCGCTTGGACGCTGCCGCCTCGTTCTTTCAGCATTGGTACTATCACGTTCCGAATTACGTGCTGGCCGTGATCATGTATGCCTGCCTCGGGCGTTTCCTGCTCGGACTGTTCGTGCCGGCGACCTGGGACAATTACATCTGGCGCGGCTTCGTCTGGACCTCGGACCTCGCTGTACGGCCCGTCAGGGCCATCACGCCGTCGGCGGTTCCGGCGCCGCTGGTCATTCTCTTCACGGTCCTCTGGTTGCTCGCGATTCGTGTTCTGTTGTTCTTCGAGATGGCGCGATGGGGCCTTGCCCCGCGGTTGGGCGGGTGAGCGCGATGAGCCGACAGACAAACAATCCGCCGCCTGGGGACTCGAAGCCCGACGTGGTCCTCGCAGAACCCTACCTGTTCGGTATCCTCGGGCTGGGGATGCTCAACGGCATCTTCTCGCCCGTCACCGGTTTCGTCTTCCTGGTGCACCAGTTCTGGTACCCGTCGACATTCCTGCCGGTCTCGGCCCCCTTCATCATGCTGTTCGCCAGCCTGATCACCTCCACCATGGCGATCATGATCGCCGGTGTGCCGGCTGCGCTCTACGAGCGCTTCATCCACCGCGGGCCCACCAACACGATGTCGCTGTGGATCTGGGTCTCCGTCCTTTCGGTCATTTCCGTGCCGGCCGTGTTGCGTGCCCTTAACGCGCTGTGATGGATCACTCCGCGGCAGGCTGACGGTCGGCGCCACCACCGCCAGCGGCGAAGCGTTCAACAGCGCGTGAAGGCGGCCGGGACGGACTCCAGTCCGCCGCGGCATCTGTTAACGTCCTGCGGCATGTCGCCACGCCGCCAGGGTGCCGCCCATGTCGCCGGAAGTCCGTCAGGCCGCCCATATCTCGACCGCCCGCGGGTGCGGCTTTGTCGCCCTCGGCATCGTCACGCTGATGATCGGCTTCGTGTACCAACCCTCCTTGTCGCTCCGGATGGGCGGGACCTGCTTTCTCATCGCGGCCCTGATCCTCGTACTCAAGGCGCGGCGCGCGCCCCGGCGACCGTTTCGCGATACCGAGGTCTGGCTGCTTCTCGATGAGCAGCATCGCCCCAATCGCGCCTTCGCCCAGACCGCCATCGCCCATGCACGGGCCGAAGCCTTCTATCACTTCGCCCATGTGGCCGCCTTGCTGGCCGTCGTCCTGCTCGGCGGGGCGGTGGTCATGGGCCTGTTTGGCCACTGATCTGGCCGGCTCTGCCGGCCCGATTCATCATGTGCGCAACGGGAGGCGGCGGAGATCGGCCCCGCCGTTCCCTTCGGCGCCCGCCCCGTCTATCGTGGACAGGCAGGTTTGTGGCGGAGTGTGCGACGATGACGCTTGGGTCGTTCCGATCATCCCTTTGGCGGTGTGTTGCGCTGGTGCTGCCGCTGGTTGCCGCGCCGCTGGTCCTTGCCTTGGCTCCGGGACAGGCCCACGGCCAGACACGGACCATCATCATCACCGATGAAAGGGGCCGGGGCGGCGACATCGTCACCCGCCATCTCTACGACTGCGCCGGCTGCCCGGTGCGCCGGGTCCGCGCCGGCGTCTGGCGGGAGCGCCCCCCCGTTGTCGACTACCGGCAATACCTGCCGATCTATCAGCCACCGATCTACACCCATCCGCCGCACGTGCAGCCGGTCCGCCCCGGCTGGCAGAGGTCGGGGGCCTATGCGGTGACCGGCGCCCCCGTGCGCCCTGCCATGGAACGGCGGCGGCCCTATTATCCCAGCGGCTCCGAGGCCCGGGTGATCACGCTCGACGGTCCGGCGCTGCAGCAGCCGCGCCGGCGCCAGCCGCGCCCCTGATCAGCGCCTGAGGCCGAGGCGCGTCGTCACCGCAAAGAGCGCCAGCGCCGCCGCATTCGAGACGTTGAGGCTCTTGATCGCGCCCGGCATGTCGATGCGGGCGAGCGTGTCGCAGGTCTCGCGCGTCAGCTGCCTGAGGCCCTTGCCCTCGGCGCCGAGCACCAGGGCCACGGGCTCGCGCAGCGTGACCGCGTCGAGATCCGCCTCGCCCTCGCTGTCGAGGCCGATCACCTGGAAGCCGCGCTTCCGGAGATCGGTCATGGCGCGGGAGAGGTTCTGCACCGTCACGAAGGGCACATGTTCGAGCCCACCCGAGGCGCTCTTGGCGAGCACACCGGTGGCCTCCGGTGAGTGGCGGTTGGTGGTGACGATGGCCTTGACCCCGAAGGCGGCAGCCGAGCGGACGATGGCGCCGACATTGTGCGGGTCAGTGATCTGGTCAAGGAGCAGGAGCACACCCTCCGCCGGCATCGTCTCGAGATGGGGCGGATCGAGCGCATCGGCCTCGGCGAACAGGCCCTGGTGCACCGCGTCCGGCGTGGCGGCGAGGCGCCTGTCGATGTCGCGCACAGGGACGATGGTCGCCTCGTGGACGATGCCCTCCTCGTCGAGCCGCTTGGCGCCGTTCTCGGTGGCGAGCAGCAGCCTGATCCGGCGGTCCTTGTTACGCAGCGCCTCCGACACGGTGTGCCAGCCGTAGAGCAGGACGGTGCCCGTGGCGAATTCCGGAGCGGGCTCGCGCAGCACGCGGCCGCCGCGGCCCTTGAACGGCTTGCCGGGCTTGGAGAAGGGGCGGAAGGGCTTCTTCGGGCCCCTGGGAGGCGATGTCGTCATGCGCCGTCATCCCATGCGGCGCGGTCCTTCGCAATGGCTTCGCGCCGCGACGAAGCTTTGCCGGTTGACAGGGAAGGGGGGCATCCCTATCAAGCGCGCGACGCCCTGCGGCCACGGCTGCACGGGACTGGGACGGGGGAATGTCCCGAGCGGCAAAGGGGGCGGACTGTAAATCCGCTGGCTACGCCTTCGCAGGTTCGAGTCCTGCTTCCCCCACCATCCCACCTGATTTCCCTTTGATGGCAGAGACTTGAGTGTGCACCCCCTCCGGGGTGCACATGGCTACGCACATGCGTTCTCACATAAGGAGAGCACGCGTGCCCTCGATCCCTCATGTCTGCCGTCGCGGTGGTGCGTACTTCTGGCGCAGGCGGGTGCCCAAAGGTTGTTCGCTGGAAGGACAAGATGTATTAACGATTAGCTTACGCACGAGCGACGCTGCGATCGCTCGGCGCAGAGCAGTGGCGGTTGCTTCGGCAGCGGAGGACGTGTTCGCAGGTAGGTTTGGGTCGATGCTTACGCTGAAAGAGGCTCGGGTTGCCGTCGAGGCGGCCTGTCTGTTCGCCGAAAACCAGTATGATAAGTTCATGGCCAGTGGCCAGGGGCTGGCAAACTTCGACCCCGACAGGGAGCGGCGAGACGAATTGGCTGCAGGCTGGGCCTGGCGGCTCATCAGCGAGCGCGGTCGTACCGCCTCGGTCTCCCCGGAAGACAAGATCCATATGCTGACCTCGGGTCTCCGTCTGGCCGATATCGAGCAGGTCGAGCGCATGATCCGGATGACGTGTCGACAGCCCAAGCCGAATGCCGCCACGGGCCAGAAGCCAGGTGCCGTTCAGCAGCCGGTGCTGGACGAGGGCATCCTGTTCAACCGGGCGGGGGACGTCGCCGAGGTCGGTGTCATGGCGGGCATCACCATGACTCCCAGTGTGTTCAAGCATCTAGACAGGATCATGGTGAAGGCCAATGCCGCACTGGCCTTCAAGCGTGCCGGCATGGTGCCCGAGAGCCTCAAGGACACTTTGGAAATCGCGGCGAAGGCCGATCCCTCACGTCTCGACGACGCGGACGACCGCGCGATTAACCGCGCCCTGATCGATGGCGGCTACCGGCCCTACACGATCCCGCAGCGCCAGGAGGCGACGCCGCCGTCGCCCGAACCTCCAGTAGTGCCCGCAGCCCCCGTCACGGGCGACACCACGTCTTCTCTTGCTTCAACTCTGTCTGCTGCGCCGGCGCCTTCCCCGCAGCCGCCCGTTGTCGCAACGGCGCCCGCCCCGCAGCCAGCCGTTATCGCACCGGCAACTGCCCCGCAGCCGGCTGTTGTCGCACCGGCGCCTGCTCCACAGCAGGCCTTTGTCGCGTTGGCGAAAACAGGCACTTTCGCCGAAGATGCTTCATCGAATGAGCCGTCGACGCCCTTAACGGCCAATGCCGCCGCCTCGTCGGGCTCCAGTCCCCTGATTGTGTCTGAGGCTGCCAATCCACAAGAGGTGTCAGCCCCTCCACAGCTTCGCTCTCCGGGCGCTCTGGTGGGGGTTGCCGACGCCATCAGGGCCGACAAGGCAGAGCCTGCTGCGGCTGCACTGGAGCCGGTCATTCCCCCGTCTCGAACGCGGCCCGTTCAGGCTCCTGATTTCAGCGCCGTTCTCGGTTCAGACCCGAATAAGGCTATCCTGTTCAAGCCGTTGCCGCCACCAAGCGCCACGGTTGCCGAGGTCTTGCCCTTCTATTTCGCGCATCGCGGCGAGACGCTTAAGCAAGGCGGCAGGGACAGCATCACGGGCGCGGTGCGATTCCTCCATTTGGTCTTTGGAAATGTCTCGTTGGCCGACATTCAGCGGGATGATGGCGAAAAGTTCTGCGCCATAGCCGGCCTGGTCCCCGCCCGATATGCGGATGATACCTTGGCTCTAGATGCTAAAGGGAAGCCGCGTGGTCTTCCGGACATCATTCAAATCGGCATCTCGGGTAATTTGCCTAAGCTTGCGCTGAGAACCATCGAGAAGCATTGCAGCAATCTGCGCGGCCTTTGGAAATGGGGGGCTCGTAACGGGCTAACCGCCGAGAATCTCGCGAACCCGTTCGCGCTGGGGAAGGCGGACATCAAGGCGTTTGCCGGTACGAGTGCGAAGCAAAGCCAAGCCCGGAAGGCTTGGGATTCCGAAGCTTTGTCCAAGTATCTGACCGGGCCAGTGCACCTTGGCTGCGCAGGAACCCGCAGCCGTTTCAAGCCCGGCAAGCTTGTCGTCAGAGACGCCCTCTACTGGGCCATTCCGATCCTCTACCTCTGCATGATGCGGAGAGGCGAGCTGTTCCAGCTCCAAGTGAAACATGTTCGGCAGTGGACCGCCACCGATGGCTCGCGGCGTTGGTACTTCGATCTCACCGATCTCTCGCTGAAGCTCAAGGGGAAGGCGGCCAGCTTGCGACCCTCGGCCAGCTACCGGCAGGTTCCAATCCACTCCTCCATCATCGAATTGGGCTTTATCCGCGACCATGTCGAAGGCCGGGCTCCAGAGGAGCGCCTTTTTCCCGAGCTGAAGCCGATGAAGGGCGACGACTACGGGCATTACGTTGGCAACCGGCTTCGGGAGTATGCCAAGCAGCTTGAGGTGTTCGAGAAGCTCATGGACACCCATTCGCTGCGCCGGACCGCCAACTCGGCACTGTTCAACCAACTCGCCTCCCCAATGGTGCGCGCTCAACTGCTCGGTCATTCCAGCGGCGGTTCATCCCGCAGCACCGGCGATTCAACCCTCATTAAGCAGCTCATTGAACAGCTCGCTGCTGCTTTCGCGACCGATGGATCTTCGGTGCAAGGGGCGGCTAACGAGGGTCGCGGCGAAATCCGCCACGAGGTGCTCAATCAGCTTCTTGGTCAACATACAACCGAGGGCCAGCGGGAAACGATGCAGGAGAAGCACTATTTGGAGGACATGCCGCTCCAGATCCGCAGCGATGTCATCGAACTTCTCCAACTGCCCATCGACATCGGCCAGTTGAATACCGCGTGGAATGGTGCTGCAAAGCGCATCTCGGTGCGCTCACCGCCGGTGGCAAAACGCAACGGGCTAAAGCGTCCGCAGGCCAACAACGGGGGCGTGTCCCGATGCGTAAAGCCCGCCGCCGATAAGGCGCAGGCTTCAAGCTGGAGCCGCCATAAGATGCGATAGAGCGCGTCCGATTTCCGAACTTGATCTTCGAACACCTTATCCTCAGTTCAAACGCGTTTACCTAGCCAAGCAGTTCGAAAAATGCGGTATAATTGAGAATGGACAAAAAAAGATCGGAGAAGACCATTCGGGTTTGGAAAGCCCGAAATGCAGCTTTCGCGGGGACTGTACGAAAGCTATTAAAAATTGATCGTACGGAACCAAGGTTCGTTTGCGACCCATTTGTCATTCGGCAGATTGACACGGATCGGGCTGTCAATGTGGGGGTTGTTGCCGCTTCTATAAACAACAAGCGGATTCCGGTCGTTTTTGAAGATCACATGGTTCGCGACTTGCTTGGGTCTCTCCCGCCTGAGACATGCAAAAACCGATCCTTCCCGACTGTAAAACTTGCGGAGGCGACGCTTAAGCGGCCACCCTTAGCTTTAAGGCTTGACACCGGCGCCATTATATTACTGGACGGGGTAAAACGTCTTGTGGCTCGATCTGATCAAAACGCTATGGTCAGAACGGCTGTTATCACGGAGCGCGCTCTGGTTGAAAAGGTAAACGACGGGCGAGGCCAAGATTTCATCGTGCCAATCGGGCGCTACAGGGACGTCCGAAAGCGCGTCATCGCTCTGCCGCGACTAGGTGGGATCGGTAGCCCTGCGCCTGGAATTTTCTTTGAGTACCTAGCGCTCCGACCGCAATTGGACCCACGCTTGCACGATGCGTACGTTCTGAATGCCGCAATCATGAAGCGCATGATTTCTCGCCTTAGACCGTCCGACAACGCTTCTATCTTGGAGGCACTCAAGTCCAAAAGCCGCGGGTTTGCCAAGGTGGATGTTGACCTTGGTGCTGTAGCTAACGAAATCAATGATCTATTAAAATTACCAGGGGCGGAATCCGAGATCGACATCAGTGGTGTCTCTTGCTCTACTGACTCGCCAACTGGCCTCGTTTCCGCTGGAGAGGCGGTTCAAGATTTCCGGGGTAAAAGCTCGACAACCATTGACACTTATCGGAGGCGTATAGCGAAGGAGTATGCTGCCGCCGACGAATCTTTGAAGGATACTCCCGTTTTTTCATCGGTTGTGCAAAACGACCTTCAGGGTCTCAGTATCAGCGATGGGTACAGGGAATTCATTTCGAAATTCGGCCTTATGACGGATGATTTGCGTTCAGAGGATCTATTTGAAGAGAACATACGCGGTTTATTGTTTCGTCGTGATCTTCATATTATCCTTTCGCGGGCCTGTTATGCATCAGATCTTATTGAATATATCGATAATCAGGTTGCGGAATCGGCGAACGGAAAGTATCATCTTTTAACTCAAGCGGCTGAGACATTGGAGAAGGCGTGGAATAGTGGTCGATGTGTGCTGAGTATAAAGCAAGTAACTCTAATTGCGCTTTTGTATGGAATTGATGTTTCGTATTCGCAAAGACAAATAATTGTTCACTCCGGAGCGATTTCTTGGTTCCAGTTTCGTTATGGTGTGTTTCTCGCAGATTTTTCAATAACCGAGCATATGGTTGAGGAATTTGTTCATCATATGCGGTTGCGCACCGAAGGTGCGGTTTACGATGGCTCGGAGCTCTGGGATGAGATCTTCAAAGGGTTTTCCGGAGAATGGTTCGGAACGGACGTAACGGCTTCGATCGCGCGGATTTGCGCGGAGGGCGTCAACATATCGGTGCCTTCGGGTTCGCGAGAGGCTGCTGAGACCCTCATGAAGTCATTGCCCGCATCTTTCAAGGTCAAGTTTGATCCGTGGGCTGCCTCTCGCCAGCGAAAAGGAAGCCGGGGTGCTCCACGATTTCCACGCCCTGGGGGCTAGTTGCAAGAGTGGGCGGCTAACGATGTTCGATAACCACCCAGTGCAGAAAACAATCCGAGATTTTTCCTCGGGCTATTCGCCAAAGTCCGCCTGCAGAGGAGAGAGCCGACCCGGATAAGTTGGCGGTTCACACCTCCCGCAGGAGGTGAACCATGGTGGTAGGCGCAACAAGTATGCTTTCCCGTCTATTGCCCGATTTGGTCTTTGAGAAGTGCGCCATTGAGAGGCTGCTTCGCGCCATCGATCCGAGCCCCGGGCTGGCTGCTGGTGTTCGAAACAATGCCTTCTCGAGCAAAGGCGTGCGTTGATGTCGAAGCCAAGAGCTATGCGCGCAGGTGTGCCCGCGCATTTCGTCAACGCCATATTTTGCCCCAAGGACAACGGTCGTCTCTGGGTGCGTGACGCCTACTTCCGTGGGCTGACCCTGGCCCAGCTGACGCGGGCCATCGAGAAACTGAAGCTGCCGATCGACATTGATGCGCTTCTGGAAGCCCGCCGCCGCAGCAGCATGCTGTCCGAAGGTCGGAGGCGGTGATGGCGTTGTCTCGAACAGCCAGGGGCGAAGTGTCCGCCTTCTTTGATTCCCAGCTCGATTGGATCAATGCCAATCTCGACCGCAAGGACATTGCCATAGTGCGTGATCTTCTCAAGCGGCCCGACGCCCCTGACTTGTCAGAAAAATCCATGGCCGTGGCCTTCCATCGTTGGCTCAAAAAACGGCGATGGGGGGCCAAGTCGGTTCGGGCGCAAGTGGCGCGAGGGGATCTCGTGCAGATCAGCGCGGACGGGCGCTCTGACGCAAAGACACAAAACCCGGTTCCCGTTGATCGTGTCGATCCTTGTTCAGCGTCATCGCAGGCCTCAGCGCTCCAGTCAGCCGTAGCCCGGGATGACGGCGCGCAACCGCTCCGCGAGCTGCCGCCTTCCGATGTGCTGGTAGCGCCCATCAATTCGCGCAAGCGGATGGAGAAAAGTGATCCTACCGCCGACGATTTGCCGATCGGTGCGAGGGGCCGGTCTCGAAGCACTTTCCGCCAGGAGGGCCCCACAAAGGCCGAATTGGACATTTGAGGACAACCATGAAGAACTTGAAGGACTTCTTTCTGCGCACGGTTTTTGTGACGCACGGCTGGAAGGGCGGCGACGGGAAGTCAAAGACCGTCGATGCGTGCATGTCGAGCCTGAGGATGAAGGGTATCCCGTGCGTCGGCTATGAGACGGACCTGGTGAACTCCTCTCTCGCCCAGATTGGGCTTGCCGAGGAGGATCCATGGGATCTTCTGGATCCGCTGACGCGTGGAAAATTCTTTGCGATCGCAAAGCAGTTCGAAAAGGGCGCCACGGGCTGCGTGTTCATTGATCTGGCCGCCCAGCACGGACCAATTTTCCATGAAATCATCGACGAGTTCGATCGCCGTCTGAAGCGAGCCAGCGCTCAGCTCATTGTCCTCCGCCCTCTCGACGCCAGCGTCCATGGCGCCTCTGAAGCGGTGAAATTTGCCAAGGAGTTCGAGCATATTCCGCAGATTGTATGGATCAATCTGGGGCGCGTTCGCTCGCCTAAGGAGTGCATAGGGTGGACGGGTACGAATGGACGGAAAAAGGCGCTGGAGGGGCTCACCGTCGAAGCCGTCCTGGAGGACTTTTCGGCGCGCGTGGCTGCCAACTCGGCGGCATTCGGCTTGTCGATGCTCGATGTTGCTAACGGTAACTTTAAGCATTTAAAGCCCGAGGAGCTCGAGCGGGCCAAGGCTGTGTTCGATGACGCGACAAGCCTGTTCGTCGAGGAGCGGCTGGATAACCATTTCGCCACCCTTCAGGAAGCTGTGCAGCAGGTTCGCAGAAAGCTCGAAGGCTACATCGATGAGGCCGTCGATGGTCCGTGAAAGAGGCTTCATTCCACCGTGGAACCGGAATCTTTCTGCGCGTACCCACGCGATGGGGCAGCTCGGGAGGATTGCGGTCTATTCTGCTCGATACCTCGCCGGTGCCGGTGTGGCGCTTGCGCTGCTGCTGATCGTCATGGCGGGTGCGGGCTTAAGTTTCGTCTCGCTGGAGCAAAAGGCAATCATTGATGCCGTTGCGCGGGGCGGCGGTTTTGGTCGCGAAATTGCGGTCGTAGTTGACCTCGTGAATGCCAACGGGCTTTCGACCGAGCGTGATTTGCAAGGCGTGCTCAACGTGGTTGCTGTGACCAGAGGCGCTGACAATCCTCGCGAACGGCTGGCGCAGCTTTCCCTCGCAGCGGAGTTGTTTCGAAATGACGTCGCGGGGTATGCGGCCACAGTTCGATACGTTGCGACCTTGCCGCCTGACGCTCGACAGTGGTTGATTGCTCGGCCCTCTCCCCATTGGATCGAACTTTCCAGACGTTTTGCCGGTATCCAAGCCAACGGGCCTGGGCTGACATACGCGCGCCAAACGCTCCTACAGGAAGAGGTTTTTCTTGGCCGGGAGCTCGACTTCGTGCAGCGTCGCATGGCGCAACGCCGCACCTGCCGGCCGCTTCTCGATCAACTCACCCGCTGCGTGGATGCCGCACCTGCCTCAGGTCAATCGACTTCGCCTGCGTGGCCTCAACGACCATGACCGCATCAGCGTCCCCGACGAGCCATGCGCCGTGTGCAGCGGCCTCATCGAAAAAGGTCAAAGTGAGCTGCTCATCAGCCGGCTCCCAAGGGACCACAAACCTCCCGATCGCGAAGAGCGCCATCACGCCTGTCAAGCCTTCATGGGTATCGCCGCGGACCATCCCGTTCACGGCGATCCCCGCCAGTTTGCGGGCTTTAGCTAGTCGCAGATGCTTCCCCGACACCAGGTGGACATCGTCCCGGCCGCCCGCATCCAGAAAAAGCACCTTCGTTTCGGGCGCCGGGACCTGCTGAATGACGTCCAGAATGTTCGGGGCGTCTGTATCGGCCTCTACCCGATGGTAATGGATGGGAGCAGCAAACGGGTGGTAGCTGAAGCTTGAAATCCCCGGCAGGAGTGTGACCTGGCCGTTAAGCGCGTCATAGACGCTTGCCGTGCATACGAACTTGATCATCGATCAATTCCTTCGTTTCGCGATTTCCCAGGGGAGGTCTTGACGATGGCAGCGCCTCTGGGGCGGTCGCGCGATCTTGGGTTTTCCCATTTCCCGCTCGGAGGCACCGCGGGTGCCTGAAACTGCCGTAACGAGGCGGAACGCTGCACCGACCCAGTTGGCTTGCCAGGCCCCTGTGGACGCCCGTTATCGGGCGACACAGACGAGGCCTTGGACAAGGCAGGCGAAGCCTTGGTTTGGGCAGCGACTTCGGGTGGGCCCGCAGGCGGGACCCCAAGTGGGTGCACTCTGTACCGGTTGTTCGTTAGCGGCGTCCGCAGGTTCGGCGCGCGACCGGTAGCAGACGGATCGTCGATGTCTGCGGGTGAGAATACCCGAATGGATGCCGTCCGTCGCTTCTGCCCGCGGAATTGCTCGCGGACGAGGGCGTAGGCCTGATGGAGTTCTTCCGACCGGGCGTCCCGATCCCGCCTGCGTTCGATGCTTGCAGCCTTTGCGCGGGCTCGGGCGAGTTCACGCGTAGGCAGCAGGACCCGAGCAACACCGCCAGCAATCAGAGCGAGACCGAGCCCTCCGCCGCTCAGGAGCACACCGGCTGCTGCTGCTGCGAAGACAATCCTGCGCGTCCTCTTGTCGGCGCAAACTCCAGCCGCCGCGAAAGCGCGATCCACCCGCGCACGGCGCACATCATCACGGATCTCATAGTGCTTTTTGATCTCATCGCGGCGAGCCTTTAGCGTCTGCCTGAACGTAAGCGGTGGCTTAGGCGGCAGCGAAATCTCGGCCGGCTTGGCCATTGCACTGTCACCATCCTCTTCTATCTCTGCCGCGAGGAGCTTGGCTTCGCTCCGGCCGGCTTCCAACGCCCGCTCAAGTGCCTCCCGAAAGCCATTCTCCCGCGCCTCCGCGAGCGGCTGGAGATTGATGAAGTCGGGAAGCTGGTCAGCTGTCAGATTAATCGAGAGGCCGCGGGCTTTTGCGGCCGCATTGATTGTTCGACGGAGCGATGCATGGAAGCCTGTCGCGTCTTCAACGACGAGAATTGTGGGTCCGCGCGAGGTTGGTTTGTCGCCGAGCGCCAGTCCCATTCCTTGGTGGCGCAGGGCCTGTACGAAGTCTCCAGCGGCCCCGTGCTCCAGCCATGCATCCAAAACGCGTGTCTGGAAGGAGGCGATGTCTGCGTCGCTTTTCGCAGCCATGTTGAACGCTTTATCACCCATCCGCGACCGACGGTCCCGTCGGGGAGCACGCTTGAGTGCGTCAGCCTGCTGATCGCGGCCTGACTGCTCGAAGTGCGCGATCACCATCGGCATGCGCGGGCCGGGGATGATGCGCTCACCGAGTGAAAGCTCAGCCTCGCGGGAGATGATCTCATCGCGCAGGTAGTTGTCGTGGCTTCTGACGCATTTTCCATCGGCGCAAACCGACGGCCAAAGGACGTGGAAATGGTCAGCCCGCTCACCCTTCGAATGCCTGACCACGATCCTCGGCCGATCAGATGGAATGCCGTGGATCAGTTCGTTTAGTTTGATCAACTGCAACAAGTCGGCCTCTGAGACAGATTTCTCGGGCGCGATGCGGACGTGGATCAATGTGCGTTTGACGCGGCGGTTGGTGTGAGAAATTGCGTCGAACATCTGGAGGTCGAGGTCTATGTCATTGAGGCTGGCCCGCCCAGCAGCGGCCACGACCTCAACGCGTTTGTTCGTGTCCGTACGCGCGAGATGCTGAGGCATGGCGCCTAGCTGGATCCATGACGACCGATTAATCATCTGGATTTCCGTGCCAGCGATAACGCTGTGGTGAGCAACTCCCGATGAGTTTCCACGAGTGCCTCGACTTTTTCGGCTGAGAGGCCGACCGCCTCGCCAGAATTCACGCGGCGGGCGATCTGATTGATGTTGTTGCCCTGGCGCCCGAGTTCGGCCAGCAAGTCCCGCAGGTCGGCTTGATTGATAACGCTGCGCTCTCCGCCGCGCACCGTAGCGATCATGAGGTCTCGTCCCAGCACAGCAGGTTGCGTGCCGCCTTCCTCAGCGTGTCGTACGACCGCCGCATAGTCGGCTTCCGACAAACGAACCATGATCTGCTTGGTGAGGGTTCGACGGTGCATGATAAATTTTCCGATTATTGCGTCATGCCAATAATCATATTGCCGCAAAGATATCAATTTGTAAGATATTACATAAATGGCATTGAAATATTTGAGTGACCATGTCTTATGTAATAAATTACATTGTGTGGGCTGCCGTGGGCGTGTCCTGAGCGGACATAATGTTACGTGGGGCAGCCACCTTCATGCGCTTAGCGCTGAAAATCTGAAAATGGCTTACGGCCGCTTTGGCCCCAAAAGCGAATGTGAAGCAGTGTCAGCTTCGCGCCTCTATTGCGGACATTCGAAGCCTATCCGAGAGCAGACGCTCGAGTGTGCTCGCTTGCCGAGGAAGCTGTCATGCGAGGATGCGCCTTCCGCGAACCAGCCCTTTCCCGCTTCGGTTCGCAATGTGGTCGGCCTCCGCGACCGGTCGGTCGCGGAGGCCGTTTCATCACCAGGACGGCAGGACCGAACCCTGGAAGGTCCGGTCGATGAAGGCCTTCACTTCCGCCGACTGGTAGCTCTCGACGAAGGGCTTCACCCAGGGCTTGTCCTTGTCCGCCTCGCGCACCGCGATGAGGTTGACGTAGGGGCCCTTCGGATCCTCGCGCAGGATGGCGTCGCGGCCCGGATTAAGGCCGACCGAGAGCGCGTAGTTGGTGTTGATGACGGCGGCAGCGACATCGTCGAGAGAGCGGGCGGTCTGCGCCGCCTCCAGCTCGATGAAGCGCAGGCGCTTCTCGTTCTGGGTGATGTCGGCGACGGTGGGCTTGAGGCCGACGCCGTCCTTCAGCCTGATGATGCCCTTGTCCTGGAAGAGCAGCAGCGCCCGGGCGCCGTTGGTCGGATCGTTGGGGATCGACACCTGCGCGCCGGCCGGCACCTCGGCGAAGGCCTTGTGCTTCTTGGAATAGACGCCGATCGGGAAGTTGACGGTGAAGCCGACGCCGACCAGGCCGTATTTCCGGTCGGCATTCTGCTGATCGAGGAAGGGCTTGTGCTGGTAGGAGTTGACATCGAGGTCGCCGCCGGCCAGCGCCGCGTTCGGCAGGATGTAGTCGGAGAACTCGACGATCCGGAGGTCGAGGCCGCGGCCGGCCGCAACCGGCCTCACCGCCTCGAGGATCTGGGCGTGCGGGCCGGCGGTGACGCCGACGCGCAGCGGCGTGCGGGCCTGGGCCCGGACGAGGGCAGGGGCCGCGATGAGGCCGGCGGCCGTTCCGGCGAGGAGCGCGCGGCGGTCGATGAACGTGGTCATGGCAAGTCCTTTCAGGGAGGTTGGGAGGAGGGAGGTCAGGCTGAGCGCAGGCGCTTGTTGACGCGCCGCGCGATCCGGTCGCCGAGGCTCTGCACGGCCTGGACGAGGGCGATGAGGACGATAACGACGGCCGCCATGACCTCGGGCATGAAGCGCTGGTAGCCGAAGCGGATGCCGAGGTCGCCGAGCCCGCCGCCGCCGACCGCGCCGACCATGGCGGAGTAGCCGATGAGACTGACGGCGGTGAGCGTCAGGCCGAGGACGATGGCCGGCAGCGTCTCCGGCAGTAGCACCTTGCGGACGATCTGCAGCGGCGTCGCGCCCATCGCCCGCGAAGCTTCGATGAGGCCCGGATCCACCTCGCGGATCGCCGCCTCGATGATGCGGGCGATGAAGGGCGTCGCCGCCACCGTCAGCGGCACGATGGCCGCCGTCGTGCCGATGGAGGTTCCGGCGACGAGCCGCGTGAAGGGGATGATCGCCACCACCAGTATGATGAAGGGCGTCGAGCGTGTGGCGTTGACGACGAGGCCCAGCGCGCGGTTGAGCGTCACGGCCTGGAACAGTTCGCCGCGCCCGGAGGTCGCGAGGAACACGCCGAGGGGCAAGCCCAGCGCCGTGCCGATGAGACCCGCCGCGGCCACCATGTAGAGGGTCTGGCCGAGGGCCTCGATGAGCAGTCTGATGATCTCAGGCGACATGGCCGAGGACCTCCGCTTGAAGGCCGTAGCTGTTCACCAGCGCGACGACGGCCTGGACCACGTCCTGGCGAGCCGGCACGGCCACGGTGAGATTGCCGAAGGGGCGGCCGCCGATGGCGTCGACCTGGCCGGCGATGACGGTGATGTCGACGTCGAGGGAGCGGGACAGCCGCGAGATGACGGGTGCCGTCGCGTTGTCGCCGGTGAAGACGATGCGCAGCACTGTCTGCAGCGCCCCCTTCGGCTGGGGCGTCAGCCGCGCGGCGAAGGCTTCGGGAAGGGCTGCGCCGGTCACGGATGCGACGAAGCTGCGGGTCGTCTCGGAGCGCGGCCGGGCGAAGACATCGTAAACATCGCCCGTCTCGATGATGCGACCGGCCTCGATGACCGCGACGCTGTCGCAGATCTCCTTGATGACGTACATCTCGTGGGTGATCAGCACGACGGTGACGCCGGTGAGCGCGTTGATGTGCTTGAGCAGCGCGAGAATGGACTGCGTCGTCTCCGGATCGAGCGCCGAGGTCGCCTCGTCGGAGAGCAGCACGCGGGGCCGCGTCGCCAGCGCCCGGGCGATGCCGACGCGCTGCTTCTGCCCGCCCGACAGTTCTGCGGGATAGCGGCCGCGCTTGTCGGCGAGCCCGACCAGGTCGATGAGTTCGTCAACCCGGCGGGCGATCTCCGCCCGCGGCGTGCCTGCGAGCTCCAGCGGCAGCGCGATGTTGCCGAAGACCGTGCGCGACGACAGCAGCGCGAAATGCTGGAAGATCATGCCGATCTCCCGCCGGAGAGCTCGAAGGCCCGCCGGATCGAGCAGGCCGACGTCGATGCCGTCGACGAGGACCCGGCCGTCGGTCGGCCGGTCGAGACCGTTGATCGTGCGCAGCAGCGTCGACTTGCCGGCACCCGAGCGGCCGATGATCCCGGTGATGGAGCCGGGTGCGACGTCGAGCGTCACCGCATCGAGGGCCGTGACCTCGGCTGCACCCGCCTTGGCGGCAAAGCGCTTGGAGAGAGCCTCGAAGCGGATCGCGGCGCCTGAACGCGGCGGCGGAGGCGGCGCATTCCCCGCGAGGGGGAGGGCGTCGGCGAAGGGGGTGACGGCGTTCATGGCGACGGCCTCGCCGGCGCTGCGGCGGTGGCGACCGCCGTCGACTGGAATGCGGTGGACATGGAGAATCCTGGAGGTTGGAGCGGCGCGGGCCGCATCTGTCGTGGGAAGGGCCTCAGGCGGCGAGAGCGCGGCTTCGGGGGGCGCCGGGACGGCCGCGCCGACTGGCGTCGTGCCGCTCGGCCGCCGCCTGGCGCAGCGCCTTCAACGAGGCAAAGAGCCGGCTGTCGATGGCGGAGAGTGTCTGGACAGCGGCGAAGAAGCGGTATCCCGAGCGCTCACGGACGGCGAGCCCGACGGCATCGTCTCCGAGTTCGATCAGCGTGACGTCGGAGCGGAGAGGGGGATAGGAGGATGATCTGGACATGGAAAATCTGCCGCCGGACGGGCCAGCGTCTCCTTGGGAGGGGATGGCGAGGGCGAGAGGCGGTCGC
This sequence comes from Phreatobacter sp., assembly GCF_022843985.1. Taxonomy (GTDB): domain Bacteria; phylum Pseudomonadota; class Alphaproteobacteria; order Rhizobiales; family Phreatobacteraceae; genus Phreatobacter. The sequence goes on along the minus strand of NZ_JALHMP010000014.1, from coordinate 27,076 downwards.
GTCAGAACCGACGACAACAGCTCTCCCGCTCATCCACCCGGCGGCAGTGTCCAGTTTGGGAGGAAAACACCGGAGGGGAGGCTCCAGCAGCGATGGAATTCATCGGACCAACTCCTTGAGAGGGAGCCCACGAATGTCCTTCGTGGCGCTTTAGCCCTTGGTGACGCGGTGCAAGCTGCTCCATCAAATGCCGCGATGACGGGTCGAGGGATCGACCAACCATGTCCTCACTATGCCCCTGCCAGGCGTCGGGCGTCAATGAAAGCATCCTCTAAAAAGAACGGTCGGTGGAGGCGATGAGATCGTCTGCTTGGTCGGTATGAAGAATATGAGCCTTTTGGCAACAAACTCCTTGGGCCTTCCATCGACTTTCGTTCGTCATAGCGAACGTACCTCCGTGGTCGTGGCGTTCCTGGAGAGGGCCGGAACGGAGAAACTTCCTCTCCGGAGAGGCGGTTGCGACAAAAGACACTCCTCCGGTCGCCCCGCCGCGCTGGTCGCGCCGCGCCTCGCCCGCTAGGGTCGGTCCGAATCCCGCGACCGAGGCCCCTCCTGCATGCCGCATTCGTCGACCGACACCGCCCTGGCCGCCAAGACGCGCCTTCGCTGGCTCGACGACGACGCGGTCAACGGCGAGCCCCCGGCCGACGCGCTCGATCCGATGCTGACCCCGGCCGAGGCCTTCTTCGTCCGCAACAACGGCGACATGCCTGCCGCAGCCGACCCCAAGGGGTGGCGCCTCGACGTCACGGGGGAAGTCGAGCGGCCGCTGTCGCTCAGCGTGGCGGAACTCATGCAGTCCTTCCCCGTCGTGACGATCACCGCCGTGCTGGAATGCGCCGGCAACGGCCGCGCCTTTCTCGAGCCGCCCGTCTCGGGCGCGCAATGGCGCGACGGGGCGGTGGGATGCGCCCGCTGGACCGGCGTCAGGATGCGGGACCTGCTGGAGCGCGCCGGCGTGAAGCCCTCCGCCGTCTACACGGGTCATCACAGCCCCGACCGCAGCCTCACGATCCCGGACCGTCCGGCGCTGTCGCGCGGCATCCCCATCGCCAAGGCGTTAGCCCCCGAGACGCTGGTTGCCTTCAAGATGAACGATGCGCCGCTCCCGCGGCTGCACGGCGGACCGCTCAGGGTCGTCGTCCCGGGCTATCCGGGATCGGCCTGGCAGAAATGGCTCGACCGCCTCGACATCCGCGACCGGGAGCACGACGGCGAGAAGATGACCGGCACCGACTATAGGCTGCCGGTGGTGCCGGCGAGCCCGGGGGAACCGTTCGACCTTGCGTCCTTCGCGGTGATCACCGACATGCCGGTGAAATCGGTGATTACCCGTCCCGCCTCGGGGTTCCGCGCGTCACCGGATGAGGCGCTGACAGTCGAGGGCTGGGCCTGGAGCGGCGCGACGCCGGTCTCTGATGTACGGGTCTCAGCCGACGGCGGCGCCACCTGGGCGCCGGCCCGGGTCGCCGAAGCCGGGGAGGCCTTCGCCTGGCGCCGGTTCTCCGCGACACTCCGCCTGCCACCCGGCCCGGTGGCGCTGATGGCACAGGCGCGGGATGTGGCGGGCAACGCCCAGCCCATCGACCACGCTCCCTGGAATCCGCGGGGCTATTGCAACAACGCTGTGCACCGCGTCGCGGGGCGGGTGATGTGAGCGCCGCGGCTCCGGCTCAGGCGACAGTGATGCTCTGGCTCGCCCGGTGCTCGCGGCCGTCCTCCTCCTGCCACAAGAAGGTGACGGTCGTGGTCTTCGTGAAGCGGGCGATGAACGCGACGTAGGGATTTGCCGAGGTCCCGTTGCGGAAGTCGGCCGCGAAGAGGGGCTCGCCGTCCGCATGGGCCTCGAAGCGCGTGATCATGCGGCGCGGCCCCGTCTGCCCGGTCTGCTGGCGAAGGCCCGTCTCCATCGGGTGGTCGATGAGGGTGCGGACCTCGAAAGCCTCGCCGGCCTTGACGCTGGACGGCACGCGGATGCGCGGGGTGGTCATGGCAAATCTCTCACGTCAGGCATCCGCCGGTGGTGACGGCGATGCGCGCGGCGGCGCGGCGGACCGAGCCGTCCGCCATCACTGCATAGGCGAGGAGCGTCTGGCCCTCGGCGAGCCTCACCCGGGCGCTCACCTCGGCGCGCGCGATGCCAGCACCGAAGCTGTAGCTGGCGATGCCCGGCGTCGGATTGTTCGTCGCGAAGAGGTGGATCGCCCGGCACCGGTCGCCGCCGGTCATGGCGGTATGGACCGAGACCGTGACCGGTACGAAGGCGCCGTTCTCGGCCGTCTCGGGCGCACGCAGGGCGATGCCGCCCTCCGTCGCGGCAACGCCGCCGATCTGCTCGCGGATGGCGGCGTCCACCTCGGGCTTCAGGCTCTCGGCCGCCCCTGCCGGAAGTGTGACCAGCGTCAATGCGGCGCCGAAGAGGCTCCGCCGGTCGAGGAGCGCCGGTGTCACGAGAAGGCGTCCCGGGTGATGGCGCCGTACCAGGCGTCGGCATGGAGCGCCTCGAGCCGGCGCTGCTCGCGCTGCTCGGCGAGAGGACCACGCGGCGAGACGCCTCCCGAGTTCGGCGTCTCGACGAAGCCGTTCTCGCTCGGGCGGAACACACCAACGACAGAGATGCCGTATTCCGGTCCGACGTGGCTGTAGCAGGTGTTGAAATAGACGGTCGGCTCTGGCGCGGGCCGTCCTTCCAGAGCCGCGACGGCCGCCGCCACCGCCACCTTGGACGTCGAATTGGCGATATAGCCCGACTTGGGCATGACCTGGCCGACATTGGCGTCGCCGATGACGTGGATGTCGCGGGCCCGGGTCGCCTCGAAGGTCCGCGGGTTGACCGGCACCCAGCCGGTCTCGTTCGTCAGTCCCGCGTCGATGGCGATCTTCGCCGCCGACTGCGGCGGGATGACGTTGCCGACATCGACGCGGTGGCGCGTGCCGAGTTCGGTCTCGAAAATCTTCGCCTGGGCGTCTACCCGGGTGACCTTGCCGTCCTTGTTGAGCGGTACCCATTCGATCAGGCCGGGATAGAGCTCGTTCCAGGCGTCCTGGAAGAGGCCCTGTTTGGAGAAGGCGTCCTTGGCGTCGAGCGCCAGGATCTTCGCGCGCGGTTTATGCCGCTTGAGATAGCTCGCCACCAGGCTGATCCGCTCATAGGGCCCGGGCGGGCAACGGAACGGGTTCGGCGGAATGGCGAAGCCCACGACGCCGCCGTCGGGCAGGGCCTCGAGCTGACGGCGCAGCAGGGTCGTTTGCTCGCCAGCGCCGGGAATCCAAGCATGGGGGAGAGCCTCGGCGGCGGCCTCGGTATAACCTTCGATCGCGTTCCAGCGGATGGCGATGCCCGGCGACAGGATGAGCTTGTCGTAGGCGACCGTCGCCCGGCCGCGCAGCCGGACCGTCTTGGCGGTCGCGTCGATGCCATCCGCCCAGTCGTGGACCACGTTGACGCCGCGCGCCTTCAGACCGTCATAGGAATGCGTGATCTGCGGCAGCGTGCGCTCGCCGGCCAGCAGCAGGTTGCCATAGGGGCAGGTAACGAAGCTGGTCTTGGGTTCGATGAGCGTCACCGCGACGTTCGGAAATGCGATGCGGGCGTAGCGTGCGGCCGATGCGCCACCGAAACCGCCGCCGATGATCACCAGCCGCGCTTGCGTCTGCGCCGAGAGTGTTGCGGGTGCGGCAAAGGCGAGGCCGGCGGAGGCGGCCGAGAGGCCGAAGGCGCGGCGAGTTAGTCGGGTCATCACGCGTTCTCCTCAGCGCAGGGATGCGAAATAGGTGGCGAGCTGTGCCACCTCGGCGTCCGTGTAGCCCCGCGCAATGCGGTTCATGATCGTCGCTGGTCGCGCATTCGCGCGGAAGGCGGACCAGTTGTCGACGAAGGCCTGACGGTCATAGCCGGCGATCCGCGGCACGGATCCCTCACCGGCACCGCCCACCCCGTGGCAACCGGCGCAGGACAGGGCGATCTGCGGTGCGGGAGCCGATTGCGCGCGGGCCGGAGATTGCATTGCCGTCGAGAGCGTCAGGGCGGCGGCGCCGAGCAGGAAGGGGACGGGGACGGTCATGGGGACGGGACTCCATCAGGGCCGAACAGAGGTGGTGGCCACCGCAGGGACAGTGGTCAGGCAGCGCGGCGAGCGAGCGGCATGCACGCCGGTAGAGGGATGCGATGGGGCGAGAACCGCCACATGGCGCTCCCTTAGGAAAGGCGGTGGCGTACATTGGCAAGAGGCTGGAAAAGAAAGAAAAATCGACCCTGTCGGCGATCCGCTGTGGAGAAGGATCCACTCCTTGTGGCTTCGCCTCGGAGAAGTCTCGTTCGAGGGTTTGCGGGCCGCTCTTCACGGGTGATTGGCCCTTCAGGACGTGTCAGGCCCCGGCTGCCAACCCGTCCCGTCGCGGCGCGGGGGGCACGGCATAGGCCGTCGTCGCTTTGATGCGTTCCATGGCGAAGCGAGAGGTCACGTTCTTCAGCGGCACTTTGTCGATCAGTCGCTTGTAGAAGGTGTCGTAGGCGGCCATGTCGGCGACGACGACGCGCAGCATGTAGTCGACGTCGCCGGCCATCCGGTAGAATTCCATGACCTCCGGCATCGCCGACACGGTATCGGCGAACTGCGCGAGCCAGTCGCGGGAATGGTCGGCGGTCTCGATCGAAACGAAGACGGTGAGGCCGAGGCCGATCTTCTCCGGCGCGACGAGGGCAACCCGCTTCTGGATGACGCCGCTGGTCTCAAGCTTCTGGATGCGCTTCCAGCAGGGCGTCTGCGACAGGTGCACCCGCGAGGCAAGTTCGGCGATGGAGATGCTGACGTCCTCCTGAAGGATGGTCAGGATCTTGCGGTCGATGGCGTCCATGAGGTGAAAAGGCCCGGCGATCGTGAGGAGAATATTTTTATCTTCCACCGGGCGACGATCTACGTAAATGGAATGAAACAACAAAAAATAGGCCGCGAGAGTGACGTTCGTCTCTGTCGCATGGCCCGTATGGGAGGGCGTTCCCTGCGCCTCAGCGCGTCGCCGGGAACAGCCTGTCGGCGCGGATCGTCAGCGCCACCCGCTCGCCGCGCGCCACCTGTTGGTCGAGGCTGACCTCCGCCTCCACGGCGGGCAGATCGTCCGACAGCCGGATCTCCAGCCGGCGGCTCGCCGCCGAGCGGGTGATCGCCGTCACCACTCCGGAGGTCGTCCCCCCGCTGCGCACCACCGCGATATCGCCCGTCCGGAGAAACAGCGATGCCGCGCCGTCGGGAATGCCGGCGGGCGCTGCACCGAGCTCGATCGCGTCGGCCCGGACCCGGCCTTCGGCAACCGTCACGTCGAGCCGCACGGCCTGGCCGACGAAGCCGGCGACGAAGGCATTGGCCGGATGGTCGAGGACCTCGTCCGGCGAGCCGACCTGCTCCACTCGCCCGCGGTTGAGGATGGCGACGCGATCAGCGAGTTCCACCGCCTCTTCCTGGTCGTGGGTGACGAAGACCGTCGTATGGCCGGTGCGCTGGTGAATGTCGCGCAGCCAGCGCCGGAGATCCTTACGGACCTGTGCGTCGAGCGCGCCGAACGGCTCGTCGAGGAGCAGCACGCGCGGTTCGACGGCAAGGGCGCGAGCCAGGGCTACGCGCTGGCGCTGGCCTCCGGAAAGCTGGCCAGGAAAGCGTTTGCCGATTCCCGGCAACTGCACGAGGTCGAGCAGGTCCTCGACACGGCGGAGAATCTCGTGCCGCGCCGGGCGCTCGGCGCGCGGCCGTACCGTCAGGCCATAGGCGATGTTCTCCGCCACCGTCATGTGGCGGAACAGGGCGTAGTGCTGGAAGACGAAGCCGGCCTTGCGATCCTGCACCCGCAGGCCCGTCGCGTCCTCGCCGCCGAAATGGATGGTGCCCGCCGTGAGCGGTTCGAGGCCGGCGATGGAGCGCAGCAGCGTCGTCTTGCCGGAGCCCGATGGCCCCAGCAGCGCGAGAAGCTCGCCCGGCCTGATGTCGAGATCGATGCCGTCGAGCGCGCGCGTCCCGGCGAAATCCTTGGCGACGCCGCGGACGGCGATGCCCGTCACCCCGGCGGCCTCAGTGTCGGCTCTTGCCGGCGAGCGCGTCGCCGTATCGCCATTCGAGGAGGGATTTGGCACCGAGTGTGACCAGGGCGAGGAGGGCGAGGAGGGCGGCAACCGCGAAGGCGCCAACGAAATTGTACTCATTGTAGAGGATCTCCACGTGGAGCGGCATGGTGTTCGTCTGACCACGGATATGGCCGGACACGACGGCGACGGCACCGAATTCGCCCATGGCGCGAGCGTTGCAGAGGAGGACCCCGTAGAGCAGCGCCCAGCGGATGTTCGGCAGGGTCACGGTCAGAAAGGCCCTGAGGCCGGAGGCGCCGAGCGTCATGGCCGCCTCTTCCTCGGCCGTGCCCTGTTCCTGCATCAGCGGAATGAGCTCGCGGGCGATGAAGGGCAGCGTCACGAAGGTCGTCGCCAGCACGATCCCCGGCAGAGCGAAGATGATCTTGATGTCGTTGGCCGCGAGCCAGGGCCCGAACAGGCCTTGGGCGCCGAACAGCAGGACGAAGATCAGCCCGGAGACCACCGGCGAGACCGAGAAGGGCAGGTCGATGAAGGTGATCAGCAGGCTCTTGCCGGGGAATTCGAACTTGGCGATGGCCCAGGCCGCGGCCACGCCGAAGACCAGGTTCAGCGGAACCGTGATGGCGGCCACCGTCAGCGTCAGCATGATGGCGGAATAGGTGGCCTCGTCCGCGAAGACCTCGTGGAGCGCGCCGACGCCCTTGCGGAGAGCCTCGGTGAAGATCGCGGCGAGAGGCAGCAGCACGACGAGGGAAAGGTAGGCGAGGCCTATCAGGATCAGCGACAAGCGGACCCAGCGGGGCTCTGAAAGTGCCGAGGCGGCGGTCGGGTTGCGGACTTCAGACATCCCCGAACCTCCGCCGGCTCCAGCTCTGGATGAGATTGATGGCGAGCAGGGACAGGAAGGAGATCGACAGCATCACCGTCGCGATGGCGGTGGCGCCGGTGTAGTTGAACTCCTCCAGTTGCACGATGATGAGCAGCGGAGCGATCTCCGAGATGAACGGCATGTTGCCGGCGATGAAGATGACGGACCCGTACTCGCCGACAGCCCGGGCGAAGGCGAGGGCAAAGCCCGTGAGAACCGCCGGGACCAGCGCCGGGAGGATGACGCGCAGCACCGTCTGCAGCCGGCTGGCGCCGAGGGTCGCCGAGGCCTCCTCAACCTCCCGGTCGAGGTCCATGAGGACCGGCTGGACCGTCCGGACGACGAAGGGCAGGCCGATGAAGACCAGGGCGACGAAGATGCCGCGCGGGGTGAAGGCGATCTTCAGACCGGTGACGGCCTCGACGATGGAGCCCACCCAGCCGTTGCTCGCATAGATCGCCGCCAGCGCGATGCCGGCGACGGCGGTCGGCAGCGCGAAGGGCAGATCCACCATGGCATCCAGGACGGTCCGCCCGGGAAAGCGATAGCGGGTGAGGATCCAGGCGATCACCAGGCCGAAGAAGGCGTTCACCAGCGCCGCGGCGAAGGACAGGTAGAAGCTGGTCTCGAGGGCTGCCCGCACGCGCGGCGTCGTCGCCACGGTCCACAGGCCCGACAGGCCGAGCCCCGAGGCCCGCCAGACAAGGACCGCCAGCGGGATGAGCACGATGAGGGCGAGATAGGAGAGGGCGAAACCGAGCGTCAGGCCGAAACCGGGCAGGGCGCTCGGCTTCGGTCTCAGCCACTCCCGCGTGGGGAGAGCGAGTGCGGTCATCGGCTGGCCGCGCCCGGACGATGGATCTGGTCGAACACGCCGCCGTCGGAGAAATGAACGGTCTGGGCTTTGGTCCAGCCGCCGAACACGCCGTCGATCGTCACCAGCCGGATCTGCGGGAATCGCGCGAGATCGGCCTTGTCCGCATGTTCTGGCCGGTTCGGGCGGTAGAAATTCTGCGCGATGATCTTCTGCGCTTCAGGCGTGTAGAGGAAGTCGAGATAGGCCTGGGCGACGGCCCGGGTGCCGCGCCTGTCGACCACCTGGTCGACGATGGCCACCGGCGGCTCAGCGAGGATCGAGAGGGACGGGAAGACGATCTCGAACTTGTCTTCGCCGAACTCCTTCAGCGCCAGGTGCGCCTCGTTCTCCCAGGAGATGAAGACGTCGCCGACATTCCGCTGGGCGAAGGTGGTGAGCGAGCCGCGAGCGCCGGTGTCGAGCACCGAGACGTTCCGGTAGATGGCCTCGACGAAGCGCTTGGCTGCCTCCTCGTTGTTCTGGGTGCGGTCGAGCTCGTAGGCCCAGGCCGCGAGGTAGTTCCAGCGCGCTCCCCCCGACGTCTTCGGGTTGGGCGTGACCACGCCGATGCCCGGCCTCGCGAGGTCCGACCAGTCCTTGACGCCCTTCGGGTTGCCCTTGCGGGCGATGAAGACGATGGTCGATGTATAGGGCGAGGAGTTGTTCGGCAGGCGCGACTGCCAGTCGGCCGGCAGCCGCCGCGAATGCTGCGAGATGGCGTCGATATCCCCGGCGAGGGCGAGTGTCACCACGTCGGCGTCCAGACCGTCGATCACCGAGCGCGCCTGGCGGCCCGACCCGCCATGGGAGGTGCGGATCGTCACTTGCTGGCCGGTCTTTTCCCGCCAGTGCCGGGCGAAGGCGTCATTGATGACGCGGTACAGCTCGCGCGTCGGATCATAGGAGACGTTGACGAGCGTGACGGGCGCCTGCGCCCGGACCGGGCGGGCTCCGGCGATGAGGGCGGCCGTGCCGGCGGCGCCGGCTCCGTAGGCCAGGAGAGAGCGTCGCGAAAGGGCGGGGACGTGGCGTGTCATGGGACCTCCGAATGACGTTTCTGCCTTCAAGAGCATGACAAAGCGCTCTGATGATCAACCTGGATCTGGGCGGAAAAGAGAAAAAAGATCCGCATTTCCGCTTTTATCCTGCCAGCGGAGGAAAATTCCTTCCAGGCAGGGTTGTGGGGCATACCCCTCTCCGCCCCATGGCGACGTCGGCGTGCGGGGGGCCCCTCGCGCGGCCTCTGTCCAGGCCGGCGATCCACGGACCGAGGAGAATTTCTCTCTTTCGGGCCCCGTCCGTCGGGGAACTGAGCGAGCGGGGCCGGCAAGGGCGGAGGAAGGCCGTCTCCCGACGGGTGCCGAAAGGGAAGATGAGTCTCCACGGCAGGCCTTCTGCCGAAGCTCCTTCTTATTTTGCGCGCATGTCTTTTAAGCCGTTGTCTCGCCTCGATATTTTGACGTAGTTCGAGGTCCCTCACGCGTCGCAGACCCGCCCATGGCCACCACGAAGCAAAAAATTCTCCTGCCAGCCATTCTCCTCGCCAACGATCTGCTCGACGGCGACGTGGTGTTCTGGACGGAGCGGGGCTGGTCCATCGATCCCGCCGAGGCCCTTGTGGCGCGCGACGAGACGGCGGCGGTGCGTCTCCAGGAGGTCGCCGCGGCGGCCCTCGCACGCGGCGCCGTGGTCGACGCCTATCTCGTCGACGTGGCGCTACGCGAGGACGGCCTCCCGGTCCCCAACCATTTCCGCGAGCGCTTCAAGATCGCAGGTCCCTCCATCCGTCAGGACCTCGGCAAGCAGGCCGCCTTCGCCCATCTGCGCGGGAGGGCCTGATGTATCGCTACGATCAGTTCGACGAGGCCTTCGTCCGCGAGCGCGTCGCGCAGTTCCGCGGCCAGGTGGCCCGCCGCATCGACGGCTCGCTGACCGAGGACGAGTTCAAGCCGCTGCGTCTGAAGAACGGCGTCTACCTGCAGCTCCATGCCTACATGCTGCGCATCGCCATTCCCTACGGAACGCTGTCCTCGGTCCAGCTGCGCCAGCTCGCCCTGATCGGTGAGCGCTACGACCGCGGCTACGGCCATTTCACGACGCGGCAGAACCTGCAGTTCAACTGGCCGAAGCTGCGCGACATCCCCGACATCCTCGACCTCCTGGCCGATGTCGGGATGCATTGCATCCAGACCTCCGGCAATTGCATCCGCAACACCACCGCCGACCATTTCGCCGGCGCCGCGGCGGACGAGGTGGAGGATCCCCGTCCCACCGCCGAGCTCATTCGGCAGTGGTCGACCATGCACCCCGAGTTCGACTACCTGCCGCGCAAGTTCAAGATCGCCGTGACCGGTGCGCCCCGTGACCGTGCCGCCATTCGGGCCCATGACATCGGCATCCAGGTGGTCCGCCATCCCGTGAGCGGCGAGGTTGGCTATCGCCTCTTCGTCGGCGGCGGCCTCGGCCGCACCCCGATGATCGGCAAGCTCGTCCGAGACTTCCTGCCCAAGGCGCACCTGCTCGCCTATCTGCAGTCGCTGATGCGCGTCTACAATCTCGAGGGGCGGCGCGACAACAAGTACAAGGCGAGGGTCAAGATCCTCGTCCATGAGATCGGGATCGAGGAGTTCCGGGGCCGTGTCGAGGCGGAGTTCGCCGCGCTCGACCCGGCGGCCATCGCTGCCGATCCTGAAGAGGTCGCGCGGATCGAAGCCTACTTCGCGCCCCCGGCCTTCGTGACGCTGCCGGAGACCAGCCAGCGCCTCGTCGCGGACCGCGCCCGCGACCCGGCCTTCGACCGCTGGGTGGAGACCAACACCTTCCCCCACCGCGAGCCCGGCTATGCCGCGGTCACCGTGTCGCTGAAGCCGGTCGGCGGCGTGCCGGGCGATGCCACGAGCGACCAGATGCGGGCTGTCGCCGACCTCGCCGACGCGCACTCCTTCGGCGAGATCCGCGTCTCCCACCACCAGAACCTCATTCTGCCGCACGTGCGACAGGATGCGCTCCATGGGCTGTGGACCGGCCTCGTCGCCGCAGGCCTCGCCGAGGCCAATGCCGGGCTCATCACCGACATCATCGCCTGCCCGGGCCTCGACTATTGCGCTCTCGCCACCGCGCGCTCCATCCCCATCGCCCAGGCCATCTCCCGCCGCTTCGCCTCGGCGGAGCGCCAGCGCGAGATCGGCGAGCTCGGCATCAAGATCTCCGGCTGCATCAATGCCTGCGGCCATCATCATGTCGGCCATATCGGCATACTCGGCCTCGAGAAGTCCGGCCAGGAGAGCTACCAGGTGACGCTCGGCGGCGACGCCACCGAGAACGCCGCCATCGGCCAGCTCCTCGGCCCCGGCATCGCCGCGACGGAAGTGCCCGACGCCATCGAGCGGCTCGTCGCCGTCTATCTCGCTCACCGCCGGGAAGGCGAGACCTTCGCAGAGGCGGTGCGCCGCCTCGGCATCGAACCCTTCAAGGCGGGCTTCCTCGCCACGCCGGCGGAGAGCGCCAATGCCGCTGCTTGACGCCGCCGGCTTCCGCGCCGACCCTTGGCACCGCGTCGCCGCCGGCGAGCCCGCGACGGGCGAGGCGGTGCTCGTCGGGCTCGCCGAGCTTCCCGCCGTGATCGCCGGCCGCTCCAACGCCCAGCGCGTTGGCGTCGAGGTGGCGAACACCGTGCGCCTACCCGAGCTCAGCCCCTTCCTCGGCCAGATCGACCTCGTGGCCATCGCCTTCCCCGCCTTCGCGGACGGTCGTGCCTTCAGCCTCGCCCGCCAGCTGCGCGAGGCCGGCTTCAAGGGGGCGGTGAGGGCGGTCGGGCCGGTCATCGCCGACCAGTTCACCCATCTCGTCGCCTGCGGTTTCGATGAGGTCGAGGTGCCGGACGCCATCGCCGCCCGCCAGCCGGAGGCACAGTGGCGCTCCGCGCTCGCCTCCTATGGCGCCACCTACCAGACCGGCTACGGCGCCGGTGCCAGCATCCTCGAGCGCCGCCGGGCCTTGCGGGCGGGCCAGGGGGCGGCATCATGAGCGCCGCACTTCTCGACCGCTTTCCCGAGGTCGATCCGCGGGACCCTGCTGCCATCCTTGCGGCGGCGCGCGTCGCCATCGACGGCCGCATCGTCTTCACCACGAGCTTCGGCCTCGAGGACCAGGTGATCACCCACCTGATCGCCTCCGCCGGCTTCGCCATCGACATCGCCACGATCGATACCGGCCGCCTCTTTGCCGAGACCTACGAGGTCTGGGCGCGCACCGAGGAGCGCTATGGCCTGCGCATCCGCTCGGTCCATCCCGATGCCGATGGGCTCGCCACGCTTCTCGACGCCCAGGGGGTGAACGGCTTCTATGCGAGCGTCGCCGCGCGCAAGGCCTGCTGCGAGACGCGGAAGGTCGTACCCCTCGGTCATATGCTCGCAGGGACCTCCGCCTGGGTGACGGGCCTGCGCGCCGACCAGTCCGGCACGCGCGCCGTCGTCTCACCATGGTCGAGGGACGAGGCCCGCAACATCCTCAAGGTCAGCCCGCTCGCCGGCTGGAGCCGCGCCGAAGCGGTGGCTTTCGCCGATCGCCACGACGTGCCGCGCAACGCCCTTCACGCGCAGGGCTTCCTCTCCATCGGCTGCGCGCCCTGCACCCGCGCCGTCGCACCGGGCGAGCCGGAGCGCGCCGGCCGCTGGTGGTGGGAGACGGAGGCCGGCGGCGAATGCGGGCTGCACGTCGGCCCAGACGGCCGCCTCGTCAGGTCCAGGGCGCCGGCGGCCGAGGAGGTCCCGGCATGACCAGCCCCTCCCATCTCGACCGGCTGGAGGCCGAGGCCATCGGCATCATCCGCGAGACGCTCGCCACCTGCGAACGTCCGGTCCTCCTCTATTCCATCGGCAAGGATTCCTCCGTTCTCCTGCATCTCGCCCGCAAGGCGGTGCATCCGGGCCGGCTGCCGTTCCCGCTTCTCCATGTCGACACGCTCTGGGAGTTCCAGGAGATGGGGCGCTTCCGGGACGATCTCTCCCATAAGCTCGGCCTCGACCTCATCGTCCACGTCAACCGGGAGGGCGTCGCCGCCGGCGTGAACCCCATCGAGTCCGGCTCGCGCATCCACACCGACGTGATGAAGACCGTGGCGCTGAAGCAGGCGCTGGACGCCGGCCGCTACGACGCGGCCTTCGGCGGCGCACGGCGCGACGAGGAGAAGAGCCGCGCCAAGGAGCGCGTCTTCTCCGTTCGCACCCGCGATCACCGCTGGGACCCGAAGAGCCAGCGGCCCGAACCTTGGCAGCTCTTCAACACCCTGAAGAAGCCCGGTGAGAGCTTCCGCGTCTTTCCGCTCTCCAACTGGACCGAGCTCGACGTCTGGGCCTATATCGAGCGCGAGCAGATCCCCGTCGTGCCGCTCTATTTCGCCGCCGAGCGTCCGGTGCTCTGGCGCGACGGCACCTGGATCATGCGTGACGACGAACGCATGCCGCTGCTCCCCGGCGAGGTCGTCCAGCACCGCATGGTGCGCTTCCGCACCCTCGGCTGCTACCCGCTAACCGGCGCCGTCGAGAGCACCGCCACCACCGTTCCCGAGATCATCGCGGAGATGCGGGCCTCGCGCAGCTCCGAGCGCCAAGGCCGCCTGATCGACTTCGACAGCGCCGGCTCGATGGAACTGAAGAAGCAGGAGGGATACTTCTGATGGGCGCCCTCGCTGCCGAAACCGCCGCGCCGCTGCCGGCTGCCGCCAACGATGCCGCCCTGGCCGGCCGGTCGCTGCTGCGCTTCATCACCTGCGGCTCGGTCGACGACGGCAAGTCGACGCTGCTCGGCCGCCTGCTCTATGAGGCCGGCGCCATTCCCGACGACGTCATTGCGAGCCTGGAAGCCGACAGCGCCCGCATCGGCCGCGCCGACCGCGGCATCGACTATTCGCTCCTCCTGGACGGGCTGCAGTCCGAGCGCGAGCAGGGCATCACCATCGACGTCGCCTATCGCTATTTCGCCACGCAGCGCCGCGCCTTCATCGTCGCGGACACGCCCGGCCACGAGCAGTACACCCGCAACATGGCGACGGGTGCCTCGACGGCCGACCTCGCCATCATCCTCATCGATGCCGGCAAGGGCGTGCTGCCCCAGACGCGCCGCCACGCCCTGATCGCCGCCTTCGTCGGCGTCCGTCATCTCGTCGTCGCCATCAACAAGATCGACCTCGTCGGTTGCGACGAGTTGCGCATCCGCTCTCTCGAGGCCGCATTCCGGACCGCCATCGCAGGCCTCGCCTTCGACAGCATCACGGTGATCCCGCTCTCCGCCCGCGACGGCGACAATGTCGCGAGCCTTTCGGCCCGCACGCCCTGGTACGACGGGCCGACGCTTCTCGGCTGGCTGGAGGTCGTCGGAGCGGACACGGTCAGCCCCACGCGCGGCCTCGTCATGCCCGTGCAATGGGTAAACCGGCCCGATGCCACCTTCCGCGGTTTCTCCGGCACCATCGCCGCCGGCACCGTCGCGCCCGGTGACGCGGTGGAGATCCTCCCCTCGCGCCGGTCGGCCCGCGTCACCCGCATCGTGACCTTCGACGGCGACCTGCCGCGCGCCGGTGCGGGAACCGCGGTGAGCCTCGTGCTCGATCGCGAGATCGACGTGTCGCGCGGCGACGTGATCGTCGCCCCGGGCAAGGCGGAAGGCTCGCCGCTCGTGCGCACCAGCATCGAGGCCAAGATGCTCGTCACCGGCCAGGCGGCGCTCGTCCCCGGAGCGACCTATCTCCTGCGTCTCGGCACAGCCTCGGCGAACGCGACCGTCGAGACGGTCGTCCACGGCATCGACATCGCCACCTATGCGCAGCGCGACCGTGCCAGCGTCGCGACCAACGAACTCGCCGTGCTCCGACTGCGCCTCGACCGCCCGCTGGCGGTGGCCCCTTATGCCACCCTGCCGGCGCTCGGCGGCTTCATCCTCGTCGACAAGGTCACCCACGAGACCGCGGCGATGGGCACGGTCATTGCCGAGACGACGGATTCGAGCCGGCCGCGGCTGCACGTGGTCGGCCGCAGCCTGGAACAGGCGATGGTCCGCACCTATGGCGGCGACTGGCGCCGCACACTCGTTCCGGCCACCACCTGGCGGCTCGGCAGCGCCCTTCTGCTCGGCGTCGTCGTCGGCGTGCTGACCGGCCATCCGGGCTATGCCGCGGCGGCCGCCGCGGCCGATGCTCTGGCCCGTCCTCTCCTCCGGCACCTCCATCGCAGCCTCTGGGGCCGCTGGAGCCGCCGGCGCGACCCGTCGGTCGAGAACGGAGGCGGCATATGAGCGATGAGCGGAGCCCCTGGGCCGTGCGCCACGCCGACACGATCTTCAAGGTCTTGCTGGTGGCACTCGCTGCGCTCTGGCTCCTCGTCCCCGTACGGCGCGAACCGGCACCGCCCCGCGCCGAGGCGGCGCAGGTCGACGTCGCGACGCGGTCATGAGCACACCCGCTGTTCCGCGCCCCGTCGAACCGCCGCGCATCGGCGCGCTCGCCACGCTGCCGCTCTTCCACAAGCTCGCGGGCCGGCGGGTCGTGCTCGCGGGCGACGGCGAGGGAGCCGTATGGAAGGCCGAACTTCTCGCCTCCACGGGCGCCGACCTCCACGTCTACGCGCCCCACGCCGCCGGCCGTTTCCGGGCCCTTGCGGCGCGCGACGACCTTGCGATCACGCTGCACGAGCGCGCCTGGACGCTCGGTGACCTCAGTGGCGCAGCCCTTGCCGTCGCCGAGGCCGAGAGCGACGAGGAAGCCGAGGCTTTCGTCGCCGCCGGCCGTGCCGCGGGCGCCGTCGTCAACGTCATAGACCGGCCCGCCTATTGCGATGCCCAGTTCGGCGCGCTGGTGAACCGCTCGCCGCTGATCGTCGCGATCTCTACCGACGGCGCCGCGCCCGTCTTCGGCCAGGAGATCCGCGCCCGCATCGAGTCGCTGCTGCCCAGCGGCCTGAAGGCCTGGGCGGCAGCCGCGCGCGACTGGCGTCCCGCCGTCCAGGCCCGCGAGGCGAGTTTTGCGGTGCGCCGCACCTTCTGGCAGCTCTTCACCGACCGGGCGATGGCCGATCCCGCCCGTGCCCCGACCGATGCCGACCGCGACGCGCTCCTCTGCGGCCTCGACCGGCTGGAAGCCGCACCGCCCGCTGGTCGTGTGCTGCTGGTCGGCGCCGGGCCGGGCGATCCCGAACTCCTGACGCTCAAGGCGCTGCGGGCGCTGCAATCGGCCGACGTCATCCTCTACGATAACCTCGTCGCCCCGGAGATTCTCGAACTGGCCCGCCGCGAGGCGCGCCGCGTCGCCGTCGGCAAGGTGGGCCATGGGCCGTCCGTGCTGCAGGAGGACATCAACGACTTGCTCGTCGGGCTGGCCCGCGAGGGCAAGATGGTGGTGCGCCTGAAGAGTGGCGATCCCGGCATATTCGGCCGCGCCGGCGAGGAACTCGCTGCCTGCCGCGAGGCCGGTATCCCCGTCACCATCGTGCCCGGCATCACGTCCGCTCAAGGCGCCGCAGCCTCGCTCGGCCTGTCGCTGACGGACCGGGCCCATGCCCAGCGGCTCCAGTTCATCACCGGCCATGGCCGTGACGGGCGGCTGCCGGCCAGTATCAGCTGGTGCGCGGTCGCCGATCCTGCCGTGACGACCGTCGTCTACATGCCGCGCCGCACGGCGCGCGACTTCACCGATGCGGCCTTGGCCCATGGACTCTCCGGGAGAACACCGGCCGTCGCCGTGGCCTCCGCGACGCGCGGCGACGAAATCCACGTCGCCGGAACGGCCGACACCATCGCGGGCCTGATGGACGGTCTTCCCGAGGGGGCACCGGTGATCCTGATCATCGGCGCCGCGGCCGGACCAGGGGGCCCGGCCCCGACGGAGGCATCCGCGGCGACGGCGCCGTCGATGACCCGGGCCGACGCTTAGCAACCCATCGTCCCACCACCATCGATCTGAGCACCGTGTCGGCGCCCCGACGGCTGCCACGGGCCGGTGACGCACGTCTCGCGGCAGCAGAAGAACGTTCTTTTAAAAGTCCTGTTTGACGTTTCAATCACCACCTGGTCGTGGCCTTGCACCCTCCCACATGCCGATCTGCGGGACGGATGGCGAAATCTTCTCTATGTTCGACCGATCCGAGAGCGTGAGTCTCCGGAGTATCGTTCTTTTAAACGAACATTCGGTTGACCCTGACGGGGCGCGTCCACACACTCGGCCCCGTCATCGCGCCTTGGCCCATACGGAGTCCGGGGCGCGCCATCGTCATCGATGCCAAGTGCCGCGCCTCGCGGAAACGGGGCGCCAACGGAGTTCTTTCCCCATGCATGCTGTCGTCCTGCGCGAACACGGTGGACTCGACCAGCTCGTCTACGAAACGGATTTTCCGACGCCCTCGGCCGGTCCGGGCGACGTCGTGCTCAGGGTCCGTGCCAGTTCGCTGAACTATCACGACGTCTTCACCCGCCGGGGAATGCCGGGGATCAAGATCCCGCTGCCCGTCGTCATCGGACTCGACGTCGTGGGCGAGATTGCCGAGATCGGCGAAGAGGTCACCGGGTGGTCGGTGGGCGACCGTGTCCTCGTCGATCCCATCAACCGGATCGAGGGTGGGCTCATGGGCGAGACCGTCAACGGCGGTCTGGCCGAGTACTGCCGGGCCAAGGCCCACCAGCTGATCCGCATTCCCGACGCGATCTCGTTCGAGCAGGCCGCGGCACTGCCGGTCGCCTATGGAACGGCGCTCCGCATGATCCGCACCATCGGCAAGGTCAGCGCCGGGGAGAAAGTGCTGATCCTCGGCGCGAGCGGCGGCGTCGGCGTCTGCGCGGTCCAGCTTGCCAAGCTTGCCGGGGCCTATGTCATCGCAGCCGCGGGAAGCGAGGAGAAGGGCCGCCGGCTGAAGGAGCTGGGGGCCGACGAGATCATCCTCTACACCCAGGAGGACTTTCTGAAAGTCATCCAGGAGCGCCATGGCAAGCCGCACAGGCGGCGTGGTGGCGCGGCCGGCGGCGTCGACGTCGTCGTCAACTACACGGGTGGCGACACCTGGGTGAAGTCGCTCCGCGCCCTGCGCCTCGGCGGGCGCCTCCTGACCTGCGGCGCGACCGCTGGCTACGCCCCCACCGAAGACATCCGCTTTATCTGGACCTTCGAGCTGCAGATCCTCGGCTCCAACGGCTGGGAGCCGGACGACATCCGAACGCTCTTCGATCTCGTCGGGTCGGGTCAGCTCAAGGCTCTCGTCGACCGGACCTATCCGCTCACCGAAGCGCGCGAAGCGCTACGCGTCATCGAGGACCGCGAGGTCTTCGGCAAGGTCGTGGTGACGCCATGAGCGGAGCACCCAACCTGCCCCTGTCGGTCGCCGACCTTCAGGCCAAGTTCGACGCCTCGCCCTTTATCGCCTTCCTCGGCCTTCAGGTGCTGGAGGCGGATGCGAAGAACGAGGAGATCACGGTCCGGGCCCCGTTCCGGGCAGAACTCGAACGGGGCGGTGGCACGGGCCAGTGGCACGGCGGACCCATCGCATCGGTTATCGACACGGTCGGCGACTTCGCCCTCGTCCAGCTCGTCGGGCGCGGCCTGCCGACGATCAACTTCCGCGTCGACTATCTGCGCCCTGCCGTGAACACGGCGCTGATCGTCAAGGCCAAGGTCCGTCGCAACGGCCGCAGCGTCGGCGTCACCGACATCGACGTGTTCGACGAGCGCGGCACCCTCCTCGCCATCGGGCGCGCCACCTACGCCACCCTGTCCTCAACCTGAGCCGGACCGTCAGCCGGCGCCTCACCCTAGGGGGCCCTCATGTCATCGATCACCCGCAGACGACTTCTCGCCGGCACCGCCGGAATCGCGACGGCGGCTGCCGTCGGGTTGCCCGCCTTCGGCCAGGGCGCCGCTCCCCAACCCAAGCGTGGCGGCACGCTGACGGGCACCTGGGGCGGTTTCGAGCCGCAGGCGCTCTTCGTTCCGCCCGGCGGCGGCTCGAGCCCCTATTTCACCTCGACAAAGATCCACGAGCGCCTCCTGACCCTCGACAACGATCTCAACTTCGTGCCGGTCCTGGCGCTCGAGGTGACCCCGTCCGAGGATTTCCGCAGCTACCGGGTGAAGCTGCGGCCGAACGTCAAATGGCACGACGGCAAGCCGCTAACGGCCGACGACATCGTGTTCAATGCCCTGCAGTACTGGAAGCCGCTTTCGGCTGGCATCGCGCTGAAGGCGCTGGTCGGGGCGGAGGCGGTCGACGCAACCACCGCACTGCTGAAATTCAATGCGCCGCTCCCCGAATTCTTCCTGAAATCGGTGCTCGCCGGCAAGGCGGGCCTCGTCATTCCGAAGCACGTCTACGAGGGCCGCGACATCCTCACCAATCCGGCGAACAACGCCCCCATCGGAACCGGACCTTTCAAGTTCAAGGAGTGGGTCCGCGGCAGCCATGTGGAACTGCTGCGGAACGAGGACTACTGGGACGCGCCGCGCCCCTATCTCGACCGCCTGGTCATCCGCTGGTGGCGCGACCCGGCCTCTCGCTCGGCAGCCTTCGAGGCGGGCCAGCTCGACCTCGGCGTGTTCAACCCGACGCCGGCACCCGACATCAAGCGCCTCACAGACACGGGGCGCTTCACCGCGACGACTCTCGGCTACGACAATTCGTCCTGGGTCTCGACGATCGAGTTCAACAGCCGGCGTGACATCGTCAAGCGCCCGGACGTGCGCAAGGCGATCAACCTCGCCATCGACCGCCAGTTCATTGCCGACACCATCTTCTTCGGTCGGGCAAAGCCCGCTGCGGGACCGATCCCGAGCACCAACCGGGTGTTCTTCGACCCGGCGCTGAAGCCTTATCCCTTCGATCTGGCGCAGGCGGGAAAACTCCTCGACGCCGCGGGCTTCCCGAAGAAGCGCGGCGGCCGGTTCAAGGTGAACCTCGTCGCCGCCGGATGGTTCGAGGAGAACGTCAAGCTCGGCCAGTATGTGCGCCAGGCACTGGAAGATCTCGACATCGAGGTGGACCTCGCCATTCCCGACCGGGCGACCTCATTCAAGCGCATCTACACGGATTATGAATACGACATCGCCCTGTCGAACAATTCCGGCACGGTCGAGCTCGTCCCGGAATGGACGCGCTTCGTCACCACCGACAACATCATCAAGGGCGGCGCCTTCCGTAACGCGACCGGGCATTCGGACCCGAAGCTGGACGATATCGTCGCCCGGCTGTCCGCCGAGGTTTCCCCGGACAAGCGCGTCGCGTTGGCCCGGGAGTTCCAGGCTAACCTCGCCACCTCGCTGCCCTGGACCGCCCTCGTGGAGATCCAGTCCACGACGATCGCCCGGGCGGATGTTCGTGGCCACTCGCTGACGGCGGATTTCCTCGGCGACAGCTGGGCCGGCGTCTGGCTGGATCGCTGAAGGCCGCAGTGATGGGACGGATCGTCATTCGCCGCCTGGCCCAGGTACTGCCGCTGCTGCTCGGCGTTATCGTGCTCAACTTCACGCTGATCCAGTTCGCGCCCGGAACGTTGCTCGACATCATGTCGGCGGACCAGCAGGTTAGCGATCCCGTTCTCATCGAGCGGATGCGCGTTCTCTACGGCATGGACCAGCCGGCGATCGTTCAGCTCGGCAAGTATATCTGGTCGGTTCTGACCCTCGATTTCGGCTTTTCCTACCGTCAGAATGCGCCCGTCCTCGACGTGATCATGACGCACCTGCCGGCCACCATCCTCTTGATGGTGGCGAGCATTTCCGTAGCGCTCGTCGTCGGCGTGACCGCCGGCGTCGTCGCCTCCGTCAAGGTCAACACGATCTGGGACAACCTGATCTCGCTCGGCGCGGTGTTCTTCTTTGCCGCGCCAACCTTCTGGCTCGGCATCATGCTGACCATCCTCTTTTCGGTAAAGCTGGGCTGGCTTCCGGTGGGCGGCATGCGCACGGTCGGAACCGAGCCGAGCCTCGTCGGCGACGTGCTCGACGTAGCCCGCCACCTCGTCCTTCCCGCTCTGTCGCTCGGGCTTTTTTACGCCGCCATGTACGCCCGCATCATGCGCGCTTCCATGCTGGAGGTGTTCAGCCTCGACTTCGTGCGGACGGCCCGATCGAAAGGGCTCTCGGGGAGCACGATCGTGGTGCGTCACGTGCTCCGCAACGCCCTTCTTCCCGTCGTTACCCTGCTCGGGCTGCAACTCGGCACCGTGGTCGGGGGCAGCGTCGTGGTGGAGGCCGTGTTCTCCTGGCCCGGCATCGGCAGCCTCATGCTCGACAGCGTCATGAGCCGCAACTACCCGATGGTGCTCGGCGTCTTGGTTCTCTCCTCACTCGTCGTCGCCGTCTCCAACGTTGCCGTCGATCTCGCCTACTTCAAGCTGGACCCGCGCATCCGCGCGCGCTGATCACCATGGTCTTTTCGTTCCTCCGCCGCTTCGCCCGCAACCGTGCGGCCCTCGTCGGCCTGCTGCTGATCCTCATCGTGATCGCGGCGGCCATCGCCGCGCCATTCCTCTTCCCACGCAATCCCCTCCGCATCGTCGGCCGCCCCGAAATCTGGCCGTTCCTGACCTGGCGCCACCCGCTGGGCACCGACTCTCTGGGGCGTGACATCGCCGCGATCATCGCCCATGGCGCCAGGACCACCTTCATGATCGGCCTTCTCGCCAGTCTGACCGCCACCCTGATCGGGGTGACCGTCGGAGCGCTGGCGGCCTATGTTGGCGGCTGGGTGGACGAGGTCCTGATGAGGATCGCGGAGCTGTTCCAGACCATTCCGAACATCATCTTCATTCTGACCATCGTCTCCATCCTCGGTCAGACCATTCTCAACATCACCATCGCGGTCGGTATCGTCACCTGGACACCCATCGCCCGGCTGACACGGGCAGAGTTCCTGTCACTGCGGGAGCGCGAATTCGTTCAGGCCTGCCGGGCGATCGGAACGACCGACCTCAAGATCATCGTGCGGGAGATTCTGCCGAACGCCCTGCCGCCGGTGGTGATCCTGTCATCGCTGGTCGTCGCCAGCGCGATCCTGTTCGAATCCGCCGTGTCCTTCCTCGGGCTCGGCGACCCGAATGTCGCGAGCTGGGGCGGGCTGATCGGGGACGGCCGGACCCTGATCCGCACCTCCTGGTACATCTGCGCCGTTCCCGGCGTAGCGATCATGCTGACCGTTCTGGCGCTCAACCTCGTCGGCGACGGGCTGAACGACGCCCTCAACCCCCGCCTGAAGACCTGACGATCTCTGGAGTCCACCATGTCCCGCTGGAACAATCTCGGCGATCTCATCGACCGCAGCCGCGACCTCGACCGCACGGCCGTGATCGATCTGCGACGGCCGGAGGCGCCGCTGATCCTGGCCCATGCCGAAGTGGATGCCATCGCGAATGGCGTGGCCCGCCTGCTGACCGACGCAGGCCTCGCGCGCGGCGCTGCCGTCGCGATCCTCTCGACCAACCGTGCGGAGTACATCGCCACCTATTTCGGCATCATGAGGGCTGGCTTCGTCGCGGTCCCCGTCAACACCAAACTGGCGCAGGACACGATCGACTACATCTTCGACGATTCACGGATCGCCTTCGCCTTCACCGATGCGCCTCGGCGTGGGCAGGTGCCGGCCGCCATCCCACTCGTCGACTTCGACGACGACGGTCCGGGCGGCTTCGCATCGCGGGTGCGGCCGGGGCGCTTCGCGACCGTGCGTGTCGCCGCCGACGAGATCGGCCAGATCCTCTACACGTCGGGCTCCACCGGCCGGCCGAAGGGCGTCCCGCTCACCCATTCAGGCCAGCTCTGGGCGCTGGAGGCCCTCACCGCCGCCACCGAGCCTGAAGCGGAGCGATCGATCATTGCCCAGCCCCTGTTCCACATGAACGGCCTTTTCCAGAGCAAGAGCGTCTTCGCAACCAACAATTCCGTCGTGTACCTGCCGGGCTTCGAGGCCCGCGGCTACATCGACGCGCTGGAGCGCCACCACGTCACCAACGTAATGGCCGTCCCGACCATGCTGGCCCGGGTAGTGAAGGAGACGGCGGCGCTCGAGGGACGCGACTTCTCGCGCCTGCGCCGCATCCGCATGGGCTCCGCGCCGCTGACCCAGGGGCTGATCGACCGCATCAAGGCGGTGTTCCCCGGCATTCCCGTGACCAATGGCTTCGGAACCACCGAAGCTGGACCGGCCATCTTCGGCCCCCATCCCGACGGCAGACCTCAGCCGCCCCTGGCGGTCGGCTATCCCCTGCCGGGCGGCGAGGTGAAGCTGGTCGACGGTCCCGACGAGAACGAGGGCGTTCTGCTGATGCGGAATCCGGCGGTCACGCCCGGCTATCTCAACCTTCCCGCCAAGAGTGCGGAGGTCCTGGACGATGGCTGGTACCGGTCGGGAGACGTGTTCCGCCGCGATGCCGACGGCTTCTATTTCTTCATCGGACGGGCCGACGACATGTTCGTGTGCTCGGGCGAGAACATCTATCCCGGCGAGGTGGAGAAGCTGCTCGAGCGCCATCCTCAGATCCAGCAGGCCGCCGTCGTGCCGCTCGCCGACGAGGAGCGCGGCCAGGTGCCTGTCGCCTTCGTTGTGGCGCGGGAACCGGCCGACGGACAGGCGGGAGTCGGGGTCGACGAGATCAAGCGTTTCGCCATCGCCAACGGACCGGCCTATCAGCACCCGCGCCGCGTGGCCTTTCTGCCGGAACTGCCCTGGGCCGGCACGAACAAGATTGATCGCCGGGCCCTGCTGGAGCGGGCCCGCGAGCTCGAGTCGAGCGGCAGTTGGGCTGCCTGACGATGGGTCCTCTCGTCGACAAGATCGCACTCGTGACCGGAGCGAGCCGCGGTATCGGAAAGGCCATCGCGCAGCGACTGGCCACTGACGGTGCCTTCGTGTTCGTCCATTTCAACCATGGGCAGGCTGAGGCAGAGGCGACCCTCGGCGCCATCCGGGACCGGGGAGGGCAGGGCGCCGCGATCCAGTGCGATCTCTCCGCGCCCGACGGGGCGCACGTGCTGGCCGACCGGTTGCTTGCCGCCTTGCGGCGGGATTTCTCCGGGCCGCATTTCGACATCCTCGTCAACAATGCCGGCATCGGCAGGGGCGCCCGCCTCGCCGAGACGACGACCGATGAATTTGACCGGGTGGTGACGGTCAATCTCCGTGCGCCGTTCTTCCTCATCCAGCGCCTATTGCCCCATCTGCGCGACGGCGGCCGCATCATCAACATCTCCTCCATGGGGACACGCGCGCCGCAGCCGCACATGGCCGCCTATGCTCCCGCGAAGGCCGGGCTCGAAGTGTTGACCCGCCTCCTCGCCAACGAGGTCGGGGGGCGCTCCATCACCGTCAACGCGGTCGCGCCGGGGGCGACGGTGACGGACATGAACCCTCGCGCGCGCGATCCCGTGGCCGCGCGCGCCATCGCCGCCGCCACCGCCCTCGGGCGGGTCGGTCAGCCCCAGGACGTCGCGGCCGTCGTCGCCGCCATCGCCTCGCCGGACGGCGGGTGGATCACCGGCCAGACGATCGATGCCAGCGGCGGGCAACGGCTTTGACGGCACGACCGTCCCGTTCTGCGACCCCTTCCGAGACGAGACGCCGATGACCCCTTCACCGATCTTCCCGGGCGTCTTTCCCTATCTCGTCTCGCCGGTTTCCGCAGACGGCGTGGTGATGGTCGACGCCCTGGCGCGGCTCTGTGACGATCTGGTCGCGGCAGGCGTCCATGGCCTGACGCCGCTCGGCTCGACGGGAGAGTTCGCCTATCTCCATCGCAATCAGCGGGCGACCATCGTCCGGACGGTGCTGGACGCGGCCGCGGGCCGTGTCCCCGTCGTTCCAGGGGTTGCCGCGACGACCATTGCCGACGCCGTCGCGCAAGCGAAATCCTACGAACGGATGGGCGTCCAGGGAATCCTCGCCATCTGCGAGGCCTACTTCCCCCTCGGCGACCGCGCCGTGGAGGCCTATTTCCGGGCGATCGCCGATTCCGTCGACCTGCCGGTGGTCCTCTACACCAATCCGAACTTCCAGCGCGCGGACCTGTCGCTCGACGTCATCGACCGCCTCGCCGACCACCCGCGCATCGTCGGCATCAAGGACGCTTCAAACAATACCGGACGACTGCTCTCGATCCTCAACCGCTGCGTGGGCCGGCTCGCCGTCCATTCGGCGTCAGCCCATATCCCCGCGGCCGTCATGCTCATCGGCGGCGTTGGGTGGATGGCCGGCCCGGCCTGTCTCGTGCCGCGCGACAGCGTCCGTCTCTACGATCTCTGCCGGGCGAACCGCTGGCCGGAGGCGATGGACCTCCAGCGGCGGCTCTGGCGCCTGAACGAGATCTTCGCCCGCTTCAACCTCGCGGCGGTGATCAAGGCCGGGCTGGCGCTGCGGGGCTACGATGTCGGCGATCCCATTCCCCCGCAGGAGCCGCTGGCACCGGATGCGCGAACGGTCCTGGCGACGACCCTGGGAGAATTCTCCTGAAAGCGGCGCCCGCAGAAGAACGGGCCACTCTTCAGGGATCGAAATTCAGCGAGCGATTTCATTGTCTTAAAGGGCTCCTCGGGCCGACAATGACCACCAATCGTCACCATGCCGCGGACCTTTGAGGAGCAGCCTATGCTCGAGCGCTTCGACCCCGTCACCGCCGAGATCGCTCCCGTCGACCGGAGAGCTGCACTGGCGGCGCTAATCGCCGCCGTCGCCGCTCCCGCCCTGATCCGCGGCGCCCGCGCCGACACGCCGAAGGGCACGATCCGGTTCGTCGTTCCATTCGCCCCCGGCGGCAGTGTCGACGTTCTCGGCCGCGCCGTCGCCAAGGCCGTTGGCATCTCCCTCAACCAGACCACCGTGGTCGAAAACGTCGCCGGCGGCTCGACCAATCTCGGCTCCGAGCGGGTGGCGCGGTCGGCACCCGACGGCCTGACCGTGCTCGTCGCGAGCGACAGCCTCGCCATCAACAAGAGCTTGTTCCCGCGCCTAGGTTTCGATCCTGTGAGCAGCTTCGAGCCCGTCACGCTGGCCATCACTGCACCGCAGCTGCTGCTGACGCACCCGGGTTCAGGCATCCTTCGCGTCGAGGACTATGTGGCGGCGGCGCGGGCTCGCCCGGGAGCCGTCAAGGTCGGATTGCCCGGTCACGGCGTCATCGGCCATCTGGCGAGCGAGATCGTCAATCGCCGTCTGGGTGGCCTTTCGGTCAACCACATTCCCTACAACGGCGGTGCGCCGGCCAGCCGCGATCTCTTAGGCGGGCACCTCGACGCGCTCTACATCACGCTGCCGGCGGTGACGTCGCAGGTGCGGGAAGGCGGCCTCAAGGGGCTCGCCGTGTCGTCGGCGCGCCGCTCGAAGGCCCTGCCGGACGTGCCGACGCTGGCCGAGACGATCGCACCCGGCCTGGATGTCGTGAGCTGGCAGGGCTTCCTCGTGCCGGCCGGGACGCCGAAGCCCCTGGTACAGGGCCTCCACGCGGCCATTGCCTCGGCCCTTCGCGACCCCTCCGTCGCGGCACCGCTCGAGGCCCTCGGCTTCGACATCCTGGCGGAAGGCCCCGACCATTTTGCGGGGCTCATCCGCCGCGACGTGCGGGCCTTTGCCGAGATCGTGCAACAGGCCGGCCTCGTGCGGAGCTAGCGACGGTGACCAGACCTTCTTTCACAGGACGAGGCGGGCGTTCACAGTCCGGACCCAGCGCCATGACAACTCGCAGAATCCTCATCCGGCTGGTCGACGGCAGTCTCGTCGCGGCCTCTCTCGGGCTGATCCTCTTCACCGTCGTGGCGCTGCGTCCATCTGCCGAGCGGGCCAACGGCCCGGCGGGGCCCGCGTCAACGTCGATGACGGCGGCGCGCTGATCGCAGAGCAACCGGCGGAACTGATTGGCATGACCGGAAGCGGACGTAGTCAACGTCCGTTATGGGCCCAAAAACCGACGATAGTGATCGCTCATTCCTGCACCGGATCTTGCCGTGCTCCGCGCGCAATAACATGAAGGGCGCCATTCGCAAGTGGACGCTGCAGAGTTCTCGCCTCGGGCCATGGCGCGCTCATCCATACCTCGCACTCCTCGGCCGTTGTGAGGATCACCGGCATGGCTTTGGGGTGGATCGCTCCGACCTCGGTATTGGGCTCGGTCGTGAGGAAGGCATAGAGGTCTGCGGTCACTTCTGTCAATCGGCGTCCAAAGTTGACCCCTTTTCGGCGTCCAAAGTTGACCCCCTTGCAGTCCGGCAGCGGACGCCCCGACGCAGCTGGTCGGGATTGCGCAGTCGGGGCGACCGCGG
>NZ_JALHMP010000013.1 GCF_022843985.1 Phreatobacter sp. | reverse complement strand
CTGGGCGGGAGGCGCGGAGGGCGCGCCGCGCGGTGGCGCCGCACCGCCCGCCGGACCCAGCTGGAGCGGCGCACCCTGCTGGGCGAGGAGGAAGGGCCGCTCGCTGGCCGCGGCCGGCATGGTGCCGGTCGCCAGGGCCATGCCGAGAACGGCGGACAGCACGACCGTCCGCCGCGCCAGCGCGGGACGGGACAGGCGATGGTTCGCGCAGGGCATGGCGGTCATCGTCGGTCCTCGGAGCGGCTCGGTCATCGGAATCATGGTGAAGGGCTGTTAGGCAGACGGTGGGGCGATTTCGAGGCGGGAGCCCGTCAGTCCGCCGCCTCCGGCATCAGGATCTCGCGCTTTCCCGCATGGTTGGCCGGGCCGACGAGGCCCTCGCGCTCCATCCGTTCGATCAGCGAAGCGGCGCGATTGTAGCCGATCTGCAGGCGGCGCTGGATATAGGAGGTGGAGGCCTTCTTGTCGCGGAGCACCACCTGAACGGCCTTGTCGTAGAGGTCGGCCGGTTCCTCGCCGAAGGCACCCTTGTCGAAGACGGCGCCGTCGTCGCCATCACCGTCCATGCCGTCATCGTCGTCGGTGGTGACGGCGTCGAGATAGTCCGGCGCCCCCTGCATCTTGAGGTGCCCGACGATGCGCTCGACCTCCTCGTCGGAGACGAAGGGACCGTGAACGCGGCTGATGCGGCCGCCGCCGGCCATGTAGAGCATGTCGCCGCGGCCGAGGAGCTGCTCGGCCCCCTGCTCGCCGAGAATGGTGCGGCTATCGATCTTCGAGGTCACCTGGAAGGAGATGCGGGTCGGGAAATTCGCCTTGATCGTGCCGGTGATGACGTCGACCGAGGGGCGCTGCGTCGCCATGATCAGGTGGATGCCAGCCGCGCGCGCCATCTGGGCGAGGCGCTGGATGGCGCCCTCGATCTCCTTGCCGGCGACCATCATCAGGTCGGCCATCTCGTCGACGATGACGACGATATAGGGGATCGGCTCGAGGCCCATTTCCTCCTGCTCGTAGATGGCCTCGCCGGTCTCGCGGTCGAAGCCGGTCTGGACGGTGCGGGTGAGTACCTCGCCCTTGGCCTTCGCCTGTGCCATACGGGCGTTGAAGCCGTCGATATTGCGGACGCCGAGCTTCGACATCTTCTTGTAGCGTTCCTCCATCTCGCGGACCGCCCATTTCAGCGCCACCACCGCCTTCTTCGGATCGGTGACGACGGGGGTCAGCAGATGGGGAATGCCGTCATAGATGGACAGTTCCAGCATCTTCGGGTCGACCATGATCAGGCGGCACTGGTCCGGGCGGAGCCGGTAGAGCAGCGACAGGATCATGGTGTTGATGGCGACCGACTTGCCCGAGCCGGTGGTGCCAGCGACGAGCAGATGCGGCATCTTGGCGAGGTCGGCGATGACCGGGTCGCCGCCGATCGTCTTGCCAAGCGCGATTGGCAGCTTCTCCTTGGCGGTGATGAAGTCCTGGCTCGCCAGCATCTCGCGCAGCAGCACGTTCTCGCGCTTGGCATTCGGCAGTTCGATGCCGATGGCGTTGCGGCCGGCGACGAGGGCGACGCGGGCAGAGATCGCCGACATCGAACGGGCGATGTCGTCGGCGAGGCCGATGACGCGGTTGGAGCGCGTGCCGGGCGCCGGCTCCAGTTCGTAGAGCGTGACCACCGGGCCGGGACGCACATTGATGATCTCGCCGCGCACGCCGAAATCGTCGAGCACCGAGGCCAGCGTGGCGGCATTGTCCTGCAGCACCTCCATCGACATGGAGGCGTCCCGCTCGGAGGGCTTGGGTTCGGTCAGCAGATCGAGCGGCGGCATCTCGTAGGTGTCGTCGGCCCCGTCCGGCGGCGGAAGCGGCAGTTTCTGCTGGATCGCGGCGGGGCGTGGCGCGGGGGCCGGCGCATGGATGCGCGGTCCGGCGACGGGCTTCGGCGACGGCTCCGAGGGCAGCGGCATGTCGTCGTCGGGCTCGTGGGCCGGAGCGATGCGCGGCGCTTCCACCGCCACAGGCTCGTCGGGCACCGGCCGGCCGGCCAGTGGCGCGTGATAGGTGCGCGGCTGGCGGTCGGGGGCGGCGGCCTCGATGACCGGTTCACGGCGGACGCCGGAAGTCTTCCGCGGCGCCGACAAGCCGTCGTCGTCCGGCTCGGTGAAGAAGGCCTTGGCCCGGGCGCCGAGCCCCGGAGCGGGACGAACCGCCGCTTCGGCCGGTGGTGCACCGGCCGCGCTGCGGGCGGTCTGCGGCGCCTCCGCCACCAGGCGGGCGAGGCGCGCCTTGGTCGACAGCACGCCATGGGCAACGGCGCCCACAGCACTCGACACCATGCCCCCGACGAGGCCTGGCTCATGGTCGTCGTCGTCGGCCGGACGCCGCGCCTTGGGCGCGATGCGCTCGATCTCCTCCTCCGGCGTCTCCGGCTCCGGTCGCAGAACCAGCCCGATGGCGGCAGCGAACAGGAAGAGGCCAACGAGGCCGGTCACCGCCAGCGCCACGATGCGCGACAGGCCGGTCATGCGGCCGAAGACGGCGGAGATGACGGTCAGGCCGCCGTCGCCGATCACGCCGCCGATGCCGGTCGGCAGCGGCCAGCCGGACGGGGAGGGCAGCAGCGAGGCGCCGACCGCCAGGATCATCGCCGCGCCGATGCCCAGCGGCACGCGCAGGCCCTCGCGGTCAAAGGGGCGGGCGCGCAGCATCAGCCAGCCCCAGATGGCGGCCACCGACAGGAGGACGATGGCGGCAAGGCCGAAGAGCTGCATCAGCAGGTCGGCGAGGATCGCGCCAGGTCGCCCGATCCAGTTCTTCACCGGCGCATTGGTGGCGTGGCTCAGCGAGGGGTCGCCGGCCGTCCAGGTGAGCATGGCGACGGCGGCGACGACAACACCCGCCAGAATGCCGAGCCCTGCGAGCCGGCGCAGCTGGCGCCGCATCGCGCCGCCCAGACCGTCGGGAACCAGCGAAGGTCCGGTGTGCCGGCGCACCACTGCCATCGTCATTCCATCCCATGCGAGCGAGGACCCGCGGCGGGGCGGCCCTGCGGCACGCCCTCCCCGGCAGGCCCTCCGGTTCAGGTGCGAACCTTAGCGAGGCAACGGTTGACGTTGGATTAACCATCGTCGCCCCCGGCCAGGCAGATCGACGGGACCGGTCCGCACCAATAAAAACCCCGGCGCATCGCTGCGCCGGGGAGTGTGAAGCCTGAAGGAGGGCAGGCGTCAGAGGTTGTAGGCGCGCTCGCCGTGCTCTGCGAGGTCGAGACCCTCGCGCTCGCGGTCCGCCGTCACCCGCAGGCCGATGATCACATCGACGATCTTGAAGATGATGAAGGAGCCGATCCCGGACCAGACGATGGTGAAGAGCACGCCCTTTATCTGGGCCAACATCGCCGTCCCGAAATCATAGGCGCCGACAGCGAGTTCGCCGGGCTTCGATTCGTAGTCAGGGATGCCGGCGCCGCCGAGGGCGGTATTCACCAGGATTCCCGTACCGAGGGCACCGATGATGCCGCCGACACAGTGGATGCCGAAAACGTCCAGCGTGTCGTCGTAACCGAAGGCGTTCTTCACCGTCGAGCAGAAGATGAAGCAGACGCCACCGGAGACGAGGCCGAGGACGATGGCGCCCATCGGGCCGGCAAAGCCGGCGGCCGGCGTCACCGCGACGAGCCCAGTAATGGCGCCCGAGACGGCTCCGAGCAGCGACGGCTTGCCCTTGGCGGCCCATTCGACGAAGAGCCATGACAGTGTCGCGGCACCGGTCGCGACATAGGTGTTGATCGCGGCCATAGCGGCAACGCCATTGGCCTCGAGGTTGGAGCCGGCGTTGAAACCGAACCAGCCGACCCAGAGCAGGGCGCCGCCAATCAGCGTCATGACCAGCGAGTGGGGAGGCATGAGCTCCTTGCCGTAGCCGATGCGCTTGCCGATGACGATGCAGCCGACAAGGCCGGCAATGCCCGCATTGATGTGAACGACCGTGCCGCCGGCGAAGTCGAGGGCACCCCACGAGAAGAGCAGGCCGGCATCAGCCTTGACCTCGGCGAGCTTCGCCTCGGCCGCAGCCTTGGCCGCCGCGTCGGAACCGGCGGCAGCAACCGCCTTGACCGCATTGGCGATGGCGTCGGGGCCGGCCCAGTACCAGACCATGTGGGCCATCGGGAAGTAGATGAAGGTGACCCAGAGCACGGTGAATAGCAGCAGCGCCGAGAACTTCACGCGTTCGGCGAAGGCGCCGACGATGAGGGCCGGGGTGATGCAGGCGAAGGTCATCTGGAACAAGATATAGGCATATTCCGGGATGACGACGCCGTTGGAGAAGGTTGCCGCCGTGGAATTGGCGTCGACGCCCATCAGGAAGGCCTTGGAGAAGCCGCCGACGAAGGCGTTCAGCCCGCCTCCCGAGGTGAAGGACAGCGAATAGCCGTAGACCACGTAGATGATCGAAACGACGGCAACGATGGTGAAGACCTGGGTCAGCACCGACAGCATGTTCTTGGCACGGACCAGGCCGCCATAGAACAGCGCCAGGCCGGGGATGACCATCAGCAGGACCAGATAGGACGAGAAGAGAACGAAGGCGGTGTCGCCCGCGGTCGGCTTCGGCGGGGTAGCGGCCGGCGCCTGCGCGAGGGCGGGTTCGGCAAGGGCCGCGGCAAAGCCCGCCAGCGCTAGCGCGCCGAGGCCCCACCTGGAAAGGCTCGATCTCATCATGTGGAAAATCTCCAGAGGCATGTCTTGTGCGGTGGGAGGGTGCGTCACAGCGCGTCGACGTCGGTTTCGCCGGTCCGGATGCGGACGGCGTGCTCGATCGACGTCACGAAGATCTTGCCGTCGCCGATCTGGCCGGTCTTGGCGGCGCCGGCAATGGCCGCGACCACCTTCTCGACATCCGTGCCGGGCACGGCGACCTCGATCTTCAGCTTCGGCAGGAAGCTCACGGCATATTCAGCGCCGCGATAGATCTCGGTATGGCCCTTCTGGCGTCCATATCCCTTCACCTCGGTGACGGTCAGGCCGTGGACCCCGATCCCCGTCAGGGCGTCTCGGACCTCCTCCAGTTTGAATGGCTTGATGATCGCCATTACGATCTTCATGTCGTCATCCCCGAATTGGCTCCGTTGGGACGAGGTCCTGCCGAAGCGTGTGTGTCTGCGAGCGGACCGCAAACCCGAAGGCCGCCGTCCGAACCGCAATCAGGGAATCAAGTCGCGTGCCACAGTCGAATCGTGGCGTTTTTCGAAGCATTGCCAATGGGTTGAGAAGGCCTCCGGTGGCCGCGGTCGGGCCCGGGAGTGACCAATGCCGCATTTTTAGGCAGACACAGGAGGCTGCCCCGGTTCAGCCGTCTTCGGCCCGGACAATTGCCCATGAACGAGGCAGCCGCCTCAGCCGCGCTTCTTCCGCAGCAGGCCTTCCTGGGCCACGGAGGCCACCAGCACGCCCTGTCGCGTGTAGATCGAGCCGCGGGTAAACCCGCGCGCGTTCTGCCCGGACGGCGAATCATGGGCATAGAGCAGCCAGTCGTCGGCCCGGAACGGCCGGTGGAACCACATGGCGTGGTCGAGGCTCGCCGCCTGCACCGACTGGTCGAAGAACGAGCGGCCATGCGGCACGTTGGCCGCGTCCAGCAGCGTCATGTCGGAGGCATAGGCGAGCACGCAGCGGTGGACGACGGGGTCGTCGGGCAAGGGAGCGGTGGTGCGGATCCAGACATGGAACTTGCCCTCCGGCTGGCTCTCGCCGGTATAGCGGCCGAACTCGACCGGGCGGATCTCAATGGGCCGCTCGCGGGCGAAATAGGCCTTCATCGCCTCGGGCATATGGGCATGGAAGAGCTGGCGCACGTCGGTCTCCGACTTCAGCGCCTCGGGCGGTGGCACGTCCGGCATGGCAAACTGGTGCTCCTCGCCCTCCTCCTCGACATGGAAGGAGGCCGAAAGCGAGAAGATCGCCGCCCCGTGCTGGATCGCCCGCACCCGCCGGGTGGAGAAGCTGCGCCCGTCCCGCACCCGCTCGACCTCGTAGATGATCGGCGCCTTGGGATCGCCCGGCAGGACGAAATAGCCGTGCAGCGAATGCGGCCGGCGTTCCTCCACCGTGCGGCAGGCCGCCACCAGCGCCTGGCCGATGACCTGGCCGCCGAAGACGCGCTGCCAGCCGTCCTGCGGGCTCTTGCCGCGGAACAGGTTCACCTCGAGGCGTTCGAGGTCGAGGATTCCGAGGAGATTGGCGACGGCGGACATGGGCGCTCGCGGAACGGACGGGGTATCCCGCCAGAAATCACCGTCGCGGCCCCCGGGTCAACCACCCGGCTGTCAATGCGCCGCGGCGCTGCGCTTGGTGGCGAGCGAGGCGGCGATCACCAGCACCGTCACCGCAGCGATCATCAGGGTGGAGATGGCGTTGATCTCCGGCGTCACGCCAAGCCGCACCTGGCTGTAGATGCGCATCGGCAGGGTCGTGGAGCCTGGCCCCGTCGTGAAGGAAGCAAGAACGAGATCGTCCAGCGACAGGGTGAAGGCGAGGAGGAAGCCCGCCACCACGGCCGGGGCGATGATCGGCAACGTGATGCGCCAGAAGACCTGGGCCGGCGTCGCGCCGAGATCGGCCGCCGCCTCCTCCAGCGACCGGTCGAAGGTGACGAGCCGCGACTGCACCACCACCGCCACGAAGCCGCAGGTGAAGGTCGCATGCGCCACGGTCACCGTCCAGAAGCCGCGGTCGATGCCGAGCGACACGAAGAGCAGCAGCAGCGACAGGCCGGTGATCACCTCCGGCATGACGATCGGCGCATAGACGAGCCCGGAAAACAGCGTCCGGCCGCGGAACCGCGCATAGCGTGTGAGGGCCAGCGCTGCCAGCGTGCCCACCACCGTGGCGAAGGCGGCCGAGGCTGCGGCGACCTTCAGCGTCATCCAGGCGGCGTCCATGAGCTGGCGGTTCTGCCAGATGGCGGCATACCAGCGGGTCGAGAACCCGCCCCAGACGGTGACGAGCTGGCTCGCATTGAAGGAGAAGATCACCAGGATGACGATCGGCAGGTAGAGGAAGGCGAAGCCCAGCGTCAGGGCCGTGGCGTCGAGGGCGCGGGAGCGCTGCGAGGTCATCGTCCCGCCTCCATCTGCCGCGCTTGCTGACGCTGATAGACCATGATCGGCCCGACGAGGATGACCAGAAGCAACACTGCCACCGCCGAGGCCACCGGCCAGTCGCGGTTGGAAAAGAACTCCGTCCACAGCGTCTTGCCGATCATCAGCGTGTCGGAACCGCCGAGCAGATCGGGGATCACCACCTCGCCGGTGATCGGGATGAAGCAGAGAAAGCAGCCGGCCACGATGCCGGGCAGGGACAAGGGCAGGGTGATGCGCCAGAACGCCTTCCAGGGCGGGCAGCCCAGATCCTGGGCGGCCTCCAGCAGCGTCCGGTCCATGCGCTCCAGCGTCGCGTAGAGCGGCAGCACCATGAAGGGCAGATAGGAATAGACGACGCCGATCAGCACCGCCGTCTCGGTATTGGCGATCTGGAGCGGCGTGCCGATCAGCCCCAGGCCGAGCAGCAACTCGTTGAGCAGGCCCTCCGGCTTGAGGATGCCGATCCAGGCATAGACGCGGATCAGGAAGCTCGTCCAGAATGGCAGGATCACCGCCATGACCAGGATCGGCCGCCAGCGTTCCGGCGCGCGCGCCATGGCATGGGCGATGGGATAGCCGATGACGAGAAGGATGGCCGTGCCGATCGCGGCGATGCGCAACGAGGCGAGGAAGGCGTCGACATAGAGCCGGTCGCCGACGATGACACCGTAATTGTCGAGGGAGAGCTCGCGCGCCTTGGCGAACCAGCCGGCCGGCCCATCGGCGAGCCCGAAGACCGGCACATAGGGCGGGATGGCGGTCGCCACCTGCGACAGCGACATCTTCGCCACAATGGCGAAGGGCACGAGGAAGAACAGCGCCAGCCACAGATAGGGCACGAGAATGATCGTGCGGCGGGTGGCGCGCTCACTCATGGCTCACCGCACCAGCAACAAGAGCGCGTCCGGCGCCACCGCCAGCTTCACCGCCTCGCCCGTTCCGAGCGGCCGCTCGATGCTGCGCGCGGCATTCGCCACTGCCGCCTTCAGCCGGAGGCCGGAGACGTCCACGTGATAGGTCGTGCGTCCCCCGAGATAGCCGATGTCGTGCACCGTCCCGGAAATCACCGCGCGGCCATTGGAGATCGCCTCGCCTCCCCGCACGATGCGTGTCTTCTCCGGCCGCCAGGCCACTGCCACCATCTGGCCGACCGCCACGCTGTCCACGGCATCGGCGACGGTCAGATCGCCGACCGCCGTCGCCACGGTGACGCGACGGCCATCGCAGCCCGAAACCGTCCCCTCCACCAGGTTGATCTCGCCGATGAAGCCTGCGACGTGGCGCGTCGCCGGCGCCTCGTAGATGACGGGCGGCGTTCCCACCTGGGCGAGTCGCCCCTTGTCCATGACGGCAATGCGCGTCGCCATGGTCATGGCCTCGTCCTGGTCGTGGGTGACGATGATGAAGGTGAGGCCGAGCCGCTCCTGCAGCGCCATCAGCTCGAACTGCGTCTCCTCGCGCAGCTTGCGGTCGAGGGCGCCGAGCGGCTCGTCGAGGAGGAGTAGCTTCGGCCGCTTCACCAGGGCGCGGGCAAGCGCCACGCGCTGCCGCTGACCGCCGGAGAGCTGGTGCGGCCGACGCCCGGCGAGGCCCTCGAGCTTCACCATCCGCAGCGCCTCGGCGACGCGGGCGCCGACCTCGTCGCGCGGCCGGCCGTCCATCTCCAGCCCGAAAGCGATGTTCTTCTCCACGCTCATATGCGGGAAGAGCGCGTAGGACTGGAACATCATGTTGACGGGCCTGACATGCGGCGGCAGGCCGGCAAGGTCCTGTCCGGCCAGCAGAACGCGGCCGGCACTCGGCGTCTCGAACCCTGCGAGCATCCGCATCAGGGTGGACTTGCCGCAGCCGGACGGACCCAGCAGGGCGAAGAACTCGCGCTCGTAGACGGCGAGGGTCAGATCGGAAACGGCGGTCTCCGCGCCGAAGCGCTTGGTCACGCCGTCGAAGACCACGAGCGGCTGGGCAGCCGGCTCGTCCCAGGGCGCGAAGGCGCCACGGGCAGGACGTTCGGGAGGCTCCACGGCGCTAGCGGCCGGTCTTCGCCCGCGTCCAGGCGCGGGTGATGACGCGCTGCAGACGCGCGTCCGGACTGGTGACGGTGAAGAGCCGCGCCATCACCGCATCCGGCGGATAGACGGAGGGATTGTCGCGCACGGCAGGCGCGATCAGCGGCTTCGCCGCCAGGTTGCCACTGGCATAGGAGACGAAGCTCGCCACCCTGGCGATGACTTCGGGGCGGTTGAGGTAGTTGATGAAGGCATGGGCCAGGTCGGCATTCGGCGCATCGGCCGGGATCGCCATCTGGTCGAACCACATCTGCGCGCCTTCCTTCGGGATGACATACTGGATGTCGACGCCGTTGCCCGCCTCCTTCGCCCGCTTCTGCGCCTGGAAGATGTCGCCCGAATAGCCGACGGCGAGGCAGATGTCGCCATTGGCCAGCGCCGCGATATATTCCGACGAGTGGAACTTGGTGACGAGGGTGCGCAGCTTCTGCACATGGGCGGCCGCGGCCTCCCAGTCCTCGGCCCGCTTCGAATTCGGATCGCGACCGAGATAGCGCATCACCGAGGGCAGGAAATCCTCGACCGTGTCGATGAAATGGATGCCGCAGTCCCGGAACTTCGCCAGCGTGTCGAAATCGAAGGCCAGCTTCCAGGAATCGAGCGGCGCGTCGGGCATCCGCTCGCGGATCTTGGCGACGTTGTAGCCGATGCCGGTGGTGCCCCACAGATAGGTCACCGAATAGGCATTGCCGGGATCATAGGCGGCGACCCGGCGCTGGATCTCCGGCCAGAGATGGACGCGGTTGGGGATCTTCGCCATGTCCAGCCGCTGGTGGACACCGGCCGCGATCTGCCGCGACAGGAAGGGGGCCGAGGGCACGACGATGTCATAGCCGGTGCGCCCAGCGAGCAGCCGGGTCTCCAGCACCTCGTTGGAATCATAGGTGTCGTAGGTGATCTTGGCGTTGAATTCGCGCTCGAAGTCGCGCAGCACCTGCTCGTCGATATAGTTCGACCAGTTGAAGATCCGGAGCTCCCTCGGGGCCTGCGCGGCGGCGGTGGCGGCGAGACCGAGTGTCGCGACGCCGGCGAGGGCGAGTTTCGCGAGGAAGCGCAGGACCATGATGCCATCCTTGATCAGTGGGAAGGGGGATGCGGCAATCTAGGCCAAGCGGCCCGTTTAGCAACAGCCCAGCCGCTCAGTGAAGTGGCGGCAGATTGTCGTCTCCAGCTCCGGCAGGACGGCCCGGAACCGGTCGGAGCCGGCCATCCCCGCCCTGAGCCGGCTGCGGACCTCCCGATGGATGGCCTCGGCGTCGATCCCCGTCACCGTGCCGTCCCGCACGATGGTGCGGCCGGCGACGATCGTCTCCTTGACGTGGCGGGCCGTGGCCCGCGCGAACAGCAGCTCCACCGGCTCCACCGGCATCAGCGCGTCAGCGTCGAGCAGCGCCCGGTCGACAAGCACGAGATCGGCCGGCGCCCCCGGCGCGAGGCGTCCGGTCACCGGCGAATTCAGGGTCCGGTGGCCGGTGGCGAGCACGGCGTCCAGCACGTCGGCCGGGCTGAGTGCGCGGTCGAATCCCCAGCCGGCATGGAGTGACCAGATCAGCCGCATTTCGCGCAGGAGGTCGTCGTCCTCGTCGAAGGCCTGGCCATCGATTCCGATGGCGAGTTTCACGCCCGCCTTCAGCATGGCGGCCACCGGCGCGAGGCCCGAGCGCAGCGCCAGGTTCGACGAGGTATTGACCGAGACCGTGACGCCCGCCTCGGCCAGGAGTTCCAGTTCGTCGGGCCGCGCCCAGACGCAATGCGCCAGGGTCAGGCGCGGCGACAGGAGGCCGATCTCCTTCAGATAGGTGACGATGCCCTGCGGAAAGGTGCGGTCGGCATAGTCGCGCTGGTAGCGCGTTTCCAAGAGATGCATGTGGACCCGCCGCCCCGTCGTCGCCGAGGCCTGGGCGATGGCCTCCAGCAGATCCGGCGTGGCCCATTGCACGCCCTGCGGACCATATTGCACGTCGACCATCGGCCCGCCGATGGCTTCGGCCACCGCATCGACCCGTTCGAGTTGTGCCGCCACCGACAGCGGCGTCACCGACAGGAAGCGCCTTTCCACCTCGGCCCGCGCGTCGCCTGAGAGCTGGTCGAGGACCGGCACACTGTCGCCATAGACCAGCGGGTTCTGGTTGCGCATCGCGAGGGCGAAGGCGATGCGCAGCCCGGCGTCCGACGCCGCTCGGGCCACCTCCCGGACCTCGTCGACATAGGGGGTCAGGCCCTGCACGCCGGTATAGTGGACCATGGTCGCCCCCTGTCCGCCGGCGACGGCGCGGGCGAAGGGCGCGGCCGCCGCCAGATAGGGATCGAGCGGCGCGAAAAGCCTGAGGCGGTGCAGCCAGACCTCCAGCGGCCGGCCGAAGCCGCCGATGGAGGATGTGCGGATGGTGCGGCCGTGGTCATGGGCATTGGCCAGCGCCGGCATGACCACGAGGTCGTCATGCACCGCCCCCGCCGGCAGCGCCTCGACCGCGGTGATCCCGTCGCTGTCGAGCGTCAGCCGCGAAGGTCCGCGGGTGCCGTCGCGGTCGATGAGGGCGGAGCAGGTGATGATGCGCATAGGGGTCTCCGCTGGCAGGACGGCGGGCGACTGTGCCTCACGGCCTGGATCGCGTCACGTCACCGCCAGGTCCTTGCGGTGGGCCCAACCGGTGACGCGGCTCTCGGCGATGGAGAACAGCGCATAGAGCCCGACGCCGAGGCCGGCGAGGATGAAGAGGCCGGCAAAGACCAGCGGCACGTTGAAGGTGGAGGAGGCCACCATCATCATGTTGCCGATGCCGCGGTTGGAGGCCACCGTCTCGGCCACCACCGAGCCGACGAAGGCCAGCGTCACCGCCACCTTCAGCGAGGCGAAGAAATAGGGCATGGAGCGCGGCAGCGAAACGTTCCAGAGAATGTCCCACTTCGACGCCTTCAGCGTCTTCATGACGTCCTCGAGCTCCGGCTCCACCGTGGCGATGCCGGTCGCGACATTCACGACGATCGGGAAGATCGAGATGATCGCCGCGGTGAGAATGGCCGGCACGGTGCCGGCGCCGAACCACAGGACGAAGATCGGCACCACCGCCACCTTGGGGATCGAGGAGATGCCGACGAGGAGGGGATAGGCGGTGTCATAGGCGAGGCGCGAGGAGCCGATCCCGACGCCGAACAGGATGCCGATGACAACGCCGATGGCAAATCCCACCAGCGTCGTGAACAGGGTCTGCGCCGCATGGGGCTGGATCGCCGGCCAGTACTCGATCAGCGAGGCGATGATCTGGCTCGGGCGCGGCAGCACGATATCGGAAATGCCGCCGACGAGACAGGCGAGCTCCCAGACGACGAAGACGCCGATGATCAGCGCGATGGAGGCGGACTTGCGCCGCACCAGGTCCAGGATCCCGTCCATGTCAGTGCCCTCCCGCCTGGACGATGCCGGTGCCGCCGCGGGCCGCGACGATGAGGCTGCGCAACTGCTGGTTCAGCGCCACGAAATCCGGCTCGTAGGTCATGTCGATGCTGCGCGGGCGGGCAAAATCGACGGGCGAATCGTCGAGGATCCGGCCCGGCCGGGCGCTCATCACGCAGATGCGGTTGGCGAGGAAGGCGGCCTCGCGCAGGTCGTGGGTGACGAGGAGCACGGTGGTCTTCTTGGCCATCCACAGCTCCTGCATGATCTGCCAGAGCTCCTCGCGGGTGAACTGGTCGAGGGCGCCGAAAGGCTCGTCGAGGAGCAGCAGATCGGGTTCGTGGACAAGGGCGCGGCAGAGGTTCGCCCGCTGCATCATGCCGCCCGAGAGCTGCCAGGGATATTTGTCGCCGAAGCCGGCGAGGCCGACCTGGGCCAGCAACGCGTCGGCCCGGTCGCGGAACTCGCCCCGCCGCTTGGCCCTGAACTGCGACCGGAACGGCGCCACGATCTTCAGCGGCATCATGACGTTGTCGCGGATGGTGAGCCAGGGCAGCAGGGTCGGATTCTGGTAGGCCATGCCGATGCGGATCGGCGTCGCACCGATCTCGCGGCCGGCGACGAAGACATGGCCGGTCGAGGGCTTCAGCAGGTCGCCGACCAGCTTCAGGAGCGTGGACTTGCCACAGCCTGAGGGGCCGACAAGCGCAACGAAATCACCCTCGTGGATGGCGAGGCTCGTCTCCGCCAGGGCCTGGACCTGCTTGTCGCCCTTGCCGAAGCGCACCGAGACCTTCTCGAAGGCGATGAAGGGCCTGGCATGGGAGACCCGTGGCGATTTGCCTGATTTCTGGGCAGCCATGTCGTCATCGGGGATGGCGGCGACAGCGGCGAGGGCGCGGGTCATGGCAAATCCTGGCTGGGCGGCGCAGCGGCGCTGAACCCCGCCTCCTTGTGGCAAGACGGATGCCAAGCGGTCGCTCGGCCAGCGTCCATGGGACCGCCCACAGGACCGCCGGCGACACCCGCGCCGGCTCCGCCCGACGGCCGCGTTGCACCGCCCCGCCGGCTCGGGCAGGGTCCGCCAACCGTTCCAGATCGGAGACGTCCATGGATCTCGACGCCATCGCCACCCGCATCGGCCGCCTGCTGGTCGACCGGGGGGAAACCGTCGCCGTGTCGGAATCCTCCGCCGGCGGGCTCATCTCGGCGGCCCTGCTCTCGGTCCCCGGCGCCTCGGCCTATTATCTCGGCGGCGCCGTGGTCTACACGCCGAAGGCCCGCGACGCCCTGCTCGGCATCTCGACCCGGCAGATGGTGGAATCCGGCATCCGCTCGGCCTCCGAGCCCTGGGCGGCGCTGATGGCGAAGACGATCCGCGAGCGCCACGGCGCCACCTGGGGCCTGTCCGAGACGGGGGCCACCGGGCCCACGGGCAACCGCTACGGCGATCCCGCCGGCCATGCCTGCCTCGGCCTCGATGGTCCTACCGTCATGGCCACGACCCTGCGGACCGGGTCGGACGACCGCGCCGCCAACATGCGCGCCTTCGCCGCCGCGGCGCTCGGCCTGTTCGAGGATGCACTGGAGAGCCGCGCCTGAGGGCGGCTGTCACGAGCCAGAACGCCCCACCCGCACCCTCCCCTCGCTGGCGCGAGGAGAGGGGGACTACAACCGACCGCCTCTTCTTCGCCGGTCGTGCCTGGCTGAACCGCTGTCCGGATATACGCGACGTCGAAGTCCCCTCCCCTCGCCAGAGGGGAGGGTGCGGGTGGGGCATTCCTTCAGTGAACAAAAAACGAAGGGCGGACCTGAGGCCCGCCCTTCGCATGCGATCCGTGTCGCCCGGCTCAGTCGCGGACGAGAATATTCCTGAACTGCCAGGGATCGGAGGTGTCGATGTCCTCCGGGAAGAAGCCCGGGCGCCCGGCGAGCGGCGTCCAGTCGGTATAGGTGCCGATCACCGGCCCGAGATAGGGCCTCTGCACCTCGAGGCAGCGGCGGAAATCCATGTCGTCAGCCTCGACGATGCCGGCCTCCGGGTTCTCCAGCGCCCAGACCATGCCGGCGAGC
Source organism: Phreatobacter sp. (assembly GCF_022843985.1). Classification (GTDB taxonomy): domain Bacteria; phylum Pseudomonadota; class Alphaproteobacteria; order Rhizobiales; family Phreatobacteraceae; genus Phreatobacter. Next base: position 101,497 of record NZ_JALHMP010000013.1, on the reverse strand, counting down.
ACGGCCGAGGTCACCTGCAATCCGGTGGCATTCTGGTAGGGGGCGATGCGCCGCGTCTCCTCGATGGAGAGCTGCGAACCGTACCAGTAGGCATTGCCGGCATGGCCGTAGAGCAGCACGCCGAGTTCGTCGATGCCGTCCTCGATCTCGTTCTCGTCGAGGATGTGCCAGCTATCCTGGCGCTTGCCGGCGGCGCCGAACATCTCGTGCAGCGACAGCACCGCGTCGTTCGCCGGATGATAGGCATAGTGGCAGGTCGGCCGGTAGGTGACCTTGCCCGAGGCATCGCGCACTGTCAGGTAATCGGCGATGGAAATGGCCTCGTTATGGGTGACGAGGAAGCCGTACTGGGCGCCCGGCGTCGGGCACCAGGACCGGACGCGGGTATTGGCGCCGGGCTGCAGCAGGTAGATGGCGGCGCCGCAGCCGGTCTCATGCGTGCCGGCATTGGCCGGCATCCAGGTCTCGTGCGTGCCCCAGCCGAGCTCGGCCGGCTGCATGCCTTCCGACACGAAACCCTCGACCGACCAGGTGTTGACGAAGACATTGGGCGGCTTCGGCTTCTTCGAGCGCTGGGTATCGCGCTCGGCGATGTGGATGCCCTTGACGCCGACCCTGGCGGCGAGCGCTGCCCATTCCGCCTTGGTCTTCGGCTCGGTGAAATCGACCTTGTGGTCGGTGGCGACATTGAGCAGCGCCTGCTTGACGAACCAGGACACCATGCCCGGATTGGCGCCGCAGCAGGAGACGGCTGTGATGCCGCCCGGATTGCGCTCCCGCGCCTCCAGCACCCGCTCGCGCAGCATGTAATTGGAACGCGCGGCCGGACCCTTCGACGTGTCGAAATAGAAGCCGGCCCAGGGCTCGGCCACCGTGTCGATGTAGAAGCAGCCGAGTTCGCGGCAAAGCTCCATGATGTCGACGGAGGAGGTGTCGACCGACAGGTTGACGCAGAAGCCCTTGCCGCCGCCGGCGGTGAGCAGCGGGGTCAGCAGGTCCTTGTAGTTCTCCTGCGTGACATGCTCCTGCACGAAGCGGATGCCGCGCTCGTCCAGAAGCTTGCGGTCGGTGTCGACAGGATCGATGACCGTCAGGCGCGCCTGATCATATTTGAAATGCCTCTCGATCAGCGGCAGCGTGCCGCGGCCGATGGAGCCGAAGCCGATCATGACGATCGGACCGGTGATTTCATGATAGACGGGCCATGAGCTCATGCGAGGTCTCCGCTCTTGCATGGAAACTGAAAACGGGTCCGCGGCGGCAAAGCCGGGACCCGGTTGAGATAGCGGCGCGTTCTTGGACATGCCGCGCCCCGTCCGTCAACACCCTCTTCGCATGACGCGATGATGACGAGGGGTTCGCCCCCCGCTCAGCGCGACCGGCCCCTGGACTGGACGCCCTCCCGGCGGGCCGCCAGATCCGCCGGAGCAAGGGCGCTGTTGTGCTGCCGCGACCAGTCCGCCTCGAGCGCCATCGCCTCGCCGAAGGGCAGGCTGTAACCCGCGTCCATCAGACGCTTGTAACCGGCGAGAAAGCCCGCATCGACCTCGGCGATCTCGCCTGCCAGCGCCAGCACCTCGGTCATCAACCCGCCCGGCGGCACGGTGCGGCTGACAAGGCCCCAGGCGCTGGCTTCGGCCGCCGTGACGAACCGGCCGGAAAAGGCCATTTCCTTCGCCCTGGAAGGGCCGATGATGCGGGACAGCTTCTGGCTCAGGCCCCAGCCGGGAATGACGCCGACGCGCTGATGGGTATCGGCGAAGCGCGCGGTCTCGGCGGCGATGAGAATGTCGCAGGCGAGCGCCAGTTCGACTCCGCCGGTGATGGCGACGCCGTTGATCGCGGCGATGACCGGCTTCGGGCACTGCTCGATGGCGCGGACCGGATTCGGCCTCTCGCCGCCCTCCGCCGTGCCGAGCAGGCCCGGCGCGGAGCCCAGTTCCTTGAGGTCGAGACCCGCGCAGAAGGCACGCTCGCCGGCCCCGGTCAGCACCAGGACCCGCGCCGTTTCGTCGCGGCCGAGGGCGGCGACCGCGGCCGTCAGCGAGCGGATGAGCGACTGCGACAGGGCGTTCATCGCCTGCGGGCGGTTGAGGATCAGCACCGCCACAGGCCCGTGGCGTTCGATGAGGAGTTCGGTCATGGCGTTCCCTCCGCTGCCCGCACCAAGTGTGCGGTGGCCCGGCACACGGCGCATCCCGGCGTTTCGGGGGAGGCTTCGCCCGGCCCTACCGCGCCAGCGCCTTCTCGACCTCCGGCCGGATGATCCCCGCCAGCACCTGCGCCGTGATCGGCCCGACATGCTTGAAGAGGATCGTGCCGTCGCGGCCGACGACGAAGGTCTCGGGCACGCCATAGACGCCCCAGTCGATCACCGCCCGGCCGGCTGGGTCGACGCCGACCAGCGCATAGGGATTGCCATTGCGGCCAAGGAAACGGCGCGCATTGTCCGGCTGGTCCTTCTGGTTGATCCCGGCAATGCGAATGCGCGTGTCCTTCGCCAGCTCCATGAGGAACGGATGCTCCTCGTGGCAGGGGATGCACCAGGAGGCGAAGACATTGACCACGGTGACATGACCGGCGAGGTCGGCGGTGCGGAAGCCTGGCCGGTCGAGGCCGGCGAGCGGCGCGAGGTCGAATTGCGGCGCTGGCCGGCCGATCAGGGCTGAGGGCAGACGCTGCGGATCACCGCGCAGGCCGACGAGGAAGACGGCAACCAGCGCGGCGAAGAGCACCAACGGGAGATAGGCGAACCACGAGCGGCGCTTCGGCGCCGGGGTTGCTGTATCGGTCACGACGAAAGGTCTCCGCCGCGGGCCGAGCGGCGGGTGATGCCGCGGGCCTCGAGATCCGCCAGCCGCGCCTTCTGGGTGCGGTGGTCGACGACGATCCAGCCGGCGACCAGGCCAAGGGTAATCACCGTCACCGCATAGGAGGCGAGGATGAAGCCGGTATGGGGATCGGAACCGAACATGATGGCGTTCACTCTCCCGGAACCGGCGCGGCGCCCGTCGGCATCTCGCGCTGCGCCGCCACCATCTGCATGGCACGCACCCGGCGCCGCAGGATCTCGTTGCGCATCGCCGCCAGATGCAAGGTGACGAAGAGCAGGGTGAAGGCGATCGCGGCGACCAGCAGCGGTGTGAGGATGGACGGATGGATCGTCGGGCCGTCGAGCCGGAAGACGGAGGCCGGCTGGTGCAGGGTGTTCCACCAGTCGACGGAGAACTTGATGATCGGCAGGTTGATCGTTCCGACCAGTGTCAGGACGGCAGCGGCGCGGCCGGCCCGACCGGGATCATCGACCGCGCGCCAGAGCGCCATCAGGCCGAGATACATGAGCAGAAGGATGAGCTGCGAGGTCAGCCGCGCGTCCCAGATCCACCAGGTCCCCCACATCGGCCGGCCCCAGAGCGAACCGGTTGCGAGGCAGATGAAGGTGAAGGCCGCCCCGATGGGCGCCGCCGCCTTGGCCGAGACGTCGGCAAGCGGGTGGCGCCAGACCAGTGTGCCGATCGAGGCCGCCGCCATCAGCGCATAGCAGAACAGCGACAGCCAGGCCGAAGGCACATGGACATACATGATCCGGACGGTGCTGCCCTGCTGGTAGTCGGCGGGCGAGCCGAAGAAGGCGAGATAGAAGGCGATGGCCATGACGATGGCGGTCGCGGCGGCGAGCCACGGCAGCGCTCGCGCGACCAGCGCGATAAATCGGGTCGGATTGGCCAAGTCGGTCAGCGCCATGACCATTTTCTAGAGCGCGGGGGCCGGGCTGGCAATGCGGCCGATCAACCGCGGCCGGCGAAAAACGACGACGGCCCGGGCGAACCCGGGCCGTCGGTGGACACGCCTGCGTGAGGCGGATCAGAAGCGGTAGTTCACGCCGGTGCGGATCGTGTGGCTGTTCATGCCGATGCGCGGGGCACCGCTGAGCGCCGTGAAGGCCGAGCGGCCGAGGTCGGTGTAGCGATACTCGACAAGCGCCGAGACGTTGCGGGTGAACATGTATTCGCCGCCGACGCCGAGCGTCCAGCCGGTGAGCGACCGGGTCTGGCGGGCGACCGCCGGAGCGAGCTCGCGGGCCTGGATCTGGCCGAGGGCGAGACCACCCGTGGCGTAGAGCAGCAGGTTGTCCTGCACGGCATAACCGAGGCGGGCGCGCAGCGACCCGTGCCAGTTCTCGCTGGCGCGGACGTCGACGGCCGGGCCGGCGGAGACGAAGCGGCGCGAGATGCTGCCATAGGAGATGTCACCGGCGACGCCGAGGACGACGCGGTTGATCTGCCAGTCATAGCCGGCCTGCAGGCCGCCGAAAATGCCCGAAGCGCTGCCGAGCCCGTATCCGGCATTGTTACGGAAGTTGGAGGCGAAGGCACCGCCAAGATGGGCGCCTACGGAGAAGCCGGTCCACACGCCGGCCGGAGCGACCGGGGCATAGACGGCGTCGGCGATCGGCTGGCGGCGCGGAATATCCGCTGCGAAGGCCGGGGTGGCGAGGGTGGCGACCGCAGCCGCGGCCCAGATGAACTTCTTCATGGTCAACTCCTGTCCCACGAACGGTGCCGGCAAACGGCAGCGCCCCTGTTGTGATGCGGTGAAAAATCCATAACCGCATTCATTCGAATTTTCGCGTGTTCCTTCGCCGTGTCCTTAATGGAGCGTTACCGAAGGAAGATGGCATAGCCGTCGGCCAACGCCACGCTTCTCATTTTCATCGGTTATTGGCTGAAATGAGGCGCCTTAAGCCAAGTCAAATTGGGAAAGATTCGGTTACTTCTCGCCTTATGAAAAATCAATATTATAGATTTTAAAATATTTACTGAAATTCGTCGCTTGTCATGTGTCACAATCATGGCAGCCGGCGGGCCTTCCTCGGGCTGCGGCAGTGAACCGGGGTCCCGGAACCGGCGTAGAGCATGACGCAGTGTGACAGGACCTGCGGGCGCAAGTCGATCGTCCTGCCGATACTGACGCCATGCGGGACCGGCCCGGTAAAGTCGCCTGTGGCAGATCGGCACCACCGGGACCATGTCGTCGCCGCGAGCGGCACCAGGGATGGAAACGCAGATGAGCGAGATCGGCACGGCCCTGGTGACGGGCGGCGCGAAGCGGGTCGGCCGCGCCATCGTCGAGGCTCTGGCAGCGGCGGGCTATGCCGTCGCCATCCATGCCAACCGCTCGCAGGGCGAGGCCGATGCCCTGGCGCGGCACATCGTGGCGGCGGGCGGCCGTGCCGCCGTCGTCACCGCCGATCTCGCCGAACCGGCCGATGTCGACGGCCTCATCGCCGCCGCCGTGGCCGCCCTCGGCCCGCTCACGCTGCTGGTCAACAATGCTAGCGAATTCGCCGACGACCAGCTCGGAACCTTGACGCGCGAGGTCTGGAACCGTCAGTTCCGCGTCAATATTCAGACCCCCTCCTTCCTCGCCCAGGATTTCGCGGCGCAGGCCCCGGCGGGGTCGGCCATCGTCAACATCACCGATCAGCGGGTGCTGAAGCCGACGCCGCAGTTCTATTCTTATGCGCTGACCAAGGCGGCGCTCGCCGCCGCCACCGTGGCCATGGCCCAGGCCCTCGCCCCGCATATTCGCGTCAATGCGGTCGCGCCGGGTCCCAGTCTCCAGGGTCATCGCCAAGGTCCGGAGGATTTCGCCCGCCAGACCGCCGCCACCCTGACCCGGACCGGCAGCCCGCCCGCCGAGATCGCCCGCGCCGTGCTCTATCTCGCGGGTGCCACAGCCGTCACCGGCGTCACCATCCCGGTCGACGGCGGCCAGCACCTGATCTGGCAGACCCCCGATGTGGACGGCGTGCGGGAATAGCGGTCCCGCCATCGCTGATGCCAGATGTCGGACGCGGCGATCACCTATATATCGCCCATCATGACTCGCGCCGGCCGCACCAATATCGATCCCGACCTCTCGGACCCCGAGTCCGCCGCCGCGGACGAGACCGAAACCCTTCTCCTCGACCTCGCCGCCGAGGCGGACGAGACGCCTGCCGAGGGCACGGTCGCCGCCGGCATGGAGGTCATCAAGGCCGCTGTGAAACATGCCCCCAGGGGTCCCGGCGTCTACCGGATGATCGGCGCCCGGGGCGAGGTGCTCTATGTCGGCAAGGCGAAGTCGATCGCCCGCCGGGTCATCTCCTATACCCGCCCGACCGGTCTCGTCAGCCGCATCGTGCGGATGGTGGCCGCCACCACCGCCATGGAATTCGTCTCGACCAAGACCGAGACCGAGGCGCTGCTGCTCGAGGCCAATCTCATCAAGCAGCTGCGCCCGCGCTTCAACGTCCTGATGCGGGACGACAAGTCCTTTCCCTACATCCTCATCACCGGCGACCATGCCGCCCCACGCATCACGAAGCATCGCGGCGCCCGCACCGCTAAGGGCGACTATTTCGGTCCCTTCGCTTCGGCCTGGGCCGTCGGCCGCACCATCAACGCCCTGGAGCGCGCCTTCCTGGTGCGGTCCTGCTCCGACGCCGTCTTCGACAGCCGCACCCGGCCCTGCCTGCTCTTCCAGATCAAGCGCTGTGCCGGGCCCTGCACCGACGAGGTCGCGCCGGACGACTATGCTGCCCTGGTCAAGGAGGCCAAGCTCTTCCTTTCCGGCCGCAGCCAGGCGGTGAAGCAGGTCCTTGCCCGCCAGATGGAGGCGGCCGCCGAGGCCATGGAATTCGAGCGCGCCGCGGTCTATCGCGACCGCCTCGCCGCCCTCTCCGCCATCCAGGCGACCCAGGGCATCAATCCCCGCGGCGTCGAGGAGGCCGACGTCTTCGCGGCGGTGCAGGAGGGTGGGCAGACCTGTATCCAGGTCTTCTTCTTCCGCACCGGCCAGAACTGGGGCAATCGCGCCTATTACCCCAAGGCCGACCGGTCGCTGGAGGCGGGAGAGGTGCTCGCCTCCTTCGTCGCCCAGTTCTATGACGACAAGCCGCCCCCGGCCCTCGTGCTCCTGTCCCACCCGGTCGAGGACCAGCCGGTCCTCGCCGATGCGCTCTCCGCCGTCGCCGGCCGGCGGGTCGAGGTGCAGGTGCCGCAGCGCGGCGAGAAGAAGGACCTCGTCGACCATGCCGCCCAGAATGCCCGCGAGGCGCTCGGACGCCAACTCGCCGAGAGCGCCTCGCAGCTCAAACTGCTGCAGGGCCTCGCCGAAGCCTTCGGCCTTGCGGCGCCGCCGCGCCGCATCGAGGTCTACGACAATTCCCACATCATGGGCTCCAATGCCGTCGGCGGCATGATCGTCGCCGGTCCCGACGGCTTCCGTCGCCGCGACTACCGCAGCTTCACCATCAAGTCCGACATCGCCCCCGGAGACGATTTCGGCATGATGCGCGAGGTGCTGGAGCGCCGCTTCAGGCGGCTGCTGAAAGACGCCCCCAGGGCCGCCGCCGAAGCGGATGACGCAGCCGGCGCCGCGGCCGAAGTCGAAGCCGAAGTCGAGGCCGACGGTTCCTGGCCCGATCTCGTCATCATCGACGGCGGGCCGGGCCAGCTCGCCGCCGCCCAGGCGATCCTCGCCGACCTCGGGATCACCGATGTGCCGCTCGTCGGCATCGCCAAGGGCCGCGACCGCGAGGCGGGGCGCGAAACCTTCCACATGGCGGGACGCGAGCCGTTCCGGCTCGAACCGCGCGATCCCGTGCTCTATTTCGTCCAGCGCCTGCGCGACGAGGCCCACCGCTTCGCCATCGGCACCCATCGCGGCCGCCGCAAGAAGGACATCCGCTCGGCTGGCCTTGCCGAAATCGGTGGAATCGGCCCGGCGCGCAAGCGCGCCCTGCTCAACCATTTCGGCACGCTGAAGGCGATCGAGCGCGCCAGCCTCGACGACCTCCAGCGCGCCCCCGGCATCAATGCCGCCACGGCCCAGGCGGTCTTCAATTTCTTCCACCCGCAGGGGTGAGGGGTTCTTCGCCCTCGCCCCGCGCCCGCGACTCGGCGATCAGCCGATTGGTGGCGCCCTCGATATCGGCCTCCAGCCGCTCGGCGAATTCGGTCGGCGACAGGCCGGGCGGGATCGGATCGAGGAACTCGACCAGCACGGTGCCCGGCCGGCGGATGAAGGACTTGCGGCCCCAGAACATGCCGGAATTCAGCGCCACGGGCTGGCATGGCAGATCGAGCGTCCGATAGAGATGGGCCACGCCATATTTGTAGTCCGGCGGCGCAGCCACCGGCCGCCGCGTGCCTTCGGGAAAGATCATCACCTGCCGGCCGATCGATGCCGCGATCTTGGCCCCAGCCGTGATGGAGGCCAGCGCCTCGCCCTTCTTGCCGCGGTCGACCGGAATCTGCCGCGCCTTCCACACCGCCCAGCCGAACAGCGGCACATAGGCCAGCTGCCGCTTGTACACATAGGCCGGCCGGCGGAATGGCAGGAAGAAGGCGAAGGTCTCCCAGGCTGACTGATGCTTGGCGGCGACCAGGATGGCGCCCTCGGGGATCTTCTCCATCCCGCGCCACTCGACCTTCAGGTCGCAGATGACGCGCAGCGCCCAGAGATTGCCCCGCCCCCAGACGAGCCCGATGCCCAGGATGAGGCGGTCGCCGGGCAGCAGCAGGAGCAGGATCATGACAAGGAGCAGAAGCCCCGTCCACAGGTAGAAGAAGACGTTGAAGACGAGAGAGCGCAGATGGAGCATCGGGCGGGTCCTTGCCGCCCGGTCCGGCGGATCAGCTGCGGGCAGTGCGCAGCGGCGGGACGGGTGGATCGGCAGTTGCCCGGTCCAGCCGCAGCCCCACCGCCGCCATCAGGTACTTGGCATATTCCACGGCGAGAATCTTCACGCTCGCAGCGTCTTTCCACCATCGCTGCGGATGGATCGCCCCGGTCTGGACCGGAAAGGCAACCAGCCGCACGTCCGGCATGATCCGCTGCAACTCCAGCATGGTGCGCGGCATGTGATAGCTCGACGTCACCACGAGCAGCGAGCGGAAGGCATGCAGCCTTGTCCACTTGGCGGTCTCGATGGCATTGCCGCGGGTATTGAGCGCCCGGTGGTCGAGGTCAATGCAGCAGGCCATGAGCGGTGAGGCGGCGGGGACCGCCCGGGCGAGTTCGCGCTCACGCACCATCGGGTTGACGCCGCTGATCAGGAGCCGGCGACCATGACCGGCCCCCAGCAGGGTCACCGCATCGCTGACCCGGTAGGAGCCGCCCGTCATCGCCACGATCGCCTCGGTGCGCGGACTGTCGGGATCATAGGGGCGCGTCGCGCTGTCGGCGAAGGCGATGAAGCCGCCACCGAGCCCAAGGGCGGCGGCGGCCAGGAGCGCCGGGATCAGGAATGTCGGCCGCAGAACAACGCGCACCGGCGAAGGCCGGCGGGAGGCCTCTGATCCGGGCGCCAGACCGGGCGCGCTGTCGCTGCGCAGGAGCGTCATGAGCCACAGGATAGCACCGAATAAGGCAATCAGAAGTCCCGTTCATGACCGGCTGCCATGGTTTCCCCCAGGCGACTCGGCCCGAAACCGCCCTTCGCCTCCCTTCCTTCGGCCGGGATTGACTCGGCGCCGGCCGGTGCCGAAGCCTGTCCGATCCGTCCCCTGGAGTGCGCCGTCATGAAAGCCGTCCTGTGCAAGGCCTATGGGCCTCCCGAAAGCCTCGTCGTCGAGGATCTGCCCGATCCGGTCGCCGGACCTGGCGAGGCGGTCGTCAGGGTCGCAGCGGTCGGCCTCAATTTCTTCGACAACCTGATCATCCAGAACAAGTACCAGGTGAAGCCGGAGCTTCCCTTCTCGCCCGGCTCCGAATTCGCCGGCCGGGTCGAGAGCATCGGCGCGGGCGTGAGCGGCCTCAAGCCCGGCGACCGTGTCCTCGGCAACATCGCCCATGGCGCCGCGCGCACCCATGTCGTCGTCAAGGCCGCGGCGCTGGCACCGATCCCGGCGGAGCTGTCGGACGAACAGGCCGCCGGCATGATCATCACCTACGGCACCACGATCCATGCGCTGAAGGATCGGGCCCAGTTGAAGCCGGGCGAGACGCTGGCCGTTCTCGGCGCCGCCGGTGGCGTCGGCCTCGCCGCCGTCGAGCTCGGCAAGGCCATGGGGGCCCGGGTCATCGCCTGCGCCTCTTCCGACGAGAAGCTTGCCTTCTGCCGTGCCCATGGTGCCGACGAGACGCTCAACTATGCCACCCAAGACCTCAAGGAGGGCCTGAGGGCCCTGACCGGTGGCAAGGGGCCGGACGTCATCTACGACCCCGTCGGCGACAAGCTGGCCGAGCCGGCGCTGCGCGCCATCGCCTGGGAGGGACGCTTCCTGGTCATCGGCTTCGCCGGCGGCGATATCCCGAAGATCCCGCTCAACCTGACCCTGCTCAAGGGCTGTGACATAAGGGGTGTCTTCTGGGGCTCCTTCGCCCAGCGCGAGCCGGAGAAGAACCGCGACAATCTCATGCAGGTCGCCCGCTGGACCGCCGAGGGCAAGCTCTCCCTCCATGTCCACGGCAGCTGGCCGCTGGAGAAGATCGCCGAGGCTCTCGGCGAACTGACCAGCCGCAGGGCCCAGGGCAAGGTCATCCTGAGGCCGTGATCCCGGCCGCAGCCCCCGTGACCGACGCGCCGCCGCGCCGTCAGGCCGGGACCAGGGACCGATGCGCCGGTGTCCTCTCCGGTGCGACGGTGCTGAGATCGGCCTCGGCGGCGGCGCGGTCGGCCTCGCTCTCGGCGATGAGGTGGATATGCACCTCCGCGGCCCGCTTCATCTGGGCGAGGCGTGCCAGCGCCGCGGGAGACGCCGGCGAGCGGCCGGCCCAGAGCGCGACGCGCGTGCCGTCGGCTTCGGCACGGGCGAGGACGATGACGGCCCCCGGATAGGCGGGAGCGGCCGCGGCGGCATGGACGGTGGCGAGGTAGCGCCGCCCGGAAATGCCGCGCCAGGCATGGAAGCGCGCGGCAAGGCCGGTGACCCTCAGGGCGGAGGGGATACCGGCGTCGAAAGCGTGGATCGTTCGGCCTTTGTTCATTGGAACATTATGAGAACAAAGCAGCGTTGCGGTCAATGGGGCCGGCTCCCTTCACCGGCCCCTTGCTGACAGCGTTGTGGCAAGAGGCGCCGGCGTCGTCCCGCTCAATGCCCCGCGGCCAGCGTGCCGCGCTGGCGCGTATCCGCCGCCCCGGCCCAGCCGCCTGGCACGGCGAGGATGGCATTGACATTGCCGAAGGCGCCGCGCGGCGCGATCCGGTGGCCCCGCGACTCCAGCAGCCGGAGCGTGTCGGGCGACAGCCCCCCCTCGATGTCGATCGCATCGGGCAGCCACTGGTGGTGGATGCGCGGAGCGGCGACCGCCTCGGCGATGTTCATGCCGTGGTCGATGACATTGAGGATGGTCTGGAGGGTGATGGTGATGATGCGGCTGCCACCCGGCGAGCCCGTGACCATCGCCACCTTGCCGTTGCGGAACAGGATGGTCGGCGTCATCGAGGAGAGCGGGCGCTTGCCCGGTCCGGGCAGGTTGGCGGCGCCCTGGACGAGGCCGAAGGCGTTCACAGCCCCGGCCTTGGCGGCGAAATCGTCCATCTCGTTGTTGAGAAGGATGCCGGTGCCCGCGGCGACGAGGCCGAGACCATAGGAGAAATTGAGGGTGGTGGTGTTCGAGACGGCGTTGCCATGCCGGTCGACGACCGAGAAATGCGTCGTCTGCTCGCCCTCGTGGGGCGCCGGGTCGCCGGCGCGGATCTCGGCCGAGGGACGGGCGCGGAGGGGGTCGATGCGCGGCCTCAGCGCATCGGCATAGGCCTTGGCCGTGAGCCCGCGCACCGGCACGGCGACAGCATCGGGATCGCCCAGGTGCTGCGCCCGGTCGGCATAGGCGAGCTTCATCGCCTCGACCATGAGGTGGATCGTCTCGGCGCTGTTGTGGCCGCGCCGCCCGAGGTCCATCGGCTCCAGCAGGTTCAGCATCTGCACAAGATGCACCCCGCCGGAGGAGGGCGGCGGCATGGAGGCAATACCGTAGCCCTTGTAGCTGCCGCGCAACGCCGCGCGGATCACCGGCCGGTAGGCGCGCAGGTCCGCCTCTGTCATCAGGCCGCCATGCTCCGCCAGCGCCGCGACGATGCGCATCGCCGTCGCGCCCTCGTAGAACCCGGCCGGCCCCTGCTGGGCGATGGCCTCGAGCGCGCGGGCGAGGTCCTCCTGCACCAGACGGTCGCCATGGCCGAGGGCGCTGCCGTCAGGCTTGAGGAAGATGCGCCGCGAGGCGGGAAAGCGGCCGAGCCGCGCCGCCGCCCGGGGGAGCGAATCGGCGAGGTCCTCATCCACGGAAATCCCGTCGCGGGCGAGCCTGATGGCCGGCGCGATCAATTCTGCGAGGCTGAAGCGCCCCGAGCCGTAGCGGCGATGCGCCTCGGCGAGGCCGGCCACCGTGCCGGGCACCCCCGCAGCAAGCCCGGTATCGCGCGACAGACGCGGGTCAGGCTCGCCGTTCGCCCCGAGGAACATGGTCGGCGTCGCCGCCGCCGGCGCCGTCTCGCGATAATCAATGGCAATGGTTTCGTTCCGCTCCGCCAGATGGACCAGCATGAAGCCGCCGCCGCCGAGATTGCCGGCCCGCGGCAGCGTCACCGCCAGGGCGAAGCCGACCGCCACTGCCGCGTCTACCGCATTGCCGCCGCGCATCAGGATCTCGACCCCGACCCGCGTCGCCCGCGCCTCCTGGCTCGCCACCATGCCGTTCGGCGCCAGCGCCGGATGGACGCGCGCCGCCTCGGCGATGATCGGCCAGGGCGGGGCGGCCGGCGCCGGCGCCGGTTGCGCGAGGGCGGCCGGCGCCATCAGCCAAGCGGCGGCGAGGGCCCAGGCGGCCAGATTTTTCCGTTGACGCATCCGTCCTCTCCCGGCGCACTGCCGCCCCGCAGCGGCGGCTCTTGGCAAGCCGCCCGCGAGAGCCATGATGGGCGCGATGACGGAGGTGAGTCGGTCACTTCCGCGCGACCCCATAAGAACAACCGGCGCGAGACACGTCCATGCCCGCCCCCGATCGCCTGCCCCCCATCCCCCCCGCCACCTATACGCCCGAGCAGGAAGCCGCAGCGGCGGATTTCCGCAGGCGCCGCGGCGTCGAGCCCTTCGGCCCCTATGCGCCGCTGATGCGTTCGCCCAAGGTGATGATCGACGTCGAGGCGCTGGGCCGCCGCCTGCGCTACGGGTCCTGCCTGTCCGAAGACCTGAAGGAACTGGCCATCTGCCAGGTGGCGCGCTCCTGGTCGCAGCAGTTCGAGTGGTCGGTTCACGCCATGGAAGCGGAGAAGGCCGGTGTGTCCAGGGACATCCTCGCCGCCATCGCCGACGGCCGCCGTCCCGACGCCATGAGCCCCGACGAAGCCCTCATCTACGATGCGGTCGCCGAACTCCTGTCGACGAAGCGCTGGTCGGACACCACCTTTGCCCGCATCGTCGCCCGCCATGGCGAGCAGGGCGCCGTGGAGATCCCGACCCTCGTCGGCATCTATTCGCTGCTGGCCATGGTCCTCAACGTGGCGCGCACGCCCGCCGACGGTCCGGAAGGCCTGCCCCGTTGGCCGGAATAAAACACCTCGCCTGATTGTGATTTCCGCATCGCCTTCCATGCCAGCACACCAGGGCGACGCCTGATTCGTCGATCCGCCGCGGAACTGTTCCAAGGTCCCCCATGCTGCCTCCGGTCACCGTCTCCGGCGACACGGCCGTCCAGCCGGCGCCCCGCAAGGCCATCGCCGGCTGGGTTCTCTTCGACTGGGCCGCACAGCCCTATTTCACGCTGATCAACACCTTCGTCTACGCCCCCTTCTTCGCCAGCGCGATCGCCGCCAACCCGGTCGAAGGCCAGGCCATGTGGGGTTTTGCCACCAGCGCCGCCGGCATCGCCATCGCCATTCTCTCGCCGGTGCTCGGCGCCATCGCCGACGCCTCCGGTCGGCGCAAGCCGTGGATCGCCGCCTTCGGGCTCCTGCTGGTGGTGGGGGCGAGCCTCCTGTGGTTCGGCCGTGCTGGCGCCCCGGAGACCGTCGCCATCGTGCTGGTGGCCTTCGTCCTCGCCACCATCGGCGCTGAATTCGCCACGGTCTTCAACAATTCGATGATGCCGACCCTCGTGCCGCCGCAGCGCATCGGGCGGCTCTCCGGCCTCGGCTGGGCGGTCGGCTACCTCGGCGGGATGACCTCGCTGATCTTCATGCTCGGCTTCCTGGTTGCCAGCCCCGAGACCGGGCGCACCCTGGTCGGGCTCGAACCGCTTTTCGGCCTCGATCCGGCGCAGCGGGAGGGTGACCGCGCCGCCGGCCCCCTGACCGCCCTGTGGTTCATCCTCTTCATCATCCCGCTCTTCCTCTTCACGCCCGACGTGCCCGCCCGCATGGGCATGGGCGCGGCGGTCCGCTCGGGCATGGCAAGCCTCGCGGCGACGCTGAAGGAGGTCCGCCGGCACCGCAATGTGCTGGTCTTCCTGGTCGCCAACATGATCTACATGGACGGGCTGGTGGCGCTTTTCGCCCTTGGCGGCATCTATGCCGCCGGCGTCTTCGGCTGGACCACCATCGAGATCGGCCTCTTCGGCATCTTCCTGACCATCACCGGCACGGCCGGTGCGCTCCTTGGCGGACGTCTCGACGACACGCTCGGCTCCAAGGCGGTCATCCTCGGTTCGATCTTCGTCCTTACCTTCTCCGTCATCACCATCCTGCTGATCGGCCCCGGCCACGTCTTCTTCGTCTTCCAGACCGCACTGCCGGCGCCGGGCGACGGGCTCTTCGCCACCGCCCCCGAACAGGTTTATCTCGTCCTCGGCGGTCTGATCGGCGCGGCCGCGGGCCCGCTCCAGGCGGCGTCCCGCTCCCTGCTGGTGCAACTCGCCCCAAGGGCGCAGATCGGCCAGTTTTTCGGGCTCTTCGCCCTGTCGGGCAAGGTCACGGCCTTTGTCGGGCCGTTCCTCGCAGGCGTCGTCACCCTCGCTCTCAACGACCAGCGGGCCGGGCTCGGCATGCTGGCGATCATGTTCCTGATCGGCGCGACGGTTCTCGCCTCTGTCCGGACCGAGCGGGCGGCCTGAGGCCGGACGGGAAGGCCCCGCGCCGCGGCCCGTCATGATCGACCGTTCGGCAGGTCAGCGCTGGCCACCCCAGGGCGGCACCGAGCCGCCGAACCCCGTGGGCTGGATCGGCGCCTGCTGGCCCATCAGCATCTCGACGGTGACGGCCGTGCCGGAGACCGAGACCATCAGCATGGACTTGCCGAGCGTCTCGTAGTCGATGTCGATGCCGACGATGGCATTGGCGCCGAGGCGCTGGGCCTCCGCCATCATTTCCTGGAAGGCGGTGGTCCGCCCGTCACGCAGGACCGTCTCATAGGCCCCGGACCGGCCGCCGACAATGTCGCGGATCGAGGCGAAGAGGTCGCGGAAGATGTTGGCGCCGAGGATGACCTCGCCGGTGACGATGCCGTTGTAGCGGATGATCCGTCCGCCCTCGAGCGCCGGCGTCGTGGAAAGCAGCATGGGTTGGTCTCCTCGGGGGTCGCCCGCTGGCAAGTGGGGATGCGTGCTCAGTGGCGGAAGTGGCGGACTCCGGTGAAGACCATGGCGAGCCCGGCCGCATCGGCCGCGGCGATGACCTCCTGGTCGCGCATCGAACCGCCCGGCTGGATCACCGCCGTTGCACCGGCCTCGACCGCCGCCACGAGGCCGTCGGCGAAGGGGAAGAAGGCATCGGAGGCGACCACCGAACCCTTGGTGAGCGGGATCGTCCAGCCGCCGGCAACCGCCGCATCTTCCGCCTTTCGGGCGGCGATCCGGGCCGAATCCACCCGGCTCATCTGGCCGGCGCCGATGCCGACCGTCGCGCCGTCCCTGGCATAGACGATCGTGTTCGACTTCACGTGCTTGGCAACGCGGAAGGCGAAGCGGAGATCGGTCAGTTCCTGGGCCGTCGGCATGCGCCTGGTGACGACCTTGAGATCCATGGCATCGACCACCGCATTGTCGCGCGACTGGACCAGCAGACCGCCCGCCACCGTCTTGACCGTGATGCCGGGCGCCTTCGGGTCGGGCAGACCCCCGGCCAGCAGAAGGCGCAGGTTCTTCTTCGCCGCGAGGATGGCCTTCGCCTCCTCCGTCGCGTCGGGGGCGATGATCACCTCGGTGAAGATCTCGACAATCTTCCGCGCCGCTTCCGCGTCGAGGGTGCGGTTCAGCGCCACGATGCCGCCGAAGGCCGAAACGGGATCGCAGGCCAGCGCCTTCTCATAGGCCGAAAGGAGATCGGCCCCCTCGGCGACGCCGCAGGGATTGGCGTGCTTGATGATGGCCACCGCCGCGGTGCGGGCCGGATCGAACTCGCCGACCAGCTCATAGGCCGCGTCGGTGTCGTTGATGTTGTTGTAGGAGAGTTCCTTGCCCTGCAGCTGGCGGATCGTCGCCACGCCGGGCCGGGCATTCGGCCCCTGCGGGGTCTTGTAGAAGGCCGCCCATTGATGCGGGTTCTCGCCATAGCGCAGGCCCTGCGCCAGCGCGCCGCCGAAGGCGCGGGAGGGCGTCGCGGTCTCGCCGAGAGCGTCGAAGAACCAGTTGGAAATGGCCGCGTCATAGGCGGCGGTGCGGGCATAGGCCTTGGCGGCAAGACGTTTGCGCAGGTCAAGGGTGGTCGCCCCGCCATTGGCCTTCATCGCCGCGATGACAGCGACATAGTCGGCGGCATCGACCACCACCGTGACCGCTTCGTGGTTCTTCGCCGCGGCGCGGATCATGGCCGGACCGCCGATATCGATGTTCTCGATCGTGTCGTCCCACGAGGCGCCGCGGGCGATCGTCGCCTCGAAGGGATAGAGGTTCACCACCAGGAGGTCGATCGGCAGGATGCCGTGGGCCTTGGCAGCGGCCTCGTGCTCGTCGTTGCCGCGGATGGCGAGAAGCCCGCCATGGACCTTCGGATGCAGCGTCTTGACCCGCCCATCCATCATCTCCGGAAAGTCCGTCAGTTCGGCCACTTCGGTGACCGCCAGACCCGCATCCTTCAGCGACTTGAAGGTGCCGCCGGTGGACACCAGCGCCACGCCCAGACCGGCGAGGTCCCGGGCGAAATCGACGATTCCCGTCTTGTCGGAGACGGAGAGCAGGGCACGGGCAATGGGTTTGGCATTCGGCAAGGCGGACAACTCCGGCGGGCGCGGTGGAATGCCGCGCGCTCTAGCACGGGCCATGGCAGCCCGAAACCGCTTTCGCGGATCGCAGGACCGGCGCGCCGCTCAGAGCGGCAGTTCGGGCTCGGGCTCGGCGATGGCGGTCGGCCGCGGACGCTGGAGCTTCTGGAAGGACCAGGAGACCGCTGGAACGGCGGCGGAGGATGCGACCGCCACGGTCAGTTGCAGCGTGCGGCGCGGCCCCTCGGCGAGGGTCAGCGCCACGCTCTCCTCGATGGCCACCGGCTGGTCGGCGAGGAAGCGCCAACCCTCGCCGCTTGCCAGGCGCAGGAGCGCGGCGCGCGGATGCTCGGTGGGGATCAGCGTGACGGCCGGATGAATGTGGAATCGCAGGACATAGGCCCGGTCCTCGCCCTCGATCCGGTCGACGCCCTCAAGCAGGGCGCCGTCGCCGGACAGGCGGAGCCGCCGGCCGTGCAGGACACCGCACCGGCCGCGGTAGCCGTCGTGGCGGGCATCAAGTGTCAGGTCCTGCCTCTGGCACGAGACCTCGCTGGGACCGGACAGGAGCAGCCCGGCCGTGCAGGGCCCCCGGCCGACCGTCATCGACGACCTGTCGGCGACGGTCACCGTGGAATGGGCGGCAGTCTTGCGGGCCTGGATGCGCCAGGTGGCGCGCTGGAGGGACGGCCTGCCGCAATTGATGACGATCGTGTCGAGGCCGGAGGAAAATTCGAGCGACAGGCAGCCGGCATGGGCCCTGGCGCTGAAGGCGGCGGGCGGCGCCGGCCCGGTATCGACGAGAACGATGGTGCCGCCGGCCTCAAGCCGCTCATAGCCGCCGCGCGGCGCCGAAGCCGGCGTCAGACCGCGCGTCTCGTCATAGGCGAGCGCCGTCGCGACCTGGTCGATGGCGGTCTGGCCCATGCCGTTGAACCGGGCGAGCGTACCATCGCCGTGCTGGAAGAAGCGGATCATCGGCATCATCCGGTCCACCGCCGTCAGGATGGCGGCGGGGGGCGTGGCGCTGCGGGCGGGAAAGAGCTGGCGCAGCGGCAGGAGATCGAGGACGAGACCCACCAGCACGCCGGGATCCCGGCTGACATGACAGCCATCGGGAAGGATCTGGCGGTCCAGCTCGTCGCCGAGAAGGCGGGCGGCACGCGCCACCAGCCTGTCCTCGCCGTCCATGCACAGCCCGGCTGTGACCAGGGCAATGAGCACCGCCAGCCGCTCGACCCCTGGGGACAAGCGGGCGACCTGGAATTCGAGCTGGCGCACCTGCCGCCAGAGGGCGCGGGAGAAGCGCCGGTAGAAAACCTGGTCCGCTCCGGCGAGAAGCAGGCCGGAGGCACCGATCCAGGAACGGATCCGTTCGGCCGAGAGCACGACAGAGCTGGACATCGGCCGGCCGCGCGCCTGGGCGTCGATCCAGGCCTGTACAAGCCGCCGGGCCGCGTCGGCGGCTTCCGGCGTCCCGACGGCGCGCAGGTGCCTCAGCCACGCGAATCCTGCCAGCGCCTCGGCCCATTCGGCACTGGGCGGGGTGGCGGCGAAGGGGTCGGGGCCGGAGACGATGCGGCCGGCAAAGACATAGACGCCGGCGATCAGTTCGTCGGCCCGCACCGGATCGGCGGTGCGCAGGTCCTGCGGGACAAGGACGAGCGCGGGCGCGGGCGTCGCCCCGAAGGCGACGCGCAGGCGCCCTGGCAGCGCCGACAGCGCCGCCGCGGCGCGCAGGCCGGCCGCCACGACGAGCGACAGGGCCACCCGCCGCTCCCCGATCCACCTCGTCAATCCCGCCGACAATGCCGCGCGCCTCCCCATGCGACGGGTCCCCCGTCCGTCCGCCAGCCTAGCATTCACAGCCGGTCGACGCGTTTACGTTGATCAAGCCACAGTCCGATTTCCAAGCCATTAACCATTTCGCGCTTTGATGCGGGTCATGCCGGGTGGCGCTGTCCGGCACCGTTGGTCCTGGAGTGTGTCCCGTGTCTCGATCGACCCTGCCCGCCGCAGCCGCCGCGCTGTTGTCCTGTCTCGCCGTGCCGGCGCTGGCGCAGGAGCGGGTCTCCGCCCGCTACGAGATCCTGATCGGGGGACTGCAGGTCGGCATTGCCGGTTTCGAGGGCCGCGTCTCCGAGGACAGCTACCAGGCTTCGGTCTCGTTGCGCCTGTCGGGGGTGTCGCGCGTCATCGCCTCCGGTCGCGGTTCGGCCATGGCCTCCGGGCGGATCCTCGGCGGCCGCGCCGTACCGGCCAGCTACACCCTGACCCTCAACACCACACAGCAGAACGATGCCATCCGCATGGCCATGGCCGGCGGCTCCGTGCGCTCTCATTCCGCCGAGCCGCAACGCCCCGCCGCCGCCGACGAGGTGCCGGTTACCGCAAGCCATCGCCAGGGCGTCCTCGATCCGCTCTCGGCCGGCCTGTTCTTCGTGCCCGGAACGGGGCCGACGGTGGTGGCCGAGGCCTGCGCCAAGACCTTCCCGGTCTTCGACGGCCGCCAGCGCTACGACCTGTCCTTTTCGTATGCCCGCACCGAAAACCTGAAGGTCGCCGGCTATGACGGCCCCGCCGTGGTCTGCAATGCGCGCTACCGGGCGATCGCCGGCCATCGACCCGCGGTTACCGCGCCGATGGAGGCGAACCGCGACATGCAGATCTGGCTGGCGCCGGTCGCCGGCACGCGGGCGCTCGTCCCCGCCCGCATCGCCATCCGCACGCCGGTCGGCATGGCCGAGATCCAGCCGACGCGCCTGGAACTCGGCGGCCCCACCACGACGGCCTCGGCCAGCCGCTAAGGCTTTCCGCCCGCCCATTAGGCAAAGTGCTCGATTCCCGGGCAGAGAAGCGGCCGGACGTCGAAAAATCGGTTGCCGTCCGCAACGGCATGGTCTTTGCTGCCAACGGTAATTTCACGGTGCCCGCGCCTCGCCGCGGCGGTCACCGCCCGGCCATGGCCCGCAGGCCAGGGCTGCAGCTCACCGATCGACAGAAGGCCCGCAGATGACCGAGTATCGCTTCCTGCCCACCCGCCGCGCGGCCCTGAAGCTCGCCGGCGCCGCCTCGCTCGCCCCGCTCTTCGCTCCGGCCGTCCATGCCCAGGCGACGACCAATGTCCGCTTCACCCTCGACTGGCGTTTCGAGGGCCCCTCCGCCCTGTTCCTGACAGCGCTGGAGAAGGGCCATTTCCGCGCCGAGGGTCTCAACGTCTCGATCGACGCCGCCTCGGGCTCGCGCGAAGGCGTCACCCGCGTTGCCTCCGGCACCTATGACATCGGCTTCGGCGACATCAATTCGATGATCCGCTTCCGCGACGAGAACCCGACCGTCGACATCAAGGCGAACATGATCGTCTACGACCGTCCGCCGTTTGCCATTGTCGGCCGCAAGTCGCGCGGCATCACCACCGACGTGAAGAGCCTCGAGGGCAAGAAGTTCGGCGCCCCGGCCCCGGACGCCGCCTTTGCCCAGTGGCCGATCTTCAAGACGGTCAACAAGCTCGATGATTCCAAGATGCGCTTCGAGAATGTCGGCTTCCCCGTCCGCGAGCCGATGCTGGCCTCCGGCGAGGTCGACGCCATCTTCGGTTTCGCCAATTCCTCCTTCATCAACCTGAAATCGCGCGGCGTGCCGGAGAACGACATCGTCGTGCTCCACATGTTCGACTACGGGGTCGAGCTCTACGGCAACGCCATCATGGCCAGCCCGGGCTTCCTGGCCGCCAACCGCGCGGCGGTCGCTGCCTTCAACCGCGGCCTCGTCAAGGGCATCCGTGACTGCATCGCCGACCCGGCGGCCGGCGCCAAGCTCGTCATCGCCCGCAACGACGTCGCGCGGCTCGAGACGGAGACCGAGCGCCTGAAGATGACGATCGACAACTACGTCCTCTCCCCCTATGTCCGCGCCAACGGCATCGGCGGCATCAATCCGGCGCGCATGGCCACCGCCATCGACCAGATCGGCCTGACCTTCGCCTTCAAGAACAAGCCGAAGCCGGAAGACATCTTCATCTCCGACCTGCTGCCGGCCGCCGCTGACCGCAAGGTGGCCTGAGGCTTGCTTTCCTACCGAGCCGCGGGCGGCGCGAATGCCCCCGCCCCAGATTCCGCGTGAATGCACCGCTCCGAAAGCGCCGTCCCCTTGCGTCCATTCGTCGAACTGACCGGCGTCAGCCATACCTACGCCACCGGCGGCACGCTTGCCGTCGACGGACTGGACATCAGGGTCAACGAGGGTGAGTTCGCCGCCGTGGTTGGTCCATCCGGCTGCGGCAAGTCCACGCTGATGAAACTGGCCACCGGCCTGCAGTTTCCGCAGGCCGGCGCCGTCGTCGTCGACGGCCAGGAAGTCCGCGACCCCGTCAAGATCGCCGGCATGGCCTTCCAGGCGCCGACCCTCCTGCCCTGGCGGACGACGCTCGAGAACCTGATGCTGCCGCTCGAAATCGTCGAGCCGCACCGTTCGCGCCTGCGCCGCCACAAGGCCGAGTATGTCGCCAAGGCCGAAGCCCTGCTGGCCTCGGTCGGCCTCGAAGGCGCCGGCTCCAAGTTTCCCTGGCAGCTCTCCGGCGGCATGCAGCAGCGCGCCTCGCTCTGCCGCGCCCTGATCCACGAGCCGAAGCTCCTCATGCTCGACGAGCCCTTCGGCGCGCTCGACGCCTTCACGCGCGAGGAACTGTGGTGTGTCATCCGCGACCTCCATGCGCGCATGGCCGGCACGCTTACCGTCATCCTCGTGACCCACGACCTGCGCGAGGCGGTCTTCCTCGCCGACCGCATCTTCTGCATGTCCTCCCGCCCGGGAAAGATCATCGCCGAACGCGAGGTGGCCTTCCCGCGGCCACGCGACATCGAGATCACCTACAAGCCGGAATTCTCCGACATCGTCCACGACCTGCGCGGGCGCATCGCCCACGCCCGGTCGACGGCCTGAAGGATCGACCATGGACGCCCTGGCGGATTTCCTGCTCACATCCTGGCCGATGGCGCTGGTCATCGGCGTGGTCGGCTACATCGCCTATCTGCTCTACAAGGTGATCGGCGCCTCGGCGCTGGACCGCACCAAACTGTCGCTCCAGCTCGCGCCGCTGTTCTGCACCATCGGCACGTTCCTCGTCTGGGAACTGCTCTGCAAGGCCTTCGCGGTCTCCACCTTCGTGCTACCGGCGCCGAGCGACATTGCCATCGCCATCTGGCAGTTCCGCCGCCAGATCGGCTTCCATTCCTTCCACACGGCCTGGATGACCCTGGCGGGCTTCGGTCTGGCCGTCGCCTTCGGCATCGCCCTCGGCCTGCTGCTCGGCGCCAGCCGGTTCTTTTATGCCGGCTTCTACCCGCTGCTCGTCGGCTTCAACTCGATCCCCAAGGTCGCGGTCGTTCCGATCCTGGTCATCTGGTTCGGCGTCGGCTGGCTGCCGGCCGTTCTCACCGCCTTCATGATCTCGTTCTTTCCCATCGTCGTGAACGTGGCGACCGGCCTCGCCACGATCGAGCCGGAGACCGAGGACGTGCTGAAGGCGCTCGGCGCCTCCAAGCTGCAGATCATGACCAAGGTCGGCATCCCCCGGTCACTGCCCTATTTCTTCGGCTCGCTGAAGGTCGCCATCACCCTGGCCTATGTCGGTTCCGTCATCGCCGAGTACAACGCCTCACGTTACGGCATCGGGAATCTCATGGCGCGCGCCTCGGCCGACTTCAACGTGCCGTTGCTGTTCGCCGCGCTCATCGCCCTCGCGATCCTCGGCGTCGCCATGTACATGGCCACCGTCTGGCTGGAAAATCGCATGACCGGCTGGGCCCAGCGCTCGTCCTTCGCCGCCACGTGACCTGCCGGCGCGCAATCGCGCGCTTGCCCCGTCCGGTTCGACACCCCATAAAACAGGTCCGGACCCCACACCCCTTCACGGCGGACCCATGAAAGCCATTCTCGATGTCGTCCTGATCGCCCTCAACCTCTATTGGTGGGTCATCATCATCTCGGCCGTGCTGTCCTGGCTGATCGCCTTCAACGTGGTGAACTACCGCAACCAGATCGTCGCGCAGATCGACACCACCCTGCGCGCCATGACCGAACCCGTCCTGGCGCCGATCCGGCGACGCATGCCCAATCTCGGGGCGGTCGACCTTTCGCCGATCGTCCTGCTGCTGGGCATCATCCTGATCCAGCAGGTGATCGTCCGCTACATCTATCCCAACGTCTTCTGAGGCCGCGATGGACGCCCTGCCCTATCGCGGCGACCGCGAGCGCCTGCTGCTCGACGTCAGGCTGACGCCGCGGGGCGGGCGCGACGCCTTCGGGGGTGCCGAGCGGCTGGCGGACGGCCGCTCCGTCCTCAAGGCTCGGGTGCGGGCCTTACCCGAGGACGGCAAGGCCCATGCAGCGCTCGAGGGGCTTCTCGCCGGGGCGCCCGGCATCGCCCGCGCCCATGTGGCGGTCGTCCAGGGCAAGACCGCGCGGGTGAAGACCCTGTCCGTGGCCGGCGATCTCGTCCGGCTGTCGGCAAGCCTCGCCAGGCTCGCCGCTGCCGTCCTCCTCCTTCTGATTACCTTCGCCGGCGCCCCGGCGGACGCCCAGTTCATGGCGCGCGGCGACATCTGCTCCGATCCCTCGCAGTTCCAGCGCTCGCGCGCCGCCGTCGAGCGGGCGGGTCTGCAGACCCCCGACCGGGCCCGCCTCGTCCGCACGTTGCGGGCAGCCCAGTCGCTGGCCCGGGACGCCTGCCCCAACCGCGACGGCTGGCTGGTGCGGCGCGCCGTGGGCATGGTGAACGCGGTGAATCGCGAAGTGCGCCTGCCGCCCGTCGACCTGCCGTTGTTCCTGCGGGAATAGGGCCGCTCAGAGGCCGCCGGCGACCGCCACCGGACCCTTGTGCAGCTTTTCGGCCAGGCCATAGAGACGCTCGCGCCGCTCCATCTCCCGCCAGACATCGGCGGGCGCGATGTCCATGTCGGTCCACAGCACCGTGAGATTGTAGAGCAGGTCGGCGCTCTCGCGGATCACCGCGTCGCGGTCGTTGCCGACAGCGTCGAGCGTCACCTCGGTTGCCTCCTCGACCAGTTTCTTGGCCATCTTGGCGCGGCCGCCGGCCAGCAGCTTGGCGGTGCGCGAGGACGGCACATGGGTCTGGCGGAGCTGCAGGATGGCCGCATGCAGGCGGTCGATGGCATCGGACATGTCGGTGGTTCGCGTCCCCGGCTCCGGTCGAATCAATGGTCTAGTCCTGCGGACGATTCAACGGTCGCAGACAAGTGCGGCCTGTCAATGACAGGGCCACAGCCTGCGGTGTCGCACCATCGACAGGCGGCATGCGAGGGAACGGGTGGCCGTGGCGGGCCGCGATCACTAAACCGCCCGGGAGCCGAACCGGAGCCCTGCCGCCGTGACCCTGCGCGACTGGATCTTGCTGACGACGCTGTCCTTCCTCTGGGGTGGCACGTTCTTTTTCGTGCGCGTCGCTCTCGACGACCTGCCGCCGCTGACACTGGTCCTCGCCCGCGTCGTCATCGGCTCCGCCGTCCTCTATGCCGTCCTGCGCGCCACCGGCGAGAGCCTGCCGCGCCGCCGCGAGGTCTGGACGACCCTGGCGGTCATGGCGCTGCTCAACAACATCATCCCCTTCTCGCTGATCTTCTGGGGCCAGACCGCCATCCCCGCCGGGCTCGCCGCCATTCTCAACGCCACGACGCCCCTCTTCAGCGTCATCGTCATGCATCTCTTCACCACCGACGAGCGGGCGACGCCCGGCAAGGCCGCCGGCGTCGCGCTGGGTTTCCTCGGTGTCGTCGTCCTTGTCGGGCCGGCAGCCGTAGGGCGGCTGGACACGCCGCTCTGGGCGCTCGCCGCCTGCCTTGCGGCCACGCTCTCCTATGCCTTCTCCGGCCTCTGGGGCCGGCGTATCAAGCCACTCGCCCTGACGCCGACCGTCACCGCCTGGCTGCAGCTCACCATCACCAGCCTCGTGATGGCGCCGCTCGTGGGGCTGGTCGACCGGCCCTGGATGCTGCCGATGCCCGGGGCGGCCGCGATCGCAGCCGTGCTGGCGCTCGCCATCCTCTCGACGGCGCTTGCCTACATCATCTTCTTCCGCCTGCTGGCGACGGCGGGGCCGAGCAATCTGCTGCTCGTGACCTTCCTCATTCCCGTCTCGACCATCCTGCTGACGGGCCTCTTTCTGGGGGAGCGGCTGGCCTGGACGCATGTTGCCGGCATGGCCCTGATCGGCCTCGGGCTCGTCGCCATTGACGGCCGGGTCTGGCGCCTGTTCCGCGGATGAGCCGGAGCGGTCCGCCGGCAGGCCGGCGCCAGGCGGGGCTCAGCCCTCCCCGCCGGCCAGCAGGCTGGCATTGCCGCCGGCCGCGGCGGTGTTGACGGTCACCACCTGTTCCAGCGCGAAGCGCGGCAGGTAGTGCGGCCCGCCGGCCTTCGGGCCCGTGCCCGACAGGCCGGAGCCGCCGAAGGGCTGGGTGCCGACCACCGCGCCGATCATGTTGCGATTGACATAGACATTGCCGTGGGAGAGCCGGGACACGACCTCCTCGACGACCTGGTCGATGCGCGAATGGATGCCGAGCGTCAGGCCCGTGCCATTCCCGGCGATGGCGTCGGTGAGCTGTCCGAGACGGCCCGCCTTCCAGGTGGTGACGTGCAGGATGGGGCCGAAAAGCTCTTCCGCCAGATCCTCGGCCCTGGCCACACGGATGATCGCCGGGGCGACGAAGAGCCCCGGCGGCGCCTCGGCGGTAAGGCTTGCCTGCCAGACGAGCCGCCCCTCGGCGCGCGCCCTGTCGACGACCGCCGCGAGCCGCGCCTTGGCCTCCGCGTCGATGACCGGGCCGACATGGGTCGCAGGATCGAGCGGGTCGCCGATCCGGAGTTCGGCGGCAGCTCCCCGGATCATTTCCAGCATGCGCTCCGCCACATCCTCCTGCAGACAGAGAAGGCGCAGGGCCGAGCAGCGCTGGCCGGCGGAGCGGAAGGCCGACATGACGACATCGTCGCTGACCTGTTCGGGCAGCGCGGTGGCATCGACGATCATGGCGTTGATGCCACCGGTCTCGGCGATCAGCGGCACAATGGGGCCGCGCCTGGCCGCCAGTTGCTGGTTGATCTTGAGCGCGACCTCGGTGGAACCGGTGAAGGCGACGCCGGCGACACGCGGTTCGGCCACCAGCAGCGCGCCGACGCGGCCGTCGCCTGGCACCAGCGCCAGCGCGTCGCCGGGAATGCCGGCCTTGTGGGCGAGCGCCACCGCTGCGGCGGCCACCAGTGGCGTCTGTTCGGCGGGCTTGGCGATGACCGCATTGCCGGCGGCGAGCGCCGCTGCCACCTGGCCGAGGAAGATGGCGAGCGGGAAGTTCCACGGGCTGATGCAGACCATGGTGCCGCGCCCGCGCAGGGTCAGCCGGTTCTCCTCGCCGGTCGGGCCCGGCATCAGGACACCCGCACCGAAATGCCGACGCGCCTCCTGCGCGTAGTAGCGGCAGAAATCGACGGCCTCGCGCACTTCCGCCACGCCGTCGTCGAGGGTCTTGCCGGCCTCGCGGGCGAGCAGCGCGCAGAACAGGCCACGCTCAGCCTCCAGGAGATCGGCAAGTCTGTCGAGCGCCTCGGCGCGGGTGCTGACGGGTGAGCGGTTCCAGCCGGCGAAGCCGGCGGCGGCGCGGTCGAAGGCGGCCGTGACCATCGCCGCATCCGCCTCCTCGACCGCACCGACCGGGGTGCCGTCCACCGGGCTGATCACCGAGCGGATGGCACCGCGCAGGACCTTGCCGCCGATCAGCGGCTGGGCCACTGCCGGAACCCGTCCGCGCCCCCTTGTGACGGCGTCGAGAAAGCCGGCGAGCGCCGCGGCGTCGCCGAACTCGACGCCGGCCGAGTTGATCCGGCCGGGCGCATAGAGGTCCTTCGGCAGCGGCAGCCGGTGTGGGCGGGCGTCGCCGGCATTGCCGATCCAGCTCTGCGGCCGGGCGAGCAGGGTCTCCACCGGTACCGCGGGATCGGCCGAGGCCGAGACGAAGGAGGAATTGGCGCCGTTCTCCAGCAGCCGGCGGACGAGATAGGCGAGGAGGTCGCGATGGCCGCCGACCGGCGCATAGGTCCGGCAGGCCGCTTCGGGAAGCTTCGCCAGCAGGGACTCGTAGAGCGCCTCGCCCATGCCGTGCAGGCGCTGGAACTCGTAGCCCTCGGGCCCCCCGGCCTCTTCGAGGATCGTCGCGATGGTCAGCGCATTGTGGGTGGCGAATTGCGGATAAATCCGCGGCCGGGCAGCGAGCAGCCGCCGCGCGCAGGCCATGTAGTGGAGATCGGTCATCGGCTTGCGGGTGAAGACCGGAAAGTCGGGCAGGCCGCGCTCCTGCGCCCGCTTCACCTCGGTGTCCCAATAGGCACCCTTGACGAGCCGGACCATCAGCTTGCGGTCGAGGCGCGTCGCCAGGGCGTCGAGCCAGTCGATCACCGCCAGCGCCCGCTTCTGGTAGGCCTGGACGGCGAGGCCGAACCCGTCCCAGCCGGCGAGCGAGGGATCGGCGAGGACGGCGGCGATGACGTCGAGCGACAGCTCGAGGCGGTCGGCCTCCTCGGCGTCAACGGTGAAATTGAGGTCATGGGCCCTGGCCGCCTGGGCGAGCTTCAGCAGCTTCGGCACGAGCTCGGCCATGACGCGGTCGCGGCTCACCGCCTCGTAGCGCGGATGCAGCGCCGACAGCTTCACCGAAATGCCGGGACGGTTGGGCAGGGTCTCGTTGCCGGCGGCCTGGCCGATCGCCGCGATGGCATCGCGGTAGGAGACAAGGTAGCGCTCGGCATCCTCAGCCGTGCGGGCGCCTTCGCCGAGCATGTCGTAGGAATAGCGGAAGCGGCGGGCCGAGCCGGCCCGTCCCAGCGCTTCGGAAATGGTCTGGCCGAGCACGAAATGCGACCCGAGAAGCCGCATGGCCTGACGCGTCGCGGCGCGCACCGTCGGCAGGCCTAGCCGCTTGCCGAGCGTCTCAAGAATGCCCTCCGGGCTCTCGCCGGGATGGATGACGCGGGCGGTGACGCCGAGCGCCCAGGCCGAGGCCGAGACCAGCCAGGCCTCCGACTTGGTGGCCCGGTGCGCCCAGTCGGTCCCTGACAGCTTGTCCTCGATGAGCGCGTCGGCCGTGCGCGAATCCGGCACCCGCAGCAGCGCCTCGGCCAGCACCATGAGGGCGAGGCCCTCCTTGGTGGTCAGCGAATATTCGCGCAGGAAGTCCTCGATGCCGCCGAGCCCCCCGGCCTTGGCGCGGATGGCGCCGATGAGCTCGCGCGCGCGCGCGTCGATGCGCGCCTCCGCCGCGGGCGGGAGCGAAGCGGTGGCCAGGAGACGGCGCGCGATGATCTCGTCGGCCTCGGCATAGGGTGCCTGAAATGACGGTTCGGGGGACAAGGCGAGCCTCTTGCGTCGCTAGGGGATCGTGAGAGACTATCCGGGGAACTCCGGCCGTTCGAGAGGTTATCTTCCATGAACCATGGTGATATTCACCATCAGTTTGCCGGATCGGCGGCGTTTCCACGGTGAGCGCCATCCTCGATTCCGTCGATCGCAAGATCCTGCGCCTGCTGCAGGACGACGGCCGCCTCGCCAATGTCGATCTGGCGGAGAGGGTGGGCCTCTCGCCCACCGCCACCAGCGAAAGGGTGAAGCGGCTGACGCGCGAGGGCATCATCGCCGGCTATGGCGCCCGCCTCGACCCGCAGAAACTGTCACGCGGCTTTCTCGCCTTCGTCGAGGTGACGCTCGACAAGACGACGCCGGACGTCTTCGACCGCTTCGCCCACGCGGTGGCGCGGGCGCCCGATGTCCTGGAATGCCATCTGGTCGCCGGCGGCTTCGACTATCTCATCAAGACGCGCGTCGCCGACATGGCCGCCTATCGCATCTTCCTCGGCGAAGTGCTCCTCGCCCTGCCGGGGGTGCGCGAGACGCGGACCTATGCGGTGATGGAGGAAGTGAAGGCGTCATCGAGCCTGCCGGTCTGAGCCGGTCCGGCGGACAAGGCGGCCGGGTTCTGGACCTTTTCGGCCAGGGCTGCCTCATTGGCGACCGTCGCGGCCTGAACCCGCATGACGCGGACCAGGGTCTCGGCGGCTTGCCGGGCTTCCTGCGCCACGCCGACGAGACGGCCACCCTGACCCTTGCCGCCCCGGATCATCACATCGATCGCGGCGAGGGACTGGTTGAGGCTGGCGAGGGCGTCACGGTGCGGCATGGGCCGGTTCATCCCGTCTGAGCATTGTGGTCAGAGGGTATGGACGGCGGGTTTCAGCACGGCGACACGATGGGACATGAATGTTACCGGGCGAAATAGAGTCCCTGAAACGGGTCAGCCTGGCTTCAGGTCCAGTCGGCTCTCCAGTGCACCGTCAACCGCCGCAGCTGTATAGGGCAGCGGCGCATAGTCCCCCGCTGCCCAGCGGGCGAAAAGGTCGCGGTAATGCGGCGAGCGCGGATCGCCGGACTGGCCGGGCGTATTGATCGTCACCGAGCGATCGAAATCGGCGAGATCGACGACCAGCCGGAAGGACGATCCCATCATGGTGCGGAAATCCGTGCCGCGATACCCGGTATGCATCGGCGTGACCGAGGAGCCGGCATGAGGAACCGGCCCGATCGCCCAGGCCTTGGCCGTCGCCTCCGACAGGAGGAACGACAGGGGATGCTCGAAAAAGCCGTGATGGAGCTTGCCCCAGGCCCAGGCCGCGGGATCGGGCCCGAGCAGCCGTTGCATTTCGCCGAAGGCGGCCCCCAGCGAGGCGGCGAGAATGGCATCGCGCCCCGCGGCGGGATCGCTTCCGAAGCGATCGTCGGGGTCTTCGAGGATGGCAAGAGTGCCGTCGACGTCGCCAGGCACCATCAGCGCGTGCAACTCGGGGGCGACGATGGCGTTCCACAGCGCCTTCTTCAGGTGGCGCGACCACCAGACCTCGAACAGCGCCCCGGCGGCCGACATGCTGGTCAGGGCATGGTCCCATCCGGCCAGCATGGCGATGGCCGCGGCAGTGTCCGGATCGGAGGGCGTCAACCCGGCCAGAAGCTTGCCGAGGCGGCGGGCCGGAATGGAGACGACGTCGGTCTGCAGCGCGCGCGAGGTGGACAGCGTGTGCGGCGCGACCGAACCGAGCACCTCCTCGATCCGGGTGGCGCGCGAATAGTCGACCCATTCATAGCCGAAGGGATAGGCCTTGTGGTCCCAGCCCGCCGGCACGTTCATCTCATTGGCCGAGAAGACGAAGCCGCGAGCGGGATTGTGCACGAGGGGCGCCTGCGCCCGGTCGCGCCAGCCGGCCCATTCGTAGCGGCCGTCGCCCGGCACCGGCAGCAGCCCGTCCCAGTTGGGCCGGATCGGATTGATGCCCGCCGGCATCCACGCGACATCACCGGCGGTGTCGGCATAGACGAGGTTGCAGGAGGGCGTACCCCAGGTCACTGCCGCGGCGCGGAACTCCGCGAGGTTCTTCGCCCGCATCAGCTTGTGCGCGACCAGATAGGGGGCCGTTCCCGGCTCAAAATAGGCGGCCCGCACGGCATAGAGCCGGCCTGCTACAGGATCCTCGTGGACCACGGGGCCGTGGCGGGTGAATTTCAGGGTCAGAATCTGGTCGTCGCAGCCCTTGACCTTGATGCGCTCCTCGACCGTGCGCACCCGCTCCCAGCCCTCGCCGTAGCGGTAGAGGTCGCAGTCCTCCGGATGGGTCTCGTAGAAATAGACGTCTTCCTGGTCGATGTAGAAGATCGTCAGGCCCCAGGCGATGGTGCCGTTATGGCCGATCATCACGCCGGGAACGGAGGGCTCGCCCGCACCGACCACGTCGAGGCCGGGGCAGGTGAGATGGACGATGGTCCGCAGCGAGGGCATGCCGTGGATCCGGTGCGGATCGGAGGCGAGGATCGGCAGCCCCGTATCGGTCTTCGACCCGTGCACCGCCCAGTTGTTCGAGCCGGTATACTGGGCGTCGAGGACGACCTCCAGCAGGTCGGTGGTCGCGCGCCATTTCGGCGCCTCATCGAGGGTCGCGGCGAGGCGTTCCGGGGAGAACGTGGCGTTGGCGGTGGCGAGCTTGACCACATCCAGCGCCGCCAAAGGAATCGTTGCGGGGTCGAGCCCCTCGGGGACGGCTGGCGCGATCTTCGGTTCGAGATAGCGGCGCAGCAGGTCGGTCCGATGGTCGGCCTTGCCGTACACCTGGCAGCGCAGGATCTCGGACAGCGCATTGCGCGACAGCGAATGGGTGCGGATGCGGGAGACGTCCCCCGCGGCCCAGACCGCCGGCTTCGTGCCGAGCAGGCCGAACTCGACGGGCAGCAGCGAAGGGTCGGCCTCGGTCATGGCGATGAAGGCGTTGATGCCCTTCGTGAAGGCCGTGAAGGACGCCTCGGCCTCGGGGCCGTAGGCGGCGAATTCCGCCGCCTGATCGCCGCGATAGAGGAAGAGCCGCGAGGCGCGATCCTGCTCGATATAGCCAGGTCCGAAATCGGCGGAGAGGAGGCCCAGGCCTCGCTTGCGGAAAAGATCGATCTGGAACAGACGCTCGCGCGCGGCGTGGAATCCCTGCAGGAAGAAGAGATCGGCTTCGTTCTCCGCCCGGATATGGGGAATGCCGTTGCGATCGATGCCGATCGACCCGGGCGCCGACAGGCCGGGGAGCGTGAGCGTTTCTGATGGGGTCATGGCCATACATGTCGCTGCGAGGGAGCGGGACTGTGCACGCCGGGTGGGCCGGTGTCATCCTTTGCGGACGAGAACGAGGCCTGCAACGATGCGGGTCTATTGCAGGGCGGGACGGGGGAAGTTTTTGGAAAGGATGCTGTCGCGTCACCGGGACAGCGCCGCTTCAAAGACGGCGCCGCGCGTGCTCATATCATGCCGGTGACCGGGCACCGGCGCCAGGCCGCGGCTCGCAGACCGGTCGCCTCGACCTCAACCATGGATGGCCCATGAAGATCACCGTACTTGGCTCCGGCGATGCGTTCGGCTCGGGCGGACGCTTCTCCACCTGCCTGCACCTCGCCGGCAACGACGGCACGGTGATGCTGGTCGATTGCGGGGCGACGTCCCTGCTCGCACTGCAGCGCGCCGGGATCGACCGCAACAGCGTTTCGGCGATCCTTTTCACGCATTTCCACGCCGATCACATCGGCGGCCTGCCCTTCTTCATGCTCGATGCACTGTTCAACTCGCGCCGTACGGCCCCGCTGACCATTGCTGGTCCGAAGCGGGTGCAGGACTGGGTGAAGGCGGTGATGGAGGCGGCCTTCCCGGGCTCCTCGGGCAACGCCTATCCCTTCGCGATCACCTATCTCGAGATCACCCCGGACCAGCCGGGCACTGTCGCCGGCAATGGCGTGACGGCGTTCCCGATGGTGCACGACCAGCGGGCCGGCCCCTGCCAGGGCTACCGCATCGCCCGCGACGGCAAGATCTTCGCCTATTCCGGCGACACCACCTGGACCGAGGATCTGGTGCCCCTGGCGGCGGGCGCCGACGTGCTTCTCGTCGAGTGCTATACTTGGGATATCCCGCTGAAAAATCACCTCGACTGGATGACGCTGTCGCGCCGGCTGCCCGACCTCACGGCGAAGCGCATCGTCCTGACCCATATGGGACCGCAGATGCTGGCCAACCGCGACAAGGCCACCGTCGCCTGTGCCGAGGACGGGCTGGTCATCGATCCCTGAGCATCGGCCGGCCCTTTTCGGTTCAGGCGCCGCCCGCCTTGCCCTATATCCTGCCATGGCGGAGGGTCGCGGCGTGAAGGAGCAGCCATGACGCAGGCACTGGACGAGCTGTTCGACGCGGCGCGGAAGGCGCAGGCTTCCGCCTATGCGCCCTATTCCCGCTTTCGGGTCGGCGCCGCCCTGCGCGCCGGATCGGGCCGCATCCACGCCGGCTGCAATGTCGAGAACGCCGCCTATCCCGTCGGCACCTGCGCCGAGGCGGGAGCCATCGCTGCCATGCTCCTCGCCGGCGACCGCACCATCGCCGAGATTCTCGTCTTTGGCGAAGGTCCGGAGCTCTGCACGCCCTGCGGCGCCTGCCGCCAGCGGCTGCGTGAATTCGGCGCCGGCTCTCTGGTGATCCACGTCGCCGGCCCGAAGGGGCCGCGCGCCCGTTTCACCCTCGCCGAGCTCCTCCCCCATGCCTTCGGTCCGGACAACCTGTCATGACCGCAGCCCGCATCATCCGCACCGCGGCGGGCGAGGCTCCCATCGCCTGCGCCATCATCCTCGGCACCGGCCTCGGCCCGCTGGCTGAAGCGTTGGAAGATGCCCGCGTCATCCCCTATGGCGACCTGCCGGGCTTCCCCCCTGTCGGCGTCTCCGGCCATGCCGGAAGGCTCGTCGTCGGAACGCTGGAAGGCTGCCGTGTCGCGGTGCTCCAGGGCCGCGCCCACACCTATGAGAACGGCGACCCCCGCGTCATGAAGCCGGTGATCGACACGCTCGCGGCCCTCGCCATCCCCCGTCTGCTCGTCACCAATGCCGCGGGATCGCTCAAGCCCGACATGCTCCCCGGGTCGATCATGGCCATCGAGGACCACATCGCCCTGTTCGGGCCCAACCCGCTCATCGGCCAGCATGGCGACGGCCGTTTCGTGCCGATGAACGGGGCCTATGACCCCGTCCTGCGCCGGGCGATTGCCGGCGGCGCGGCGCGCCGGCATGTCGCGCTCTTCGAAGGCATCTATGTCTGGGTCACTGGCCCGAGCTTCGAGACGCCGGCCGAGATTCGCGCCTTGCGGACACTCGGTGCTGATGCCGTCGGCATGTCGACCGTTCCCGAGGTCATCCTCGCCCGACATGCCGGGATCGCCGTGGCCGGCCTGTCGCTCATCACCAACCTCGCCGCCGGCCTTGCGCCGGATGCGCCCTCCCATGCCGAGACCAAAACCGTCGCGGCCGCTGGCGCTGCCGCCATGGAGGCGGTCATCCGCGGCTTCCTCGTGGAGATCGGCCGGGCCGAGGCCCGCCATGACTGACGCAACACTCGCCCGCCGCGCCATCGCGCTTCTCGACCTCACCGACCTGTCCAACGGGCTCGACGAAGCGGGCGTCGAGCGGCTCTGCGCCCGCGCGATGACGCCGCTCGGGCCGGTCGCGGCCGTCTGCCTCTGGGCCGGTTTCGTGCCGCAGGCCCGCCGTCTGCTCAAGGGCACACCGGTCCGCATCGCCACGGTGGTCAACTTTCCCGCTGGCGAGGACGACGTGATGCGCGTCGCCGACGAGGCCCGCTGGGCGCTGCTCGACGGCGCCGACGAGATCGACGTCGTCCTGCCCTGGCGGACACTGATGGCCGGCCGCAACGAGGTGGTGGGCGCCCTGCTCGGTGCTGTCAGGGCGGTGGTGCCACAGGGCCGCACCCTCAAGACCATCCTGGAGACAGGCGAGCTGAAGACGCCGGAACTCATCCGGGCCGCCGCGCGCATCGCCATCGGCACTGGCGCCGATTTCATCAAGACCTCCACCGGCAAGACCGCCGTTTCCGCGACGCCCGAGGCGGTGCGCCTGATGCTGGAGGAAATCCGCGCCTGCGGCCGCAGGGTCGGCATCAAGCCCTCGGGCGGTATCCGGACGGTCGCGGATGCCGGCACCTATCTCGCCCTCGCCGATGAGGTCATGGGGATCGGCTGGGCAAGTCCGGCGACCTTCCGCTTCGGTGCTTCCGGGCTCCTCGACCAGCTCCTCGCCGCAGGGAAGGCCGCCCCATGAAGAAGCGCCATACCGCCTTCATCCCGCAGGAGATCATCCGGGCCAAGCGCGATGGCGCGGCGCTCGGCGACGGTGACATCGCCGCCTTCGTCGCCGGCATCGGCGCGGGGACCGTCACCGAGGCGCAGGTGGCGGCCTTCTGCATGGCTACTTTTTTCCGCGGTATGACCATGGGCGAGCGCGTGGCCCTCACCCGGGCCATGACCGCCTCCGGGCGCATCCTGTCCTGGCGGGATCTCGACCTGCCCGGCCCTGTCCTCGACAAGCACTCCACCGGTGGGGTCGGCGATACGGTCTCGCTCATGCTCGCCCCGATGGTGGCGGCGGCCGGCGGCTTCGTGCCCATGATCTCCGGCCGCGGCCTCGGCCATACCGGCGGCACGCTGGACAAGCTCGAATCCATCCCCGGCTATGACGCGACACCGGCCCATGATCGCTTCCGCCGCACGGTGCGGGAGGTCGGCTGCGCCATCATCGGCCAGACCGCCGATCTCGCCCCCGCCGACAAGGTCATCTACGGCGTGCGCGACGTCACCGCGACGGTGGAATCGATGCCGCTCATCACCGCCTCCATCCTGTCGAAGAAGCTCGCCGCCGGCCTCGATGGCCTTGTCATGGACGTGAAGACAGGATCGGGCGCCTTCATGCCGGATTTCGCCGGCTCCCGCGAGCTCGCCGACTCCATCGCCTCCGTGGCCCGTGGCGCCGGGCTGCCGACCATCGCCCTGGTCACGCCCATGGACCAGCCGCTGGGACCCGCCGCCGGCAATGCGCTTGAGGTCCGGATCGCCATCGAACATCTCGCCGGTGGCCACCGCGTGTCGCGCCTGCACGGCGTCACCCTGGCGCTGGCCGCCGAACTCCTGGTCCTCGGCAAGCTCGCGCCCGATCTCGACACCGCCCTTGGCAAGCTCGAACGGGTCCTCGCCAACGGCCGCGCCGCCGAGATCTTCCAGCGCATGGTCGCGAGTCTTGGCGGCCCCCATGACCTGATCGAACACCCGGACAAGCACCTGCCGCGCGCGCCCCTGGTACGCCCGATTCCCGCGCCGGCGGCCGGTACGGTGCTTTCGATCGACACCCGCCGGATCGGCCTGGCAGTCGTCGCCCTCGGCGGCGGCCGCACCCGCTCCGCCGATCCGGTCGACCACGCAGTCGGCCTGACCGGCCTCGTCGCCCTCGGCGACAGCCTCGCTCCCGGCGAGCCGCTGGCGCTGATCCACGGCCGTGACGAGGAGACCATGGCCGCGGCCGCCGCCATGATCACCGGTGCCGTTACCCTTGGCGAGGGCGGCGCCGCCGTCGGTGCCCTCGTCCAGGCGCGGATCACCGGCTGAACCATGCCCCGCGCCCTGATCCTCGTCCTCGACTCCGTCGGCATCGGCGCCAGCGCGGATGCCGCCGATTATGGCGATGCGGGTGCCGATACGCTGGGGCATGTGGCGGAGTGGTTCGCGGCCGAAGGCCTGTCCTTCGCGCTGCCAAACCTCGACCGGCTCGGCCTCGGCGCGGCGTCGCGCGCCGCGACCGGCCGTCTGCCGCCGGGCCTGACGGCAGACGAGCCCTTCGCCGGCCACTGGGGCTTTGCCGTGGAGACCTCGAAAGGCAAGGACACGCCCTCCGGGCATTGGGAGATTGCCGGCCTGCCGGTGACCTTCGACTGGGGCTATTTCCCCGAAACCGTCCCCTGTTTTCCGGCCGGGCTCACCGACGCGCTGATCCGCGAGGGCGGCCTTCCCGGCATTCTCGGCAACTGCCACGCCTCGGGCACCGAGATCATCGCCCGCCTGGGGGCCGAACACCTCGCGACCGGCAAGCCGATCCTCTACACATCAGCTGATTCGGTGCTGCAGATCGCCGCCCAAGAGCAGGCCTTCGGCCTTGAACGGCTCTACGACCTTTGCCTCATCGCCCGCCGGCTCTGCGACCCCCTCGGCATCGGCCGGGTCATCGCCCGCCCCTTCACCGGCACCGGTCCTGCCGACTTCACCCGCACCGCCAACCGCCGCGACTATGCCGTGCCGCCGCCGGCACCGACCCTGCTTGAGCTCGCCTCGGACGCCGGTCGGCAGGTGATCACGGTCGGCAAGATCGGTGACATCTTCGCCCATGCCGGCACCGGCGAGGTGCTGAAGGCGGCGGGCAACGCGGCGCTCGGCGCGCGCACCCTCGAAGGACTGGCGCGACTCGCCGATGGCGGCCTGCTGATGGCCAATTTCATCGACTTCGATTCGCTCCATGGCCACCGGCGCGACCCCGGTGGCTACGGCCGCGCGCTCATGGCCTTCGACGCCTGGTTGCCCGCCCTGAGCGCGGCGTTCCAGCCCGGCGACCTCTGCATCCTCACCGCCGACCACGGCTGCGACCCGACCTATCCCGGCACCGACCACACCCGCGAACACGTTCCCGTCCTCGCCTTCGGGCCGGGCCTGCCGACGGGCCCGATCGGCCGGCGGGAGACGTTCGCCGATATTGCCGCGACGGCGGCAGCCCATCTCGGCCTCGCCTGGACGGGTGCCGGCCGGTCGTTCTAGGCGCGACGGCAACAACGCCCCTTGTCGCGCGTTGAGGGGCGTGTATCACAGCTCCCGACTCTCCGGGGCATTCCGCCTCCCCGCAAAGGCCGTCGCATGTCGCTCCTCCACGTCTACTGGCGCGTCCTCAGGCAGCTCGGCCCGGAGACGCGGCTGGGCCTGACGCTGCTCGCCTGCAACGTCGTACTCGCCTGCATCATGTTCGCCGAGCCCATCCTGTTCGGCCGCATCATCGACACCCTGTCGGCGGCCCAGGCGCGCGGCCGCACGGTGACCTGGAGCGAGATCCTGCCGCTGGTGCTGGCCTGGGTCGTCTTCGGCCTCTTCACCATCGCCGCAGGCGTCCTCGTCGCGCTCCATGCCGACCGCATGTCGCACCGCCGACGCCTCGCCTTCATGCAGCACTTCTTCGAACACGTGCTGAACCTGCCGCTCAGCTACCATTCGGGAGCCCATTCCGGCCGCCTGCTCAAGCAGATGCTGGAAGGCTCCAATGCCATGGCCTGGCTCTTGCTGTCCTTCCTGCGAGAGCATTGCGCCTCGCTCATCGCCCTGGTCATCCTGGTGCCGGTCTCGCTCTGGGTGAACTGGCGGCTCGGCAGCCTGCTGGTGGTGATGGTCTTCTTCTTCTTCTTCCTGACGAGCTGGGTGCTGCGGAAGACGGAGACCTTGCAGGGCAAGGTTCAGGAATATCACAACGCGCTGGCCGAACGGGCCACCGATGCCCTCGGCAACGTCCCGGTGATCCAGTCCTTCACCCGCATCGAGGCCGAGGTCCGCGCCATGCGCGCGACCATCGACGCCCTGCTCGCCGCCCAGATCCCCGTCCTGTCCTGGTGGGCCATCGCGGCGGTCGCCTCCCGCGCCTCGGCGACACTGACCGTGCTCTCGATCTTCCTGGTCGGTACCTGGCTGCACATCAACGGCCTCGCCTCCATCGGCGAGATCGTCACCTTCATGGGCTTCGCAACCATGCTGATCGGCCGCCTTGAGGCGCTGGTCGGTTTCATCAATTCGGTCTTCCTCGAAGGCCCCAAGATCAAGGACTTCTTCAACGTCGTCGACACCCTGCCGCAGGTCCATGATCGGGCGAATGCGCTCGACATCGGTCAGGTCAAGGGCACCGTTGCCTTCGAGAACGTGTCCTTCTCCTATGACGGCAAGCGCGCCGCAGTGGCCGACCTGTCCTTCGTCGCCCATCCCGGCGACACGATCGCCCTGGTCGGCTCGACCGGATCGGGCAAGTCGACGACGCTGTCGCTGCTACACCGGGTCTTCGACCCACAGTCTGGGCGCGTCCTCATCGACGGACACGACATTCGCGACGTCAGCCTCGTGTCGCTGCGGCGCAATATCGGCGTCGTCTTCCAGGAGCCCATGCTGTTCGCCCGCACCATCAAGGAAAACCTGCAGGTCGGGCGCCCCGAGGCGACCGACGAGGAGATCTGGCAGGCCTGCGAGCGGGCCCAGGCGATGGACTTCCTCAGGCGCCAGCCGGACGGCCTCGACACCGAGGTGGCCGAGCGCGGCCGCTCGCTCTCCGGCGGTGAGAGGCAGCGTCTGTCCATTGCGCGGGCCCTGCTGAAGGACCCGCCCGTCCTCATCCTCGACGAGGCGACCTCCGCCCTCGACGCCACCACCGAGCAGAAGCTGCAACTGGCGCTGGAAGAGGTGATGAAGGGGCGCACCACCTTCGTCATCGCCCACCGCCTCGCCACCATCCGGCACGCCTCGCGCATCCTCGTCTTCGACCAGGGCCGGGTCGTCGAGAGCGGCTCCTTCGAGGAACTGGTGGCCCAGGGCGGCATCTTCGCCGCCCTCGCCAAGGCCCAGTTCATGTCGGGCGCCGAGGACCTGCCCGCGGCAAAGCCGATCACGACGGCATAATCCCCGCGCCCGCACTCCCCTCACGCCGTGCGGGCGTCGCCGATCACACGAAGCTCAGCCGCATCGGCTGAACGGCGATCCCCTCGACCTGCGTCGACCATGTCTCGCCCGCGGCGATCGGGAAGGCCCGCGTCACCGTGCCCGTGGTGATGATCTCGCCCGCGGCGATAGGGCTGGCCTCGCGATCGGCGGCGAGCA
Organism: Phreatobacter sp.; assembly: GCF_022843985.1. Taxonomy (GTDB): domain Bacteria; phylum Pseudomonadota; class Alphaproteobacteria; order Rhizobiales; family Phreatobacteraceae; genus Phreatobacter. Next base: position 62,021 of record NZ_JALHMP010000013.1, on the reverse strand, counting down.
CGCCAGCCAGATGCCGGACTGCCGAAAGCGGCCCGTCGAGGACATTGGCGGCAATGCCGCGGTCCACCATCTCGCCATCCCGGTAAAGGGTTACGGCAAACCCGGTCAGCGCCGCCATCCAGGCATCGGAATCGCCTTCGACCGGCGTGCGCGGACCACAGTGGAGCGCGCCGTGGAGGCCGAAGGCCGCCTGGCAATCGGCGCCCTGGAACACCCAGCCCGGAAACAGCGACTGGACGATCTCGAAGCCGTGGGCCACCCAGCCGACACAGGCGAGGATCGCCCGTTCATCCATCTGCGCCGTCACCGGCGCCCGGAACCCGAGCACGATCTCCGGCTCGATCCGCGGCTCGACGAGATGGCCGATGGCGGCGTGCGCCGGCCCGGCCACGTCGTGGAAGGTCTTGTCGTAGACCGGCCCCCAGATCGGCGAGTAGACGCCGTATTCCTCCCAGATCGTCCGATTGGTGAATCCGATCTTCCGCCCGATGACCGTCTCGCCGGCGGCGACCCTGCGGCGCGCCACCTCGTGGCCAACCCGCTCGCCGTCGGCAACCGCAAAGGTCGGCTCGAGGCGCGTCAGGGGAGTGATCTGCCGGCCTGTGCGATAGGCGGCGAGCACCTCGTCCGCGAACATCCGGGTCTGGGAGGAGCACAACGACATCACGCGATCCTGGGTGGGTCTTGAGACAAGAAAAACCCCGGCACGCAGGCCGGGGTTCTGACTGGGCAGGGGGCCGGCGGGCCTCAGCGGGTTGGCGTCGCCGGAGCGGGAGCGGCGGGCGCACCCGGGCTCGGGGCCGCAGCCGCACGCTGGCTTGGCGGGAAGGCCGGATCCGTCGCGGTGCCACGCAGCAATTCCAGCGCACGGCCGATCTGGGCGTCGTCCTTCTGGTCCGGCGGCACATAGACCGAGGAGGCCGACCGCTCCTCGGAGCCGTCGGCATTGTTGCGCAGATGGCCGCGCAGGCCCGCTTCGCCGCGGTTTTCCTGCAGGCGGGCGCGCATCGCCTCCGGCACCGGCTGCTCGAGCACGATGTCGGGGTCGATGCCGCGCGCCTGGATCGAGCGCCCGGAGGGCGTGTAGTAGCGGGCGGTCGTCAGCCTGAGGGCGCCCTGGCTGCCGAGCGGGATGATGGTCTGCACCGATCCCTTGCCGAAGGAGCGCGTCCCGAGCACAGCGGCCCGCTTGTGATCCTGCAGCGCGCCGGCCACGATTTCGGAGGCGGAGGCGGAGCCGCCATTGATCAGCACGATGATCGGCTTGCCGGCGGTCAGATCACCGGCGCGGGCGTTCCAGCGCTGGGTCTCCTCGGCATTGCGGCCACGGGTCGAGACGATCTCGCCGCGCTCCATGAAGGCGTCGGAGACGGACACGGACTGGTCAAGCAGGCCGCCGGGATTGTTGCGCATGTCGAGGATATAGCCGCGCAGCTTGTCGGCAGGCACCTTGGCCTTGATGTCCTCGATCGCCCGGCGCAGGTTTTCTGTCGTCTGCTCGTTGAACTGGGTGATGCGGACATAGCCGACATCGTCGCCGATCACCTGGTGGCGCACGGCGCGGATGACGATGCGGTCGCGGGTGATCTCGATATCGCGCGGCTGGGCGCCGGTGCGGGTGACGCGGATGGTGATCTTCGAGCCCACCGGGCCGCGCATCTTCTCCACCGCCTGCTGCAGGGTCAGGCCCTGGATCGGCTCGTTGTCGATATGGGTGATGATGTCGTTGGCCAGAATTCCCGCCTTGGAGGCCGGCGTGTCGTCGATCGGCGAGACGACTTTGATCAGGCCGTCTTCCTGCGTCACCTCGATGCCGAGGCCGCCGAACTCGCCACGCGTCTGGACCTGCATGTCGCGGAAGTTGCGGGCGTCCATGAAGCTCGAATGCGGATCCAGCCCGGTCAGCATGCCGTTGATCGCCGTTTCGATCAGCTTGGCGTCGTCCGGCTTCTCCACATAGTCGGTGCGCACGCGCTCGAAGATGTCGCCGAACAGGTTGATGTGCCGATAGGTGTCGGAGGCCGCGGCATTGGCGGTCATCCCGAGGATCGCCCGGGGCTGCGTGACCGCGACGGTGGCCAGCGCGCCCATGGCGGCGCCGGCGAGGAGGATCGAAGCTCTGCGCATCATCCGCGAACCCTTTCAGTGGCCTGCACGCCCGGTGTCCTTGTGGTCCACCAGGGCGTTGGGTCGACACTCGACCCGTCTTTCCGGAACTCAACATAGAGAACGGGCTGGGAGGAGCCCGTTGTCACCGCGGAGGCTGGCGGCGGGGCGTGGCCCATCACACCGACCGGCTCCCCCGCCAGAACGAATTGTCCAAGATCGACCGTGATCCTGTCCATACCGGCAAGGACCAGATGATACCCGCCGCCGGCGTTCAGGATCAAGAGTTGCCCATAGGTCCTGAACGGACCGGAATAGACGACCCATCCGTCGGCGGGCGCGGTAACCGAGGCCCCCGGCCGCGTCGCCATCGACAGGCCACGTTCGGCGCCGCCGAGACCGTCGGGATCACCGAATTCACGCAGTCTGACACCCAGAACCGGCAGGGACAGGGCACCCTTGGCCTGTTCGAAGGGCATGGCGGGGGTCATCCGCGCCGCATTCTGCAGCGCTGCCATCTGCTGGCGCCGGTCGAGAACGGCGGGGCCGCGGGCGACCGTGGTGGTGCGGGCCGCGTCCGCGGCACGGTGCGCGGCGGCGATCTCCGTCTCCATCCGGCCTATCAAATGTTCGAGATCGGCGGCCTGGCGGGCGAGGGTCGCCGCGCGTGCCCGTTCCGCCTGCAGCGACTGTTCGCCGGAGGCGACCTGGCCTCGGCGCGCCTCGGCGAGGGCGTCGAGGCGGACGCGTTCCTCGCGCAGCGTCACCGCCTCGCGGCCCAGGTGGTCGCGCTCGGTGGCGATGCGGCTGCGCAGTGTCGACAGTTCCTCGAGATCGCGCGCCAGCACCGTCACGGCCTCGCGCATGTCCGGTACCAGCGTGCCGAGCAGCATGGCAGTGCGCACGCTCTTCAGCACATCGTCCGGGCCCACCAGCATGGCGGGCGGCGGACGGCGCCCCATGCGCTGGAGGGAAGCGAGAACCTCGGCGATCAGCTGTCGCCGGTCGTAGAGCGACTGGCGCACCGTGAGCTGGCGTGCGTCGAGGACGACGAGATTGTCCTCGATGGCGGCCATGCGCACCTCGCCGGTGCGGACCCGGGCCGCGGTGTCGATGCTGGAGCGCACCAGCGCCGCCCGGTCGTTGCGCAGGGCGGTGACCTCGGCCTCGACGCGCGCCCGCTCGGCCTGGTTGCGCGCAATGTCCGCCCGGATCGCATCGAGTTCACGCTGGCGCTCGCGGCGCTCGGCATCCGCCCGCTCGGCCGGCGTCACGGACTCGGCGAGAGCTGGCACAGCCGGAGCGAGGGTGAGGGCGGCGGCAAGAAGGAGGTGCCTGGACAGCATCGGTCCCGAATCAGCAGGCGGCGGGGAAAACGCCAATGCTACATGGCAGCCGGGCCGGGCGGAATCGCGGCGGCGCCTTGCTGATTTGACGGCAGGGCGTTGGGCTCACGGCGAGGCCAGCGTCCGGTAGACCTCCGTTTCGAAGGCGCGGAACAGCGTGATCGCCCGCGGGTCGAAGAAGGGCACGATCTGGGTGAGAAACACCCCGGCGAGGCCCTGGCGCGGATCGACCCAGTAGAAGGTATTGGCAAATCCCGCCCAGGACAGCGATCCGGCCGACCGGCCCTCGGCCGTCGGCAGGCGGTTCTGCTGGAAGCCGAGGGTCCAGCCGGTGGGCTGGCCGCCGAAGAAATCGGCGCTGCGCGGCCCCATCGGCGACATCAGGCCGAGGGCCGGGACGCTGAGAGACGGGATCTGGTCCGTCATCAGCCCGGCAAGGCTGTCCGGTGACAGGATGCGGGAGCCCTCCAGCGTGCCGCCGGCCAGGATCATGCGCAGGAAGGTGAGATAGTCCCCGGCCGTGGCATAGAGCCCGCCGCCGCCGGAGACGAATTCGGGGTCCTGCACGACGACCATGTCGGTCGGCACATAGGTGCCGTCCGCGGCGACACCGTGGACCGTGGCGCGGCGCGCCATCTGGTCGGGGCCGAGGCGAAACATCGAATCCGCCATGCCCAGGGGGGCGAAGATCCGTTCGCGGAACACCGCTTCCAGCGGTTTCCCGGTCACCATTTCGACGATGCGGCCGGCCCAGTCGGTTGAAATGCCGTAGATGAAGGCCTCGCCGGGCTCGCCGACCAACGGTGCGCCAAGAGCGGCAAGCCTGCCCGTATTGGTCGACGGCAGGCCCGTGGCCTTCATAAATTTGCGCAGCGCCGACGAGGCGAAGTCGTAGGTGTAGCCGGCCGTGTGGGTCAGGAGGTGACGGACCGTCACCGGCCGGGCGGCGTTACGCGTCAGCGGCCGGCCTTCGGCGTCGAAATCATGGAGAAGCTGCACGTCACCGATGTCCGGCGCATAGGTCGCGGCAGGGGCGTCGAGCGCGACCTGGCCGGCTTCGACCAGCTGCAGGAGAGCTGCCGTGGTCACCGCCTTGGTCATCGAGGCGATCCAGGTGACGGTGTCCGGCGTCATCGGCGCGTCGGCACCGAGGCGGCGGGTGCCGAAGCCGCCCTGGTAGATCACGCCGTCGCGGTTCGCCACCATGGCGACGACGCCGGGGACCTCGCCCGCCGCGGTCGCCTGGCTGAGAATCGTGTCGAGAGCAGCGGTCATGCGCAGTCCAATCAGCAGGCGGGGACGGCCTCACATTCGGCGGGGCCGGCCACCGGGTCAATTCGGCCGAAGCGCCAGCCCTGGCGCCGAGCCCTGCGGGCGACCAAAGTGTGAGACCGGTCCGGCTTGAGCCGTCGCCGGCTGCCGACGTATGGTCTCGGCGAAATTTGCGAGACAGCCGGCCACAACAGGCTGCCCGCGCCAGGAAACGTCGCCGCCCGGCCCGCATTGCGGGCGGCCGCCATCGAGAGGGGACCCGCATGTCCGACAAGCTCTATCCCGTCAGCGGCGACTGGGCCGCGCGCGCCTATGTCGACGACGCCAAGTACCGGGCGATGTACCAGGCTTCGGTGGCCTCGCCCGACGCCTTCTGGGGCGAGCACGGCAAGCGCATCGCCTGGATGAAGCCCTTCACCCGGGTGAAGAACACCTCCTACGACCCGCACAATGTCTCGATCCGCTGGTTCGAGGACGGCACCACCAACGTCTCCTACAATTGCGTCGACCGGCACCTCGCCACGCGCGGCGATCAGGTGGCGATCATCTGGGAGGGCGACGACCCCAAGGACGACGCGAACATCACCTACCGCCAGCTCCACGCCGCGGTCATGAAATGGGCGAACGTCCTGAAGTCGCAGGGCGTCAAGAAGGGCGACCGGGTCACGATCTACCTGCCGATGATCCCCGAGGCGGCCTATGCCATGCTCGCCTGCACCCGCATCGGCGCCGTCCATTCCATCGTCTTCGGCGGCTTCTCGCCCGACAGCCTCGCCGGCCGTATCGAGGATGCCGCGACCTCCGTCGTGATCACCGCCGACGAGGGCCTGCGTGGCGGTCGCAAGGTGCCACTGAAGGTCAATGTCGACGCCGCCGTCGACAAGATCCCGGGCGTCGTGTCGAGCGTCATCGTGGTGAAGCGGACCGGCTCGCCCGTCGCCATGACCGCGGGCCGCGACCACTACTATGCCGACCTCGCCGCCACCGTACCCGACGACTGCCCGCCCGAGGAGATGAACGCCGAGGATCCGCTGTTCATCCTCTACACCTCCGGTTCGACCGGCAAGCCGAAGGGCGTGCTGCACTCCACCGGAGGCTATCTCGTCTATGCCTCGATGACCCATCAATATGTCTTCGACTACAAGGACGGCGACATCTACTGGTGCACCGCGGATGTCGGCTGGGTCACCGGCCACAGCTACATCGTCTACGGACCGCTCGCCAATGGCGCGACGACCCTGATGTTCGAGGGCATCCCGACCTATCCGTCCATCTCCCGCTTCTGGGACGTGGTCGACAAGCACAAGGTCAACACCTTCTACACCGCCCCCACCGCCATCCGCTCGCTGATGGGCGCCGGCGAGGATCCGGTAAAGAAGACCTCGCGCGCCTCGCTGCGCCTGCTCGGCTCGGTCGGCGAGCCGATCAATCCGGAGGCCTGGGAATGGTACCACCGCGTCGTCGGCGACGGCCGTTGCCCGATCGTCGATACCTGGTGGCAGACCGAGACCGGCGGCATCCTCATCACGCCGCTTCCCGGCGCCACGGCGCTGAAGCCGGGCTCGGCGACGCGGCCCTTCTTCGGCGTGCAGCCGGAGATCGTCGACGCCGAGGGCAAGGTGCTGGAGGGGGCCTGCGAGGGCAATCTCGTCATCGCCGATTCCTGGCCGGGGCAGATGCGCACCGTCTTCGGCGACCACGAGCGCTTCGTGCAGACCTATTTCTCGACCTATGCCGGCAAATATTTCACCGGCGACGGCTGCCGGCGCGACGCCGACGGCTACTACTGGATCACCGGCCGGGTCGACGACGTCATCAACGTCTCCGGCCACCGCATGGGCACGGCCGAGGTCGAATCGGCTCTCGTCGCCCATCCCAAGGTCTCGGAAGCCGCCGTCGTCGGTTATCCCCACGACATCAAGGGCCAGGGCATCTACGCCTATGTGACGCTCATGGGGGGCGAAGACCCGACGGAAGAGCTGCGCAAGGAACTGGTCGCCTGGGTGCGGAAGGAGATCGGTCCGATCGCCTCGCCGGACCTGATCCAGTTCTCGCCCGGCCTGCCGAAGACGCGCTCGGGCAAGATCATGCGCCGCATCCTGCGCAAGATCGCCGAGAACGAGTTCGGCGCGCTCGGCGACACCTCGACCCTGGCCGATCCGGCCGTGGTCGACGACCTGATCAACAACCGGCAGAACCGCAAGGGCACCTGATGATGCCCGACAGGGCTGGACGGGCCTGATGATGGGGAGGGCGCCCGCCTGGCTGGCGGTGGCCCTCTCCTGTGCCGCCTCGACCGCCCTCGCCTGCGCACCCGAACGGGTCGAGCCCGTCGCCGGCCTGCGCGCCGACCGCCCCCTCACCCTCGCCGCCCCCGACGGCCGCCGGATCCGCCTCGTGGCGCTCGCCGGCGAGGCTGCGGTACCGGCGGCGGCGGTGGCCCGGATCGCCATCCTCGGACCGGCCGATCGGCACGAGCGCCTCCCCGTCCTGGCGCTCGGCGCGTCCGGACCGATCGAGGCCGAGATGCTCCGCGACGGCGCGGCGCGCCTGACCCTGACACGCCTCGTTCCCCGCGACTGCTGGCGGCTGCTCGAGGCCGCGGAGACGGAGGCGGTATCCGCCCGGCGTGGCATCTGGGCCACGTCCCGGTCCGTTCTTCTTGATACAAACGATGCCGAAGCGCTCACGGCCGCCGAGGGTCGCTTCGTCGTCGCGACGGGCCGAGTCCGCAGCGTCCGCACCGTCAATCGCATCACCTACATCAATTTCGGAGCCCCGCGCGCGGGAGCGCTGACGGTGACGATCCATGAGCGCGACATGCCCGCCTTTCGGGAATTCGGGCTTGAACCTGCCGCAATCCGTGGGCACATGCTGCGGGTGCGCGGGGTCGTCACGATCCGGCGCGGTCCCTTCATCGCGGCGGCGATGCCGGAGGCGGTCACCATCGCAGAGGCGCCCGCCCGGGGTGCAAGGTAGCCCAGGACCGTGTTTCGGTTCGACGGAGCAGCGAAAGTGCATTGGCAGTCGCCGCAGACGGCGATGCTGGCGCTCGCCCTGTTTCTAGCGGGCTGCGCCACCGCCCCCGACGCCACGTCGCCGCTGCCCGAGCCGGTTCCGACCGAAACGCGCCTGCCGCCGCTGACGACCCGCGACCACGGACGCATCCTCGCGGCCTTCGGCGGCGAATACAGCGCGCCGGGTATCGAGCGGCTGGCGACCGAGGTGCTCGACCGTCTCGGCGCCGCCTCCGACCGGCCAGACCAGCGCTACCGTCTGACCATCCTCAATTCGCCGACGATCAACGCCTTCGCGCTGCCCTCCGGCCATCTCTACATCACCCGCGGCATGCTGGCGCTGATCAATGACATGAGCGAATTCGCCGCCGTGCTCGGCCACGAGATGGCGCATGTGTCGGCCCGCCACGCCAACCAGCGCGAGGACCAGGTCCGCACCAACGAACTCGTCGCGGTGATGCGGGCCCGGCTTCTCAACGACATGGCGGGCGCGGAAGCCCGGCGCGAGGCGGCGCGGGTGTCGCTCGCCAATTTCTCGCGGACCCAGGAACTGGAGGCCGACGCGATCGGCGTCGCCCTGATCGCCAAGGCCGGCTTCGACCCCTACGGCGCCTCGCGCTTTCTCGAGACCATGGACCGCTATGCGGCGCTGCGCTCGCCGTCCCAGGCCACCGGTGGCGGACCGGACTTCCTCGCCTCTCATCCCTCGACGCCCGAGCGCATCCGCCAGGCCGTACTCGCGGCCCGTCAGCACATGGCGCCCGACGGCCGCCCGCGCGACCGTGAGCGCTATCTGCGCGCCATCGACGGCATCACCTTCGGCGAGGATCCGCGCCAGGGCGTCGTGCGCGGCCGCAGCTTCATCCATCCGCGCCTCGGCTTCACCGTCACGGCGCCGGAGGGCTTCACGCTGGAGAATTCCCGCCAGGCCGTCACCGGCCTCGGCCCGAACGAGATGGCGATTCGCCTCGATGTCGTCAGGGTGCAGGCCAACCAGGCGTTGACCTCCTATCTCGCGTCCGGCTGGATCGACGGCCTCGCCCCGGAGACGGTGGAGGCGGTGACGATCAACGGCTTCCAGGCGGCCACGGCCGTCGCCCGCGGCAGTGACTGGTCGTTCAGGATCTTCGTGGTGCGGTTCGGCAGCGAGGTCTATCGCATCATCTATGCGGCGCGGGAGCTGAACGGCGAGGTGGACGGCAGTTTCCGCGCCTCGATGGAAAGCTTCCGCCGGCTGACCAGCGCCGAAGCCGCGGTGAAGCCCGCCCGCGTCAAGACCCTGCGCGCCGGCGAGGGCGACACCGTGCTGACCTTCGCCCGCCGCATGCAGGTGCCCGACCGGGCCGACGAGCGTTTCCGCGTGCTCAACGGCCTCGGCGACGGCGAACAGCCGCGCGGCGGCGAACTCGTCAAGATCGTCACCGAGTAAAAACTACCATACAAGTCGCAGGCGGCCCTTGCATCGGCATCGCCCTTGGCCTTTGCTCCTCGCCCGACCGAGGAAACGCCAAGAGGCCACCCCCATGACCCTGAAAACCTTCGACCTCACCGGCCGCCGCGCCCTCATCACCGGATCCGGCAGCGGCATCGGCCTGGCCTATGCGGCGGGCCTCGCCGATGCGGGCTGCGAGATCGTCCTCAACGGCCGCGACAAGGCCAAGCTCGCCGGTGCCGAGGCGGCGCTCAAGGCGAAAGGCTACAAGGTCAGCGCTTGCGCCTTCGACGTCACTGATCCCGCCGCGGTGAAGGCAGGGGTCGACGCGATCGAGAAGGATATCGGCCCGATCGGCATCCTGGTGAACAATGCCGGCATGACCATCCGCCATCCGCTGGAGGATTTCCCGGAGGATGCCTGGCGCCGCGTCATGGCGACGAACATCGACAGCGTCTTCTACGTCTCCAAGGCGGTAGCCCGTCACATGCTGCCGCGTGGCTACGGCAAGATCATCAACACCTGTTCGGTGATGAGCGAGCTTGGCCGCCCCTCCATCGCCCCCTACACCGCCTCCAAGGGCGCAGTGAAGATGATGACGCGGCAAATGGCGGTGGAATGGGGCCGCCGGGGCATCCGCTCCAACGGCATCGCGCCCGGCTATTTCAAGACCGAGCTGACCGATGCGCTGGTGAAGGACCAGGCCTTCTCGACCTGGCTCGAGGGCCGCACGCCGCTCGGCCGCTGGGGCAATGTGGAGGAACTGCAGGGCGCCTGCGTGTTCCTCGCCGCGCCGGCTTCGGACTATGTTACCGGCCATGTGCTCTTCGTCGATGGCGGCCTGACGGCCTCCGTCTGAGCCCTACCGGACGATCAGCACCGCCCGGCGCGACAGCCGCGGCAGGATCTTGGCAAAATCGGCGATGCGGATGGCAACGCAGCCCGCCGTCGGCGTGAAGCCGTCGCGGGCGCCGTGCCAGAAGATGGCGCTGCCGCGATGGCGGCGCACCGGCGCATCGTTCCAGCCGAGTTCGACGATCGTGTCATAGAGATGGTCGGCACGGGCGAGACGCTCCTCGGCTGGGCCCGGCGGCCGGCGGATCAGCCGGTTGTAGCGGCGGTCGCCGGCATCGTCGCACCAGGCATCCTCCGGACCGATGGCCCGGACCGCCCGCAGCACCCGCGGCCGGACCAGCCGGTCGGCGCGGTGGAAGACGCGGCGCAACGGCAGCCGCGCCCGCGGCGTCGCGCCGTCGCCCTCGCGCTTGTCGGTGCGGATTCCGGCGCGACCGAGCGCACAGGGAAAGGAGGCAAGGCCGACATGGAGCATGCCGCGGGAGCGTCGGCCCGGCAGGGCGTGGACAAAAATCCGTGTGAGGCGGTCTTTCGCCATGAAAATGTCATCCATATCTCTACGAAGCAGCAGGCTGCCGACGTGTAACGCGATCGGCGATACGCGCGTAGTGCCTTTTCCCCCTCGACCTCCGGGCGCGTCCTTGCGGCAGCCCCCATCTTCCCCGGGTGATTTGATGAGCCAAGTCCGCAAGATCCTGCTCTGCGACGATGATGCCGACATGCGCGAGGCTCTCGCCGAGCAACTGGCGCTGCACGAGGAGTTCGCCACCGTCAGCGTCGATTCCGCCAGCAAGGCCATCCAGACGGTCAAGGCCGACCACTTCGACCTCCTCGTCATGGATGTCGGGCTGCCGGACATGGACGGTCGCGAGGCGGTGAAGATCATGCGCAAGGGCGGCTTCAAGAGCCCGATCATCATGCTGACCGGCCACGACACTGATTCCGACACGATCCTCGGCCTTGAGGCGGGCGCCAACGACTATGTCGTCAAGCCGTTCCGCTTCGCCGTGCTGCTGGCGCGCGTCCGGGCCCAGTTGCGCCAGCACGAGGCCAGCGAGGATGCCGTGTTCCAGATCGGCTCCTATTCGTTCCGCCCTTCGTCCAAGACCCTCATTACCGACAAGAACGGCAAGATCAGGCTGACCGAGAAGGAAACGGCGATCCTGCGCTATCTCTATCGCCAGGGCATCAAGCCGGTATCGCGCGAGATCCTGCTCTCCGAAGTCTGGGGCTACAATTCCGGCGTGACCACCCATACGCTGGAGACCCACATCTACCGGCTGCGCCAGAAAATCGAGAAGGACCCGGGCAACGCATCGCTTCTCGTCACCGAAGGCGGCGGCTACAAGCTCGTCCCCTGAGAGCGTTACCGAAATCCAAAGAGTTTTTGGTGCATTGTCTGCATCGGCGGTCCGCCTTCCCCGGTGGATCGCCGTGTTGACGTTCGATTCTCCTGCAGTCGTGCTAAGCGGAGCCCATGGCCCTCGACGACGACATCGCCCTCTTGGCGCGGGTTCCGCTGTTCGCAAGTCTCGGCGGAGAGCCCTTGCGTCTGCTGGCCTTCTCTGCCGAGACGCGGTTCCTGCGCTCCGGCGACGTGCTGTTCAAGGAGGGACAGGCGGCCGATTGCGGCTATGTGGTCGGCGAGGGGCGCATGGCGCTGACCAATGACGGCGGCCTGACCGAGCATCTCGCCGGCCCCGGCAGCCTGATCGGCGAGATGGCCCTGATCATCGAGACGCTGCGGCCAGCCACCGCGGTGGCACGGGACCCCGTCACCGTGCTGCGCATTCCGCGAGCGCTGTTCCGCCGGGTGCTGACCGAATTCCCGGATGCAGCCCAGCGGATCCACGAGGAATTCCGGGAAAAGATGCGCGCCACCACCGCCGATCTCCTCCGCGTCGGACGGCTTTTCGAGCGCGGCTGACGCGGCGCAGCCGCTTGACGCAACAGCGGCGCGGCACCAATGTCCCGACCGGTGTCCGGTCCCCGGCCGAGACCCTTGCCGCGGAGAAGGCGATGGCCGAGACCGGCACGCGCAATATTCCGCCCGGCAATGGCGGCACGGACCTGTCACGCCGCTTTGCCGGGGTCCTGATCCTGTGTGGTTTGCCGCTTCTGCTGCTCGTCGCAGCCCTCGGCTGGTCCACCTACGGGCAGGCCGAGGTAACCTCCCAGGCGCGCGACCATATCGTCGAGCATCTCCTCCTCGTCGCCGGCATCGTCGCCACCTTCTCGGTCCTTGCAACCGTCGTCTGGCGGCAGTTCGTCGCCCCCGCCGTCGCCCTCGCGCGCGCCGGAGCGCTCAACGGGCGGGGGACGGCAACGGCCTTGCCGGACGTCCCGGCCCCCTGGGAGGGCCTGCGCCGCCAGCTCGAGATCGCGATCACCGAGCAGCGGGCCAAGATCCACCAGCTCAGGGCGATGATCGACGGCATTCCGCTGCGCACCGTCTATGTCGATCCCGATCTCATCTACCGCGACGCCAATCGCGAGTTCCTCGAATTCGTCGGCAAGAGCCGCGACGAGGTCATCGGCCATTCCGTGGGGGAAATCCTCGGGCCGGAGGTTGTCGAGCAGTACCAGATCATGGGCGAACGGGTACGGGCCGGCGAGACCATGCGCTGGGAGGGCTGGATCCCCTTCGTCACCCGCGGCGAGCGCTATCTGCAGGTCTCGCTCATGCCCTATGTCGCCGTCGGCGATACCCGGGTCGGCTTCCTCACCTTCACCCGCGACCTCACCGAACTGAAGCGCGGCGAGCAGCAACTCGCCCGCAACATGGAGGCGCTGGCGCGCAGCGAGGCGATGAACAAGGCCGTGGTTGTCTCGGCCCTCGATGCCATCATCGTCTCCGACGAGGACTGGCGAATCGTCGAGTTCAATCCGGCGGCCGAAGCCATGTTCGGCCATGACCGAGCCGAAGCGATCGGCCGGCACGCCTTCGACATCGTCGTCCCCGACGACGTGCGCGACATGCAGATCGACACCATGACCCGCTACAAGGCGAAAGTGGACGTCGGCAACCTCGCCCGCCGGTTCGACACGGTCGCCCGGCGGCGCGACGGAACGGTCTTTCCGGTCGAATATTCGGTCAACACGATCCGCAGCGGCGACCATCGCCTGTTCATGGCCCATGTGCGCGATCTCACGGAAGCCAAGCGCATGGAGGCGGAATCGCAGGCGAACCGCGAGCGGCTGCACCAGGTCGAGAAGCTCTCGGCCATGGGCTCGCTGCTCGCTGGCGTGGCGCATGAGCTCAACAACCCGCTGGCCATCGTCATCGCCCAGTCCTCGCTGCTGGTCGAAAAGGCGGCGAGCGACGACGTCAAGCGGCGAGGCGAGCGCATCCACGCGGCGGCCGAGCGCTGCGGGCGCATCGTCAAGAGCTTCCTCGCCATGGCCCGGCAGAAGCCGCCCCAGCGTGAGCCGGTGGATATGGCGCAGGTGGTGACGGGCGCCCTGGACATGGTGAGCTACGGGATCCGCAGCTCAGGCATCGCCATCGACCGCGACATCACGCCCGACCTTCCGGTCATCAGCGGCGACCGGGACCTCCTGACCCAGGTCATCGCCAATCTGATGATCAATGCCCAGCAGGCGCTGATGGACCGTCCGGCGCCGCGGCAGATCTCCCTGCGGATCGCGCGCGCGGGCGCAGACATCGCCATCCGTGTCGCGGACAACGGACCGGGCATCCCGCCGGACATCATGCGGCGCGTCTTCGAGCCCTATTTCACCACCAAACCCGCAGGGGTTGGCACCGGCATCGGCCTGTCGATCTGCCGCAATGTCGTCGAAGCGCATGGCGGCAAGGTCGTCCTCAGCAACAGGGCCGAAGGCGGGGCGCAATTCGACATCACCCTGCCCATCGCCGAAGCCATGGCCGAGGTGCCCGAGATCGTGACTGACCCCGCGGCGCGGGCCGGCCTGTCGATCCTCATCGTCGATGACGAGGTCGACGTCGCCCGCAGCCTTGCCGAGATCGTCGAGGGTCTCGGCCACCGGCCGGTGACCGTCGACCGGCCGGCGGCGGCGCTGGAGGAGGTGGCCAACGGTCGCTTCGACGTGATCTTCGCCGATCTGCGCATGCCTGGCCTCGACGGCGTCGATTTCCGCGACCGCATCCACCGCCGCGATCCCGCACTGGCCGAGCGCACCGTCATCGTCACCGGCGACACGGTCGCCGGTCCCGACCGGCTCGCCCGGGCCGAGGGATCCGAGGCGGTGGTGCTGGAGAAACCCTTCACTTTCGACGATGTTCGGACCGTTCTCGCGCGGGTGGTGGTGCCCGGCGGGACCGCGGCCGCCGCCTCTCGCGACTGACCCCGTCAGGCCGCAACCGCAGGCGCAGACCGCCCGGCGTCGATCATGGCATTGGCAAGCGTGCCATAGCAGAGCGCCCAGGCGGCGCGCGCCTCGTCGTCGAAGCGGTCGCCGAGATGATCACCCAGGGTCGTCAGAAGCGCGATGCCCACGGTGTCGTAGTCGGTGCTGGTCACGCCATATCCGGCATGCCGGGCAGCGAGCGCCCGGACGTCATCGATGACAGCGCCGAGGTCGTGCAGGGAGAGGATGACATGGGCGAGCACCTTGACGAGCTTGCCGCGCTGGGCGGCGAGGTCGGCGGGAAACAGCGGCCGCAGGGTGTCGTCGATGGTGAAGAGCGTGTCGTAGAAGCCGGCGGCGAAAGCGTCGGCGTGGCGGGCGACGAGGCCGAACTGCTGGCGGACGATGGCGATCTGGCGGGGTGTCATGGTCGAAGAGGTTCCGGTTGGAGGATCATGACCCCGACCATTGTCCTGTCGTCCTTCACCGTCTTGCCTCGGGCGAAGGCCCGCTGTTTCCCCTGTTTCGGCAGCGGCGCGCCCCGCTTGATCGCGTGGCTGAAACATTCGGCGATGCCGCACGACATGGGGCGGCACGGCTGCCGCGGCTAGCCTGCCACCGTCACCCCCTTGACCATTCCAGGGCGAAACCGCACCGATGCCGTCGCACCCGATCTTCCGCGCACCTCGACGGCACGGTTCAGGCCTTGTCCCCGCCGGGGGCTGGCACCTCGCCGGCATGGCGCGGCACGTCGAAGACATAGCCATGGCCGCGGACCGTACGGATCGCCTCGGTCTCCAGCTTGCGCCGCAGGCGCGCGATCCGCGAGTCGATGGCCCGGTCGAAGGCCTCATCGTCCTCCGCGGGGGCCTGTTCCATGATCTCCTCGCGGGTCAGGACCTTGCCCGGATTCTCCGCGAAGATGCGGATCAGGGCGACCTCGCCGGCCGACAGCCGGTCCGTCGACCCGTCGACCCTCAGGATGCGCGCCGCAACCAGATCGACGGAGGCCTGCTCGAAGACGACGAGGCTGCGGCGGCGTCCGAGCCGGCGCTGCAGGATGCCCGCCACGCGCGCCGCCAACTCGCGCAGTTCCACCGGCTTCTGCACATAATCGTCGGCGCCGAGTTCCAGGCCGAGAACCCGGTCGATCGGGTCGGGATTGCCGGTCAGGACCAGAACCGCGATGTCGCTGGCCAGATCCGTCCGGATGAGGATGTCGATGCCGCTCTCGCCAGGCAGGCCGATGTCGAGGATGATGAGGTCTGGCCTCTCGCGGGCGAGATAGGGCTCCAGTTCCCAGGCCGCCTTGAGGCAGTCGACGTCATAGCCAAGATCGGTGAGATATTCGCGGACCGCGTCGACCCAGTCGGGTTCGTCGTCGAGCACCGCTATCCGCCCGCGCCGCGCCATGGACATCCCTCTCAAATCACGTCGCGGCACCCGCATCTGCGTGCGACAAATGATCCTAATGCGCAGCCTGCCGGGCTGTCACCCGCACTTGCAACACAAGGGCATCTGCAATGAGATCCACCGTAGCCATCGTCGACGACGAGGAACATCTGCGTGAGGCGGTCGGGGAATATCTCGAAATGCAGGGTTTCGAGGTTTTGACCTTTCGCAACGCCCAGGCCTTCCGCCAGGAAAGCCCAGGAAAGGCGATCGACGTCGCCATCCTCGACATTGCCATGCCGGGCGAGGACGGACTGTCGCTGGCTCGCTTCATCCGCAAATCCGGCCAGACCGGCATCATCATGGCCACGGCCGCCGGGCGTCCCATCGACCGGATCGTTGGCCTGGAGATCGGCGCGGACGACTATCTGGTGAAGCCTTACGAATTGCGGGAACTGCTCGCGCGCATCAAGAGCGTGCTGCGGCGGGTCAATGCCGCCCCCCCTGCCGCTGAGACGCAATCGGCCGCCGGCCGCGAGGGGCGGAGCCTGCGCTTCGGTGCCCTGACGCTCGATCTCGACGCCCGTCGGCTGATCGATGCCGCCAATGGCCCGATCGAGCTGACGGCGATGGAATTCGACCTCCTCCAGGCGCTGGCGACCCGCCCCAACCGGGTGCTCTCCCGTGGCCAGTTGCAGGAATTCGCCCATGGCCGCTCCACCGATGAGAGTGACCGTTCCATCGACATCCGCGTGACGCGTCTGCGCAAGAAGATCGAACCCGATCCGGAACATCCGCGCTTCATCAAGACCGTACGCGGCGAGGGCTATGTCTTCGTTCCCAACGGAGCCTGAGGCGCATGTCGGCGGCGGGCGGGGAGACCATTTCAGATCTGCAGGACGGCGTCGCGGCCATGATGCGCGACGAGGTCGTCGCGCCGGGCGGCCATTTCGACACCGGCATCCTCGCCCGACTTTTCGAGGCCATGCCGAGGGCCGCTTCGTCTATGCGAACCGCGCCGCCCTAGCCATGTTCGGCCTGACGCACGAGGCGGTCATCGGGTATACGGTGCGCGACATCCTCGGGGAGACGCAGGCCGCCCGCACCGCCGCGATGCTGGTCGGGCTGCGGAATGGCGAGACGCCCCAGTGGAGCGACTGGGTCACTGACGCCACCGGGGCGCGGCGCTATCTCGAACAGGCGAGTGCTCCCTGTTTCGACCGTGAGGGCACCCTGGTCGGCTTCATCGCGCTGACCCGCGACATCACCGCCCTGAAGGAGCGGGAAGAAGCCCTGGAGGCACGGCTTGCCGCGCTCAACGTCGCGGAGACCATCAACACGGCGATCATCAAGACCTCGATCGACCCGATCATGGTGGTCGACGAGGAAGGCGTCCTGATCGACCTCAACCCCGCCGCGATGGCGACTTTCGGTTATGCCCGCAGCCATGCAGTGGGGCGGCCGATTTCCGACCTCATCATTCCGCCGGCCATGCGCCGGGCCCACGCCGACGGCATGGCGCGCTACACGCGAACCGGCATCAGCCGCGTCCTCGACCAGCGGATGTCCATGGAAGCGCAGAGGGCAGACGGCTCGCTGATCCCGATCGAACTCACCATTTCAGAGATCAGTCTGCCCCAACGCCGCGTCTTCACTGCCCATCTGCGCGACCTGTCCCAGGTCCGCGAGTCGGAGCGGCAGATGGAGCAGCAACGCGATCGGTTGCACCAGGCCGAGAAGCTGTCGGCCATGGGCTCCCTTCTCGCCGGCGTCGCCCACGAACTCAACAACCCGCTGGCTATTCTTGTCGCCCAGTCGACGCTGCTGATGGAAACGGCGGTGGATGCCGCACAGAAGCGCCGCGCCGAGCGCATCCACGCCGCCGCTGACCGGGCCGGGCGAATCGTCAAGAGCTTCCTCGCCATGGCGCGCCAGCGACCCGAGAAACGCGAGACGGCCCAGCTCAACGATCTGGTGCGGGCCACGGCGGAGATGCTCGCCTATGGCCTGCGCAGCCACGACGTCACGCTTGAGCTCGATCTCGACCCGCATCTGCCGACCATTCTGGCCGACCAGGACTTCATCGGGCAGGTCGTCGCCAACCTCGTCATCAACGCCCAGCACGCCCTGATCGAGATGGAACCGCCCCGGCGCGTCACCATCGCGACGCGGCGCAAGAACGGCCATGTCCGCCTTGTCGTCAGCGACAATGGACCCGGCGTTCCCGAGGCCATCGCGGGGCGTATCTTCGACCCCTATTTCACCACCAAGCCCGCCGGAGTCGGCACCGGCATCGGCCTGTCTATCTGCAAGTCGATCGTCGAATCCCACGGCGGCTCCATCGCCCTCGACCGCAGCGAGGATGGCGGTGCCCGCTTCACCGTCCTGTTGCCCGCCGCGGTGCAAGCGGATGCGGACGCCGAGGCGGAGGGCCCGGCCGACCGCGACGGCCTCACCATCCTTGTGGTGGACGACGAGGCGGATGTCGGGGCCAGCCTGGCGGAAATGCTGGAGCTCTTCGGCCATCGCGTCCTGCCTGCCCAGACCGCCCGGGAAGCCCTGGACGAGGGCGCGATTGCGGAGGCCGAGCTCGTCTTCGTCGATCTGCGCATGCCGGGCATCGACGGCCTGAAGTTCCGCGACAAGGCCATTGCCCTCAATCCCCGCCTCGCCGACCGGGTCGTGATCATGACCGGCGATGCCGTCGAGGGGCCCGGCGCGATCGAGCGCCATGCCGGCGACGGTACCATCCCGGTGATGGAAAAGCCCTTCACCCTCAACGACGTCAGGCGTATCCTCGCCGCCTTTACCTGAGCATCCCGACCGGCCGCCGAGTGGCGTAGCCCGGCCGGCGAATCCTCGCGCGGCGATGATGAGTCTTGCGAAGGACGGTCACAGCCGCCGTCAGCCATTGCGGAGTCGACGTTAAGCATTCGTCAACCCAAATGACTCGCGTCAAATACACCAAGACTCTGCGCACGCCAGTGGCGACTCCACTAGTGGGCCGTTCAACATTCACCCACCATATCTGGTCGTGAACGAAACGTGATTCACAGCGAGTCAGCGATTCGGACCCGATTCGTTCCCACCCCGTTCCGACCGTGAACGCGCCGGAGGCCTGCACTGAATTGTGACGCATTCGCCGTGCCGGCATGATACAGGAATGGGGGAATGACCTTGTCTCTTCCGCCATTGCCCCCCGCCCTCCGCGGGCGAGGGGTCACCGCAGTGCTTGGCCCGACCAATACGGGCAAGACCACGCTTGCTATCGAGCGGATGCTCGCCCATCCCTCCGGCATGATCGGCCTGCCGCTGCGCCTCCTGGCGCGGGAGGTCTATGCCAAGCTGGTCGCCCGCGCCGGCGAAGGCGCCGTCGCCCTGGTCACCGGCGAGGAGAAGATCAAGCCGCCCGGCGCGCGCTACTGGGTGGCGACCGTCGAGGCCATGCCGCTCGATCTAGACGTCTCCTTCCTCGCCATCGACGAGATTCAGATCGCCGGCGATCTGGAGCGCGGCCACATTTTCACCGATCGGATCCTCAACCGCCGTGGCCGCGACGAGACCATGCTGCTCGGCGCCGCCACCATGCGCGGGCTGATCGAGAAGCTCATCCCGGGCGCCAATATCGTCACCCGTCCGCGGTTCTCGAACCTTTCCTTCGCCGGCGAGAAGAAGCTGACGCGGTTGCCGCGCCGCTCAGCCATCGTCGCCTTCTCGGCCGACGAGGTCTATGCCATCGCCGAACTGATCCGCCGCCAGCGCGGCGGGGCGGCCGTGGTCCTCGGTGCATTGTCGCCGCGCACCCGCAACGCCCAGGTCGAGATCTACCAGGCCGGCGACGTCGATTACCTCATCGCCACCGACGCCATCGGCATGGGCCTCAATCTCGACGTCGAACATGTCGCCTTCGCCGCCGACCGCAAATATGACGGCTACCAGTTCCGCCGGTTGAACCCGGTGGAATTCGCCCAGATCGCCGGGCGCGCCGGCCGGTCCAACCGCGACGGCACCTTCGGCACGACGGGACGCTGCCCGCCGCTTGAGGACGATCTTGTCCATGCCCTCGAGAGCCATGCCTTCGACGGGGTGAAGGTGCTGCAATGGCGCAACACCCATCTCGATTTCGCTTCGGTCGAGACGCTGCGCGACAGCCTCGACCAGATCCCCAGCGAGCCCGGCCTGACCCGTTCGCCGATCGCCGAGGACCAGCGGGTGCTGGAACTGGTCCTGCGCGATTCGCTCGTGCGCGAGCGTGCCGTCGGCCGCAATGCGGTGACCCGCCTGTGGGAAGCCTGCATGATGCCGGACTACCGCAAGATCTCGCCGGCGAGCCATGCCGACCTCGTCATGACCATTTTCGGCTATCTGACCGGGCGTTCGGGGCGGTTGCCGTCCGACTGGATCGCCTCCCAGGTCGCCTTTGCCGACCGCACCGACGGCGACATCGACACCCTCTCCACCAGGATCGCCCATATCCGGACCTGGACATTCGCAGCCAACCGCCCGGACTGGGTCGACGACCCTCTCCACTGGCAGGCAGAGACCCGCCGCGTCGAAGACATTTTGTCCGACGCGCTCCATGAACGCTTGACGCAGCGCTTTGTCGATCGCAGGACGAGCGTGCTGATGCGGCGCCTAAGGGAAAACACCATGCTCGAGGCCGAGATCACCAAGACCGGCGACGTCACCGTCGAGGGCCAGCACGTAGGCCGCCTCGAGGGTTTCCGCTTCGCGCCCGATCCGCTTGCCGGCGACGGCGAGGCCGGCAAGGCACTGCGCGCCGCCGCGTCCAAGGCGCTGGCGGGCGAGATTGACCAGCGGGCCGAGAAGCTCGCGGGCTCGGGCGACGAGGCCTTCATTCTGTCGAATGACGGGACGATCCGCTGGCGCGGCGAGGCTGTCGCCAAGCTCGTCGGCGGCGACAAGATTCTCTCGCCCCGCATCCGCATCCTGTCGGACGAGCACCTGACCGGCGGGCCGCGCGACCAGGTCCAGGCGCGCCTCGACCTGTGGGTCCATGCCCAGATCAGCAAGCTGCTCGGTCCGGTCCTGGCGCTGGAGACCTCCGAGGAACTCACTGGCCTTGCCCGCGGCGTCGCCTTCCAGCTCTCCGAGGCGCTCGGAGTTGTCGAACGCCCGAAGGTCGCGGAGGACGTCAAGCAGCTCGACCAGGAGGCGCGGGCCGCATTGCGCAAGCTCGGCGTGCGCTTCGGCGCCTATCACATCTATCTGCCGGCAACGTTGAAGCCGGCGCCGCGCGCCATGGCGCTGCAGCTGTACATGCTCAAGCACGACATGCTGGAGAAGAAGGGTCTCGCCGAGCTGCCGGCGCTCGCCGCCTCGGGGCGGACCTCTATCGCGGTGGATCCGGAGATCGAGAAGGATCTCTACCGCCTCGTCGGCTTCCGGGCGCTCGGCGCCCGCGCCGTTCGCGTCGACATTCTCGAGCGCCTCGCCGATATCATTCGACCGGCGCTTGCCTGGCGTCCCGGCACGCCGTCGCCGGAACCGGCCGGCCATTTTCCCGGTGGCGGATTCACCGCGACGGTGGGCATGACCTCTCTGGTCGGCTGTTCCGGCGAGGACTTCGCCTCGATCCTCAAGGGTCTCGGCTACCGCATGGAGAAGCGCCCGGCGCCGCCGCCGAAACCTGTCGCCGAAAGCGTGCCGGCGCCGGCGGAGGCCATTGTGGCGCCCGACGAGGGTCCGGAACCGGTGACCGGGGCTGTGGAGGCCGATGGCGGATTCCCGACGGATGACGGTGCTGCAGCCGTTCCGGCGGCAGAGGTCACGGCCGCGGCCATCGAGCCGGCGACCGCCGACGCGGTCGCGCCGGGTTTCGAGGCGCCCGCCCTGGACGAGCCCATGGCGGCCGACGGCCAAGTGGAAGCTGACACACCCGTCACTGTCGAGGACGCTACGTCCGCCGATGCGGGGCTGGAGACGACCGCGGCGGCGAGCGAGAGCGCTCCGGCTGCTGATGTCGAGGCGACAGCCCCGGCAGCGGTTATCGCCGAGCCGGCTCTTGTCGAGGTCTGGCGTCCTGGTGGCCGGATGGACGGCGAGCGCCCGGCCCGCCGCGATTTCCGCCGCGGCGCAGACCGGGGCGAGCGCGGCGAGGGCGAACAGCGCCCCCATCAGGGCCGGCAACGGCATGGCCAGAACCAAAGGAGCGGCCAGCGCCCGCCCCAGCCCCCCCGCGAGGGGCAGCCGGCGGGTGAGCGACCGGCCCCGCGTGAGGGCACACCGGAGGGAGAACGCCGGGATGGTGGACGCCCGCCGCGCCGCGACTTCTCGAAGTTCAAGGACTTCGGCGGCAAGGACGCCCGAGGCCCGGACGCACGCGGCAAGAACCCGCGCGGTGACGGCGAGCGCCGTGACCGCCCGCAGCGTGAGGACCGACCCGACCAGCGCAGCCCCCGTCCGCAGGACCGTGCCCCGCGCAAGGACAAGGAGCCGGATCCGAACTCGCCCTTCGCCAAGCTCGCGGCGCTGAAGGATGCGCTGACCAAGAAGCCGTGACCCTGCAGCCCTGATCCAGGCGACGAGGACGCTTGAACGACACCGGCAAACTGCGGATCGACAAATGGCTATGGTTCGCCCGGGTCGTGAAGACGCGGAGCGCCGCGACGGCCCTCTGCGAGGACGGATCGGTCCGTTTGAACGGCACGCGCGTCGATCAGGCCCACAAGGCGGTCCGGGTCGGCGACGTGGTGACGGTGGCGCTCGGCGAGCGCATCAAGGTCCTGAAGATCGTGTCCCTCGCCGAGCGCCGCGGGCCCTATGCGCAAGCGCGGCACATCTACGAGGATCTCTCGCCGGAGCCGCCGCGTTTCGATCCCCCTTCACCGGTGGCTGCGCGCGAGGCCGGCAGCGGACGGCCGACCAAAGCCGATCGCCGCGATATCAATCGCCTCCGCCGCGGTGACGATTGACCGGCGATGCGAATCCACTTGCCAGGACACCGTTGTTCGGAATAACGAACGATCTGATTGACTTGTAAAACGCCAGAAGCCCTGTCCATGGCCCGCCCCAGGCGCATTTCCGATGACCTCGCCCGCCAGCAGGCCGACCACCCGGCCGGCGAGATCGCCCGTTTCGGGGTGGATGAACCCCTTTTGCTCGATGCCGGCATCTCGCTCGCGCCGTTCCAGATCGCCTACCGGACCTACGGCACCCTGAACGCGGAGAAATCCAACGCCATCCTCGTCTGCCACGCACTGACGGGCGACCAGCACGTGGCCAGCAACAATCCGGTGACGGGCAAGCCGGGCTGGTGGGAGATCATGATCGGGCCTGGAAAGCCGATCGACACGGACCGCTACTTCGTCATCTCCTCCAACGTGCTCGGCGGCTGCATGGGCACGACGGGTCCGGCGTCCACCGATCCGGCGACGGGGCAGCCCTACGGCCTGTCCCTGCCGCTCATCACCATTCCCGATATGGTGCGGGCGCAGGCCATGCTGGTGAAACGCCTCGGCATCGACACGCTGTTCAGCGTCGTCGGCGGCTCCATGGGCGGCATGCAGGTGCTGCAATGGGCGGCCCAGTATCGCGACCGCGTCTTCTCGGCCATGCCGATCGCGACGGCGGCACGCCACTCGGCCCAGAACATCGCCTTTCACGAGGTCGGCCGCCAGGCGATCATGGCCGATCCCGAATGGCGTGGCGGGCGCTATCTCGCCGAAGGCACGCGTCCCCTCGCCGGGCTCGCCGTCGCCCGCATGGCGGCACATATCACCTATCTCTCCGATGCGGCGCTGCACCGCAAGTTCGGTCGCCGGTTCCAGGACCGCGATGCGCCGACCTTCTCCTTCGACGCCGATTTCCAGGTGGAAAGTTACCTGCGTTATCAGGGCGAGGCCTTCGTCGAGCGCTTCGACGCCAATTCCTATCTCTATGTGACGCGGGCCATGGACTATTTCGACATCGCCGCGGACCATGGCAGTTCGCTCGCCAAGGCCTTCGCCGGCACCAGGACGCGGTTCTGCGTGGTCTCCTTCACCTCCGACTGGCTGTTTCCGACCGCCGATTCCCGCCAGGTCGTCCATGCGCTCAATGCCGCCGGCGCCTCCGTGTCCTTCGCCGAGATCACCTCAGACAAGGGCCACGACGCCTTCCTGCTGGACGAGCCGGAACTCTTCGCCATCACCCGCGGCTTCCTGGAATCGGCGGCGCGCGCGCGAGGGATTGCATGAGCACGGCCGGAACCACCACCGATCTCACCATGCGGGCCGTCCCGGGGCCGATCCGCGCCGACTACCTCGTTGTCTCGCGCCTGATCGCGCCCGGCTCGAAGGTGCTTGACGTCGGCTGCGGCGACGGCGGCCTCCTCAAGCTCCTGCGTGACGAGAAGGGGGTCGATGGACGCGGCATCGAACTGTCGCGCGAGGGCGTCAACCGCTGCGTCGCCGAGGGTCTCGCGGTCATCCAGGGCGACGCCGATACCGACCTCGCCTTCTATCCCGACGACGCTTTCGACGTGGTGATCCTGTCGCAGACGATCCAGGCGACCCGGGCGCCGCGCGTCGTGCTCGAACACATGCTGCGCATCGGCAAGCAGGCCGTGGTATCCTTCCCGAACTTCGGCCACTGGCGCCTCAGGCTGCAACTGGTGACCCGCGGGCGGATGCCAACCTCGGAGAACCTGCCCTATCACTGGTACGACACACCCAACATCCACTTCTGCACCATCCGCGACTTCGTCGACCTGGTGCGCGAAGTCGAGGCCGTGATCGACCATTCCACCGCCCTCGACGCCTGGGGCCGCGAAGTCCGGGTCAACGCGCCCTGGTGGTTCTGGAACTTCTTCGGCGAGCAGGCCGTGTTCAAGCTGCGCGGCAAGCGTTGACCCTTCCCGCCAGCGCACTGCCAGGAGCGACCACATGACGCCGTCGCCAGCGCCCTCATCGCCCTTGAAGTGCTGATCCACGACGGCATTTTCGCCATCGAGATGGTCTTCTGGCATACGCCAATCGGCCTGGGGGCGTCGAACCTGAGACCCGAACGCGGCCCAGTCGGCGGTCCTCGCCGCCAATCCGGACCTGTCCAGCGGCTGTCTCGCGGCGGGGCTGATCTGGAGCTTCTGGCGCCGAAAAACTGCGCCTTGCCGCTGGCGATCTTCTTCCTCGGCTGCGTCGACGTCGCCTGCCTGATCGGCGCAGCGACTGCCAAGATGTCGATCTTCTTCGTCCAGGCCACGCCGGCCGCCCTGGCGATCGGCGCGGTGCTCATGGCGCGGGACCGCACCTGAACCCCGACTGACAGCCATGGCCGCGCTGCAGGCTCAATAGGTTCCGGGATACTGGCCACCGTCGACCAGCAGGCTCTGACCGGTAATGAAGCCGGCATGGACCGAGCAGAGGAAGGCGATGATGGCGCCGATCTCGGCCGCCTCGCCGTAGCGCCCGGCGGGGTTCTGGGCGGCGCGTTCGGCCCAGATCGCGTCGAACGACCGGCCCGTCATGGCGCTGAGCTTGTCGACATGATGTTTCTGCGCGTCGGTGGCGACGATCCCCGGCAGAACGTTGTTGATGGTGACGCCCCGCGCGATGGTTTGCCGGGACAGGCCAGCGACGAAGCCGACAAGGCCGGAACGGGCACCGTTCGACAGGCCCATCTCGGCCTGCGGGCTCTTCACCGAGCGCGACACGATGTTGATGATGCGCCCGAAGCCACGCCCCATCATGCCATCCACCGTCGCCTTCATCAGATCGATGGGAGCGAGCATCATGGCATCGAGCGCGGTGATCCAGTCGGCACGCGACCAGGCACGGAAATCGCCGGGTGGCATGCCGTCGGCATTGGTGATCAGGATGTCGGGCGCCGGGCAGGCGACGACAAGCCGCACCCGGTCGGCGGCGATGGTAACGTCACCGGCGACGACCGCGACAGGCACGCCGAAGCGGCGACCGATCTCCGCGCCGGCTGTCTCCAGCCTTTCGGGATTGCGGGCGAAGAGGGTGAGCGCGACACCCTCGGCCGCCAGCATCTCCGCAGCCGCACGGCCCATGCCGCGGCTGGCGCCGCAGACGATGGCCGACTTTCCCTTGAGCCCGAGATCCATGGGGACGTGATAATCCGCGGGCACGATCTTGTCTCGTCCCGTTGGCGCGGACCGCTCATGCGGGGACAGGAGCGCCGGTGCGCGCCAGGAGCCTCCTGATCTCAGAGCGACAGGAGCCGCAATTGGTGCCGGCCTTGGTGGCGCGGCCAACGGCATCGACATCGGTTGCTCCGGCCCCGATCGCCGCGGTCACGGCGGTGAGGCCGACGGAGAAACAGGCACAGACGGTCGGGCCGGGATCGGGGAGGCCCTCGGCGGACCGACCGGAGAGCAGGGCCCGCCGGCTCGCCGCGTCGAGAAGCGGGCGGCCGAAAAGCCCCTGAACGCCGTGCCAGGCAGGGCGGGCGCCCGGTCCTGCAAACAGGATGGCCTCCAGCCTGTCGCCGCAGAAGGCTGCCGCGCGATAGAGGCCGCGGGCGGGGTCGCTGACCTCCGCCACCACGGCCCGTGGCCCGGCGGCGCGGCGGATCAGGGCGGGCCCGTCCAGAGCATCGGGCGCGGCGAAAAGGAGCCCCGCGCCGCCATCGACGGCGACCTTTGTCCACAACAGACCGTCGATCACGGGTGCAGCGCCGCGGCAGAGCAGGAAGCCATCCGCCGCGACGGGCACGCGCGCGACGGCGACCCGTGTCGCCTTCATCTCCGGCTGACCGGAGAAAGGATCACTCGCCGCCTGCACCAGCGCGCCGATGCGGGCCGCCGCCGTCGTCTCGCCGGTCCAGTGGATGGGAGCGAAGACCTCGCCACGCGCCTGTCCTGCATCGAACGCGACGCGCAGACGGGCCGTGCCATGGGCCGAGTCGAGCCGGGCCATGTCGCCGTCGGCCAGACCGGCGGCGGCCGCATCGGCGGGATGGATGGCCAGGCAGGGTTCGGGACTGTGGCGGCCCAGCGTCGGCGCCTTTCCCGTCCGGGTCATGGTGTGCCACTGGTCGCGCAGCCGGCCGGTATTGAGCAGGAGCGGTCGGGCTGCATCGGCCGGCGCGGCCAGGGCGGGCGGGGCGATGGCGATGAAACGGGCACGGCCGTCGGCGGTGAAGAAGCCGCCGGACGCGAAGAAGCGCTTGTCGCGATGGTCGGAGCGCGTCCGGACCGGCCATTGGACGGGCTGGAGAGCCGCGTAATCGGCATCAGACAGGGCAGACAGGCCTGAAATGTCGAAGTCGCGGGTGCCGCGATTCTCGAAGCCGGAAAGCGCCGCATGTTCGCGGAAGATCGCGGCCGGGTCGCGCCACGCGAAGGCCTCACCGAAGCCGAGGCGGCGGCCGACCGCGGCAAGGATCCACCAGTCCGGCCGGGCCTCACCCGGCAGCGGCAGGAACGACCGCTGGCGGGTGATGCGCCGCTCGGAATTGGTCACTGTGCCGTCCTTCTCGCCCCAGGCGGCGGCGGGCAGGAGGATATGCGCGCCGGCATTGACCGTGTCGTTGGACACCACGTTCTCCGAGACGACGAGGAGATCGAGCCCGGCGAGGGCGCCGCGCACGTGGTCGGCCCGCGGCATGCTGGCGGCGGGGTTGGTGCCCATCACCCAGAGCGCCCGGATCGTGCCCGCTGCGACCGCCTCGAACATCTGCACGGCCTTGAGGCCTTCGCGTTCCGCCATCCGCGGCGCTGCCCAGAACCGGCGCACGCGGTCAATGTCGTCCGCGGTAAAGCCCATATGGGCGGCGAGCATGTTGGCGAGCCCGCCGACCTCGCGCCCGCCCATGGCATTGGGCTGGCCGGTGAGGGAGAAGGGCCCCATGCCCGGGCGACCGATGCGGCCAGTGGCCAGGTGGACGTTGAGGATCGCCGAGACCTTGTCGGTGCCCTGGGCCGACTGATTGACCCCCTGGCTGTAGAGGGTCACGGCGCGCGGGGTTGCCGCGAACCAGGCGAAGAGCCGCGCCACATCGGCGGCGGCCAGCCCGGTGGCGGTGGCCGTGGCCGCGATGGAGGGCGCGATCTCGCGGGCACGGATCAGGGCGGCGTCGAGGCCCTCCGTGTGGGTGGCGACATAGGCGCCGTCCATCGCACCGTGATCGGCGACATGGACCAGGAGCCCCGCGAACAGAACGCCGTCGGTGCCCGGGCGGATCTGCAGCACGAGGTCCGCATCGGCGGCACTCGCCGTCCGGCGCGGATCGACGACGACGATGCGGGCACCGCGCGCCTTCTGGTTGGCCACCATCCGCTGCCAGAGGATCGGATGGCACCAGGCGGCGTTGGAGCCAACCAGCACCAGGAGATCAGCCTCATCCAGGTCCTCGTAGCTGCCCGGCACGGTGTCGGAGCCGAAGGCCCGGCGGTGACCGGCCACCGACGAGGCCATGCACAGGCGCGAATTGGTGTCGACATTGGCGGTGCCGACGAAGCCCTTCATCAGCTTGTTGGCGACGTAATAGTCCTCGGTGAGCAACTGCCCTGACAGATAGAGGGCCGTCGCATCGGGGCCCGCTGCCTGGATGGCGCGCTGGAACCCGTCGGCCACCGCTTCCAGCGCCGTGTCCCAGGAGACGCGCTCCAGGCTTCCGGACCGGGTCCGCATCATCGGATGGAGAAGGCGGCCCTCGAGGTCGACGGTCTCGCCGAGGGTCGACCCCTTGACGCAGAGCCGTCCGCGATTGGCGGGATGGGCCGGGTCGCCCGCGACCGTCACCTGCCCTGCGGCATCGACGCTGGCAATGACGCCGCAGCCCACCCCGCAATAGGGACAGGCGGTCGCGACGGGGTTCGGCAGAAGCGCTTGCACGGTCATGGTCAGGCCGCCTCCGCCAACGCCTGGCCGAAGATCAGGCCGTCGCGCAGCGGACCGAGCGGCCGGCCCGACCGGATGAGGTCGAGGTACCAGGGCGCGTCGGCGGTCTGCCCGCAGAGGATCGCACCAGCGAGCGCGCCGTCCCGCAGGACCAGCTTGCGGTAGGTGGCAAGGCCCGGGTCACGCCAGACGATGCTTTGGGTTCCCACCGCGCCGAGAAAGTCCCCGGCTGAAAAGACCGGCACGCCGGAGACCTTGAGGTTGGTCGCCGGAACCGTGCCCTCATAGGCGTCGGGCTTTCCCGCGAGATGCCGGGCAAGGACGCCGGCCTGCTGATAGGCCGGCTCGACCAGGCCGTAGCAGGTGCCGCGGTGCTCGGCGCATTCGCCGATCGCATGAATGACCGGATCGGAGGTTGTCAGATGGTCGTCGACGACGATGCCGCGGGACGTTGCCAGGCCCGCCGCGCGGGCGAGCGTCGCATTGGGGCGGATGCCGATGGCGGCGACGACCATGTCACACGGCAGGTCCCGGCCATCGGTCAGGCGGACGGCCTCGACGCAGCCCTCGCCCTCCACCACAGCCGTATCGGCGCTGAGCAGAACGGTGATCCCCCGCGCCTCGAGGGCCGCCCTGAGCAGGCCCGCCGCCTCGGCATCGAGTTGGCGCTCCATCAGGCGGTCCATCAAATGAAGCAGCGTGACCCGCGTCCCGGTCGCGGCGAGGCCGCAGGCCGCCTCGATGCCGAGCAGTCCGCCGCCGATGACCACGGCCCGCGTCGCAGGCCCCGCAGCCGCCAGCATGGCGCCGACATCGTCATGGTCGCGGAAGGTGAGGACACCGGGCAGTTCCATGCCCGGCTTCGGCAGGCGGATGGGGTCGGAGCCGGTGGCGAGCACGAGCCGCGCATAGGGCAGTTGCGTCCCGTCCTCCAGCCAGACGCTCCGGCTGGCACGATCGATGGCGCTGGCCCGCTGCCCATAAACCAGGGTGACGCCCTGCGCCTCCCACCATGCCGGCGGCTTCAGTTCGGTGTCGACAACAGCCAGTTCCCCGGCGAGAACGGAGGACAGCAGCACCCGGTTATAGGCGAGGCGCGGCTCGGCGCCGACGACCAGCACGCTGTAGCGGCCGAGCGCGACCCGCCCGAGCTCCTCGACGAAGCGCGCCGCGGCCATGCCGTTGCCGATGACGACGAGCGGTTCGGACATGGGCGTCGCCCGTCAGGCCGCTTCGACGAAGGCATGGCGCTCGTAGAGGAACTTCAGCACCGCCTCGCGCGCCTTGATGTAGGTGGTGTTGGTGACGAGTTCGAGCCGCTTGCGCGGGCGCGGCAGCGCGACCTCGAGGATCTCGCCGATGGTCGCCGCGGGCCCGTTGGTCATCATGATGATGCGGTCGGACAGCAGCACCGCTTCGTCGACGTCATGGGTGATCATGATCATCGTGTTCTTCAGCGTGGCGTGGATCTGCATCACGGAGTCCTGCAGATGGGCCCGCGTCAGCGCATCGAGAGCGCCGAAAGGCTCGTCGAGCAGCAGGATCTTCGGCTCCATGGCCAGTGCCCGGGCGATGCCGACGCGCTGTTTCATGCCGCCGGAAATCTCGGCGGGGCGACGGTCCTTGGCGTGGGCCATGTGCACCAGATCGAGCTTGTGCATGGTCCAGTCATGGCGCTCGGCCCGCGACTTCGTCGCCCGGAAGACCTTGTCGACGGCCATGCGGACATTCTCGTAGACGGTCAGCCAGGGCAGAAGCGAATGGTTCTGGAAGACAACGGCGCGGTCGGGACCGGGTTCGTTCACCTCCTTGTTGTCGAGGAGCACGCCGCCGGAGGTCGCCGGTGTGAGGCCGGCGATGATGTTGAGAAGGGTGGACTTGCCGCAGCCGGAATGGCCGATGATGGAGACGAACTCGCCATTGTCGATACCGACATTGATATCGGCGAGGACATGATTGGACGTATCGCCGCGCGTGAAGGTCTTCTCGACGCCGTCGATCTGGAGATAGGGGGCCTGTTTCATGGCGGCGCTCCTCAATTCGCGGCCGTGCCGCGGGTGACAATGGTCGCGAGCCCAGCGATCAGCCGGTCGAGGACGAAGCCGATGAAGCCGATATAGACGAGCGCGACGATGATGTCGGAGAGCTTGGAGGAGTTCCAAGCGTCCCAGATGAAGAAGCCGATGCCGACGCCGCCGGTGAGCATTTCCGCCGCGACGATGGCGAGCCAGGCGAGGCCGACGCCGATCCGCAGGCCGGTGAAGATATAGGGCGCGGCCGAGGGCAGCATGATCTTCCAGAAGAACTCGATCTGGTTCAGCCGCAGCACGGCGGCGACGTTGCGATAGTCCTGCGGGATGTTGCGGATGCCGACCGAGGTGTTGATGAGGATCGGCCAGATCGCCGTGATGAAGATGACGAAGATGGCGCTGGGATTGGCGTCACGGAAGGCGGCGAGCGAGATCGGCAGCCAGGCGAGCGGCGGCACGGTGCGCAGCACCTGGAAGATCGGGTCGAGGCCGCGCATGGCCCAGGTCGACTGGCCCACGAGGGTTCCGACGGCAATGCCGACAAGCGCGGCGAGGCCGAAGCCGATGGCGACACGCTGCAGCGACGTCAGGACCCGCCAGCCGAGACCGATATCCTGGCTGCCCGCGACGAAGAAGGGGTCGAGGATCAGGTCGCTCGAGTCACGCCAGACCTGGCTTGGCGCGGGCAGGGTCGCGCCCGGCCCGGAGCACAGGATTTCCCAGACGAGGAGGATGAGGGTCAGGGTGAGGACGGGCGGCACCACCACGCTGGCTGTGGACACGAGCTTCGACCGCAGCACGGCCCGCCGGTTCACGGATCGAGGTGGCGTCAACGTCACCACCGCGGCGGCGGGCGTCGTGGTGGAGGCGTCTGGCATGGTTGCGACGGCTCTCAATGCGGGTCGGGACATGAGCGCTCTCTTGCCGGAGGTGGGGATCCGCCCGACCGGGCCGGGCGGCGATGCGTCGGTCGGGCCTCGCGGCTCAGACCTGGGCGCGCTTGATCTTGAGGGCGCGCAGATAGGCCTGCGGATCGGCGGGATCGAACTTCACGCCGTCGAAGAAGGTCTCGACCCCGCGCGAGTCGGAGGTCGGAACGCCGGCGATGCCGAGGGTCTTCGCCGCCTGTAGCCAGAGATCCGCGCGGTTGGTGCGATCGACCAGCGCCTTGATGTCGGTGTTGGGCTCGAATTTGCCCCAGCGGATGTTCTCGGTGACGAACCAGGTGTCGAGGCTCTTCCACGGATAGGAGACGGCGCCGCCCTCGCCCCAGAATTTCATCCGCAGCGGCGAATTGGCGACCGTCCGGCCGTGGCCATAGTTGATATTGCCCTTGAGACGGCCGTTGATGTCATTGACGGGAACGTTGAACCACTGGCGGCGACCGACGATCTGCGCCAGTTCGTCCTTGTTCTCCATCCTCTCGCACCATTGCTGCGCTTCCATCACCGCCATCAGGATGGCCTGGGTGGCGCGGGGATTGGCGTCGACCCATTCGGCGCGCATCCCGAGGACCTTCTCGGGATGCTTGAACCAGAGCTCGCCGGTCGTGAGGGCCGTATAGCCGATGGCCTGGTTGACCAGCTGCTCGTTCCACGGCTCGCCAACGCAGAAGCAGTCCATGGTGCCAACCTTCATGTTCGCCACCATCTGCGGCGGCGGCACGACGATCACCTTGATGTCGGTGTCGGGATCGATGCCGCCGGCGGCGAGCCAGTAGCGGATCCACAGGTCATGGGTCCCGCCCGGAAAGGTCATGGCGGCGGTCAGGTCCTTGCCCTGGGCCTTCTTGCGCTCGAAGGCCGCCTTCAGCGGCGAGGCGTCCTTCTGGATGTTCAGGTCCTTGTACTCGTTGGACACCGAAATGCCTTGGCCGTCCTCGTTGAGGTTGAGGAGCGTGTACATCGGCAGGGGCTGGCCGTTCTGCATCACCTTGCCGGTGCTGTAGAGATGCGTCTTCGGCCGGAGGATATGGCCACCGTCGATGCCGTTGGCCTTGGTGCCAAGAGCCATGTTGTCGCGCGTCGCGCCCCAGGAGGCCTGGCGGGCAATGTCCATGTCGGGCAGGCCATGCTTGGCGAAGAAGCCCTTCTCCCGTGCGATGACGAGCGGCGCAGCATCGGTGAGCGCGATATAGCCGAGCTTGGTGCCCTTCACCTCCGGACCGGCTCCCTGCGCGAAGGCGCCGGCTGGCAGGGCCGTCTTGGCGGCGGCGAAGAGGGCCGCAGCGGCGGCGGTCTGCCTGAGGAAGGCGCGGCGGCTGGTGCGCGCCGATGCGAGGGACTGTGCCTGGAAGGTCTTTGTCATCGTCAGGTCCAGGTTACGGTCAAGGAACAGGTGAATGGCGGCCGCGGCGGGCCGCGGCGGGATGGGTCCTCATGCCGCCCGGCTGGTTCCGGGCACAAAAAAGCCGCCGACAAAGGCCTCGTCGTCGCCGGTTCTCCGTCGGAGAGCGGCACGTCGGACTTTTGTCAGCGGCGTTGCTGAAGGGCCCTGCACTGGGCCGGGATGCGACCCTCGGGCCGACCCTTGAGACAAAGTCTATTCAAGGGTCATGCCAAGTGCCTCCGGGGCCGGAAACCCCGGTCGTCAACTGTCCTTGAAGGCAAAGTCCGACCGGGCGAGGCTGGAAACGTTCGAAACGACGGCAGATTAGCGCCGCGGTGCCGCTTCGCTGTGCAGTGCAACAGCCCTCAGGCAAGCCGCCTGGGCAGGCCGCGCGCGTCGAACCGGGCGAGATAGTCGGCGAGGGCGGCGGGATCGAAGGCCGGCTCCAGGAGGCTGCCGATCGGGTCGGCGGCGGCGGCGGGCGGCGCTCCGCCCACAGCCGCGTCGAAGAGGTCGGTGCGGATCAGCGCGGCGATCTTGGAAGGCGCTTCCGGATCGAACCGGGTCTGCCCCCAGCGGACGATCTGCGCATAGAGCCAGGCATAACGGCCGGCATCGGGACGGGCCGCGCCGGGCACGTCATAGCGGATGAAATCGGGAACGGCACGGGACGGCCCGCCCGGCGTGAAGATCAGCCGGCCCTCGATGGTGCGCAGCACCAGGGGAGCGGCGACGCTGAGATAATGCGGGGCCGAGAGGATGGCTGCGAGTTCGAGGGCATTGCCGGGATCGGCGCACCAGGCCGCCCCCTTGGCGGTCGCGGCGATGATGGCGCGCAGCGTCTCGGCGTCGCCGGCCGCCAGCGTATCGCCGATGACCAGCGTCTTCTCGGGAATGCGCGAAAAGAGCGCCGAGCTCGGAGCGAGGATATGGCCGGCGCCGCGGTCGACGGCCACCGAGTTCCAGGGCGAGCCGACGCAGAAGCCGTCGATCAGGCCCTTTTCGAGGGATCCCGCCATCAGCGGCGGCGGGATGACCACGAGCTGGACGTCGCGGTCCGGGTCAATGCCGCCGGCGGCGAGATAGGCGCGCAGGATGTAGTTATGGGTGGAGAAGGGGAAGGTGCTGGCGAAGACCGGCGGGCTCAATCCGGCACTCTCCCGCCGCCGGATGGCCGCGGCGATCAACGGCAGGGCGGCCACCGGATCCTCCGGCAGTGCCCCCAGTTCGCGTACGAAAGCCGCCGACAGCGTGATCGCATTGCCGTTCAGCGCCAGCGTGATCGGCGCGATCATCGGCACCTTGACGTGGCCGATCCCGAGCGCGCTCGCCAGGGCCAGCGGCGTGAGCATATGGGCCGCATCGAAGAGGCCGATGGAGAGCTTGTCGCGGATATTGGCCCAGGAGACCTCGCGCACGAGGTCGAAGGCAAGACCCTCCTCCGCCGCGAAGCCCCGCTCGTGCGCGGCGATGAGAGGGGCGGCGTCGGTCAGAGGGATGAAACCGATGGTGATCCGTCTCATCCGAGCATCTCCAGACCGGTGACCACCGCCTGGGCGATGTCGCCCAGCTTCTTCTTCTCGTTCATGGCGCGGCGGCGCAGCAGCGTATAGGCCTCGTCCTCCGTGACGCCCTTGTGGCGCATCAGCAGGCCCTTGGCACGTTCGACGATCTTGCGCTCCTCCAGCGCCGAGCGAGCCTGGTCGAGTTCGTTCTGCAACCGGGCATAGGCGTGGAAACGCGCCATGCACATGTCGAGGATGGACTTGACCCGTTCCTTCTTCAGCCCGTCGACCACATAGGCCGAGACCCCGGCCTCGATCGCCTTGTTGATCATGCCGGTATCGGACTGGTCGACGAACATGGCGACGGGCCGCTTCACCAGGCGGGAGACCTGGAACAACTGTTCCAGCACGTCGCGGGACGGATTCTCCAGGTCAATGACCACCACGTCGGGGTCGGTGGCATAGAGCCGGGCGAGGAGATTGGTCATCTCCCCGATATGGACGATCTTCGAATAGCCGGCATCGCGCAGCCCCTCCTCGATGATTGCGGCGCGGGAGCGGCTCTCGTCGACGATGGCGATGGTCAGACTGAGATCACTCAGGGCGCGGCTCCGTCAGCGAGTCCCCCTATGGTGCACTGCACAAGGGGATGCGGCAAGGGCCGTCAATAGACCGCCCGGCCGCCGGAAATGTCGAAGACGGCGCCGGTCGAGAAGGCGCAGTCCTCGGAGGACAGCCAGGCGATCATCGCGGCCGCCTCCGCGACCTGCAGGAAACGGTTCATCGGGATCTTCGACAGCATGAAGTCGATATGCTCCTGCTTCATCTGGTCGAAGATCTCGGTCTTGGCCGCGGCAGGCGTGATGCAGTTGACGAGGATGCCGGAGGTGGCGAGTTCCTTGGCCAGCGACTTGGTCAGGCCGATCAGCCCGGCCTTCGAGGCCGAATAATGCGAGGCATTGGGGTTGCCCTCCTTGCCGGCGATGGAGGCGATGTTGACGATGCGCCCGTAGCCCGCCTTCAGCATGACCGGGACCACGGCGCGGCAGGTCAGATAGGGCCCGACGAGATTGACCTCGACGACGCGCCGCCAGATCTCCGGAGAAAGCTCCCAGGTCTTGCCGTTGCCGCCGGTGATGCCGGCATTGTTGACCAGGATGGCGATGCCGCCATGGGCCGCAACGGTGGCATCGGTGGCCGCCTGGACCGAGGTCTCGTCGGTGAGTTCGACGACATGGGTGGAGACGCGACCCTTGGCCGCAAGCGCCGCCGCGGCATCAGCGAGCTTCGTCGCATCGACATCCCACAGCGCCACCTCGGCGCCGGACTCCAGCATGCGCTCGGCCGCGGCATAGCCGATGCCGCGGGCACCCCCGGTGATGATGGCGGTCCGACCGGCGAGATCGATGCGGTTCATGGCTGTTTCCTCGGTGTTTTTCTGGCGTGGGTTGGGGGGTGTCAGCGTGTGGCGACGACGAAGAGACGGGGGAAGGCGAGCAGGACCCTGCCCTCGGCATCGACAGGATAATGGGGCGCCAGCGCGGCGCGATAGGCGGCAAGATAGGCCTCGCGCTCGGCGGGATCGAGCAGGCCGAGATAGCTGCGCAGCCGTGAGCCCGTGAACCACGCGACGATGCCCTCGATGCCATCCAGCGGATGGTGATAGACCGTGCGCCAGACATCCACCCGCGCCGCATGGGGTTTCAGCATCCGGTAATAGGCGGCGGCCGGGGCGATCGGCGTATGGGAGCCTTCGGCGCTGGCCAGCTTGTGCGACCATGGTCCCGCCTGCGCGGCCATGCGCATGGCGACATGGCTCGGCTCCTCGAGATTGTCGGGCATCTGGATGGCGAGACTGCCGCCCGCGGGCAGCAGGTGAACGAGCCGCGGCAGGATGGTTTCGTGGCTGGCAATCCACTGGAAGACGGCGTTGGAATAGATGATGTCGACCGGGGCGGCGGGATCGGGCCGCCAGGTCGTCAGGTCGGCCACCGCGAAGCCGATGCCGCCGAGGCGGGTGCGGGCGTGGGTGATCATGTCAGGGGAGGAATCGATCCCGATGACCTCGGCCTTGGGATAGGCCCGCAGCAGCAGTTCTGTCGTGTTGCCCGGGCCACAGCCGAGATCGACGACGCGGCGCGGACCCTGCGTCGGGATCGCCGCCAGCAGGTCGCGGGCGGGCCGCGTCCGCTCGTCCTCGAACATCAGATATTGTTTCGCCGACCAGTCCATGACGGCCTCCAAAGTCAGTCGATCACCGCATGGCCCGGCGGGCAAGAGTGAGGACCTGTCAGAAACGCATGCCGGGGATGGCAAGGGGATTGTCGGTCAGCGCCGCCCTGTCTGGCTGGTCGGGCCTGGCGATGCCGAGGAAGGCGTTGTGGAGCGCCTGGATCACCGCGGGGTCCATGTCCTTCAGGATGAAGACGATGCGGGTGCGAGCATCGCCGTCGGGCCAGGAATCGAGCACCGTCGTCGGATGGAACACGTGCTGGGCGCCATGGACGACCACCGGCCGGTCGGGAAACTCGGCGATTTTCACCACGCCCTTGACGCGCAGGAGATGCGGACCGTGGGCGCCGCGCAGCAATTCGAGAAACATGTCGAAAGCAGCGGAGCCCATGGCCTGATCGCTCGTCAGCGCGAAGGCGCGGATGCCGTCGTCGTGGGTATGGGAGCCGTCGGCGCCGGCGAGCGCCGCCTCGTTAAGCCAGCGCGCCACATCGGGGATCTTGGTGACCGGATCGGTCAGGCCCGCGGCGAGCACCTGCGCAGGCGTCGCCTCGCCCTTCGCGGCGTCGAGCCGGCGGGCGGCCGGGGCGAGGCCCGCGAGCCGGGCGATCAGACGGTCGAAGGTTGCGCGGGCTGGCGCATCCGTCAGCAGATCGGTCTTGGTCAGCACGATCCGGTCGGCCACCGCCGCCTGCCGCACCGCTTCGGGATGGGCGTCGAGGGTGGCCAGCCCATTGATCGCGTCGACGACGGTGATGACCGCATCCAGCCGGTAGCGCATGGCGAGATAGGGATGGGCCATCAGGGTATGGATGACCGGAATCGGGTCGGCGAGCCCCGTCGTCTCGATGATCACCCGGGAGAACGGCTCGACGCGGCCATTGTCGACCGCGCGCAGCAGGTCCTCGAGCGCCGCCACCAGATCGCCGCGCACCGAGCAGCAGACGCAGCCGGAGGACAGCATGACGATGCCCTCCTCGACGGTGCGCACCAGCAGGTGATCGAGACCGATCTCGCCGAACTCGTTGATCAGAACAGCCGTGTCCTTCATCCCCTCGTCGGCGAGCAGGCGGTTGAGGAGCGTCGTCTTGCCGGCGCCGAGAAACCCCGTCAGCACGGTGACGGGAACGGGCGGCCGCGGCCGGCGGGGAGCGGGTTCAGCGGACATCGGGGGCGTTGGTGCGTGGCATGACGGGCTGGCTCTCGCGCTTCAGCTCGGCGAGCGAGGAGGCGACGAGCGCGGCGAGGACGAGAAGGCTTCCCATCATCTGGGCACTGCCCAGCGTTTCGCCAAGGATCAGGCCGGCAAAGAGGATGGCGACCACCGGCTCCAGGCAGAAGACAAGGCCGATCAGCGCCGCGGGGGCACGTCTGGCGGCGACCATCTGCAGGGCGAACCCGACGAGATAGCCGGCGACCGTCATGGCGCTGGCGAACCAGGCCGACCCGATCGTCCCCCAGCTGATGCCACCGAGCAGCAAGGCGGCGGCACCGGCGATGGGCATGATGACCACATGCGCCCAGAACATCAGCACCGCCGGCGGCACATGCCGGCCGGCCCGCGCCGCCATGAAGAACTGCCAGGCGGCGAGGGTGCTGGCGAGGGCGGCAAGCGCGATGCCGCGGATGTCGATGGCACCGAGGCCGGGGCCGATGGCGATGGCCAGACCGGTGAAGGCGAGGGCGAAGACGACGAGCCGGTGCAGCGTCAGCCGGCCGCCTTCAACGAAGGGGCTGGCCAGCAGGATGAGCAGCGGAAAGGTGTAGAAGATGATGGCGGCGATCCCGATCGGCACGAAGGAAACCGCGAAGAAATAGGCCAGGCCGACACCGGCCGAGGCGATACCGAGCGCCACCACGGCCGGTCGGCTGGCGGGCGGGATGGCGAGGCTGCGGCCGCGCAGTCCGACGACGACGGCGACGGCGCCGAGCATCAGGAAGACGCGCAGGAAGACGAGATCGGCCGCCGAGACGCCCTGCTGGGTCGCCATCCGCGCATAGACGATGTTGATGCCGTAGGCGGTCGCCGAGGCGAGGGCAGCCGCGATGCCGATGGCAACAGGGGAAAGGGTCACCTGCGCTCGCGCGGACGCTGCTGACGCGGGGTCTGGCGCGCAGTGCCGGCAGCGGCGGTGCGGCCCTGCCGTGCCGCCGGACGGGTGACGGGCGGAGTCGCGCCCGCGCCCGTGCGGGCTGGTGCCGTTACGGGACGTTCCGGTGGCAAGGCGCCAGGCAGCATCATCGGCGCGCCGATGGCGCCATGCCTGGGGGGCGCCTCGGCCGGTGCCGCCGCCCCGCGGCGGATGGCACCGGGCGTCGCAGTGACAGCCGCAGTGGCCGGAGCGACGGGAGCGACAAGGGTGCCGGGCTGGGTCGAGGCTGGCACGGTAACCGTACGCGAACCGGCAGAGGCGAGCGCCGCGGCGGGCGTGGCAATGGGCCCGGCTCCCCCGATCGAGACCGGGATCGGGTCCATGGACGGGCGGTAGGGGCCGAGCAGCGAGACGACGGCACCGGGCATGGCAGCGAGCGCGTTGGCCGGCCGGCCGGGCCGGGCCTGTCGCTGCTGCTGCGAGGCGGCCATCATCTGCGCATAGGTGAGATTGCCGGGATCACTGGGCGCGGCGGCGACGGGCTCGTTGTCGAGCTCCTCGGCCGCTTCGATGTAAACGGGACCGCGGCCGCGACGGCGACAGGTCTGGTCACGGATGTTCGGCGGGCCGGAGGACAGGTCGTTGGCAATGCCGTCGAGACCGATACCCGATCCGCCCGAGACGAAATGACGTTCGAAGAGGCCGGCCGCCGTTTCCGCACGGCCGCGCGCCGAAGTCGCGCCCAGCACCACCACGATGAGCTTTCGGCCGCCGCGGGTGGCGGTGGCCACGACGTTGAAGCCGGAGGAGCAGGTGAAGCCGGTCTTGAAACCGTCCGCGCCCTGGTAGCGGCCGATGAGATGGTTGGGGTTGCGCATGACGCGGTTGCCGAAGCGGATCGCCGGCATGCGCCAGAGCAGGGAATGCTCGGGGAATTCGCGCATCATGACATGGGCGAGCAGCGCCATGTCGCGGGCGGTGGTCTGCTGCCCGGCACCGGGCAGACCGTTGGGATTGATGAAGCGGGTCGCGGACATGCCGAGGCGGCGGGCTTCGGCATTCATCATGGCGGCGAAGTTCTCGACCGATCCGCCGAGGCCCTCGGCGATCGTCACGGAGACGTCGTTGGCCGACTTGACCATGATCATCTTCAGCGCGTTGTCGAGCGTCACCACCGTGCCTGGCCGGAAACCCATCTTCGAGGGCGCCGAGCGGAAGGCGCGCTGGGACACGACCAGGCCGGTATTCATGGTGGCGCGACCAGCCTGCACCTGACGGAGAGCGACATAGGTCGTCATCATCTTGGTGAGCGAGGCGGGCAGCCAGGGCATCCCGCCCCGATCGGATTGCAGCACCTGGCCGGTCGCCGCGTCGACGACGATGGTCGGGCCCAGTTGCTGGGCGCTGGCGGCCGAAGCGCCGACGAACAACGCGATCACGCCGGCAAGACAAGGGATGCTGATCCGCAAGAGCATGGGCCTTTTGGGAATGTCGCCGCGACTTCGACCCTGTTTACCTGCTTCGGGCTCGCTTCGCCAAGGGCGAAGACGGAGGCGTTGCGGCGACAGGTCGGCGGCGCGCCGGCACGAGACTGTCCAGACGGCGAGCAAGAACAGCGTCAACGCGGCCAAAGCATGGCGCCGCCGTGCGGCGGAGCCTGCCATGCGCCGGACGGCGGATGGCGAAAGGCGGTCCTTGCACCTAAAATGACATTTCTCATCACCAGACCCGGGACACGCCACCATGACCGCCTGCATCGTCGGCTGGGCTCATACCGCCTTCGGCAAGCTTGAGACCGAAACCGTCGAGAGCCTGATCATCCGCGTGGCCAACGAGGCGCTCGACAATGCCGGCATCGGACCGGACGACGTCGACGAGATCCTTCTGGGGCATTTCAATGCCGGGTTCTCGCCGCAGGACTTCACCGCCTCGCTGGTGCTGCAGGCCGATCCGCGCCTGCGCTTCAAGCCGGCAACCCGCGTCGAGAACGCCTGCGCCACCGGCTCGGCGGCCGTGCACCAGGCGGTGCGCGCGGTGAAGGCAGGCGATGCCCGCGTCGTGCTGGTCGTCGGCGTCGAGCAGATGACGAAGACGCCGGGTCCGGAGATCGGC
Source organism: Phreatobacter sp. (assembly GCF_022843985.1). Classification (GTDB taxonomy): domain Bacteria; phylum Pseudomonadota; class Alphaproteobacteria; order Rhizobiales; family Phreatobacteraceae; genus Phreatobacter. The sequence goes on along the minus strand of NZ_JALHMP010000013.1, from coordinate 21,166 downwards.
AAGAACCTCCTCAGGGCCTCCTATCTTCCCGAAGACGGCGACACGCCGGGAGGCTTCGCAGGCGTCTTCGGCAAGATCGCCCATAATTACTTCCAGCGCTGGGGCGACCAGTCCGACGCTCTCGCCATGATCGCCGCCAAGAACCACAAAAACGGCGTCGAGAACCCCTATGCGCAGATGCGCAAGGATTTCGGCTACGACTTCTGCCGCACCGAGAGCGAGAAGAACCCCTTCGTCGCCGGTCCGCTGAAGCGCACCGACTGCTCGCTTGTCTCCGACGGCGCGGCGGCGCTGGTCATCACCGACACCGCCACCGCACTGAAGATGAAGAAGGCTGTCGCCTTCCGCAGCCATGCCCATGTGCAGGACTTCCTGCCCATGTCGAAGCGCGACATCCTGAAATTCGAAGGCTGCACCAGGGCCTGGGGCAAGGCGCTGGGCGAGGCCGGCATCGCCCTGTCCGACCTCTCCTTCGTCGAGACCCACGACTGTTTCACCGTGGCCGAACTCATTGAATATGAGGCGATGGGGCTCACCCCCGAAGGTCAGGGCGCCCGCGCCATCCTCGAGGGCTGGACGCAGAAGGACGGCAGGCTGCCGGTGAACCCCTCCGGCGGCCTCAAGGCCAAGGGCCATCCGATCGGCGCCACCGGCGTGTCAATGCACGTGCTCTCGTCCATGCAGCTGATGGGCGAGGCCGGCGGCATCCAGGTGAAGGACGCGAAGCTCGGCGGCATCTTCAACATGGGCGGCGCCGCGGTGGCGAACTACGTGAGCGTGCTCGAGCGCCTGCGCTGAGCGCAGGCGTCGCGCTCACGCTCCCTTCGGCCGGAAGGCGATGCAATGGGCCGGGTTGGTCTCCAGCCGCGGCCCCTCGATCAGGTCAATGCAATAGGGGATGGCCGGCATCACCGCATCGAGACATTCGCGGATCGAGGATGGCTTGCCCGGCAGGTTGACGATGAGCGAGCGGCCGCGGATGCCGGCCGTCTGCCGCGACAGGATGGCTGTGGGCACCACCTTGAGGCTCACCTGCCGCATCAGTTCGCCGAAGCCCGGCATCATCTTCGCGCAGACCGCCTCGGTCGCCTCCGGCGTCACGTCGCGGACGGCCGGGCCGGTGCCGCCGGTGGTGAGGATGAGCGGGCAATGCGCGACATCGGCGAGTTCGACGAGCGCCGCCGCGATGACGTCCCGCTCGTCGGGAATGATGCGCGCGACGGGGTGCCAGGGCGAGGCGAGGAGATCGGTGAGGGCAGCGACGATGCCGGGACCGCCCTTGTCATCGTAGACGCCGCGGCTGGCCCGGTCCGAGACGGTGACGACGCCGATGGGAATGGAAGCTGTGCTCATCCCCTTCCCATAGCGCCAGGCGCCCGCCCGCTCAATGCGGCGAAGGCGATGCGGGAGAGGCGCATGTCGATCTGGACAACCTCCGCGCCGCGCGCCGCGCTGCGGCGCAGGCTCTGCCCGGTGCGCACGAAACCCGTCTTCTCCTGCACCCGCAGCGAACCGGGATTGTCGGCGAAGGCTCCGGCGACGAGGGCGTCGATCTGCGGGTCAAGGAAGGCAAGACCGGCCATGGCGGTGACTGCCTCGGTGGCGAAGCCGCGACCCCAATAGGGCCGGCCGAGCCACCAGCCGATCGTCGCGCCCCGGCCCTCGCGGCTGTAGCTGATCATGCCGATGAGCGCATGCGGCTCCTTCTGGCGCGCCACGGCGAGGGCAAGGGAGGAACCCGTCAGGTTGGAGGCCAGCACATCGCCGATGAAGGCCGAGGCATGGGCTTCGCCATAGGGGTGGGGCACCGCCACCAGCATCCGCGCCACCGCGAGGTCGCCGGCATAGAGGGCGAGACGTGGCACGTCGGCAAAGCCGGGCCGGCGCAGCACCAGGCGGCGCGTGGCGAGCGGGACGGCGTCCAGCCAGGGCAATGCGGGAGGCGGCGACATCGGGTCTCCGGGGGATTCCCGCCGGTATGGAACCGGCGGGCGCGGCCCGCAAGGCCCTGCCTTCAGCAGGGCTCACCGATCACGACCTTCGCCGCCGAATGCCTGAGGATCGGGTCGCGCCAGGCCTTGAGGCTCGCCCAGAGCGGCCGGTCGAGGCGGAACTTGTCGACCGGCACCGAACTAGCGAGCAGCCGCGAGCGGGTAAGCCCCGCGCCGATCCACTGGAAGCCGCACTTCTCGATGACGCGCCGGGAGGAGGGATTGACGACCCGGGCGCGGGCGGCCACCGCCTCGGCGCCACGGTCAGTGAACAGGTGGTCGACGACGGCGCGGGCGGCCTCCGTCGCATAGCCCTGGCCCCAATGGGCCGTGCCCAGCCAGTAGCCGATCTCGGGGTCACCGAGTTCGGGCCGCACGAAGCCCGTCGCGCCGACCAGCGCGCCGTTGGACTTGAGGGTGATGAGAAGGGGATGGTCCTGGGAGGTCCAGGCATTGGCGATCCAGGTCTCCGCGTCCTTGACCGCATAGGGGTGGGGAAGATTGGCCGTCATTTCGGCAATCCGCCGGTCATTGGCCATCGCCACGACCGCCGGGACGTCCTCGAAACGCGGCACACGGAGAACAAGCCGCTCCGTCTCGAGGACGGGCATACAGCTTTCCAGCAATTCGCCGCCGCAGCGGCCTTCCAGTTCGGTTTCCAGGGCAGTCATGGCAGGTTCCTTCCCTCGCCGGTGGCCGGGCCCGGAACCATTTCCAGGACCGAAAGAAAAAGGGGCGCCGGCCGGTCCTGCCGGGCGCCCCTTGATCCTTGATCCTGCGATCAGCGGAGCGGCCTGGCGAACTCGCCGGCGGCTCCGATGTCGGTGCCGCCTGTTACTCGGCGGCGGCAATCATCGGAACAACCGACACGTAGGTGCGGTTATTCGCTTTCGTTCGGAATTCTACGCGGCCGTCGACGGTCGCGAAGAGCGTGTGGTCCTTGCCGAGCCCGACATTGGTGCCCGGGTGGAACTTGGTGCCGCGCTGGCGCACGAGAATGTTGCCAGACAGGACAGCCTGACCGCCGAAGCGCTTCACGCCGAGACGCTGTGCATTCGAATCGCGACCGTTCCGAGACGAGCCGCCTGCTTTTTTGTGAGCCATGAGGAGCTCCCGATTCCGTTATGTCTTATAAGACGTCTGATTCACGAAGATGGCAACAGCAGGACGCTGCTTACCAGTCCTCACCGGATTTCTGCTCGGCCTGATCGGCCTTGGCGCGCGGCGGCTTACCCGCCAGCAGCTCCTTGGCCTGCTCGACCCATTCCTCGCGCTTGGCGCGGCCGCGGAGCGCGAGCTCCTGGTCCTTCGCCTCGACGTCGGCATCGGTCCAGGCAGCGATCTGCTCCCAGGTGGTGATGCCGGCAGCACGCAGCTTCTTTTCGATCGTCGGGCCGATGCCGGCGATCAGCGACAGGTTCGACGTGTCCCGGCCACCCTCGGCGGGCATGGCGGCGATGCCCTGCGGCATGGCGGCGGCCGGCTTCCCGGCGGCGGCCTTGGAGGGTTTGGCACCGCCGACGAGGATCTCGGAGATGCGGACGATCGTCAGGTCCTGGCGATGGCCCTTCTTGCGCTTCGAATTCTGGCGGCGGCGCTTGCGGAAGGAGATCGTCTTCGGGCCGCGGGCCTGGCGCACGATCTCGGCGGACACCGAGGCGCCGGCCACGAAGGGCGCGCCGATGGTGGTTCCGGCCTCGCCGCCGAGCATGAGAACTTCGGGGAACACAACCACGTCGCCGGCCTCGGCTTCGAGCTTCTCGATGGTGATCGTGTCGGCGGCGGCAACCTTGTACTGTTTGCCGCCCGTCTTGATGACTGCGTACATCGTCTTCGTCCTTGTCTCGACGGGCCTTGGCGCGCCCCGATGAGGAGCCGGCCGGCCGTCTTCTTGTTTGGTCTTGCCGCTCCCGGAGGCGCGGTGGGTTCAGGCTCCGGACGGGAGGCGGCCCGCATGGGGGACGCTTCCTGTCCGTCCGGAAGGCGGCTCAATGCTGGAAAGACCCGCCCGAGTCAAGGAAAACCCTGCGGCGCCTCGGCTTTTTTGTCGCGCCGGTCGGCGTCCAGGGGCCGCTGGGGCGCCGGCGCGGCGCCGGAAATCTCGGCCGCCGGTGAAACCCGTGCTTGAATGCGCCGTCCCGTTCCGCTATGTCGCGCATCGCTTCAACAGCCGGCGATGGATCTTTCCCTCGCCCATGCGACCGCGGAGAGGTGGCTGAGTGGTTGAAAGCACCGCACTCGAAATGCGGCATACGGGCAACCGTATCGGGGGTTCGAATCCCTCCCTCTCCGCCAATCGTCCTTGAAATCGTTGATGAATTATGGCCGTTGGGAGACTTTCCCCAACGTCTACCCTTACGGGCTTCCGGCGCCGGTCTTGTTCGGCCTCGTCTGCGCTGGTGCCTGCTGACGAGCTGACCGCCCAACTCGCAACAGAAAAGGTTCTCGTCGTTAGCTTGGGCAGCGCGTTCGCTTGCCGGTAGCCTCGGGATCATGGTCGGCTTTTCGGCCCCAAGCGGAAATGGGGAATGTCCGTTTTCGGCTTCGGCGGATCGTTGGGGATGAAGAATTCTGCATGTGTGGCGCGGCCTCAGGTGTAGAGTCACAGCGCCTTAGGGGCGCTGCTGACGGGCTCGCATGGCAAGGCGAGCGAATGTGACGGACAGTTCTCGCCAAGAGGCGCGAAGCTGCTGCGTGGTGGTATGATCTCGACCGGATGCGGCATCCTTTGGAGGATGCGCCATGGAAAGAGAGACATCATCCGAACAGGTTCGGCACGCGTGGAACTCGGGGCGCTTGGTTGGCCCGAAGCCGCCGCTAAAGCCGAAAGACATCTGGGCGATCCGCGCCCAACTCCGACACCAGCACCGCATACGCGATCTCGCGCTGTTCAACCTCGCGATCGACAGCAAGCTGAGGGGTTGCGACTTGGTGCATCTCCGCGTCACTGACGTGGTTCTGGCGGGCAACGTCCGCCCGCGGGCGTCCGTCATGCAAAGCAAGACCGGCCGACCGGTCGTCTTCGAGCTGACCGATGCGTCGCGCGAGTCTGTGTTGGGGTGGCTGCGGCTTCGCCCTCACCGGAATGGCGATTGGCTCTTCCCTAGCCGAAACAGGTCGGGACAGCCCATGACCACCCGACAATACGCGCGGCTGTTGAACGATTGGCTGGGTCTCGCCGGGCTTGATCACTCGCTCTACGGCACGCACAGCCTGCGCCGGACCAAAGTCGCACTGATCTACAAGCGAACCGGTAATCTGCGTGCCTGCCAGCTGTTGCTTGGGCATACAAAGCTGGAGACGACAGTTCGGTACCTCGGAGTTGAGCTGGACGACGCCTTGGAGCTGTCTGAGCAGGTCGATCTATAACGGATCGGCGGCGCGACGTTCGAACGCCGCGCCGCTGCCATCCGGCCGGTGGACCATGCGCCGAAGCGGCGAACATCGGGTAGATGCACGCTCATCGCAATAGTTTGCCTCGGTCGTTTCGGTGACATGCTTGAACAGAGGGAACGGGCGGACTTTCCGTGACGGCTGCCTCGTGTATGATATGTGGAATTGGACGATGCGAGACGGTCTGTGACGATCGCTGGACGCAGGGTGAGCTGGATACTCGCCGCGATTTTCGCGGTGACGAGTGCGCTCGCCACTTTCGGCCACATGCCGATGGTCCGCGCCGCCAACGGTCATTTGGCGACCCTTGCCCAGATTGTTCTCGCCCTACCCGACGGCACGCTGCCAGAGATTTGCGAGACCAACTCCGACGGCACACCAAAGCACTCGGCCGAGACTTCGGCGCATTGCGACCTTTGCAGGCTGATCGAACCCCCAACAGCACCCCTGGCCGCGGCGCCTTCAGCGACCGTCGTTCTAGGAACGATCCGGTTCGCAGCCTTCACCGAGGCGACCCGCGAGGTCATCGCCTTCGTGCGTCCGCCTGGAAGGGCGCCACCGTCTGCAGCGCCCGTACGGGCCTGACTTGTCGGGACGATCCAAGAAAACGGCGTGCACCTGACGCCGCCCTTCCGGTCAGCCCCTGTCGGCTTGCCTCCTCATTATAACCCTCACCCTTCGCGCGCTCCTCGTAAGCGTCGCCGTAACTGCCGTTTCCCGCTCGATCCACTGGGATCGTCGGTCGCAAACCCCTTTCCGGACGGAGACAGAAGTATGGAACGATCCGCCAAGCGACTGATCGCAGGCCTCCTTGCCACGACGGTCCTCACAGGCCCCGCACTGGCACAGCAGGCGCCTCAGCCACGCGACCTCCTGTTTGTTGGCGCGAAGGATGCGCTGGTGACTTATGATCTCGCGACCGGCACCGAAGTGGCCCGCGTGCCGCAATCGGCTGACACGACTGATCTTGCGGTCACTGCCGACGGCCTAGTCCTGGCCAATCACCGCGGCGGCGCCACGGGTAATGGCATAATCGCGGTCGACGCACGCACCGGGCAGGAGATCAAGCGCTTTCCAGCCTCTACGATTGGTGGCGTGCGTCCAGTCCATGCCTACCTGACGCCCGCCCTAGGGGGCCGTCAGTTCTTTATCAGTGTCACCGACGGAAATGCTGGTGCGACCGCACGCGGTGCCGAAGCGATCGATAGTGCGTTGACTGCCATTGACGTAACGCCAGGCTCGCCGACGCGGCTGCAGGTAGTCGGCGAGGTGCGCAAAGGCAATGGCCACGCCAAGCTGGCCTTCTCGCCCGCATCAGGCCGCTTCACCGCGTCCAACATTGCGGATTGTGACGAAGTCCTCGGCGTATACGAGATCAACGGCCAGGGCCGAATGACGCGTATCACGGCGATAGATGCCACCCAACTCGGCTTCGACGGCTCTTCACGCGAGAAGACCTGCGATGCAACCGGGCGCGAAGGCGTGCGGCTTTCGCCGCACGGCGCAACGACAGCGCCAGTGAACGGTCGCCATTTTCACAATCTGAACGGCACTGGCCAGTTCGTGTGGGTGGACGCCGACCTTGCCGAACCGCGCATCGGTGTGATTTCGACCCGCGGAGGCTCCGGCGGAGCCAACATGACAGCGCATCTTTCGGGGCGCGTGGTCTATGGTGCCCAGTTCACGCCGCGTGAGGGCGGGCAAGGCGCCCGTGCTGGCTCAACCTGCCAGATCGGGCAGATCGCAGTGCTCGATCCGGTAGCGAGCGTCATTGCGGCGCAGGTGCCTGTCAAGCTCGACGGGCCCGACTGTACGCGCTCGCTTGCCGGCACGGATGAAGCGCTGGTTCGCCCGGCCTTCAGCGCGCTGTCGGGCGATGGGCGCACGCTCTTCGTAACTCTTGGCACGATGGGCGGGGCGACGCCGCAACAGGCCCGCGAAGCCCGCTCGCGCAAGCTCGTGATGTTTGATGTCTCAGATCCGGCCAATCCACGTCAGCTGCCCTCACTCGACATCGGCGCTTCCAACGGCCACCGCGACTACGCGATCACCGGCGACGGTCGTTTCCTGCTGGTGCCCTCGAACCGCGACCAGAGCGTTGCGGTCGTCGACATGATCGAGCGCCGTGTTGCACGCACCATCAGGGTCGCTGAGGAGCCCAACCGCGTGGCGAGTTTCGGCAGCGCCGGGCCGTCCAAACCGCATGGCCCGGTGCCGCCGGTCCACACGAACTGATCCTCATCATCTCACTCCCGGCCGGCTGCCCCGACCGGGAGACCCTCCACAACGTCAGGGACATCGTCATGCCAAACGCTCTCACCCTCCCGCGCCAAGCGATTCTGCCCTTTGCCCTTCTGGGCGTCATGCTTGCCGTCAGCCCGGCCGGAGCCTGCGACCCCGAGGATCTCTGGGCGGAAATGCGTGCCACTTGCGTCGACTTTGTCACGGCCGCTAGCCAGATGGCACTGCCGGTCCACGCGCGCCTCAACAGCGCCGAGAAGGATGAACTCGGCCGGCTGACCACCGCCGCGCTCAAGGGCTGCGAGGGCCCGAGTTTCGGGGCGGCTGCTCAGGAAACGGCACGTCTCGGCGTGCTGATCGGCCGGCTCGAGGCGCGCCATGGTCTGACCACGGCCGCAAACTGATCCATCCCGTCCCAGGAGAATACGAAAATGGACCGACGCTCCTTATGTCTCGGTAGCCTTTCGCTGGTCGCGACCGGCCCCGCGCTTGCCCATCACGACGTCAAGCTCGGCAAAATTACCATCATCCACACGTGGTCGCGCGCCACCCCAGGCGGCGCGCGCGTGGGCGGCGGCTACATGCGCATCCGAAACGATGGGACCGTTGCCGACCGCTTGGTCGGGGGCACGATGGAGGCGGCTGGCCGCGTCGAGATCCATGAAATGGCTGTGGTCGACGGCATCATGCGCATGCGCGAACTCGCCAATGGGCTCGAGATTCCGGCGCTTGGCAGCGTGGAGCTGAGACCCGGCGGCTTCCACATAATGTTCCTCGATCTCACTCGGCCTCTTCGCCAGGGCGAGAAACTGAAAGGAACGCTGCTCTTCGCCAATGCTGGTGTGGCCAGCGTCGAATATGAGGTCGGCGCGTTGGGCGCAGGGCCCGACGGCCATACACATCGGCATTGAAGCCCGTGGCGATACCCTCGTGAATGCGATGCTCATCCGCACCTGCATCTCCGATGTGTAAGGCGCCCGCATCCTTGTCGAAACGCCAAAGGGTGCAGCCTGGTCGAACCGGGTTCTGTCCCGCGACAATCAAGATGAGGACACGGACTGCCTCGCTCGCCAGTGCTCCGGATTTCCGGAGCGTTTGCCTCACCAGGCCTGTTCTCGACGATGATGCCGGCACCGTCGCAGGCCTGCACTTTCTCGGCGATGGTGCGCACTAGGATGTCAATCCCACCTCCGGCGGGAAAACCGACGACGATCTTCAACGGCCCGCCAGACACCGTAACCGCCACGCCGATCTCCGCCAGCAAGGCGACCATCGCGCCATTCCGAGGCCAAGGCCTGGCTTCTCGATTCTGTATCCAGGCCTCCTGGCGAGCATCTCGACACAGACCCATCGTGAACGAGGGAAACATCATGACGCAGCGGCACACACTTAAGCCCCCATTTTCGCATCAACGCCGCCTCCGCTGATTATGGCGAAGCGACCTCGTAATTGATCTGGACCCTCGCGCTGCGGTTGGAGTCTGGCCTTTCTTGGGCGCTCCTGATGCGCGGGAACGGTCGGACTTTCCGCGGCAGCGTCTTCGTGTATGGTGCCACTCGTTCAAAGGGCGCAACGAATTGTGACGATCGCTGGACGCAGGGTGAGCTGGATACTCGCCGCGGTTTTCGCGGTGACGAGTGCGCTCGCCACGTTCGGCCACATGCCGATGGTCCGCGCCGCCAACGGTCAGTTGGCGACCCTTGCCCAGATTGTCCTCGCCCTGCCCGACGGCACGCTGCCAGAGATTTGCGAGACCAATTCGGACGGCTCGCCGAAGCACTCTGCCGGGACATCGGCGCATTGCGACCTATGCCGGCTGATCGAACCCCCGCCTGCGCCATCGACCCCGGTTCCAACTGCGACCGTCGTCGAAGGAACGATCCGTTTCGCTGCTTTTGTGGAAGCGACCCGAGGAATCATCGCCTTCGTCCGCCCGCCGGGGCGGGCGCCGCCGTTGCGCGGCTGATGTCGCGCCTGGCCTGACCTGACGGTTCGACCGGCGCGCGCCCCTGCGCCCCAGCCGCTCCCCTATTCAGGTTGTTCCGTCCATGTCGTCTATCCTTATGCGCGGCCTTCTGGCCGGCGTCGCCACATGCGCACTCGCCCATATCTCCACCGTCGCCTCGGCCCAGGAGACCACTCCCCTCCCGCAGATCGATGTCGAAGGCGCAAGCCGGAACGTCACGCCCACCACGGCGGGCCCGGTTCAGGGCATTCGGGCCCTTACCACCACCGGAGCCACCCGGACCGAGACGCCGATCGAGCAGGTGCCGAACTCCGTGCAGGTCATTCCGCGCCAGCTGATCGAACAGCAAGGTGCCCTCTCGCAGGCCGAGGTTTTCGCGAATTTCGCCGGCGTGCAATCGCTGCCGACCATCAATTATGGTCAACTTAACCACAAGGCCCGCGGCTTTCCGGCCGAACGGCTGACCGATGGTCTGCCAAACTACTATGATCCGGGCGCGCGAGATCTCCTGGTCAATGTCGAGCGCATCGAGTTGCTACGTGGTCCGCAGGCCCTGCTCTATTCGGGCGGTGCCAACGCCATCGGCGGGGTGCTCAACGTCGTCTCGAAGCTGCCGACCGACCGACGCTTCGCCGAGTTCGGCATCACTATGGGCGGGCGCAGCTACTGGACACCCTGGTTCGACATCAACCAGCCGCTCAACACGGAAGGCACCGTGCTCTTCCGTATCACCGGGCAGATCGAGGGCGCACGCTCCAATATCGAGGTGCTCGACCGCCGCAGTCTGTCGATCAACCCGACGCTGACCTTCACCAACAATGCCGGAACATCGCTGACCATCCAGGGCAGCTATTCCCGGCGCGAGCAGCAGGACTATGCCGGCCTCCCGGCGATCGGAACACTCGACCGCTCGTCAATCTCAATCCGCAACACGCTGTTTCCCAGCAGCCCCACGATCCCGAAGGCCTCATCCGATCTCGCCTCGCTGACGCTGCGCTTCGACCATGCGTTCAACGAGACTTGGTCCACCTTCACCACCGCACGGATCGCAACCTCGGGCTTCAACGAGCCGTCGCAGGGAATCCTCCGCAATACTCCGTCGGCGCCGCCATCGACCTTCGACGTGTACAACCTGCTGATCCGCGAGCGCCTGAACGAGACGAGCTTCAACACCAATCTCGTCGGACGCTTCCAGGCCGGGCCTGCACAACACCGCCTGCTCATCGGTGTCGACTACAACCGCGTCGTCGAGCGCGGCGGCATGTGGGGCGATTACGTCGGCACCCCTGTGGACTTCCTGAACCCTGTCTTTCCCACTTTTGCCGAGAGCGGGCCCTTCTACGGCCCCTATCTGCTCGCCAACAACGCCTATCGGACCATGGGCGCGACACTGCAGTTGCAAACCTCGGTTTGGAACAGGCTGCATCTTCTGGCTGGTGTCCGGATCGCCAATTTGCAGATCAACGACAATGACGTGGCACTCATGAAGACACATGAGTCCAGCACCACGCGGATCCTGCCGCGTCTTGGCGCCGCCTTCGAGATCTTCCAGGGCGTCTCGCTCTTCGCCGGCTATGCCGAAGGCATCAAGCCCGTCACCTTCTATACCGGTATCGACCCAGCAAAACCTGAGGAATCCAAACAGCTCGAGGCAGGCGTGAAGCTTAACCTGCCCTTCGGGTTGTCGGGCACCTTCGCACTGTTCGAATTGCGGCGGCGCAACGTCCCCACGACGGTCGGCTTCTTCGCGGTGCAGACCGGCGAGCAGCGCTCTCGCGGCCTGGAAGCGGATGTGATCTGGCAGCCGAACCGCAACTGGTCGATCCTCGGCAGCTACGCCTATATCGACGCTGCTGTCGTGCGCGACGGCAATACTGCCCTGGTCGGCCAGACCCTGGTCGGCGTGCCACGGCATTCAGGGCGGCTATGGGCGAACTACCGCTTCACTGAGGGCACACTCGACGGGCTGTCGGTAGGGGGCGGGCTCTATGCCGCCTCCGAACAGGTGGTGGAACTCGGCAATGTCTTCAGGACGCCCGCCTTCGTCACCTTCGATGCACGCATCTCCTACCAGTACAGGAACTGGACGGTGGCCCTCGTCGGCAAGAACCTCGCCGACCGCCGCTATTTCATCCCCTATCCCTATCTCTCCGGCCGGGTCGCGCCCGCCGAAGGGCGAACTGCCTATCTCACCGTGTCGACAAAGTTCTGAAGGCCCGGATGATGGACAGACGCGATTTTCTCACGACGGCGTCGGCGGCGATAGCCGCCGGTGCAGCGGCGGCGCCATCAGCCGCGTTGGCGACCGACCATGATCACCCCATGCCGCCCGATTGGGCGGAGATGGCCCGACGCAACGACCAAATCGTGATGGTCGTCTATCCAGGCATGACGGCGCTCGACCTCGTCGGCCCGCAATACATGTTCGCCAACGTGCTCGGCGCCAAGGTCCACCTTGTTGGCAAGGCGCACGAGCCTGTCGCCTGCGACACTGGCTTCTCGATCCTGCCGACCATGACCTTCACCGAGGCCCCAGCCGAACCAGCTGTGCTCTTCGTCCCAGGCGGAACGACCGGAACGCTATCCTTCATCGAGGATGACGAAAGCCTCGGCTTCGTCGCCGACCGCGGGGCACGCGCGACCTATGTCACCAGCGTCTGCACGGGCTCGCTCGTGCTCGCAGCAGCGGGCTTACTCACGGACTATCGGGCCACATCGCATTGGGTGGTGCGCGACCTTTTGCGCCATGGCGGCGCCATCCCGGTCGACCAACGGGTGGTCGTCGATCGCAACCGCGTCACAGGCGCGGGCGTCAGTGCCGGCCTCGACATGGGATTGCACATGGTCGCGCTGATGCGCGGCCCAGATTACGCAAAGGCCTGCCAGTTGCTGGCCGAGTACGATCCCCAACCGCCCTTTGCGGCGGGCACACCCGCCGGTGCAGGGCCGCAGGCTACGAAACTGATGGACGACATGTTCGCCGCCTTCAAGGAGCGGACAGTGGCGGTCCTGCGAGACAGGAGCCGGCGATGACCCAGGTCTTGACGAGCGGCGCACTTCGCACCGTCCGGATGGCGCTCTGGGTTGCCGTCCTGCTTGCCCTCTGCGGGCTCGGGCTGCTGCTATGGCAGAACCGCGGCCTGCCGCTCCCGGGGTCGGTCGAGCCGAGCTACGGCGATATCGGCGGCCCGTTCGAACTGACCGACGAAGACGGCCGGCGCCTCTCCTCGGCGAGCCTTGCGGGCAAGCCTTTCGCCATCTTCTTCGGCTTCACCCAATGCCCCGACGTCTGCCCCACGAGCATGCTCGAAATGACCCATGTCATGAACGGCCTCGGCGAGATGGCGCGGGACTTCCGCGTCTATTTCGTCTCCGTCGACCCCGAGCGTGACACGCCGGACCTGCTCAAGGCCTACACCGATTCCTTCGACCCCCGGATCATCGGTCTGACCGGGACGCCCGAGGAGATCGCAGCCGTGGCTCGGGCCTATCGCGCCTTCTATCGCAAGGTCCCGACCGAAGCCGGCTACACCATGGACCATACGGCGACGATCTACCTGATGAGCGCCGCCGGACGGCTGACCTCTGTGATCTCCTACGGCGAGGCCCAGATCGCCAGCGTCGAAAAGCTTCGGCGCCTGATCCTAGCGCGCTGACCGGATCCCCCGCCCACGCCCGTCACTCCAACGAGAGAGCCCATCATGCGTCACCTCACTTCTGCCCTGCTCGCAGCCGCCATGCTCATCGCGCCGTCGGCGGCCTCTGCGAATGACCGCCAGCCGGTCGCCATCCGCTTCGCCGGCGAGTTCGCCGGCAAGCCCTTCTCCTGCACCGAGCGCTATTCCGGTATCGGGACGACAGGCTCCACGGTCTCCGTCACCGACTATCGCCTTTATGTCTCGGAGGTCGCCCTGCTGCGGGCCGACGGGTCGGCAGTGTTCGTCGACCTCGACCAGGACGGGCGCTGGCAGCACCAGAACGTCGCCCTGCTCGACTTCGAGAACGGTCAGGGGGCCTGCACCAACGGCACAGCGGCGACCAACGACACGATCCGCGGCTCGGTGCCGCGCGGCGACTATGTCGGCCTCGTCCTGACGGTGGGCGTGCCCTTCGCGCTCAACCACGCAGACCCGACCCTCGCCCCGTCGCCCTTGAACCTTACCGCCATGTTCTGGAATTGGCAGGTCGGCTACAAGTTCATCAAGGTCGACCTGTCGACGGCCGGGCAGCCGGTCCGGCAGACCGACGGGGCAGCGGGCCACGGCGGCGCCCCCGCGGCCGCCACGCCGTCGGGCTGGTCCCTGCATCTCGGTTCGACCGTCTGTACGGCGCCGTCACGCACGCAAGCGCCGACGCAGTGCACCCATTCCAACCGGATCGCCGTGCGCTTCGCGCGTTTCGACGCTGCCCGCAATGTCGTTGTCATCGATCCCGCGCGTGTGCTCGCCAAGGCCAATGTCGACACGAACGCCCCCGAGACTCCAGCCGGTTGCATGTCCTTCCCCAACGATGCCGACTGTCTAACCGTGATGGCGGCCATGGGACTTGCCTATGGAGGGCAGCCCGCGGCTGCCCAGGAACTCCTGTCGGTGCGCTGACACCCGTCCCCTTCGACGCCGTGGTCCTCTCCGGAGGGCCACGGCACCGGTCCCGCTCCGAGCCATCATGTTACGAAGCCCCAAGTCTCCGAAGAGAATAACCGCGTCAGCCACTGCACGGGCTTGGCAGGCGAGCGCCTTCCTCGCCGGTGCGCTGGCGATGCTCGCCGTCGGCCTCGCCGCCGGCCGCGCTGCATCGCCTCAGTCCCCGTTCCGATGGGACATCCCCGCCTGGTTACCGCCACCGCCGGTCCCCGCGGACAACCCCATGTCGGCGGAGAAGGTCGCGCTTGGGCGGCACCTCTTCTACGACGCCCGGCTGTCGCGCGACGGGACGCTCGCCTGCGTCTCGTGCCACTTGCCCCAGCATGGTTTTGCCGATCGCCGCCCCCTTGCAGTCGGGGTGGACGGCGAGCGGGCCCATCGCAATGCCATGGGGCTCGCCAATGTCGGCTATCTACCGGTTCTGACCTGGTCGAATCCGAACCTGACCAGCCTGGAATTCCAGGCGCTCATCCCCATTTTCGGCACCCATCCTGAGGAGATGGGAATGGCAGGCCGGGAAGAGACACTTTTCGCGACCCTCAGTGCCGATGCCGACTACCAGCGCCTGTTCCGAGCAGCCTTTCCCGAGCGCGGCGGCGAGATCTCGCTCTTCACGCTGACCCGGGCGCTCGCGGCCTTCCAGCGCACCCTAATCTCGGCCACCAGCCCCTATGACCGCTACAAGTACGGCGGCGACGAGATGGCGCTGTCCGAGCAAGCGAAGCGGGGCGAGGCCCTGTTCTTTGATCATCGGCTGGAATGCTACCACTGCCATTCGGGGTTCAATTTCACCAACACCTGGCAATCCTCGCGCATGCCCTTCCCTGAGGTCGGGTTCCACAACAACGGCCTCTACAATATCGGCGCAGAGGGCGCCTATCCCCGCAGCGCGCCGGGCCTCATCGAACACACCGGCAAAGCCGAGGATATGGGCCGCTTCCGCACGCCCTCGCTCCGCAACGTGGAACTAACCGCGCCCTATATGCATGACGGCTCGATCGCCACACTTGAAGAGGTGGTGCGGCATTACGAGGCCGGCGGACGGCGCGTTCATGCAGGGCCGAACGCTGGCATCGGCGCAGACAGCCCTTTCAAGGATTTCCTCATCCAGGGGTTCCGGCTGGCCGACGAGGAGAGAGCGGATCTCATTGCCTTCCTCAGAAGCCTGACCGATCAGTCCTTCATCGAGAATCGCGCCTTTTCGGACCCCTGGCCTGTCGGTCATCCGGCAACCCAGAAGCGACGGATGTCGAGTGAATGACTGCGGCGGAGGCGCACCGGCTCCAAGATTCAAGTCACTCCGTTGGTCGATCAAATTTGGACGGGCGAGACCCGCGATGGAGATTTCCGTCGAGGTGATGTTTGCGGCCGTGCCAATGGCAAATGGCGGCCAAGAACTGTGCGCGCCACTGCTTAGGACAACTGCATGTGTCTTCAGATAGGTCGCGCCGCAGGCCCGATGGGATTGACGGGCACGGCGCAAGGAGCAGAGAGCCCCCCAACGACCGTGCATGCCATGATCATCATTGCTTCCCGGCCACAGGGGCGGGTGGACGCGCAGTGTCTGCCAATTGGCGCTTCCAGAATGTCCGGCAAGGAGGCGCGAAGGCGACCTCTGCCGTTGACCCGGTCCGACCTGCGGTTCGGCGCCGAGGACCAACAGGCCGGTCGGCCGTCTATTTGCTTTCCGGACCTTTCGCCGTCAGCTGATGGTCGCTCGCGGTGGTCAGAGCGTGAGGACTTTCAGCGTCCCAGGAATCCGCAGTGGGGTCATCGGAGCTGATGAGCTCCCGCTTTTCGATCTTGTTCGAGACGGTCCGCGGAAAGCTGTCGACATATGCATAGAAGCGGGGAACCTTGAAGGTTGCCAGCCGCGTCCGGCAATGGGCCAGCACGGCCTCGGGCGAAAGGGCGCCTCTTGGCAGCCCGCCCTTCAGCTGGATAAGGATCTTCACCTCTTCGCCTCGCCTGGGGTCAGGCACCGGGACGGCCGCGCAATCTTCGACGGCATCCAGCTCGCGCACCACGGCTTCCACCTCCCGAGCCGCGATATTCTCCGAGGAACGGCGGATCATGTCCTTGAGCCGCCCCACGAGCCAGAGAAAGCCGTGTTCGTCCGCCTCGAACAGGTCGCCGGTTCGGAACCACGGTAGCCCGCCATCTTCGGCAGTCCGGAAACTCTCGACATTCGCTTCGGGGCGATTCCAGTAGCCCTTCAGCAGGGAGCGCCCGCGCACCCATAATTCACCCCGCTCTCCGGGCACCACCGGCCGCCCCTCGGCGTCGCGGATCGTGGTTTCGCGGAAGGGAGCGTCGAAGCCGACGCTGCCGGAGTCGTACATCTCGTCCATGGCCGGCGTCATCCAGGTGGCGAGCCCGATCTCGGTCATGCCGAAACCCTCGCGGGCGAGGGCCCCGAAGCGACGCCGGAAGGCCCGGCAGGTTTCGGGGTCCCAGCCGAAGGAGGCCGTCTGTCGAAGGGCGGTTTGGCCGTCATCCGGTGCTTCCGGCTGGCGCGTCATCAGGATGGGAAACTGGCACCAGTCGGCGCGGGTCGCCTTGAGCCAGCCGATGTAGCGGGTTCCTGACAGTTGCGGCGCGATGAACAGGGTGCCGCCGGCAACCATCGTCTTCAGGGACTGCCATTGCGGGTCCATGTAGAAGAACGGCTGTGCCGTCAGAAGCCTCTCGGCCGGCACGGCGTCCCAGTGGAACGCAGTCTGTCCGGTCAGCATCCAGTAGTCGTGGCTGAGCATGCAGCCCTTTGGGAAACCCGTCGTTCCCGACGTGTACTGGATGTTCATCAGATCGTCCGGCATGACGCCCCGATCCGGGATCGACGTATCGGGGCTAGCCGAAACGAGGGCTTCGAAGTCGTGGCACCCGGCCGGCGCGCCATCGAGAACGACGATGCGGTCGTCGGGCAGGGCGGCCGGACGAGGCTCCATTTCCCTGAACGTCTTGACGAATGCGCCATCGACAACGGCCAGGGATGCCCCGGAGTCGGAGGTCACGTAAGCAATCTCGCGCGGGGTATAGCGGGTGTTCACCGGCACGTGGACTGCGCCAAGCTTGGCGAGAGCGAACCAGACGAGCGGATAGTCCAGCCGGTTGGGCAGCATGACCGCCACCCGGTCGCCCTTTCGGACCCCGAGCCCCGCGAGTGCGTGCGCGATCCGGTTGGACCGCCGGTCGGCCCCGGCATAGGTGATCGTCTCTCCGCGGGAGAAAACGTCGAACAGCAGCCTGTCGCCATGGTTCCGGGCGCAGTGTGAAACGAAGGCTCCGATGGTGGTCGTCAGGTAGCCGGCTTCGAGCGCTCGTGTTCGCGCCTTCTCTGCGGCAACTTTGGCGGCGAAGCCCGGTTCTGCCCTGCCTCCCATCACTTGCCCTCCGGTTCGCGGAAAAAGCCGTCATTGCCTGCCGGGCGGTCATAGGCGACGCGCTGGAAGCGAAAGAGAGTGCCGGCGTAGTCAGCGGCCTGCTCTTTGGGCATGTCCATGCAGCGGTTGTAGGCGTCGAGTTCGAGCTGGACCGCTACCGGCGGGTGCCGGGCGATGGCCTCGGCCATGTCCCGCGCCGAAGCCATCAGGTCGTCCTGCGGGACGATCCGGTTGATCATGCGGAACTGGTGGGCCGTGGCTGAATCGATCCGCTGGCCCAGCAACAGCATCTCCATGGCGAGGGCATGGGGAATGTGCCGGCCAAGGCGTGTCATTCCACCCGCGCCGCCCATCCCATAGGCGATCTCCGGGAAGCCGAAGCTGGCCTCGGGCGTTGCCAGGCGCAGATCGGTCAGCAACAGGAGATAGATCAGACCCTGGCCGAGACAGTAGCCGTCGACCGCGCCGATGATCGGCTTGTTGCGCTTCAGCCGCATCACGTCCTGTTCCCAGCCGGGCCGGGTCAGGCCCTTCTCGGGTTCATGCGCATGCGGCGCCAGATGGGCGGCAAGCGCTTCATGTGCGCTGAGGGCGGGAAGTGGCGTCTTGATGTCGTCGCCGGCGCAGAAGCTGCGCCCTTGGCCTCCCGCGAGGATGCCGACACGCATCAGCGGATCGCGCTGGAAGTCGACCAGGGCATCATAGAGCTGCAGATGCATCTCCGGGGTGAAAACATTCACCTTCCCGTTGTCGATGGTGAACGTCGCGATCGGGCCGGACTTTTCGTAGTGGAGAGGCATCAGGAACTCATGTGTTGCGCAAACGTGCCGCGACCAGCACGACGCTGCTCATCAGGAGGAGAACGAGAGTGGAGACGGCGGCCAGCAGCGGAGAGAACCGGAGCGTCGCTTCGTCCCACATCAGTTTCGGGAGGGTCGATTGCAGACCACCCGAGGCGAAAAGGGCGATGTTCAGCTCGTCAAGCGAGACCACGAAGGCAAAGAGCGCGGCAGAGGTCAGGCCTCCGGCGATCAGCGGCAGGGTCACGCGGCGGGCCGTCTGCAGCGGCGACGCCCCGAGTGACGCCGCTGCGAGGTCGAGCCGCTGGTCATAGGTCTTGAGCACCGCGATCACCGCGATGAAGAAGAAGGGCAGAGCGATGACCGCATGTCCGATGACGAGCCCGGCTATCGTGCCGACGAGGCCGAGTTTGGCATAGACCCAGAACAGGGCTACCGCGATCACCACGCGCGGGACAAGCAGCGGTGAGATCATCAGTGCGAAGACGGCGCTCGCGGACCGTCCGGACAGGCGCAGGAAGGCAAAGGCCGCGGGCGTCGCAACGAGGAAGCAGATCAGTGCCGTCAGGAAGGCCACCGCGAAGGAGCGCATGGTGGCCGCGAGCCAGACCGGCGAGGTCAGCGCCTCGCGATACCATCCCAGTCCGATGTCGGTCGGTGGCCAGGACAGGAACGGCCGTCCGGAGAAGGAGACCGGAATCAGAAGCAGCAACGGGGCGATCAGGAACAGGATCACCAGGGCGGCGGCGAACCGGGTGCGATTCGCGACATCCGGTGAAACGGGTGCGGGCCAGTGCAGCAACTCGGCGAGTCGCGCCAGGCCGTCGCCGACGGCGCTGGACAGTCGCACGCCCTGCCGGCCGATCCGCGCGATCAAGCCGCCGGTTGCCGCCCGTGCCTCGCCGGCCAGGGCGGAGAGCCCGAACAGCCGATCGAACACCAAGAAGATCAGCAGGGCACAGCTCAGCAACAGCCAGCACAGAATGGCCGCAAAGGGCCAGTTTGCGAGTTCGATCACCTGCTGGATGATCAATTGCGTGATCATCGTTTCCCGCGCCGAGCCGAGCAGCGCTGGCGCGATGAAGAAGCCCAGTGCAGTGATGAAAACGAGGATGGCGGCGGCGGTGACGCCGGGCATGGAAAGGGGAAGGTAGACACAGAAGAACGCCTGCACGGGCCGTGCGCCGAGTGTTCCGGCAGCTGCGACCAGCGACCGGTCCACCTTCTCCATGACGCCGACCATGGTGAGGATGGCGAAGGGCACCAGGACGTTGGCCATTCCGACAATGACCGCGCCCCAGGTGTAGAGCAGGTCGGCCCGGTCAAATCCCCAGGACCAGAGCGTTGTATTGACCGGGCCCTGCCTGCCCAGCAGCACGATCCAGGCAAATGTGCGCACGAGGAAACTCGACCAGAACGGCAGGAGGACGAAAAGAGCCCAGTAGCCCTTCGACCGCTTGTCAGCCGTCGCTATCACATAGGCGGCGGGATATCCGACGAGAACCGAAAGGAGGGTCACCCAGAAGGATATCTTCACCGACGTCCACATCACCTGCGCATAGGTTCCCGCCGTCCACATGCGGTCGGCGTGGACGAGGGTGAGCCTGCCGTCGCTCGCGGTGAAGCCCTGAAGCAGAAAACCGCCGATCGGCATGATGAAGAAGGCGCCGAGCAGAGCCATCGCCGGGGCGAGCAACAGAACCTGGACCGAGCGCCCCCTGTTCATGCGATGGCCACCGCTGCAAGCGGGACAACATCGATGGCCGGGATCTCGAGTCCCACCTGCTGCCCGGGGGACGGGCAGGTCCCTCCGCCCATGGTCACGACGTTGAGGGTGAGGCCCTCTCCGGCAATGACGGAGATGCGGCGGGTATTGCCGAGGTCGATCACGGTCGCAATCCGGGCGGCGATACCGCCGGAGGCAGCAACAAGGCGAATGCGTTCAGGCCGGATCATCACGCCGACCGGCTCGCCGTCCGCCGGCAGGCGATCGGCATGGGCGGTGGCCAGGGTCAGCCCGCCGACCCGGACGGCTGAATCACGCGCGACACCTTCGAGGATATTGCTGTCGCCGAGGAAAGTGGCCGAGAATCGTGTGGCCGGTCGTTCGTACAGCGCCAGAGGGACATCGAGCTGTTCGACCCTGGCGTTGTTCATCAGGCAGATGCGATCGGAGAGCAGCATCGCTTCCTCCTGATCATGCGTCACATAGACGATCGTCGTTTTCAGCTCACGGTGGATCCGGCGAATCTCAAGCTTCAGTTCGTCGCGCAGCTTCTTGTCGAGGGCGCCCAAAGGCTCGTCCATCAGGACCAGCGACGGCTTGAAGACGATGGCCCGCGCGAAGGCGACGCGCTGCTGCTGTCCGCCGGACAGCTGGCGGGGGAGGCGATCCCTGAGGTGGGGGAGTTGAACGAGATCCAGCGCCTCGGCAACCGCGTTCTCGACTTCCGCGTCCGGCCGCTTCCTCATCCGGAGGGGAAAGGCGATGTTCTCGAAGACCGACAGATGCGGAAACAGCGCGTAGTTCTGGAACACGACGCCGATGTCGCGCCGATAGGCTGGCAAGTGCGTCAGGTCCCGGCCATCGAGCAGCAGGGTTCCACCCGATGGTTCCGTTAGCCCGGCGACTGTGAATCGGCACGCAATATTGACCCCCTGAGCGAGGGGATAGGCGTTCAATTTTGACCCCTTTGGACCATGAGCTTCGCCGTTCATTTTTGAGCGGTGGAGGGGGGATGAAGGGCGT